>JAFGDZ010000003.1 GCA_016931855.1 Bacteroidales bacterium
GAGGTGGCGCCTGTGGCTGCGCTCCAGCTTAGCGTAGCGCTGCTGCTGGTTATGGCTGAGGTTGATAGGCCACTTGGGGTTGATGGAGGATTGGTTGTACCACCACCCATAAAGCTAAACGAAACAGTTTTAGCCGTTGCATTACGCGCAATATTGGTAATAGGCTTACCAGTATTTGCTCCTGCCCATGATTTCATGTTAGGTGTAGTAGCATCGGTAAACGATGTTTTATTGCTAGTACCTGGCCAAGGGCAACCTGCAGAGTTAATAGAACCGTAGGTTGATGATGTAGAACCAGGATTAGTAGTAGCACTAGCACATACTGGATACATCTTTTGTGGATAAGTAGCGTTGATGTTATTTGACGACGCAGCAGACATAACACCACTATGTACATGGTAAATCATCATACCACTACCAGGAACATACGCATCAAACTTATGCTTTTCGCGATTTTCAATTATGTAATACTCACCGCTGGTTGTAGTGTTAATACGGTAGAAGCTATTGCTATACTCCGCAGCGTTATTAAGCGTAACATTAGTAGCAGAAGTAAGCGTTGTTGGAGTTGCCCAACCATATATCATACACTTAGTAAATGCATTATGATGAGCAGGAGTTACTCCATTGTTGTTCCAAGAACCAGAGGCCATCATATCCCAAGAGCCAGTACCTTGAAACTCACCACCCGTTGCATAGTTTGTATCGTAGTAATCGGGAGCACCAAGTACGTGACCAAATTCGTGGCAAATAACGCCAATAGCAGTAAGAGTGCTACCAGAGTTACCCCTTAGCTCTGCAGAGCAAGAGTACTTAGAGATATATTTTCCGTCCTTAGTAAGGGTAGGAATACTCCATGCGTGAGCCCAGATACAATTGGTACCACCACCAGCTTCTTCGCCATAACCCGCATAAATAACGTAAACGCCATCAACAGAACCGTCGCCGTCGTTATCGTAATTTGCAAAGTTAGCAGAACCGTCTGCCATATTAATGGCCTCGGTAACAAGCTCGCGGGGACGAGCATCGTTGCCATAAGAGTCGTTTCCACCGTAGTACGACATGTTTTGGCTTGCTGTATATGGGCCAAACACATCAACGGTAAGGTTAAACTGTCCGTACGAGTTCTCGTTGTAGTAATCCTTAACACTACCAGTGGCACCACCAGTACTATAACCAACCTGATTAAAGAGGTTGTTTATCTCTGCTTGTGTTTTGGTAAAGGCTTTATCCTTAAAGCCAACAAGAATACAAACAAGCTTGCGGTTACCAGTGGTAGGGAACGCCTTTTGGCTCTCCTTAACTCCTGTTTCCCACATACCCTTCATAATAGCAACTTGGCTATCGCTATACAATAGACCTTTTGATACACCTGCTATAAAACTTTTCTCAGCAAAAGCACGCTTATCAACATCGCTAACACGAATACCAGAAGGCACTAAATCGCCCTTGCTATCCAATCTTGCATACTCATAAAAACCATCTTTTGTGGTCATTACAGTATACCCATCAATGGTCTGAGCCCACTTAACGCGCTCATCACCCTGCATCACTATGGTTATAACAGAACCATCGGGTTGTTTGTACTTAATCGGCTCTGGATAGGCCGATACAGCCATAGATTCCTTTACGGGCATCGCTGCCAACAGGAGGAACACCAAAAGTAGGCGGTAGAAATTTCTCATGGTAAATTTTAAGTTTAGTTAAATTGGGTTAAAATTCCTGCGCAATTTACGTGGGTAAGCAACCCGTGTCAAGTTATGACACATCATTTTTTTAATTTATAATCATTCTAAGGCAACTCCAAACTAGTAGCCTCCGTTGGGTACTTAATAATATAAAAGCCTATTTATCTTAAGTTTAAAAATCAACTTTCGTCAAAAAAAAGATGCCACCCATAGAAACTGCTGCATTATTCCGTATATTTTATGTTTATGCCCATTTTTTTGCAGCGTATTAATCAATCTCATCACAAAATTGGTCATCAGATACTTATAGCGCACAAAAAGGAGCAGACCCCATTTATGCAAATTCCATCCAAATTTAAACACCCGTTTAACGCCAAATTGCATTTAAACCTGCACCAAAACATTGTATCTAAGAGAATATTTACAATATCCTACTCTCTTAAATTGTAACTGCATGAAAAGATTTCTTGGTATTGCACTGGCTACATGGCTACTATGGGGTGGCACTATAGCAGCGCAAAACGCTCCTATTACGCAGGCAAACTACCAGCTGCCTTCGCAATTCTCCCCCAACAAGCTTCGCACAATGGTTTTTAGTACCGATGTTGATGCGCACTGGCTAAAATCGGGCGATAGGTTCTGGTACGAATACGAAACCAGCCAAGGTAAAACCTACTACATTGTTGATGCAGCAAAAAAATCGAAGCGTGTACTTTTCGACAATGTGAAGATAGCCGCCGAAGTATCGAAGCTAACTGGCGATCCATTCGATGCAAAGCATCTACCCATAAAAAACATCAAGTTCCTTGATGGTGAGAACACCATCCGCTTTGAGGTGAAAAGCACCCTTGTTGATGAGGATAAGAAGGACGACGAGGAAGGCGACATGACCGAAAAAGGGAAGAAGGGAAAGAAAAACGGGAAGCCCGATAAAAAAACCTGGTTCTTTGAGTACAACATCGCAACAGGTAAGGTTGTTAAACTTGACGACTACAAAAAACCTAAGGAGCGCCCTGAGTGGGCAAACATTTCTCCCGATGGCGAGAAGGTTGTTTTTTCTAAAAACGACAACCTATTCTGGATAAACAAGACCGATTACGAGAAGGCACTAAAAAACGAGAAGGATACCACTATTGTTGAGCACCAGCTAACCTTTGATGGTGAGCTAGACTACAGCTATGGGGTTGGTCGTGAAGGCGACAACGTAGAGCAGGAGAAAACCAAAAACGACCGCAAAAGGGCTTGGATTCTTTGGTCGCCCGACTCTAAAATGTTCACCCTAACCCGCAGCGACGAGCGCAAGGTTAAGGAGCTATGGGTAATCAAAACCCTTTCTACACCTCGCCCAACAATTGAAAGCTACAAGTACCATATGCCCGGTGAGAAGGAAGCTCCCATTTACGAGCAACTTGTAGTACACATAGACAAGGATACCATAATTAAGGTTGATGCGGCCGCATTCCCCGACCAAACCATTTATGCACTATCTGCTCCTTGGAAACAATCGGATAGGGACGAGGATTATGTTGCCCGCCGTTGGCTATCGGAAACAGCAGATAAGTTCTACATCTCACGCACATCGCGCGACCTTAAGCGTATTGACATTTGCGAGGTAGATCCATACACTGGTAAAGTAACCACCCTAATAGAAGAGCGCCTAAACACCTATGTTGAAACCCGCCCACTAGGACTAGTTAACAACGGCAAGGAGCTTATTCACTGGTCGGAGCGCGATGGCTGGGCTCACTTTTACCTATACGATGGCAACGGCAAGCTAAAGAACCAAATTACCTCTGGCCCATTCCACTGCGAGAGCATTGAGGGTATTGATGAGGCTAACCGCGTGCTATACTTCACCGCCAACGGTCTTGAGCCAAACGAGGATCCATACTACGAGCACCTTTACCGCATTAACTTTGATGGAACAGGCTTAAAGCTGCTTAACCGTGGCGATTTTAACCACAGCATATCACTTGCCGATAGCAAGCGCTTTTTTGTGAACAACTACTCAAGGGTAAACACTGTCCCAAAATCGGACTTAATGGATGCGCAGGGAAACGTAGTGCTTAAGCTTGAGGAGGCCGATTTTAGCCAGCTGTTCCAAGCAGGTTACAAGTTCCCAGAGCCATTCAAGGTTAAGGCTGCCGATGGCATTACCGATATTTACGGCGTAATGTACAAGCCCTTTAACTTCGACTCAACAAGGCTTTACCCCATTATTGAGTACGTTTACCCAGGCCCACAAACCGAGGCTGTAAACAAAGCGTTCTCGGCACGTATGGATAGGGTTGACCGCCTTGCCCAGTTTGGCTTTGTGGTTATTACACTAGGTAACCGCGGGGGACATCCAAGCCGCTCCAAATGGTACCACAACTATGGCTACGGTAACCTACGCAACTACGGTATTGCCGATAAAAAAGCGGCTGTTGAGCAATTGGCTTTCCGCCACAACTACATCGATATAAACAAAGTGGGTATTACAGGCCACTCGGGTGGCGGATTTATGTCAACCGCAGCAATGCTGGTTTACCCCGATTTCTTTAAGGTTGCCGTATCCAACGCGGGTAACCACGAGAACAACATTTACAACCGCTGGTGGAGCGAGAAGCACCATGGGGTAAAGGAGGTTGTTGATACCGCAGGTAAAGCGTCGTTTGAGTACAGCATTGCCACCAACTCCGAACTGGCTAAAAACCTAAAGGGACACCTGTTGCTAACTACTGGCGAGATTGACGATAACGTGCATCCAGGAAACACCATCCGCATGGCAAATGCGCTAATACGCGCCAACAAGCGTTTCGACTTCTTTATGTTCCCTGGCCAGCGCCACGGCTATGGCGACATGACCGAGTACTACTTCTGGCTAATGAGCGACTACTTTTGCAAGCACCTAATTGGCGATTACTCCAATAGCGTTGACATTATGGAAATGAACCGCGATATTGAACGCAGATAAGCTGCTAAACGCTAAAAAGAAAACGGGCTGCTTTGGTAGCCCGTTTTTTTTGTAAAATGCGTTTGAGTACAGAACAACATCTTTTGATTATAGAAAATTTGAACTTTCGTCAACATATCATAAGAACCCTTGAATTATGGATAATAAGCATAGAAAACAGATACTAGAAAACGCAAAATCCTTTTTTAGAGAAGAGATAGTACAAAACCACATTGACAAAGCATGCAAAAAAGCAAGCCACCTATCGGAATACAATGTAAACCCATTTCTTTTCAAGTATTTGGCAAACTTCCTTACAGGTAACGACAACCCAGAGAGCATTGCAAAAGCTTTAGTTCTTCCCAGGGTATTAGGGTCATCAATAACCACATCGTTTGGCATGAAGATTCAAAGCCTAATAAGCAGCCTATTCCAAGGACTAGGTTCTACAACACAGGGCATTGACATTGAGTTTATTGATGCAATAGATGGAAGAAAAAAGTACTGTCAGTTAAAAGCAGGTCCAAATACAATAAATTTTGATGATGTAACCACAATCATCAATCACTTTAACGGAGTAAGAAACCTTGCCCGAACCAACAACCTTAACATAGGCATTAACGATATGATTGTTGGAGTTATTTATGGCGACGAAGCAGAGTTAAGCTCCCACTACAAGAAAATAAGCAACAACTACCCTGTTTATATTGGGCAAGATTTTTGGCATAGGCTAACTGGCAAAGAGGATTTCTACTTTGAGCTAATTGATGCCATTGGTGAGGTTGCCCTTGAGGTTGATGCAAGCAAAGTTGTTGAGAATACTATTAAAGAACTAGCCAAGGAAATTGAGCAGAAGTACAAATAGAAGGTTAACTCTGCCTATAACACTTATTTAGAAACTTAACTATTGAATACCCAACTTCCTGAGCCAGATTAACAGGCACAGCATTACCTATTTGCTTATATTGCTGCGCCATAGGCCCTGCAAAAGTCCAATCATCGGGAAATGTTTGTATGCGGGCATACTCTCTAACCGTAAAAGGGCGCGTTTCATCAGGATGACACCTCTCCGTTTGCTTTTGTGCAGGGCTACAGGTTAGGGTTAATGATGGCTCATCCCATCCAATTCTACGAGCCATACCCGTTTTGCCTCCTCCCAAATAATAGCTTCCGCCCATATACTGCTTTTGCAGATCAACAGGTAAATCGCGCCAGTAGCCTTTTGGTGGAACTAAATCGAGAACATCCTTTTTATATTTCGGATATTTTGCCCCAACAGATTCAGGAACATCTGTATCAAACAAATCGCCCTTTTTTAGAGCATCTGCTAGATTGTAAATTCGATTATGAGGCTTAGGGTATTCAAAATCAGCAGTAATATCCTTACGAATACCTACGAGTATTAGCCGTTCACGTTTCTGAGGCACCCTAAACTGAAGCGCTTTTAGCACCCTAACAGGCACAACTCTATAGCCAATTTCATCAAGAATAGATATCATACCCTCTAAGGTTTTCCCCTTTTCGTGACTCAAAAGACCTCTTACGTTCTCACCAATGCAAATAAGTGGCTTAACCTCTTTTACTACCCTAGCAAACTCATAAAACAGAGTCCCTCTGGCATCATTTAGCCCCAGTTTTTTTCCAGCATAGCTAAATGCCTGACATGGAAACCCACCTGTAACAACATCAACCTGATTGCTATACTTAGTAAAATCAAAATCCTTTACATCTCCCTCCAAAACGTTCCAATGCGGCCTGTTAACACGAAGGGTTTGACAAGCCCACTTATCAATCTCATTTAAAGCCACACACTTTAAACCTGCTTTTTCTAACCCAACAGCCAAACCGCCCGCACCTGCAAATAGTTCAAGAACGGTAAACTCCCTTTCGGTTTTTTCGAAATTTGGCTTTTCATCAACCTCTTCCATAAAAAACGAACCTAAAAACAATTGAACATCAGAGCGCTTGTATAAACGATAGTTAGAACCAGGCTCTCTGGCAGCAACTAAAATACCTTCCCTATCCCACCTTCGTAGGGTTTCCTTGCTCTTTCCTATAACTTCTGCGGCTTCGGATAGGGACAGATAATCTTTCATAACCATCTTATTAAACCTTACACAATGGTTACAAATTTACTGGAAAATATTTCATAACTACACCTTGATTTCTTTTTTTTGAAAGGAAAATCAATGCAAAAACATTTAGACCAAACTTATCTACACCCCATTCCCCCTAGCCACCTCAGCCCAATGGCTTGCTAGTGTAGCGGGGTTTGCGCCTACTGCGCGGGAAAGGTGCAGTGCTAGTGCCATGGTATGCACACAAGCTGACTGAACATCGGAGATGCTTTGTAGCTCACCAAATTGCTGCTGCGCCTTTTGCTGTAGCAGGGTATTGTGAGCTTGCACAAACTCCATGGGATTGTTTAGACTAGCCCCCATGGAAGGCAATTGTAAAAGGGTTAGCCACTCCTCGCCAATGCGCTCTGCCAATAGTTGAGGATCTTCGCCTCCCATCTCCAGCCACAAGGCAATGGTTTGGGAACCAGCCGTTGCAGCTAGATCGGTTTCGAGTAACAGCACAAAGGCCATATCGGCAAGGTTCTGCGCCACCTCAAGGTAGCCATCCTGCGCCTGTTCAAAGCTAAGGGTTTGCTGACCTTGTAGGTAGTCGGAAACGGTTATATGGGGCAACGAGGTAACCTCTGGACATCCGCTTAAACAGGGAAACTGGCGCCCCTCGTACATGTAATGCACCTGAGCGCTCTGTATTTGGCGGCCAATGGGGTAAAGCCTACATGCCAATGGGCGCGCCACGTGCAAGCTACAACCAAAGTTGTGAACGTACATACCACAAGCCTTTTTCCCCATCCAACCCATATCGCCATTAAACATTAAGCAAGTGCCACCAAAGTCGCAGAAGCTATCGCGAAACTGACGCGGGGAAATCCCCTTCTCGGCCGCAAGGCAAGCCAGTTCCCAAGGATTTAGCAGCACTTGATTGCCAAAGCAACAGGTGCCCCGGCGAGAGCAGGTAAGGGGTAGTGTATCGGAGAGTTCAACTCTGGTGGTTTGCATGGCGTAAACGGTATGGGTATAAATAAAAAAGCTGACAGAACGTATAGAACTGTCAGCTTTACGGCACAAAGGTATCCTAAAAATTGATACCCTGTTTATTGTTGGTGTACTTAACCAGAATCTCGTTGCGGAGGTCAAGGTAAACCTTCATTGCCTCGTCCATCTTCTGCCAGCTCCAATCGGTAAGCACCTTACGCCCCTTGTCTGGATTCTTTGAGTACAGCTCAAGCGCCTTTTGGTCTATTGCGGGTAGCTGCTCAAAGTAGCTTGCCTCAAGCGGATCGCGTTTGGCACGTACATCCTTCATGGCATCCTGCCACCTAAGGTACAGTAGGTTATCTACAAAATCTATTGCCCAGCGAAGCGATTTGTCTGAGTACTCATTAGGATTATAGGTGCTAAAAACTGGGTTGATATCGGTAACACCAGCGTAAATTGGCTGGTAAATTCCTGGGTACTGATTATCCTGATAAACCCAGTAAACCCCACCAATAGCTGCAGGCAACCAGCTTCGGAGCTGTGCCACCATACCATAACCACCACGAGCCACATTACGACGCCAATTCAAATCAAGCAGCTTCCGCATTTCACGGGTTGGGAATGGAGTAGCCAAAGGCGATTTGTACATTTTACCATCGGCATCGGGAATGTACCAGTCGGGATCCTCGCTCATATCGTAAATAGTACCCTCGAACACAGAGCGTTGGTAGGCAATAACATCCTGAACCGAAAGGTTCATCTCTGGCTTAACCGAGAATGGGTATATTGATATTGGCTCAACAAACTGAACGTATGGGTTCTGAGTATCGAAAGGAGTTTTAAGAGATCTATCGGGCCAAGGGTAAAACCCTGGTGCAACCTGCTTGTAGAAAAGCCAAAACCGACCAGTAGCCCACTCGCGGGGTATTGGCGCATAAATATCTTGCCAAACAAATGGTTTGCTACCATTGGGGTTGTACCAACCTTTTTCTATGGCAAAGTTCTTGTAGTTTGGTGAGAAGAGGAAGTTTGCAGGATCGTTCTCGTCAATCTCCTTAACAACGCTCCAGTTGGGGATAATGGCCACATGATCGTCGGGAACACGCTGCGCCACCCATATTGCGCCAGGTTTGCCGCTATCCTTTTTCCATCCAGCACCAACGGCCATAACCTCAAAAATCCAAGCCTCATTGGCATCGGCAATGGCTAGCGATTCCGACTCGCCAACACACGATGGAAGAAACCCGTAGGTCTCCATTAGCCCACCAATAAACACAACCGCTTCGCGAGCCGTTTTAAAGCGCTGCAGCGCAAACATCTGGGCTTGCTCTATGGTCATAATCTGATCGCCCTGACCACGCTCAAACTTAAGCTCATCGCGCATGCTGGTTGTACTCTCGGCCAGCGCCAATTGATGCTCGTTCATATGCGGATAAGCCGACATAAAGAACTGGTAGGTCTCCTCAACCTGAGGAATATAGCCAATAACCTCGCCCAAATCGTTAAGCGGACGGTTCACATCCTGAATACCGAAGTAAACAGGAGCCATTTCGCCGGCCTTATACTTCATGCGTGGGTAAACGCGGATGCGGCTATCGTCGCCATTATCGGTTTGCGATACTATAACCGAACCATCCTTACTAACCTTTTTGCCAACCACTATAACGGTGCAGGCAAAGCTGTTAGTAACCAGCATTGCTGCTGTAAGTAAGGCTGATAAGAAATACTTATTCATGTGTTCATTTTTTAGTGATGCGGTTGGCTGGCACGTACATTACCTAACCAACTTAATTTTGATAAGCTTAACCAAATGGATTACAACACCTCAAACATATAGCTTGCAGCATCTTTTGGTTTCCCTCCCCCGCTACAGGGAAGTTCTATTTGTAAATTGAGCCATCGCTCTAAGGTATGCACAATGCTATCGCGCATGGGCGCTGGAAAACTTTTAATACGAGTAGTGTGATCGCCCCCGGGATTAACCATTTTAACGGCATTGGTACCATTGCCCGTTACCACAGAAGTGGCGCTCCAAGGATCGTTTTGCCCATAAATGTAAAGCATATTATTACCCCGCTCCTTTAACCAACGATCGATGTTAAGCATGGTCTCTGGATGAAAAACAGCCCGATGCCCTTTAGGCATGGTAAAATCGAACTTTAAATTATTGGGATAGTCAATGTAATTGGCCCAAGGCTTAACCCTGTAGCCATACATCCCTATCTCGGTCATTGCCTGATAGAAGAAGGGACGAATATCTTCTACACCCTGATCGGCAAAGAAATCGAATGGTGCAACACTAACCCAATGCTTAAAAACAACTTCGTTTGATGCTTTTGCTGTTGGGATGCTTTCGCTTGAAACACCACCCCATTGCCAAAACGCAAACTGGTACTCAAGAACATTCAGGTCGTAAGCTTTTTCAATTCCCATTACAAAGGAATAGCCTCTATTAGCTACAAACGTATCTAGCATTGGCATTAGGGCCTCTTTACGTTTAAATAGCTCTGTTTGAAATGCGGCAATGCGCTGTCGACACTCAGGTGTTCCTACGCTATCAAGAAACGCATATATGCGCTCGTCCTCGTTAGAGAAGTTTAAAGGTGCAACGTATGGCACGCTTACATCAACATCATCGGGATAAAAGTACCTATGGAAAATGGTGGTTTGCCCACCCTTGCTTATACCTGTTGATATCCACTTGCCCTTGTAGAATGGTTTAAACGCCTGAATTATGGCATGCTGATCGGCTGCGGCTTGCTTAACAGTTAGCTGTGCCCAAGGAATGCTATCCTTTGGGCGGCTCTGCTCAAAAAATCTATGCTCAACCACAATTTGATTGGCATTTAGCAGCTTAGTAAGCTCATTAGCACTGGGTGAGTATGCCTTATACCCCTCAAGTACCACTACAGTTGGCCTATCGAAACCCTTATGCGAGTAGAACACGCGCTGAGGGAAAAAGGCCTCGTTGGGATTGCTGTGATTAACGGGCTGTGCAAACCATAGCTCATAGGTTGCTGTAAAAAAGGTATCGCCCTCTATTTTCCGCATGCTATCAACCAGCGATATGCTACCTACCACATCTGCTGCACTTTGAGGCTGTACCCTACAACTGCACAAAGCCAAAAACGCAGCAGCAATAATTACAAGATGTTTAAACCGCATCATTACCATCCTTTAAATGAAAACTACATAGTAACCAATGTACCAAGTTAATACAATCGATTCTTTTAGGGTATATGGTACCCCATTATTTTTATGAGAAACAGGCACATTGCGGGACAAAGTGTATCAACAGAACAAGTACCATTGCCTGCCATTGCTACTTTGTCCCAACTTGCCCAACCCATGCACCATTTTGCTACAATAAAAACGACCGCTCCTGCTCAACCTCATCAATGGTTTTTGCAAGGGGATTTCCAAGAATTCTGTGCCCAGTGTCGGTTATCAGAATATCCTCCTCGTTACGCACACCGCCAAAATCGCGGTAGCTATCAATCCTATCAAAGTTTAAGTACTCCTTGTTGATGCCCTGCTGCTGCCACATATCAATAAGCTCGGGTATAAAGTAGATACCCGGCTCGATGGTAAGCACAAACCCTGGTTTTAGCTCACGTCCCAAGCGTAGCGACTTTAGCCCAAACTGCTTGCTCTTGGGAACACCGCAGTAGCCTACCCACTGCTCGCCAAGGTTCTCCATATCGTGCACATCTAGCCCCATTAGGTGACCCAACCCGCAGGGGAAGAAAAGCGCATGTGCGCCGTTGGCAATGGCATCGTCGGTATTTCCACGGGTAAAGCCCAGCGCCTTTAGCCCATCAAAAATGGTGCGGGCGGCCAGCATGTGCACATCGCGGAAATGCACCCCCGGCTTAAGGGCGGCAATGGCAGCCTGATGCGCAGCAAGAGCCACAGCATATATCTCACGCTGCCTATTAGTAAAGGTTGCCGATACGGGAAAGGTGCTGCTCATATCGCCAGCATACCCCATGGGCGTTTCGGCTCCAGCATCGAGAAGGAACAGCTGCCCCTCCTGTATGGTATTGCCGTGGTAGTGGTTGTGCAGCGTTTGCCCATTTATTGTGGCGATAATAGGAAAGCTAAGGTCGCCACCAGCAGCCAGAGCCACCTCGTGAACCTTTGCTGCAACCTGTGCCTCGGTCATTCCGGGGCGTGCGTAGCGCATTGCCGCTTGGTGCATAAGTACGGTGGTATTCACGGCGCGTTCAATCTCGGCAACCTCCTCGGCCGATTTCACGTTGCGCTGCTCGGCCACAGCGGTTATAAACTCAATGCTAGCTTGCTGCTGAGCGTTATCGGGGTGAACACCCAGCAAACGCATAAGCTTAACCTCATGCTCGGGGCGGTAGGGAGGCAGGTAGTGCACCTTACGTCCTGAGGTCTTGCTCAACATATGGGCCAGCTGCGCCAGCGTTCCAGTATTCTCAACGCCCACCATAGCGGCTCTATCGGCAATGGTAGGCTGTACACCCATCCACACAATATGGTCGATGGTAAGGTCATCACCAAAAATATAGTCGCGCCCACCATCAATATCCATCACCGCGTAAAGACCAGGAGTGTTAACCCCAAAGTAGTAAAGGAATGTGCTATCCTGCCTAAAACGGTAGGTGTTATCGGCGTAGTTCATGCCGCTCTCGTCGTTACCAACAAAAAGCAGTAGCCCCGATTTCATGCTAGCCCGCAACGTATTGCGGCGCTCTATGTAGGTTTGCTTGCTAAACATAGGTTTGGTTTTTAAAGGTTTCTTTTTCGCAAAGCGATTTACTTCTTCACCTCAATCTGAAACTCACGAGGAGGAGTTACACCCAGCAGATGCTGAACAAAGTAATCCCACCGTTTACGGGTAAAGTATAGGTTGTTGTACAAATCGTGATCGTGATTAGGGATTATCAGCAAATCGTAATCCTTGTTGTACTTCTGGAACATGGCACCCAAGCGCAACGAGTTGGCAGGATTCACATTCTGATCCATATCGCCATGAACCAGCAGCAATTTACCCTTAAGGTTCTGGGCGAGGTTTAGGTTAGATTGCTCATCGAAGTGCTTGCCGGGCAAGCCCATGTACTGCTCGGGCCACCAAGCCTTTGACATACGATGATCGTGATTCCCTGCCGATGATACACCAACGCTGTAAAAATCGGGGTGAGCAAGTAGCGCATGAGCGGCATCGTACCCCCCTGCCGAATGACCGTAAATACCCACCCGGGTTGAATCTACAAAGGAGTGCACTCGCGCCAGCTGCTTTATAAAGGCAATATGATCGGGTGCACCAATATCGCCAAGATTTTTCCACGACATATCGTGAAAGGCCTTGGAGCGCATGGCCGTTCCCATACCATCAATAGCTACCACAATAAAGCCCAGCTCGGCCAATGGCTGATCGGAATTACGAAATGCCCTAGCAAAAGAGCGCGGGGTGCGCACATGCTGTGGCCCAGAGTAGGTACCATCAATTACGGGGTAAACCTTAGCGGTTGAAAATGTGCTAGGGTAAAAAATTGCGCCATAAATGTCGGTTTTGCCATCGCGACCCTTTGCTACAAATTGCTGAGGGTAACGATAACCCGTGGCCAGCAGCTTGCTAACATCGGCGCGTTGCAGCTCGCCAACAAGCTTACCATCGGTAAGGCGGCGCAGCACGCTAACCGTAGGCATATCTATGCGTGAGTAGTTATCGATAAACCACTTACCGTTAGGGCTAAGCACCACCTCGTGCTCGGCATCCTCTGGAGTAAGCAGCGCAACCTTTTTCCCATCGAAACCAACGGAGTAAAGATGCTGGTAGTAGGGATTACGCCCAGCCTCTTTGCCACCCGCAACAAACCATATACGCTTGGCCTTTGCATCCACATGAGCAATGGAACGTACCACATACTCGCCCTTGGTTAGCTGGCGCACTAGCTGCATGGTGTTTAAATCGTAAAGGTAAAGGTTGCTCCAGCCATCGCGCTCCGATGCCCAAACAAGGTGATTCCCATCGGAGGTTACCTCGCCAAAAGCCATTTGGTACTCGATATTGGTTTCCGAACGCTCCTCGAAAAGCGTTTGCGCATTACCCGTAACGGCATCAACAACATAAAAGTTTAGCCCCTGATAGCCCCTTATGAAGTGCGACAGGTAAAGGCGCTTACCATCGGGAAGCCATGCTGGTCCCATGTTTCCAAGAAAATCGGCAAAGGGAGCAATATTTACCCTTACGCTACTTCCCTTATCAACATCAAACACAAAGTACTCCACCATTTTGGGAGTATCCTCACCAGGTAGCGGACGCTCATAGAACCAGACCTTTGCGCGGTAACCACTGTCGGGTAGCGACTGGAAAAGGTACATGCGCTTAGCCTTGCGCCTATCGAGTTTATAGGTAACAAAGCGTTTGGAATCGGGCGACCATGTAATGTCAATCTCAGGATCGTACTGCTCTCCCTCCTCAACATCAGTAACCTGATACCATGATCCCGGCGTTGCGTAGCCATACCTATCAACACCATCGGCTGTAAGCTGGCGCTCCTCGCCTGTCTTTAGGTTTACTAGGTAAAGGTTATGATTACGAATCAGCACTTTTACGGTGCTATCGGGCGATACAGACTCGTTCTTTGCAGGCAATGCTTTAACCTCAACTCTGCTTAGAGCTTCAGACTTGAGGTTAAAGGAGTAATGATTCTCCTTTACTTTAAAACGAATGGCGCTGCGCCCATCATCATAGGTAAAACGGGAGAAAAGAAGTGAGTCGGGACTAATGCTTTTTCCGAGTTCTGCAGATAGAGCCTTGGCAAGCACCTCATGGCTAAAGGCCTGGCTAACCTTACCGTTCTGGGGGTTAGCCGTTACGAACCGGTAACCACTATCGGTCTCGGTTTTGTACCAAAGGCCACTGTTATCCCACTGAGGCCACAGGTTAATATTTTTAACTAGCTTATCCACGTTAAGATGGAAGTAGGTTTGCGCACGTTGGTAATCGGCAAGGGTTCCCTGCGCTACAAGTTGCTGTGCGGAAAAAAGGAACATCAGGGCTACAAGGTAGCGGAACTGACGCTTTATTTTGTCAATAAGCATATATCGCAATTATTCAAGATTCAACGTAAGTTATTACTATCCTACGTATTTGACTATAAGAAAACTATAGTGAGATAAAAAGAAGGGGCTTAGGGAGTGAAGGCATCAGCAAATCCAGCAAGAAAAAAGTTTCTTGCCATTATTGTGATACAGAGTGGAGTGTAATATGAGGTTCACCGTGTTGAGCAGAATTTAAACGATAATTTCCAAATATACACACCACCCTCATTCTGCACCCTGATATTAATCAGGATACAATCTATTTTATAACAAGTTTACCAGAGTAAACCATGTTATTAACATTCACCTTTACCACATACAACCCCGCAGATATTGCGCTTGGCAGGTATAGGCTTGCCCTATCGGCAGCAAAATCAGCATTTACAGAATGTATGTAGGCTCCCTGCAAGGAGTAAATGCTAACCACGCCTGTTCCTGTTACATTTGGGATAGCAAGTTCTAGCAGCTGCGAGCAGTTTGCAGGATTAGGGTATAAGCCCACTTTCCCCAACGTATTGCTGGAAACGCCAGATTCAACTGCCTCAACCGACATGGAAAGGGTACCCGTAATCTCAACAGATGCTGCGCTTGCCTTATGCTCGACTGGCTGCTCTGCATTTCGATAATCCATTACCGACCACGCCAGAACTTGTCCGACCCCTAAATCGCCCTCGGGAGATTGCTTTACCGTTAAGAAGAACTTCTTTGCATTGGGCATAGCCACAAGTAAATCGGAATAATCTAGCCCCAACTCTATTGTTTTATCAGACTCATCGTTACCGCCACACATAAAAAAGTCGCCGCCCTGCTTACGGAACACCTTAAGCGTTTTAGCCTTTTGCTGAGTTTGCGCCGATGCATCGCTGGCTACACCAAGAATAAACCACAAATCGTTTCGTGAGGTGTACTTTATTGTAACCTTTGCTGTTGCCAAAGGCTTATGATCTGTAACCTTAATGCCATAAACATACTTATCGCCATTGCCAATACCGCCCGACCAATAGCCTAGGGTTAGCAGCTTGTAAGGCATGTACGCTCGCCCGTTATCGCCCCAAGCACTACCCCATGAATTAACCATAATTAGCGCACCTTTCTCATCGGATTGGATTACACCATCGCCATTAATATCAAACTCAACAGTATCGTCAAAACCAGCAATAGTCATTGCATGGTCGCCACCATCGCCAAATAGCTTAACTATCTTTTTGTAACCAGTACTGCTTGATCCGTAGTAATCTACCACCTGCCAATTGGATGTTTTGCCAGAGAAGTTTAGCAAACCGCCTGTAGCAGCGCCAGTTCCCTGATCTAATAGAACGCGTTTAATTTTACTTAGCCCATCGGCCGCATCGGCCTGAATTTTATAGTACGATTCAATACGATTGTGCATAGCCCTAAAGTAGCTATCGTACCCTGTCATCCAGGTACGCTCGTTAGTAGCAAAGGACTCATCGGGGAAATCGTCAAGGGAGGGAACACCGTTATCCTTGGCCAAATCGTACCCATCAAAGTACCAGCTACCCATATCGGTACCGTTATTTAGCATGTTCCATGTATAATGATACGAGTACACATTAGCGGTATTGGCAGCACTTGTTCCACGCAGGGCATTCATGTGATAGCTGAAGATGTACCGTATGCCACTGGCTTGGCTACATGAGTTACCCTGCTGATCGAAAATTGGAGGAAAGAACTCCGTTTTAGAGTTATCAACAAAGGTAACCTCAGCCTTTGATGCGCTAGGCAAGCTCACCTTTAAGGTGGGTGTTTGCTCAATACGACTAGTCACCTCGGCGGTGCGCTCTGGTTGCGACGACAGCCTAACAGCACTTTGCGACCATACGTTGCTTGCCATTATAACAAGCGCAAGTAAAAAAGTATATCTCATCACAATACATTTTTGTAAACAAAAAGAAAATTGTGGGCACAGTGCGCCCACAATAACCTAAAAACTAAACCCAATGAAAAGAACCTGTAAATCTTAGCAGCTGTTACAGGGTTTTCCAACTACTCTCGCCCAACCTTTATGGTTGTCCACCATTTATCGGCATCAATTTGAACGATAGGAGAAGGAAGATCGTCGGAATGAATCTCAATCCATAAGTCTTTTGCCTCTGCTGCAGAGAAGCCAGATTTAATAACCGTTACAGCAAGAGTGGCCTTGGTCTCGCCCGCATTAACCCTAAGGTTCTTATCGGCAATCCTAAAGTGAGTTCCCTCCTGAACGTTATACTCGTTTAAGCGTATGGGAAGCACAACACTTTCGGGAAGTGGAGTACTAGAAACAGGAATCTCAACATTAACAGTTTGCTCATCGCCAGCAAAATCGGCACCCATAAGAGCATCATAGGTAGCAGTCTTATCAAGGAATACCGTTGGTATAGCAACACCTTCTTTGCCCACCTCAATGGTAGTCCACCAGTAGGTTTCATCAACTACGGCAACATCGCTTTGCGAAAGATCTTCCTGATGAATCTCTATGTAGAAAGGCTTTACCTGTCCGGCAGAAAACGCAGCAGCAAAAACCTCAATGGCCAAATTAGCCATTTTGGTACCCTTCTTAATGGTCATGATTTTAGAAGGAATGCTAAAGTGAACGCCCTCTTCCATACCACCAAGGCTCACCCTAATGGGCACATTAATATCGGCAAGAACATTAGAGCTGCTAGTCATTGGAATTGATAGGTTAAACACCTTGCTTGGCTCTGCGTATCCCAATGGTATTAGAGCGCTATACTTTTTAGTTTTATCGAGCCAAATTTGTGGAGCCACTTGCTTTGATAGCTTTATGGTTGCCCTTTTAGTTGTTGGAGCAAGATCAATTCCATCAACAGGTGTAATAGCAAGGGTAACAACAGCCTCCTGGCCTGAGCTTAGCTTTGACCAGTTTACTGAGCCCACCTTCTGATCTAACACCTCCTGACTTTTTAGCGTTACCTGATTGGCCGCAAGCGTAAATAGATCTGCGATACCCTCTGGTGATACGGACTCAACCTGAATCGAGAATGTTACGCTACCCTCAGCAGGCAAGCGGTTTGCAGAGAATTTAAACGACACATCAACAGTTCCGTTATCAAGATAATTGGTTGCAGATATGGTTTTGCTCTGCTCATGAAATCCCACAATTGGCTTATATGTAGGCATGCTATACTCATCCTCGTTACAAGATGCAAGTACGGCTGAGCATAATGCAATAACGCCTAATGCTTTTATAACTAGTTTGCTCATACAATTCGAGTTAGGGCTCAACCCCTTTGCTGTGAATAGATGCAAATGTAGGGGGTAGTACAAATGGTGCAAAAAAAATATTGTTGCATTTTCGGTGTAAGTGTTTGAAATTTATTTTGTTGTGATATTTATTGAGCAAATATATGTGTGTTTGAATCGTGCTTTGTGTTTAATTTTGCTTTAATTGGTGTTTAATTATTCATCCTATCGTTTAAATGGATTTAAACCATGCTTAACATAGATTTGATGGGCAAATTGGCTTGTAGGTGTTCTTTGATTGTGGTGAATGTTTCTGCTTTGGGTGTGCTGTACGTTTGGCTACTTTTTTAACCAAAGGTTACAATTTAGGTTACAATTTAGGTTACAATTTTTTTTTAGCGAAGCGCTTTTATCGTTCTTATATTTGTGAAAACGATAAATCTGATATGCGCAAGCGCGAGTTATTAAAAATAAGAGATAAGAGAATGGTTCAAAAATTCCACGAACTCTACGACATAAAGCGTATGCGGATAGATGATGTATTGAAAGAATTGGAGGAAGAATGGTTCTTTTTGGATTCAAATTACATATACAGTCGTATTTTTTATTGCGAAGAGAACAATGCTTATTATCAGGAATTGCTTGGCAAAAATGCAAAGTGCTAATTATATTTTACAGTAAACCCAGAAGATGGCGGCTATATACATAGGAAAAGAGGTTAGGTTTGCCCTATCATGTGTGCGTCCCTCTCCATGGTAGGCAAGGCTTTATTTCAGCGTTTAAAGCTAGGAAAGCGACAAAGGGCGATTCTTTTTATTATGATGCCGCGTTATGAATGATGAAAGTCCTTGGGCTGAACCAAGGCAATGTGGAGACAGGCAAAACGGCCTGTCTCCTTTTTTTATGTTGTGATGAACAGCGGTTCTGTATCTGTTGCCGTTTCAACTCTACCTACACTTGAACTGGATGTATTTATGCTTATTTCCGATACACTTTTTTTGTTGAATACTTTTTGTGCGCTTGCATCTTCCACGATACAACTAAATGATATGCGATAAAGATTGCCAGCACCACCGCTTTCAATAGGCTTTACAGAAACCCTTCTTAGTTCGGAAAAGTTTTTACCATATCTACCATGAAACGTTTTGTGTATTTCTGTTAGCAAGCGCAGAAAGTTTGTAGCGCTTTCGTTATTGTATGAACCGCTAAAAGAATCACCAAAGGTTTCAAAAAAAAGATACATGTCTATTTGCATCTCACAATTTTGCATTAGCAAGCCTTTGTCCTCGCAAGCAGTTGTTTCAAAAGAAAGGAATAATGCTGGCGTTGGAAAAGGGAGTTCTTCGGTTAAGAATGAAACTTGCTCGTGCCAAAGGTCAACCCATGGTATTTCCTGTAATTCATTGTTGACTACTAGGGCTAATTCCTGATAAAGGTCTGTAAAAGCATTCATTTATGTGTTGGTTTTATGCGTTTAAACGTTGTTTAAATGCTGTGTGTAATTCAACTTCGAATTGCTCTTTAAGTATATTTAGCAGCGTTTGGCTGTTACCTATGAATTTCTTTGGTGGTATCTTTATTTTGTCTCCTTCCTTTTTTAACGCCATGGCTTTACAGAACTCTGCCTTTTTTTTGTTTTTGTCTTTGAACTCAATGTGTTTAGCCCAGAAGAAATTTTTCATTTTAAGCGTAACAACGATGTAGCCTCCGCTGTTTTGAATCTCAGCGTAGTCTGAATCGGCTATGACTGTTACTCTTTTTGTTGTCTCTTCTGTTTTTCTTATTGATTGCATTAACTTGCCGCTTTTGTACATTGTTCGCTTACCCGCTAATGGGTTTTGTGTTTTTGGCCATGCGTCAAAAGAAGAGTCTGTAAATCCTTGCTTTACAAAACTCTCTTTAAAAAACTTTACTGATTCTGAGCCAGCAATTCTAGCGGCTTTATGCTTTAAGCTTTCTGCTAGTTTCTTAAAATCTGGAACATGGTTTTTTTTTGCCATAATTAGCTGTATATTTGTAACTCTGATGAGAGCGACTACGGTCAATCTCAACCAAAAGAAGGCAGGGCTTAGGCTCTGCCTTTTTGATTTAACCCAAGTTGTCTATAAACGCCTTAAACTGCCCGTTATTAACCTGACCTCTGGTTATTCTTGACACCCTACTGTTGTTAATGACTATCACCTCTTTTATGTTCCTGTTGATATTGTTTAAACCACCAACTAGACGGCGTTTAAGAACTGTTTTGTAGTCATCGGTGTTATTACTTATATCAACAATAAGGTAGTTAGCACCCTGTTTGTTTGCGGAGCTAATTGAGTTAATCAAGAAATTTTCAAGTGTTACAATGTTGCCATCTTTTGTTGTAGGGTTGTATGTTTTTAGATCCCCTTTTCTGTTTTGCGTTCCAATGCCTAATTCGGGGTTCTTGAAACCTTTTACATTATTAACGTGAGGCCTTATGTATATATTTGTTTTTAACTCTTTGCAAAGAATCTTGGCGGCTTCAATGTTCTGAACGGTGTCTGCGGTGTCTGAAAAATCATTTATAAAAACCTTATGGTCATTAACCTTAATGCTTCTACTGTATGGAATGTACACTTTCATCTTTTCAGCATTTGTAAGCATATTTTTGCTTTTTCTTGCTGAAACAAAGTAACTATGCTCTGGAGTGAATATTTTTCCTGTAAATGCAGGGTTATTTCCCCATTGCTGGCTTACGCCTTTAACATCCCTATCTAGTGTTGGTGGTTCGTTGGTTTGTTCAAGCCAGCACCTACAACCAGGGTCGAATGGTGGAATTACTTTCCACTGATTTACAGGCTTTATTATTCCTTCATTTGCTCTGTGAGAGTCTCTTACATTTTCGTCGCCAAAAGTTCTGAGTTTTAGGTACTGATAAATATCAATATCTTTTATGTACTGCTCAAAGTCACGAGCAGAACTAGCGGCATTAGCTGCAAACTTTTTCTCCACATCCATCCAGGTCTCGTTGTGTATAGTAACAGTCTGCTTTGCTTTTGCAATAAAGGACTCTTTTGTTACCTCAGTAGAAGCTAAATCGTTAAGCTTTTCCATCAGGCTAAAGGCTTTTGCGCCTGAGAATTTAAACAAGTTTTCTCTTATGCTTCTTGCTGTTGTTGATTCGTAATACCCATTACCCCACCCATCGTTAGCTTCTTTATTTAGAGATGCATAGTTCTTAAGTACTAAGTCTTTGTCTAAGTCAGCTGGTTTTACTTCGCCGTTGTATATTGCATTGGCTAGCCTTTCGATGGCAGCATCCCAAGTTGCAGCAAATAGCGTGTACTTATCAACATGCAATGCGTTTATGCTAGGCTTTTTTTTTTGAGCAGTAACATTCATTTCTTCAGGATTCTGCTGCTTTTTACCTATTACAGGTAGGCCTGTTCTCTTTTTAATCTCATCAACATCGAATTCGTAATAGGCTGATAACTCTTTTACTCCGTTAATGTATTCTTCGATGTTAAGAGTTTCTTGGTTATCCCACACCAGTTGATGAGTTGCAAATGCTGCGTACTTACTGCTTAGCTTTGCTAATGAGTGCCTTATTTTGCTGTTAAAGTAGTACTTAAATAATAGTTTGTCGGCTTCATACCTATCTTGCGCTACCCTTTCTTGTACCTCTGCAGAACCTACGAATGATTTAACATCGGTGGTGGCTGAACCGCCAAGTACGCTTTTGCTTATTTCATTGTTACATATGTCGTTTATGAGAGCCTTGTAACTTTGGTAGCCATCTACATTGTAGTTTGCAGGTATTGTTATTGTCTCATTACCCTGTAGCACCCCAAAATGATTAGACCTAAAGTTCTCCAGCATGTCAAACAGCTCATCGCGTCTAGTAGAGTCAAGTCTATCTGTTATTACAAATAGAGGTGGAACTCCATACTTTTCAATGAATGAAATCCATGAACCTAATGCTAATTTTTTTGCCAGCACAATCATGGCTAGTTGGTTAAGTAGCCCTAGTTCCCAATCTCCTCCAACTTGTACGTAGTAATCTTTGTAGAAGCCTTCTTTGTAACTTACTCCTGTTTCATCGTACTCTTCCTTTATTATAATGCCTTTTTGCGGAATGTAGTTGCTTTGGGGAATTTCTGTTACTCTAGTTAGTTCGCCATTCTCATCAACATCAAATAGTTCTATTAGTGTAGTTCCTTGAAAGTTTTTTGATAGAACGAGTTTAACAAGATCGTCGTACCATGGCCTCTCTAGTAGGCCTTTTAACTCATCGTTTTCTACACCTTTTTCGTTTACTATTTTGAAAGAAGATCGTGTTGTTCTTAGTATTCTGGTGTTAATAACTCCAGAGAGGTGAGGGTCTAACATCAATGACTGATTAAACCTCATTAACATCCCTCTTCGTGGATTAATGGGGTCGGTTGCTGCTGTCACTGATGTGATCCAATCTCCAATAAGCTTACGATTGTAAAACGTTGACTGCCTACTCCATTCAGCTTTTTTTGCTGTTCTGTTGTAGTATTCGTTGAATATGCTGCTGTTTTTAGCCCTGCTAACAATGAACGATTCTGCAGCAGTTTTTATCCTATCTATAATGTTTGTTTTGGCCATTTAAGTAGTGTTTAAACAAAATTATTGTCGTTAGTGCTATTGCCCCAAAGAGGAGAGACTGGTGAGCCATCGAAGTTTATTAATAATGGGCATCCGATTAAATCCATTGCCCCGGCTTGTATCTTTTCAAGCGTTTTTATTGCTTCTTTGTACAGCTCAACATAATCGTCGGGAACTTTCCTTGCTGCATTTCTCTTTACGGCTCTATACACTACAATGCTGGATATTAGTTGAACAAGAACCCCATTCCTTATAGGAGTATCAGAAAAGATTTCAACATGATTATATCTCCTTGAGATGTAAGATATAACTAGGTCGATGGCTTTGGATTCAATGTCGATTATAATGTCGTTGTCAGCTAAAGGTATTGCAGTGTCCATGGCAACGCTTTCGTTAATTAATCTCTCATGGATTATTGCAACAATATCATCTTTATTAATGTATCTCATATTCTTATGGTATTTCGTGAGTTTTCTTCATTAATCCAGCTTTCCATGATTTTCCTCCGTCTTTAGCCCTTTTGTTTGTGCAGTAGAGCTCAAGTTTAGAAATTGCTTGCTGGTCTGCGTCGGGGCTATCATCGTGCTCAGTACTGCCTTCTTCAACAGCGCAAAGTTGCATAATGCCTATTTGGGTATCGGAATGGCTTTTTAACTTTTCGTTGTAATAAGTGCGACCATTTTGATAGTAGGGTTGCATGGTAATCATGCGCATGGTTTTGTTGGTGCGCGGGGTATCAACCTTCATTAGATTTAAGTTAATTCCCGATTCATCCTCCACCTCATTAATGGTTCGTTCAACTTCGCCATTCCAGAATTGCGACTCGTATTGAAAAATGATGTTAACTCCACGGTCAAGTTTCTTCTTAAAATCGCACAGCCACTCAACAGCGCGTTTCATTGTAGATTGCTTTACATAGCAATCTATTAACCAGTAGTCGGTACCATGCAAACCCCACGCTCTGCATGCGTTGTAGTCGCTTTTTTCGTTGTCGGTATATGCTATGTCCCAGTGCACTACAATCATTTTAAACTCGTGAAGTGGCGGCATGGGCGCCCATTGTATTTGGTCTTCGGAAAATATGGTGCCTTCAATTTTTGATTCGTGCAAATACTCGGCATGTGCAGCAACTATGCCCATGTCCTTTTCTTGTTGGCGGTAGTATTCGGCTGAGTACATTGAATGCCATGCTGGTTTATGGGTAACTTTGTCGTAAGCCTTAATTTGATGCACAACGTAGTGAGGGTGCCGCTCCTGCAAAAAGGTTTGCGTCATGACCCTGGCAAATTTGTTATTGGCGTAAAGAAGTCGGCGTATTGACCCTGTCATTGTGGGAATAATGTCCCTTTCAATTTGCTCGGCCTGTTTACGCATGCGCTTGGGGTTGCTTATGGTATCTGGCGTTTCCAAATCGTCAATTGTCCAGAGATTTGGACGGCGTTGCTTAACGCGCACGCCGCGCACCTTCTTTTTTATACCGAAGGCCATACCAATAAAGCGTTGGTCTATTGTTTTGAAGTTGCCTATTTCCCAATCGCCTTCACACTTCTGTTGGCCAAAATCATGAACTAACAAAGGATTTCCCTCAAGCTCAGCCTGCACATCGGCTAATAGCTCTTGAGCCCTTTCCTTGCTATCACTCATTAAGCAGAAAAACACATCTTCGCCACGAATCCATAGGTGCAGCGGTATAATCACATCGCACCAAACCGATTTAGCCAAGCCGCGCCCCCATTCTGCAAACCCCTTAAATAGAGGATCGGCTTCTACTTTGTTGGCAAAATCTATTTGGAATGGAGCGCACTTAGCTGTAGCGTAATGAGGGAGATATGTCATTACCATATAGGCTATATCTTTCTGAGCTCGTTCGATCCTCGCTTTTTGTTCAGCTTTTGTTTCGAACGGGTTAACCTCATTGGCTTTTCGGACTATCTCTAACTTCTTTAGATACTCCTCCGCTTTTATTTTGTCCGCTTTTGCTCTTGATGTAGCCATTACCCAATATCTATGGTTTTCTTTCGAATCAATATGCCTTGGAAGTCAACTGTTTTTGCCCACAGGGATTCATCGTAGCTTCTAAGCGCGTTAAAGATTTCATCCATAACATCAATGAACACTCCCAGTGTGTAGTTTTTTGCGCTAATTGTCATGAGCGTTTTGTTTATTTTGCTCATATCATCGGTAATGGCACTGGCTTTCTTCCGCAACCGAACTTCTTCTTCTGCGTTGTTTTCGTTAATTGCGGTTTGTATTTGAGTTTCAATAGTTAGTCGCTGCTTGGCCAATAGGCTGAGCAGTTTTTTTGTGTTCTCTACATCTACAGAACTGGTGTGCTGCCTAGACTCTCTTTCCTCTCGCCATCTGCCTTCTTTAGACCATTTAGACAGAGTTGCTTCGGAGATATTAAGCATATTGGCAACTACTTTTTGATCTAACCCCTGCACTACAACGTACTCATAAGCTGTGCGCTTTAGCTTGTCGTAATCACTGCGCTTTAGCTGTTTCCGCTTTTCTGTCTTTTTATCGGATGTTTTTTTGATTGGCGCCATAGCATTTGTCTTTTATGCAAAGGTGTTTGTAATAAACTGGTTTGTAAAAACTTGATTTTATCTACATGCTTTTTTTAAGGATAAAGAGTCTTGTGGGTTTATGAAAAGCACAAAATGCAAGTTGTTGAAATTGTGATTTGTAGAAGCGTGTAAAAGAGAAAACCTTTGTAACTCTTGATAGCGAAAAATCACATTAAACAAAAAGAATCATGCATGAATAGAAAAGTGCTACAAATTAACTGCTATGCTGAAGGGCAGATAGCAAGGGTTGATATAATTGGTTCTATCTCGGAATGGGGTAGGAACAATGCAGTTGATATGAGAACTCGTTGTCAGGAACTAAAAGATAGCGGTGCAAGCAAGTGCCATGTTTATTTAATGACAGTGGGAGGTGATTGTTTCCAGGCAAACGAAATCGTAAACATTCTTAATGAAGTTTTTGGTGGATACACAAGTGAGGGTGGAGCGTTGGTTGCTAGCGCTGGCACTTACATAAGTGTTTGCTCTGCTTTCTCTGAACAGGCAAGAAATGGCCAGTACATGATTCATAAGCCTTCTGGTTGGATAGAGGGAAATGAACAGGATGTGGAGAATTACCTCAAGCTTTTAAAGAACATGACGGCAACGTACTACGATGCGTATAAGGCCAGACTAAAAAAGCCAGAAGCTGATTTTAAAGCAAAATGGAATGCTGGTGATTTTTGGATGACAGCGCAAGAAGCTGTTGAGTGGGGGTTCCTTAACTCAATAAAAGAACCCGTTAGGATTGATGAAGATACGGCGTCTGCAATTAAAGAGAGCGGTTCGCCAATTGCTGTTGTTAATATTGACTCAAAACCCAATTACAAAGATGAAATGGAACTAAAAGCAATCGCTAAAAGCTTGGGGTTGCCCGAAGATGCAACACAAGAACAAGTTAACGCCAAAATAGCAGACAATGCTAAAAAGGCTGGTGAGTACGATACTCTTAAAGCCCAACAGGAGCAAAAGGAAAAGCTTGATAAGGCCTCTAAGGTAAAAGCTAAGCTTGATGAAGCCGAACTTAAAAAGATAATTAAGGCGGACTCAAGGAAGAAGTGGGAAGAGGCTTACGAGAGAGATTTTGAAGGAACCGATGCGTTACTCGCTTCGCTTTCCGTTGTTCCTGGCTCCCTATCAAGCCAACTGGTAGTTTCTACGCAATCAGGTGCTACGCTGAATGGCAAAACTTTCGAGGAGCTACAGGAAAGCGATCCTGATGCTCTTATGGAACTTCACGAAAAGGATCCTGCCGCTTACGAAGCGCTGTTTGCGGATTGGAAGAAACGCAAAAAACTAATATAGGAGGTAATTTAATGGCAACAATGCTTGATGGTAACTGGCTAAATCAGTACGTAGCTCCACAACTCCTTGAGGAGTTTAAAAACTTCAAGGATGATTTTATAGGTACTCTAAAAGGAGCGCCTGCATCGGCAATTACTGCTGATGGTATTAGGTTCAACAAGCTCATTAACAACGTGGGCTTCTTGGTTAACAACACAGCCGAGCTGACTGCCAAGAAGATGAACGGGAAGAAAGCCTTTGTTGAGTGGGAAAAGTACGATACAGAGCCAACTGCAGTTGATGATGCAGAGATTAGGTCGTTGAACTACGACAAGCGTGCCGCTGTGCGAGTTAAGCACGCAGAGTCCTTTAAAATGGGAATTCGCGACCATGTTATGTGGAAACTAGCACCTGGCGATGACACTAGTACAGATATGCCAGTGATTCGAACCACAGGGGCTGATGACGGAACTGGTCGTAAGCGCTTGACTTTTGGCGATATGGTTAAGTACTTGGAGAGGGTTAAGGGTCTTAACCTTTCTGACGAATCCCAACTTTACATTATTCTATGTCCAGAGCACGAAACCGACCTTGTTTTGGATAGAGATAGTGCTAATTACTTCAGTAATCGCGAGATTTTCTTCGACACTGCCACGGGGAAGGTTAAGTCTATTATGGGCTTTAAGTTCTTTTCTAATAGCGCTGTGCTTGCGTACAACAATGCTGGAGAAAAACTGGCAAAGGGTGCAGCCTTGACTTCTACCGACAGACGCGCCTCTTTATTCTACTATGCCCCAAACACAGTTTATCATATCAATGCTGTTAAGGTGCTGTATAAGCCTGAAACCACCGATACCAAGTCGGCCGATCCTACCTCTGAATTTAGAACTCAAACCTATGGGCTTGTAGATAGGGTTCAAGATTATGGTTTTGGCGCCATTGTATCTGGTATTGTAGTATAGTAAAATCAGGACTCACGCTATAGCGTGAGTCCATAATACTTAATAAAGCATGAACACCTTAAATAAAGATGCAATAGAGGCTGTTGCTAAGGATGTGTTTAACCGATATCCTAAAGCGCAAAAAGTAGCCGTAACATCCGATGGGATGGCCTTTATTGTAGATAATGGCGATAATGCCGTTAAGAATCACGCTACAAAAAACAGAAGCGGTAAGGAGCTTAAGATATACAACTTTACTAGAGATGAGGTAAAACAACCAAAATCTAGCGATCGTGCTGAGGATCTTATTGCCCTTATTGGCTCTTGTAACACTGTTAGTGAGGTTGAATCAATAAAAGCCAAAGAGGCTTCGGGTAAAAACCGTTCCACGGTTATTCAAGCGGCAGAAGCCAGGGTAAACGAACTTAAAAAGGATTAGCCATGAGTTTCAATGGTGCTGATATTAACAAGTTAAATGGAGGTCTGAGCCGAAAGGTTGGCTCAGACCGAACCATTTGCCTTATTGCTGGATTGACCCTAGAGGGGTCTATGGAGTACAATAAGGCTTACGAGTTACTTTCTATTGAAACGGCTGAGGGGTTAGGTATTACGGTTAGTTCTGATGATACAAATGTGGAGCTAACTCATTACAACCTGAGCGAAATGTTTAGGTTAAGCCCTGACACCACCTTCTACTTAATAGCCGTTGACAAAACGAAAACTGTTGCGGCTTTAGTGGCCGATAGTGCGCTTAAGGCGGCTATTAAATCTATTAAGAACATTAATGTGCTTGGGCTTATAGGTCTAGGTACAAATGTTTCAACCGCATTAGTTGATGCTGTTTCGATTCAAGGCTTGATTGCAGAATTCGCTTCGGAGCATCTTCTAATTGATGGATGGTTTGTTGAAGGCGTTGGTGCGGCTGTTCCTATTGGCGTTACCGATTACCCAGACTTGCGTTCAGTGTCTGCTCCCAATGTAACATACGTAATAGCACAGGATCCTGCTATTGCTTCGTTGAATGATGCGAACAAGCTTAGGGCTGCTGTGGGTACCGTATTGGGTTCTGTTGGTGTTAGGCGCATACACGAAGATATAGGTAGCGTGGACATTGAGCAAAAACCTCGCTCAAGGAGAGGTGAAGAGAACTATTCTTTGAGTAGCGAATTGCTGGGGCGATGGCTTTCTGCGGCTCTGTCGGATGGTAAGCTATTCTCTACTCTCACGCCAGCAGAACAAAAAAGTTTAACGGCCAAGGGCTATATGTATGTTGGCTCTTTTGCTGATTATGGCGGCTTTTATTTTAATGGCTGTCCAACAGCTGTAGAGGCCACTAGTGATTACGCGTATTTTAATCACAACTGCATTTGGAATAAAGGGGCTAGAATTATTCGAAGAGTCCTAATTCCACGGGTGAGGTCGAAGGCGCCAACCGACCCTGCTACGGGCTATTTAAAAAGCACCTGGGTGTCAGGTCTGGAATCAGCGGTTCTTAGCGCACTTTCCGAAATGGAGTCTGCAGGGAATATTGATGGCAAGGATATTTACATAGATTCTGCGCAATCACCATCGGAGGCCGTTCCCTTGCGTGTAAAGGGTCAACTGGTTGTTGGTAAGATAGTTCATGAGTTTGATGTGGACTTGGGTTTAACTGATAAAATATAGCGCAATGGCAGGTGTAAGCACGTTGATTAACAAGTTTGGCAAGTTGGCTGGATGGAATTCCGTAACAACTAATTTGCTGGGAAGGGATGTTGAAGGCATCACTGAACTTGAGTACGATGATGAGCAGGAACTAGAGAACCAGTATGGCGCTGGTGCTTATCCTGTGGGCCGGGGTGAAGGTAATTATGCGGCAAAAGCAAGCATTACCCTCTACTTAGAGGAGACTAATGCAATACAGCGCTCTTTGCCCCCTGGTATGAGGCTTTCTCAAATAGCTCCTTTTGATATTGTGGTTGAGTACGAATATAACGGGTTTAAGGTTAAGGATCGTATTCATAACTGTCAGTTCAAAGGACGTGGTGTGGCTGTAAAGCAAAACGACAAGGTTATTGCTTACAAGCATGAGCTGGTTGTAAGTCACATTAGCTGGAATGTGTTGTAGTGTTTAAATGCTAATTAAAAGTACAATGGAAAAATCTGTTAAGATATTACTTGGGGTTGTGGCTCTGCTATTGGCTGCCGTAGCTGTGGTAATTGTTGGTAGTGATGCTTGTTTAACCGCTAGTTCGGTTGACGTTGTTATAGCTTCCGCTCCTGTGGTGTTCTTTAGCAAGAACATTACGGATGAAATAATTAAAGACTTGAGGCTCAAGTTTGGAAAAATAAAGGTTATAACAATTATTGCTGAAGAGGCAGAGCTTGACGGTGAAGGAACGGAAATTACTCCAGCAGAGCAGTATCAGTTTTTGGTAAGAAGGCCTGACAGGGGGCTTATTAAAATGCTGCTTCCGTTAGTTCAACAAGGAAAGCTTGATGACTTTGCCGATAAAGCGGTAAAAAACATGGTTGTTGGTGGAGATATGGATGCCCTTGAGGACGGCATTGTCTTTATGGGCGTTGTTCAGCATTTAAAATCAATGCTTGCCCCGGCTCAAAGTTTTTTATCCAACGCGTAAAGCACTACGAGGTAAACGACCCTATTACAGAGGGCGATGCCATAATTAGAAAGAACTACCCAAGCATTGTTCCTGATAAACTTGGCGATGATGAGTGGTGTAGGCTTTACGCAGAATCTCTTTACCTAAACAAGCTCCATTTTATGAACCTGAAAGCGGCTGTTTTGGCTGCTGCTGCTGAAATATTCAATAATGACAACAGTAACTCAGTGGATACTTGAGCTGGTTGATAAGATAACCGCTCCAATGAAGGATATTGCTGGAGCATCCGAAGAGGCCGCTAAAGGGGTTGAGGATGTTGGAGCAAAGGCCGATGAAAGCGGCAAAAAGTTAAAGGGGATGTCTGCCATTGACCTTAGGGCTATTGGTGATAGCGTAAGGGATTTGGCTGATATGTTTAGTTCTTTGAATGCGCCAGGTGCTGAGTTTGATGCACAGCTAAAAGAGATTAAAGCAATTACTGGTGTTACAGGTGATGCGCTAGACCAATTGGGGCTTAAAGCAAGGAAAACGGCAAGGGATTTTGGTGGCGATGCATCTAAGATGATGGAGAGCTACAAATCTGTACTATCTCGTCTTGGCCCAGATATCGCATCAAGTCAGGATGCGCTAGACTTAATGGGAAGAAACATTGCAACGCTTAGCAAAACGATGAACGATGATTCTGTTGGTGCTATGGATGCGTTAACCACAGCAATGCTCCAGTTTGGTGTTGATTTGAGCGACCCTGTTGCTGCTGCAGATGAGATGTCGAGGATGATGAATGTAATGGCCGCTGGTGCAAAGGAAGGCGCATCGGAGGTGCCTCAAATTGCGGATGCGCTTAAGCAAGCAGGGGTGCAAGCCCTTGATTCAAAAGTTTCGTTTGAGGAGACCAATGCTGCATTACAGGCTTTAGCCCAAGGTGGGAAGTATGGTAGTGAGGCTGGTATAGCTCTGCGTAATGTTTTGGGCAAAATGGCTGGATTGGACGTTATTCCCAAAGAGGCTGTGGCTAAGCTACAGGCTCTTGGGGTTAACTACGATGTGGTTTCGGACAAAACAATCCCTTTAACAGATAGGCTCAAAGAGCTACAGAAAGCGCAAGGTGATGCAACCATTATGGCTCAGATTTTTGGAACTGAAAACGCTGCTGCAGCAAACATCTTAATTCGTTCTACCGACTATCAACTTAAGCTTACAGAGGCCATTACTGGCACTAACGTGGCCACGGAGCAGGCTGATATTATTATGTCTGGTTACAATCAGACTATAAGCAGGGTTTCGGCGTGGTTTGATGATTTAAAGATTCGCTTTTTTGGAGTAACAAGTGCTATCACGCCCTTTGTTGAGGGTATGGCTGGTGCAGTTAGCATAATGGCGAATTTTGCCAACGCCAAGCAAGGCGTTGTATTGCTTTTTAATACCCTTAAAACAATGCCTGTTGTTGGCAGCTTGGTTAGCTGGGCTTCTGGAATTATGTCCGCTGGGTTTGCCACTGCCTCTGCAGGAGCCCATGCTCTTGGTGTTGCCATCATGAGCATTCCTATTATTGGATGGATTGCAGCCATTATTGCCGCGTTAATAGCGGTTGGGGTTTACCTATACAAAACATCTGCTACGTTTAGAGGCGTTTTAATGGGAGTTTGGAATTTTATAAAGGTAATGTTTACGGGGTGGTACAAGTTTATATGGGAGGTAATGCAGGCCATTCTTCATGTTATTAAGGGTGTTTTTAATCCCAAAAACTGGTTTGATCCAAACTACAAGTTTAGCGATGCCTTTGATAAGGTTGTTGGGGCTGCAAAGCAGTACGGTTCTGATTTGGCTGGTGCTTACGCGGAGGGTAAGGCTGAAGGAGAAGAAAGCTTTTATAAGGACAATCCCGACAAGAGACCAGGTGCTAAAGAGCAAAAGGCCAAAGTAGGCGCTGTTGGCTCGGAGATAAAGAATGTTTCTCCTCGCCTATCCCAGAGCGATTTGGGTGCGCCGTCAGCATCTGGTGGTACCGTGAGCTCTGGTTTGGGTGGTTCTGGTGGAGGAGGCTCTTCCATTAAGCATATCACCCAGAAAATAGACATGAAGAACTACTTTACCCTTAGCGCAGACTCAACAACTAGTGATGTAGATGGAATTGCTGAGCGTGTGGTGAGAGCAATAAATGACAAGTTGAGAGACGGACTAATAGCAGCCACGTAATGAACCAATTTGCAGCAAACTATAAAGCAGATTTAGGCCGCACAGCACCAACTGTGGATACGGCTTTTGTTGGCAAACTTCTTAGTGAGGTGTTTGGCGTAGAGAGCCCTATATACCTACCTACTTGGTGGAGAAAAAGGGATTATAACGCAAAGCCATACCCCAATGTTAGCGTTGAGCAGCAAACGCAACCCATTGACGGGTATATGGGCATTAATGTTCTTGAAACAGAGGATTATGGTGAAGCACCTGTAAGGTATGGGCAAAAAGTTTTTGGCGCTTTTTGGTTTAAGGGTGGTACCTATCTAAAGTACGATCTGAACGGTACTCTAAAAGGACATAAGTGCTCTGATTTTTTAATGCCGCTTGCTACTATTGTTGATTTCTCTAGACCAAAGACTGTAAAGAAAACGCCAACAATAGGTGGGATGGGTAGCGTAAAGGAAGTCTATGCCATGGACGATTGGTCGGTGTCCATTAAGGGCATTATAATTCCAGACCAAGATAGAAGCGTTGAGTTTCAAATGAACGAAATGCAGAGGTTTCACGAGATTGCTGGCAGCGTAGAGGTTGATGGGCTTGTTTTTGCGCGAAGGAATATTGTTAGGATTGTAACGGAGACGTTGGCTTTTAGCCCAATTCAGGGACGTCCAAATATGGTTCAGTACACAATAGATGCGGTTAGTGACGAGGATTTTCTTTTAACTGATGTGCTATGACTTTTGCTATTTGTGGAGAGCTGGTATTTCCTGCTCATAACGGTAGGCCTGCGTTTAGAATTCGCCGATTTAGTGAGGTTAAAATAGAGAGTAGCTGGCAGTCGCTTACCGATACTGCAGATATTGTTCTACCAAGAAAGGTGAAAGACTTTGACAGAATGAAGGTGTCGGAGTGGTTTAGAGAGGGGGATCCTATTGAGATATACGCTGGCTATAACGGCAACTTGTCGCTTGAGTTCTCTGGGTATGTTAAGCAGGTTCCTGCTGGAATACCGCTTACCATTACGTGTGAGGATGAGATGTACCAGCTCAAGAGGCGCGCAGTAAGCGTTAGCTTGGAAGGTTGTTCTTTAAAGGAGCTACTACAGCACGTTGCACCAGGATATAGCATTGTTTGCGATGATACCTCGTTAGGTGCGGTTAGATTTCCAAAGATGTCTTCAGCAATGATTCTTGAGGAGCTAGCGAAAAGCGGAATTAGATGCTGGTTTGTGGGCAAAACGCTTTACGCCTTTTCTGTGTCAAGGAGCGACTGGGTGGATCCAGTAAAGGTGTTACTTGAGAAAACAGCTGGAGAATCATTAAAGCAAAAGGCTGTAGAGAATACGCTGGTAATAGTTAGGCTGCTACGTAAAATTGGCAAAAAGCTTACGGTGGAGTATGGCGATAAGGGTGCTGGTAAGATAATTACGCGAGAGTTAAGCGGCGTTGAGCGTACTATAGATGATTTGGAGAGAGAGGCTAAGCGCCTTTATGAGAGGTCTAAAATACCAGGGCTAGACGGAGACGTTACCCTTTTTGGCTTACCCTCTTTGGCTCATGGGATGAAAATTGCGCTTAGGAGCTCAATATATCCTGAAAAGAATGGCACCTATAGAGTTGATGCAATAACTAAAACCATTAACAGTGGTGGTTATAGGCAAAAGTGTAAACTAGGAGACAAGGAGCTATGACGCTTAAAAGTGAACTTGATGTGTTTGGAGCCTTGTTTAAACAGCACTTAAATGGCTCGTTTAAGGCAACACTTAGGTGGGTTACAGCCACTAGTGTGGATTGGGAAAATAAAACAATGACCGCTACCGATAGCGATGAGCTGCCGTACTATGGTGTGCTATTAGGGGTTGGCATGATGGCCGTAAAGCCAGTGATTAAAACAGATTGCTTAATAGCAATTGTTGAAGGAGATGAGGCTAGCGCTTTTCTGCTTTGCGCAGATGAGGCGGAGCTTATTCAGTTTAACAACGGTAGCAATGGAGGGTTGGTTTATGTCCATGAGCTAAAAGAGAACCTTCAGAAGCTTACCGCAAGGGTTGATGCTGTGATTGATGCGCTTAACAATGCAGCCCCATCGGGAACGCCCGACGGTGGTGCAGCCCTAATTGGCACGATTAAGGCAGCGCTGGCGTTGATTACAGAAAAGGAAGATTTTACTGGCATTGAGAGTAATTCTATAACACATTAGTATGAAGGGAGTTTTACTTAATCAGGATATGGGGCTAAACATTCGCGTGGTGAAGAATAGCGAAGGGCTAATTACATCTGGTTTGATGCTTGGCAACCCTATTTTTCAAAATGTGTTTTTGGTGCTTAAAATGAGTCAGGGCGATTTAAAGCACGATCCACTTCTTGGAGCAGGGCTTACAAAGTTTATTCGCGGAAAGTACACTAAGTCTGCTATTGATAGCAGGATTAGGCTTCACTTGACTAGAGCAGGCGTTGACTACGAAGAGTATAAGCAAATTATAAACGTAAGAATTAATGGAGAGTAACCATGAGAGCAATTAACAAAATCATTATCCATTGCACCGCTACCCCCGAGGGGCGTAATGTTACCGTTGCCGAAGTGACGCGATGGCACAAAGAAAAAGGCTACAGAACAATAGGCTACCACTACCTAATTGGGCTTAACGGCGAGGTTTGGCGTGGACGTGCCGAGGCAGAGGTAGGCGCACATTGCGAAGGCGAAAACACTAACTCAATCGGTGTTTGCTACGTTGGAGGTCTAGCCAAAAACGGGAAGCAGGCAAAGGATACTCGCACGCAAGAGCAGCGCGATGCGCTTGCTAAGCTAGTAAAGGAACTAAAAGTTAAATACCCTCTTGCCAAGGTGCACGGACATCGCGAGTTTGCCAACAAGGAATGCCCAAGTTTTGACGTGCAAGCGTGGCTTAAAACAATATAGCTATGACCGATATCATCTCAACTGTAATTATCTCCCTACTCACGGGTTTGGCTGGCGGATTTTCGGGCTGGTTTTTTAGCCGCAAGCGGCAGAATATAGAGAACATAGACCTTGCGCTAACGACTTGGCAAAAGGTTGTTGACTCGCTTGAGAATAGAGTTACCGTGCTGCTCTCAAAAGTTGATGCGCTAACAGCAGAAAACTACCAGCTACGTGAAGAACTGGAGCGGTTAAAGATTGAGATGCAGGCGAAACTCCGTGAAAACAAAAAAATCGAACAACTCGAAAAAAAGGTGCAGAAATATGAAAAGTTACTTACTGATAACAATATTGAGTTTTAGCATCCTTGCCGGGTGCCGCTCAACAAGGGTAACAACCAAAGAGGATGTAAAGAGCAACGAGGTGGAAAGCGCGCTATCTACCTCCAACGCATCAACGCGGAGCAGTTTAAGCGTTAGCGCATCGGTTATTGATTTATCTGTGTTTACCGATAGCACAGAAAGGGAGGTTGAGGTTGTAAAATGGTCGGCACCCGATTCTAGCGGCAAGCAGTATCCAGTTGAGACAACTCGCATAACCGAAAAGGTTAGGCAAAAGAAGCAAAACAACACGGCGGCTACCAATAGCGTTAACTCGCAGCAAAAAGATACGCTAGCGGCAGCAGCGGCAACTAGTCGCAATGCCAGTAGCGAAAGGCAAACCACTAATGATGAGAGAAGGGAAGGCAGAAGCACGGCGTGGATTACCTGGGGAGCAGTAATCCTATCCCTTGGCGCTGTATTTCTGCTGTACCTTGTATTAGCCCGTTTTGGGCTAGTAAAACGCTTTTTGAAGTAACACCCCCTAATTTTCTTTTACACGCAATTTAAACGGCATTTAAGCAGCAAAACATGGCAACGGTTAAGGTACAAAACGGGCAAAGTATTTTCGATATCGCAATACAGCATTGCGGCGATGTTTCAGCCGCATTTGATATTGCGGTGCTCAATGATATTTTGCTAACCGATGCCCTTGCCGCAGGCCAAGGCCTTTCAATCCCTGCAGTTGTTAATACCGATGTGGTTAATTACTATAAGAGTAGGGGTATTGTGCCAGCAACTGACGATTTATCTATAGCAGAGCAGTGGCTATCTACTTTTGATTTTTCTTTTGACACATCATTTACAGGTAATAACGACGGCTACTCATCGCCTTACGACTCAATATTCGACATAACCTTTGATCATACTTATTAGCAATGGCCAGAACAGTAGATGTAATATCAGCCGAAATAAAAGCCGCTTTTGTGGCCAGCGATGCACTTGCCTCCGCGTATGCGTTAGACAAGTCTAAAACATTCGATGAGCAGTTTAGCAAGGTGTCGTTAGAGGCTTTGATAATAAACGTTGTAGCCTATGCTCATTATGTTATTGAGCGCATTGTTGACTCTTTTCGTGTTGAGATTGATGAGCGCATTGCCGCTACGGCGGTTGCTACGCCGTCGTGGTACGATAAGCTAATTAGGCAGTACCAACATGGCCAGCCTGTTGTTTTTAAAGCACAAACCTACTCTTTCGGGTATAGCAGCATAAATGAGGATACTCAAATTATTAAGTATGTAGCCATTCGCGAAGTAGAAGACGAGGGTGTTACTAAGCTTCGCATATATGTATCAAAAGCGGATAAGGTGCCGCTAACAGCCGATGAGCTTGCCGCTTTTACAGCGTACTTAAAGTACGTTTCCCCTGCAGGTATTCATTTCGATTTTGTTAGTTCCGCTCCTGACTTGCTAGAGCTAGAGGCTCAGGTAATTTACGATCCGTTGTTAATATCTAGCACTGGCGCAGCAATAGGAAGCGAGGCAAAACCTGTTAACGATGCCATTATTAATCATATTGATGGTTTAATCTATGGCGGTATTCTACAGAAAAGTAAGCTTATTGATTCAATTCAAGCCGTGAGCGGCGTGTATGATATTAACCTAACCGCTCTTAAGCGTAGTACCGATGGAGGTACAACGTTTGAGGATGTTACGGGGCTAGAGGTTGCGGCGCTATCGGGTGCATTTAGCATTTCGCCAGAGAGTATTAACATAACATATTCGCCTAGGGTATGATAAACTTTCTACGATTAATACGGCTACTGTTGCCACCATCGCTTCGCGGCGGTGTTCTTACCGAGTTTGTAAGGGTAATGCTACAGCCTATAGTTAATCTGTACTATGCTTTGCTGGCATATATAAGTAGGTCCAGGCTATATAAGTCTGTAACCTCTCAAACTTGCTGGCTGCAGTACATTCTTGAGCGTGAGTTAGGCGTTAAGGTTTCAATTACTGAACTAGACGGAAAGCCTACCGATTTCCTAGTGCAAGCCGCTGGTGTAGTTGACGAGTCTAGGCTTATTGCACTTGTTAATAAGTACAAAATGGCTGGTAGAAGCTTCACTTTGAACCAAGCGGGTGTAGATTTTACAGCCGAGTGGAGCGATTACGTTTGCGAAAAAACACTTATAACTACATATATAGCCTCATGGGATGACTATGTGTGTGTTAAAACGCCTATTCATTTATCTGTAGTAGATGAAGAGGGTAATTTGCAAGGGCTATTAGGTTTTAGTTCATCATCTGGCGACTATAGGGATTATTTACTTATAGATCCTGACGGGCATGCGACTTTCCAACAGATATCTGCAAAGATAGGAGGCCAGCAGGTTAACACTAATACGAATTGCCAAATAAGATACTTGGAAGATGTTGGAGATTATAAAACAAGACTTAGCATAGTTGTTACCAATAACTATGAGGGGCTATACAGGCAATGGGTGTTCAGATTTTCAAACTTGGAAGAGACTTTTGATTTAATAATAACGCAAAACGCATAGTTATGATAGTTGCAGTAAATACAGGTTATGAGCGCGCCCAAACACTTAACATAGATAAAAAGGTAGGAGGCGTTAGCGTGATTGGATATCCTAAGAACTATTCAATTGTCTCCGCTTTTACTATTAGTAATAGATCATACCCATCGTTAACCATGCCTGAGTTTCAACAATTAACGGGGATAGATTATTCCACTAGGCTTACCGATTTTAAAGCCTACGTTGAAGCCGCAGAATTTGGCCTTGTGCTAGATGCTGTTACAAGCCCAAGCGCATTGCCTTACAGAGAGAATACCACATCATGTCCAATAGGTGCATAATAATAGGAGGAAAAAATGGCCACACTAGAAGAACTTAACATTGTAGCTCAACGGGTAGTAGATGAGCAGCAACCAGGAGGTAATACCAAGGAGCGGGTAGGCGGATTATTTAAGGATATCATAGCCTATTTTAACGGGTTAATTACCACAATAAACCAAAATATAGCTTCATTGAGCAACAGCGTTACTTCGCTTTCTAACGATGTTAGCTTGTTTGAAACTTCCGTTGCGAATAAGCTTGACGATGCGCCAATTAACGGCGAGGCGTATGTGCGCTCTTTGGCGGACTGGGAACGGTTACGCTACTCAACAGATTATGTTGATAGCCTATCCGATGCATTTGCCCAAATTTACATTCGCAATACCCAGTTTGATAACGTTAATAACCTAGCCACCGAAACTAAATGGCAGGTTACTGCACACGATACTGTTGGGAAATGGCTAACGCTAAACAACCCAATACCTAGAATACCTGGCTTGCTTAATATTGACGTAAACAATCAGTGGGCACTGTACTACGATTACTATAAGAGTTGCAACATTGCCGAGGTAGATTGGGTTAACAATAAAATCCGTTACACCGCCACGGATGATACTGGAGGTATTGTCAACGGTAATTACGTGGCGTTCTTTAATCCATTCCAAAGGGCATCGTTAATTAGCCGTGCCCCTCTGTTTGGCTCACTTGGGACATGGTCTAGCACTTATCTTCACTGTAATTCAGTTTGGCGCCATTCAGATGGCACATATAGAATGATTGCCAACGGCAAGGGTGCCGACAATCTGCTTAGAATTGGTATGCTGCAATCGAATAATCTTGAAACGTGGAGCTGGATAAATGGGCAGAATTACTTGTACGAAAAATTTGATACCCCATGGAGCACTACCGCTGGTATTTACTTGACCTCTAGCCCCGTTAAATATGGCAATGATTTTATTGCGCTTGCTGCTGGATATAACTCCAACGGCTGGGCTACTGGTTGGATTCTTTTCGACGAAGATTTTAACATTAAGGCCAAAGCCGCAACGCAGCTGCTAATACCTGGCGTGGCTACGCCGCAGGCAAATCAGGGCAGTTTGGCCTATTACAAGGGCAAGTTTCACGCCTTTGTTGTGCACCGTGACGGTGTTGTTGAGAACTGGAAGCTATACCACATTATCTATAAGGACATATTCAACTATGTTGTGGAATCGTCGCAGCTAATTGCCAGTTCAACTACAGACAAATCGTGGACGGGAAACCATATTGATACCGCAGTGGGCATTGTTTATAACAATGAGTTGAACCTGCTTGTTGGAGGTACAGGTTTAAGAAACGACCCTGCTAACCTATTTAGCAATAAGCGAAGTCAAGGATTAATGGTATATGACCCTGATAATAACTCATGGGCTAAAGATTATCGTAACCCAGTTATTGCAGCCCCCATTGAGGGTGAAAATTGGTGGGGTGAGGATATTTTATACACAACGGGCCACATGGGCGGCTATTTTGCCCACATGGTGCGTAATGGTAAACTCTTTATATTCTCTTCCTTCTCCGACGGCACCGACACTTACAAGCCTAATGGTTTCGTTCTTGACCTTAAAAAAACGCACTAATGGTACGAGGAAGCATAACCAAAAAGCGCCTGCGCATAACAAACAAAACAACAGGCCAGCCCGCCGCAGATGATATTGCCGAAGCGCTAGAGCTAGTGCTATACAGCAACGCCAACAACACTCCCGTGAAGCGGCTTGCTGTTGACGATGGCATACAAAAAGAGGCACCAGGCGTTTTTGTTGTAACCATTACGGCGGCTGATTCGCTGTTGTTGCCAACCAAGGGCAGAGCCTATTTAATGGGCTACATTCTACCAATTAAAAGGTCTATTAAAATAGACCTTGGAGCCATTACCGATAACCTAGCAAACCAGTAGGCATGAGTTGCGACTTACTAATAGAGGTAGAAAGCATTGACGAGCTAACCATTGACGCCACAACGTGCGATGAGGAAATTGCAATTTCCATTGCCGATGTGGAGGAGGTTGCCGTTGAGGCTTTCGACTACCCGCCAGAGATTGAGGCAATACAACAGGAGTTAGCCGCTCAGATGCAGGCAATAGCCTCTAATTCTAGTGCTATTGCTGCGCTAAATCAAAGTGTAACAGAACTTGACGAGAGGGTTGGGGTACTTGAGAATAACCCTGTTATTGTGGATTCTAAAACAAACGACCTAGGCAGCATTGCAGGGGCTGTATCCGTGAATTTGAATAACGGTACATACGTCACAGGCAAGCCAACAGGGGCTATTCAACTATCCTTTTCTGGACTTCCAGAAAATGGATATGTGAAAGACTTTACATTACTACTAGATAGTATTGTAGAGATAACTTTCCCAATCAACACAAAATTTGTTGGGGGTGTACCTCCTACCGTAATTGCTACGCCTTATCTGTTTGTTTGTCAAATAGATTCTGACGGGATTGTTACCGTTTACTCCGTTATTGATAATATTAAAGTGCCTGTGTGATGAATAATATTTTAAAAACAGTTGGAAGAAGCGGTAATGCTGGGTCTATTAATTTAAATGGTATTGATAATTACGTACAATTACCATTTCTTAACATTGATTCTAGTTTTACAATATTAGGTGCTGTTAATTCTCAAGGAAGTAGTAATATAGGAGCAATTTCTTATAATACTATCATCGGTAGATCTTCAACAAAAAGATTACTTATTAACTCAGTAAACGGATTATTGTTGGCTCAGATGGGTGCTGGTAATCATTTTTCATCATTTCCAGCTCCTTTAAAAAAATGGTTTTTTTTTGCTTATGTATATGATAGAATATTAGGTGGAAGTACTTGGTTTATCGACGGTCGAAATTCAAGTTTCATGTCAGGTAATATATCTATTAACGATTATTTAAAGATAGGAGCTTACGATCTCATTAATTACATGCACAATGGCTTTCTTTTTAACTACTCGATTTTCAGCCGAGCGTTAACGCCTAATGAAGTGAAATTAATTCATCAGGGCTTACCAATTAGCCGAGTTGGATTAGTGGGTGAGTGGCAAATGAACGAGATGACTGGTAGTATTGCCTACGATACAAGCGGAAATGGCAACCACGCAACAATTTACGGAGCCACTTTTACAACAGATAAACCTTACTGATATGCTATATATTAAGAATAACGTAATTACAGCTAGCCCAGTCGTGCCTAACGTAGTTAACCCCAGCCATGATACCATAATTAAAGCGGGGTGGGAAGAATATATTGAACCTCCTCGGCCAATACCTGAAATTATGTGGCACGACTCAACCCGCCACCACCGCTTTTTCCTGTCATTTGAACAAGCAGCTGACATGGCGGAAATGTTTCCAGAATTTGCCCTTGATTTAAGCGCCGCACGCCTACCCGTTTATAAGGGTGAGCTAAACGGCCAGCAAGGCAAATACTACTACTTTAATGAGCTATTTCCGCATCACAAAACAGCCATAGTTGAGGCGGGTGGGGTAATAGAGGATAAAAATTAGATTTAGCTAATAAGAAAAGCGGCAATTATTATAGTTGCCGCTTTTTTTTGAATAAAAAAAGGCATTGTAGTAATGCCTTTTTTGTTGTTTTGTGAGTGAGTTATTTATTCCAGGTTAAGCCATCAACATCAAATTCAATTATTTTACTTCCCTCGTTGTAGAATTGTGCTTCAATTTTTAGCTTTTTTGCTGTCTTTAGGTTTTCGATAAATGACTCCGCCTCGTCTATAAAAATCATATCTAGGCTTCCGTCGCTTGGTGTTTGGTATGTATAGTTTATAGGCTGATTCTCGTCGAATTTGGCTCTTATGGTAACTCCGTTTAGAGCATCGGTTAGAAATTGCCCAGAAGATACCCTTATTAAAACCTCATTGCCATAGCCCATTTCTCTTAAGGTTAATTTAAAAGAAGAGCCTCCGTTATAAGGGAATTCAAAATCTATTTTATTTATTGATGTGTTGTTGGCAAAGTGACGAGCAGTTCCATCCATGGGGTCTTTGTCTTCCATGTATGTCCAGTTCTGTTCTGTTTTACCGTTATTGCGTGTTTGTGTGTCGCATCCATACGCGGCAATTACCGCTACAGCAAACGTTAGTAGTACTAGTTTAAGTGTTTTTTTCATTATTGTTATGTTTTTGTTTAACAGCATTAAAGGTAGCTTATTGTATTAAAAAACAAAAGCCGCTACAAAATAGCGGCTTTTGTTTTTATGCTAGACTGGTTTAACAACCATTGCCCGTATTAGCTCTAGGTAGTAGTACCTCTCCTTTCTTTTAAGCTCATCTTCGCTCTGCAGCAAGTCTATCATGTCCTCAAGTATAAGGTTAAAATCATCCTGTGGACAGCTGCTACTTACCGTAATGGTTATGCTGTCTTTGTTAAATTGTACCATGTTTACGCCCTCCTCAATTCAAGTTTGATATTGTTGTCACCTTTAAGTTTCTGGCTACCGCTTACAATGAGTCGAAGTCCATTTTTTGTGGTGAACCATGCTGGATGGGTGTTACCAAACAGCCATATTTTAATGGCTGTGGGTCGCTGGCTATTAAGTTTACGTGCTATTTGCCATGCGCCGGTGTTGGCGCCTATGGCCTGACAAAAGTCACTTATTGAGTAATAAACTGTTTCATTAATTGTGATTCGGCGTACGCCGTTGTGGTTAATTTTTGTAAAATCGTACTCTTGGTTGCGGGCATCAATGTAACTAACGGACGCAAGGGCTTGTTTTTTTTGAACAACAGATTGCTGCTCTAGTTTTGTAAGCCTCTCGTTAATGTTGTTGGTAACTTTTCCAAATGTCTCGGTAAGGCTGGTCACGGCACCTATTAGGGCGGTTATGCCGCTTTCAATGGCAGTAAGGTGCTGCATTGTGCCGTTACCATAATGGCCGTTTTTGCGGATGCTAGGCAGGACTTCAGCGGTTACCCATTTGCGGAAAGATTTCGCTTCGGGTTTGCGACTTTGGAAGATTAAGGAGTAAAGGCCGCTTTCAGTAACCAGATTTACAGAGCGTTTCTGACCTGACCTATGTAGTACGTAGGGTAGATATTCATCTTTATCCAAAGATGATTTGATTCGTTCACTTGGATTGGTCAATCCAAGTATTTCACACACCTCATATGCAATGAAGCAAGGTTGCTTATTGACAACGATTGGTGTTAATTGATGGCCTCTAAAAGCCATCGGCTGCAAGGTTTCTACTTGCTTTTCATTCTCTTTTCCAGTCATGTTTTAAAGAATGTAATAAAACAGCAACGCCCAACGTAGGTGTGACTGTCACCTATACGCTGGGCGTAAGAAGTCGTTGGGTCGTTTCCTCTCCAACCACCATGCTGGGCGTTGCCTTTTATCTTGTGAAAATAAACTTTCGATTATTTGCCCAAGATTATGTATAGATAACAGTCGAGGGCAAATCTATGAAAAGTTTTTTAAAGAGCCGCATTTTGGCATAAAATATTCCAAAGGCCTAACCTAACGTCTTTATCATCGACTTTTAAAAGCAGCTCCACGGCATTGTGGTTAACGTGTACCGGCATAACTTGTGCTAGTTGGTTGGCTTTGCACTCAGCCATAATCATATTGGCAAGGCGTTTGCTTATTTCTGGTTTGTGCCTTACGCGGCGCACGGTGGCGTAGTTGGCGCCGCTTTTTATGGCGATGCGCTTAAGGTCGCCGTTTTTTAGCCAGCGGTCAAAATACTGCACCAATTGGGCATTGGTGGCGTTGGCTGCTAGCTGCTTTTCGGTTTGAATTTGTGCCTTGGCTTGGTTAACGGCTTGGTGGAATACTTGGCGGTATACTTCGAAAACTGGTTTTACGCGTTTGGCAATAAAGTATTCGAGGCATTCTGTTGTTAAAAAATAGTCGACCGGTGCGGCTGCTCCGCGTTGCGCATTTCTGCGCAACGCTTGATAATCAATATTTTCTATGAAGTCTGTTTTTAATACCCTTACGGCCTCTTGTTTTCGGCCATAGGCCAATGGCCAAACAGCTTCGAGGTTCACGGGGTATTTTTCGCCCGATTCTTTTAGTTCAAAAACCTTGGTAAAATAGACTTTTACCTGGTCCGATGTGGAGTTTTTAAGTAAGTGTAGTGTTTCCATGTGTTTTGTTTGTTAAAACAGAGCCCCCTGTACGTGTACAGCGGACTGCCTTGGGGTGAATATTCGGGTTTTGCGAGTCTCTGAAAGGTATCGGCTATCAACGGTTACCACTCCCTTGTCGAAGAACATTTTAATGTCGCAGGCGTGCATTATGTCAATAGCGCAAGCGGGCTTTTTGTAGCTGCTACCAAAGCTAACCAGCACTAGAATTATCTTCCGCTTTTTGAATGTGGCATATAGCTCCTTTTGCTGCGCATAGGTAAAGTTCATGTACTGCACGGAGTCAACTACTACCATTCGGTAGTAGTTGCGCTTAATTTTATCAACCATTTCGGCAAAGCCTACAGATTCACCAACGTATAGCTTCTTAGCCTTTATGTTGAAGTTTACTACGCGGTCGTGGATGCTTTTTTTAAGAGACTCCTCGTGCGAGTTGTATAGCGTCTTGCCCACCTTATCGGCATAATTGGCTGCAAACTGCAGCGTAAATACAGATTTGCCGCTACCCGATGTGCCGTATATGAATATTGACGTTTTGCTCTCAATAATGCCCAGGAGTGAGTTGTAGAAATCGCCAAGGTCAAGCTCATCGTACTTCTTCTTGCGTAGCGTTTCGATGTTTACAATGCGGCTCATTGCTGTTCATTTTGTTGTTTATACTCGTAATCGGCTCTCATAATGGCGTCGTACGCTTCAGCCCAGCCAGGGAACCCGCCAAGGTTCTTATCGTCAATGTAGCAGTGCGCGTAAACCTTTCGGCTATTGTTGTTGTACTGCTTGGTTGTGTCTGGGTGGTTGTCGTTAACCCTGTCAAAGGGAATTTCGTGCTGAAGCAGGTAGTTTATGGCCTCAGTAAGCAAATCGCCAGAGCGGCACGTGTTAATAATTATGTAGTGCCCAGCCTTTTTTAAGCGGGGAATGTAAAGCTTTGCATCGGGTACTAGGCCATCTATGTTTGGGAATTTGCCCCTCACAATAGTTCCATCAAAGTCTATTGCTAGTATCATTGCTTTATTGTTTCAATGTTAATAACGCGATGGTTTAAAACTGTAATTTCATCGCCATGTGCGGGTATTCTCACCTCTGGGCGTAGCCCTATGGCTAGTTCAAAAATATCAACCCAAACACCAACCCACACTTCTTGTTGGAATGGTTCTGAGCGAACTACGTAACCTTCTGCATCAATAGTCCATGTTAGAAAGTCCTGCCCGTTGTCTTCAAATTCTATCTTGAGAAATTCGTTGGAGTGTGCCATTTTAGCTAAGTATAAAGTGGTTAGATTGTCCTATGTATTCAATGATTCCATTGTTTAGGATGTGTATGTCAAATATCTCTCCGCGCTTTGTGGCGTTGCCTATAAAGAAGTTAGCATCGCATGAGCGCTCAAAGAATATGGTGCTGTGCCCCTTTTTGGAGAGGATATAGCCGTTTTTGCCAAATTCAACAGCCCTGTTAAACCTAAGTAGGGCTTTTGCTACTATGGCACACGCTGCAATGGCTACGCATATGGTAATGATTGCGCTTAGTATTTTTACTGCTACCATGTTTAGTTTTTTAGGGTTAAGTTTTTTATTTCCTTGGCCTTGGCCATCTCGTTATCCCTAATGTTTGCCAGCTGCTTAAACAGCTTAACTAGAGATTCAACGGTGTTGAATGCGTACAGCCCTTTGTGGTTTACAAGCCCTTTGCTTCGCTGCTCTTCTGTTAGAATCCACTGGTACTGTTTCTTTTCCAGCTCCTTGTTAACTGGCGACCAGTCCTTGGGTGTTGCCGTAATGCCCCTTTGGTTAAGCAGTAGGAGGCATTTGTTTCGCCATCTTTTTAGCTGAAGTTCATCTTCGCTTTTAGCAGCCTTTGGGCTTACCTTGGCAAGCCGTTGTTTCGCTTCGGTAATAAGAGCATCCAGCTGCGGAGCGGATAGCTCCTTTGTGCTGTTAACGTTAAACCTAGTGCTAACTATAACATCTTTGTACTTAGCCTCTCCTAGGGCCAAGAGCAAACGATGATAGTGCTGCCGCTTTTCTTTGAGTGTTGTAGTGGTCATTTAAGTAGTGTTTAAATGATTATTTAGCGGTTAAAAAAAAGTTTCTTTGTTCCTATGGGCGGAATCGAACCGCCCCGAGAACCGTTTAGGAAGGTTATTTGTTTTTGCTAACAGCAAAGTCAATGCGCTTGCGCTGGATTGTGACCCTGTAGGTCATTGATAGGTCTGAGTCTTGCGGGTTAAGATTTTCGTTAAGAAAGTCTTTAACGTGCTGTTCTATCAATTCGTGCTTTTCGCCATTCCCAGCAGGGTTATAAACCCCAGTAAGGTATTTTGCTTTGTACTTCTGGTTGGGGTTGGCTTTGCTTTTAGCCGTTACTTTAACTTTAACTAAGTACATGATTTTAATGTGTTAGAATAGAGTTGGGTTCTGGTTCTGTTCTTTCTCTGTGGCCATTTCAAGAAGGGCTTTATCCACTTTGTTCTCAAAGTCTTTGGCATATCGCAAGCTGGTGTGCTGCCTGTTTTTAAAGTACTCCTTCTGGTATTTCCTCATTTGTTCTACAAGCTTAACAAACGATTCTATTTCTGTCTTTCTCATGGCATTAAGCTTGGCTCATGGATAGGTTAAGCCAAATATCTTGGCCATTATCCCCTTTCATTTTAGCCTTAACAAATGTTGTTGTTTTCTTAGGCCTATAGCCAGCCTTTATCTCCTCAATGGCTTCTATTAGCTCGCGGTCGCCGTGTTCTACGGCGCTGTTGTGTAACTCAATAACTCGCGAGGCCTTTAGCACTCCGTCCTTGTTGGGCTTAAGCATATTCTTTAGGCTGTTTACTAAAAACTGATTTTGCCCTGTTAGCTGCTTGTCCACCCACGCCTTTGTTTTGCTAAGCCCTGCGGTGGTATAGTCGGGATCCCAACCATCAACAATGTTATGGCCCAGGATTATTGTTTTAGAGAAATCCTTGTTGCTCAACGAGTGCGATTGCTGAGCGTTAAAAGCCTCTTCGGACATTCCAAACACCTCTCTCTTGATGTTTAAAACGGTGTTGGCGTTTTCAAATAGTTCTGCCTTGGCCAGCGTTAGTCTTGATGCTATCTCAACTAGCTTAGGGAAGAAAGCATCAACAAACTCGTCGGTGAGCTGCTTAAGGGTTTCACGTTCTGTTCTAATTTTCTCCCTGTTGGCCTTTTCTTCGGCGTCAAGTTGCGCTCTTAGCTTTGCCTTTTCTTCGGCTGATAGTTTTGTTAAGTCCATTGTTTAAAGTGTTAATGGTTAGTTGTTTTTTGCTCTACCTCATTCCAAACAATTTCCGATAGGTCGCATTCCCAATCGTCAACATTAGCAGCCGCCTTTATTAGCATGATAAGGGCAATTAATGCGTTTGCGGAGGCTGGGTGGTTGCTTAAAATTTCATTCTTTTCTTCAATGGTTAGCTTATCGGCCTGCTTAACCATTTCTGCATAATATTCGTTGTTAAAGTCCATCGTTTTTGCGTTTAAGTGGTGTTTAAATCTTTGTTTTTAGCGACTGTAATTCTACAGTGAGTTCGTTATGCTGCCATGAAAGCTCTAGCGTATCCCTTTTCACAGCCTCGTATGTTGGCATTGACTTGTTGCTGTCGTTTTGTAGCCACTCATTACGCGCCTTAATTAGCCGCTCCAGCGCCTCTGCCTCATCTCTAATGATGTCAGCAGTTCTTTTCTTTGTTGCTACCATGTTTAAAAGGTTATTGATGAGTAATCAATTGCTGGTAGTTCTGCCATCTTAAGCAGATCGATACAGTCTCTAATCCCTCTAAAGGTTCTTTTGGCAAGCCATGAGTGAGGAATGAATTCGGGTTTTCTGCCAAGAAGGATATCGAGTTCTTCTTTTGAGGTAATGCCGTTTGCTCTGAATATTGCTTCGGCCTCCTCTGCAGTTGGTTTATTTAGCTGTTCGGGAAGCATGAAAATGCGATCCCGTGTTTCGGAGAATAAGTGCTTATCCCTGATTGCTCCCTTGTTTAAGTTATTTATAAAATATGGAGTTCCAGTAAATACAATGCCGCAGATGTCTTTAAGAGCGGTCATTACATCTTTAATTATGGTGATGCTATGTCCCTCCCTGGCGCTTACCTCATCAATACAAACTAGTAAGTCCTTGGAGGTAGCATAAGCCCTCATTTCTTTTAACTGAAAAGCCATTGTGCCAGGCTTGTAGCAGTCAAGCGCTCTCATAAGCCCTTCTATGAACTGTTTGTTTGTTTTTACCATAGAGGCATCAAACAGAACAACCTTAAAGCGGCGCTGGCTCTCTATGTACTCCTTGTACTTTTCCAGTGCGGTTGTTTTGCCAAAACCACCTTCGCCAACAACAGCCATTGGCTTCTTAAGGGCGTAGGCACGCTCACATGTTTCCCACACTTTCTTTAGATTAGCAGTTGGGATAATTCTGTAGTTCTCTGTCTTTTGAACGTACTTTTCTATAACCTCCCATGTTTCTATGCCAACTAGGCCTTGTTTGTCCCAGTTGTTTCGAACGTGACTAAACTTAGAGCCGTTGGTAAACCCAAGCCGCGATGTTGCAAACTCATTGCCGCTTAAACCGCTTTGTTCCTGCAGCGCAATAATCTTGTCTCTCAGCTCTTTTTTTTGCTCTAGACTGTAATCTTTCATACTTTTGTGTTTTGAGTGTTAAACATTTATTTACAGAGCGTACCGTTGTAGTGGACGGTGCGCTTTTTTTATTTGCCAATACTTAAAATGCGACGTTGTTTGTCGGTCAATCCATCGCCTATGCCATTAGCGGCATCTTCCTGAGTGGATTGCCTGTTGTTTTCTGATGTCTTAGTTGTATCCCACCAGCCAAAACCATTTGTGCCAGTAGCTTTAAGTTCACCTAGTATTGACAGCTGCCTGTCCAGTTCCTTAAGTGCGTATTCCTGCCCAAACTCTTCTTGCTTTGCTTTAAATAGCACCTGCTTAGCCTTTTCACCATCCTTTAAGTCCGCAGCGCAAGCAGCGTATTTCTCCTTGTTGTATGCATGTGCTATAAATACCTTGTCCTTTCCTTTGCCTTTATCTGTGTATAGGGCTATCATGTCTGGCCTTTCCCTGTCCAGTTTTATTTTAAACTTCTGGCCCAGGTGTTGCGCTGAGAAAATAAAGTCGCCTACACCGTCGCCATCAGGAACGATGTAGTTCCTCTTTACCCCATTTACTTCCAACTCAATGCCGTTAACCCCATATGAGTACGGTTTGCGTTGCTCAACAAAGAATAGGCTTATGCGATCGAAGTAGTTAAGCTTTACTCGCTTCTCATGCTTCGTGTTAACATACCGTGACATCTTGCTTTCGCCTACAAATCGGCCAAGGTTGTCGCGCTTTTCACCTCTTGAGTTCCATTCGGCTATTGCATCGGCAAAGGCTTTTAAAACCTCGTCACGAGAGGGAACTTTGTTGTTTTTTGTTATTGACTCAAGAAGCTCTGGATTGGCTTTTGAGTTAAGGCTCTTTGATGTTATGTTGCCGCCTTTAAAGAATTCAAACTTGCGTAGAACCCGCTGTTGGAAGTGACCGATAATTCCTTCCACATACTTTGAGCGTCCTTTGCGCGGTTCGCATGGAAAGTGAACGCGACTCATGTTGCTCATAACGTTTTGTATGGCAAATGAGACGTTTGCGCTACTATTATCGTATTGCAGCTGATATGGCTTGTTCTCGTGGGTGTATATTGCATTTCTAAGTGCAGCCTCTACTAGTTCGGCTGTTTCTGCAAATGCAATGCTGTAGCCAACAATGGCGCCTGTATTGGCATCGGTGATGAAGTAAACATAAAGGTCGCTCTTAATTACTCCGTTCTCGTGATAGTACAGCTGCATTGTTGTACCATCTATTGACCATAGAGCATCAGGGAATGATGGTTTCTCTCTATTTATAAGCGGCTGTAGGTCATTGTCGGCTGCTAGCTTTCCATGCCGTTTATAGTACCATGATCGTTTTACTGAAGGAGTGTTTAAGTACTTCTTAACTGCTGATGTGGTCAGATTTGCCAAGCCTTGCTCATCAGCCCAGTCGTTAAACATCATGGCAATGTCTTCAAAGCTGTATTTAACTGGATTTGATGCTAGCTGGGTTAGCTTTGCGTGAACAAGTGTGTTTGATTTTTTTCTGTTCACATTGCCAGCGCCTCCATGTATTAAGCAACTTGAGCCTTGCTCTTTGTACTTCTTTGCGTTTCTAAGCAGTACCCGCTCGCTAGTTATTATCCCTTTGCTAAACCTTACAAGGCCGCTGTTTTGTTCGTTTAAACAGCGTTTAAATAGTTCTCCACGTAGCGTTTCTATGCTGCTAAAGCCAAGTTTTCTTGCTTTTTTTACGTCAATGCTATTTATTAATCGTAACCATGCTGCGCCTCTTGCTAGTTGATTTGCTTCAATTGTGCTATAAATACCGCTGTTTGCAAACAGTTCAATATCATCTGCACTTGTGTCTAGTAAATGCGTTATTTGGTCTGTAGATTGGCTTATTGATGCCTCGGATTCGCTCTTTCTCTTTCTTCTTACAAATTCATCAGGCTCAATGCCATTGCATAGAATAGCCTTTATCAGAGCCTTATATTTTGTCTTTAGCGAATTGTAATGAATGTAAACCTTAGAACCCTCTTTGTGATGCTCCCAACAGTACACTTCGCCTTTGCGCTGTCCTGCTAGGGCGCGCTTTAAGTAGCCATAGGATAGACCGCATTGCTCTAGCTCTTCGGCTGTAATACAAAGTATATTGTTGTGATAGTCTGGCATGAGTGAAATCAAAAAAGGATGTAACTGCTCAACATAACGCCGATTAAACCGCCAATTGTAGCACCTGTGCTATAGGCTATTTTCTCGGAGATGCTCCCTGTCTTTATTCTTATCACATTCATAGTCCATGTGTAAGAGACAAAAAACGAAGTTGTAGCAATTCCTAACCATGATAGTTGTGATATGAAATAGGTGTTTGCGCTTACCAATAGAACTTGAATGAACCCACCTGCAAAAAGAGGGAAAAGCCTTGCTTTTTTTGACTCAAGCAACGCTATTGGCTTTGCGTTTTCTTCTATTATTTTGCCTAGTTCTTTCATTAGGCAACGTTTGTGGATGCACCATTGCCATGAGTTTCGGCAAGTTGCTCAAGGCGCTTTTTAACCGCGAGTCCTTTGCCTCGAAGAGCCTTACGCTCACCTCTGGCAATCATTCCAACAAATTTTGCACTAACACCAAACTCTCGCGCAACGCGCTTGTAAGGAGTTTCTTTAATTAATTTGTCGCTTAGTCTCATTTTTTTATAAATTTGTTTGCTGACTTGCTACAAATATATTTCACATATTGTGAATGTGCAAGTAAATAATTCACAAAATGCAAACATCCGATATATTAAATAGACTTTATGCTTATTTTCAGGTAGATAGTTCCGCTAAACTTGCGGAAAAACTTGGAGTACTCCCTTCAACTATATCGAATTGGAAGAAAAGAAACAGCATAGATTGGGAGTTAATATTCACAAAATGTAAAGATGCTGATTTAAATTGGCTTGTTTTGGGTTATGAAAAAAACCAATATGGGTCGTTTTGTGAAATTATAGCTGAGCCGCTTAATATTTTTTGGGGTGAAAGGGACGGCAAAAGAACACAACGGGTTCCTTTGTATAGAATAGAAGCAGCGGCGGGGATTGTTTCCGTTTTTGAGACGCTGCAGAAGCAAACGCCAGTTGATTACTTGTCAATACCCAATTTACCTAAGTGCGATGGAGCTGTTTACGTTACAGGGGATTCTATGTATCCTTTGTTAAAAAGCGGAGATATAATAGTGTATAAAGTGCTTCATGATATATCCAACATCTTTTGGGGCGAGATGTACTTGTTATCTATAGTTCACAATGGAGATTCTTATATTACGGTTAAGTATGTTCAAAAGTCAGAACAAGAAGGGTATGTTAAACTAGTCAGCCAAAACCAACATCACCAAGAAAAAGAACTACCCATTGATTCTATTCGATTTGCAGCATTAGTTAAAGCCTCTGTCCGAATAAACAGCATGGGCTAAAAAAGTGCTTTTTTTGCTGTTTTGTTGCCTTTTCTTAAAGGCAATAATACCCCACGATAACAACAAAACTATATTTACATGGCATAAATAAAAAATCGTGCAAATACCAAATTTGCACGATTCGATTAGAAAAATTTGCACGATTCAAAATCCCAAATACACAAAGGCATGAACCAGATTTTACACTAAAATCAAACAGAATAACATGGATCCCTGCGCGAGGGTGTTTTCAGAGTTCAAACAAGATAATCTAAAGGTGCCACAGGGAATCCATGTATTCTATTTACCTAAAACTGAAACTTAAGCGTGAATAAGTAGTTATGCGCCCACGATGTATTGGTTACCGTATAAGGCAGTTCCAAGTATCGCCCGCACACGTCAATGGTTAGCGGCTCATTGTTAACCTCTTTAACAAATACGCCCCAAGCATCGGCGTTATTCTCTTCGAAAACCTTATCGGGTGCCAGAGAATATGTTGGCGCAGCTGGATTGGATAAGTTAATGGTTACCCTAACTGGGAGGAATGTAATTTCGCTCTCGCTGCTGTACCAGCTATTGCTACCAGAGTTTAGAGCCTGAGCATACCAGAAACCCTTAACGGTGAATACAAACACACCATTATTCTCTGATACAAACTCCCACTCGCACTTACTCTCGGCATCTTTCCACCAACCACCGGTTGTGGCATCCTCTAGTCCAGTTATTTTTCCAGAGAACAGCTCAGGCTTTAACGCACAATCATCCTCCTTAATGGTTACAGTGCACTTGGCAAACTTGGCATCGGGACCAGGTACACCAATCCTATAGTTCTTTGAGTTTGACACAATGGCCACCTCAATTACCTTATCGCCAGTTTCGGCTAAATCGTCAACAGGAGCAATTTGGATATACTTTACTCCCTCCTCGGGCAAAAAGGTTAGCGTTGTGCTTGAGTTTAGTACAGTAAAGTTCACCCCTTCGGTAGCACCCACTTTCCCCTCAACGGAGAAGGTAACGGTAACCTCTTCGGTTCGCTTATCGGAAACCATAACGGGGATACTAATAACTTTGGCATTCTCTTTCTCCGAAACCGATTCCGAATTAAAGGAAACAAAAAAGTCACCAGTGTACGAATGATCCATATCCTCACAGCCAAAAAGCATTGAGGCTAACAATAGCATTGAAATATATTTGAGTGTTTTCATCATCGTTCTGGTTTAAAATCCAACATTCTGTTCAATATTCTTGTTGCGTTGAATCTCGGCAGCAGGAATAGGAAATATGTACAAGTGGCTAGGGTATGCAACCTTAGGTGTAATGCTATTGCTCCTAACATTATCCTTCTTGCTACGGGCTAAGTCAAATACCCTATGCCCCTCGCAAGCAAGTTCCTTTCTTCTTTCAAGAGTAATGCTTACCGAGTTTATGGGAACACTAGCTAGCCCACGGGTTTGGCGCAACTCGTTAAATCGGGTTTGAGCCTGCGCTGGATCTACGTACATGTTAGCCTCGGCGCTGATTAGGTACATCTCGGCCACCCTTAACACCTTAATGTTATTCTCGTATGGGCTGGTGTTCTTTTGCTTTGGAAGGAATTTTTTAACCCTAATCTCACCGTTCACATCGGTGTAGTACAGATTTTTCCTAAGATCATTATTGTCAAACAGGTTAAACAATTCGGGCTGAACTATTAAATCGCTATAGGGGAAATCTGTTCCAATATTGAATAGGCTTCCAAGGCTTTCGTTACCAGGAAAGTAGTCTTCGGTGCTAATGGATGGTAGCTGAAAAATAGTTTCATCTCCGTCATCTTTCACCCAAAAATCAACTACATCATCGTTCTCAGAAAGTGGGTATTCACCAGATGCGATAACCTCCTCGGCATACTTAGCGGCATTGGCCCAATCCTCCTTGTATAGGTAAACCCTTGCCAAAAGGGCTTTAACTGCATTAGCCGTGGCAAACGCCCTTCCCTTATCAAAAGTAATAAGCTTTTCGGCACGGGTTAAATCAGCAATAACCTGATCGTAAACCTCTTTAACCGTATTACGAGCAGGGAAGCTAGTAATATCGTGCTTGGTTATAACGGGTACTCCAAGGTGGCCGCCTTGACCATTGGCACCCAGAGCCAGCGCGGCATCGGTAAAGGTGTAGTGATGAGCAAAGCTACGGCATAGATCGAAATGGCACAGCGCGCGAATAAAAAGCGCCTCGCCCAAAAGCTGATCGACCTGCGCGTCGGTTGCCGATCCCCTATCAAAATCACCCTTATCAATGGTGTTGATTACCTGACAAGCAGAGTTAATTATGGAGTAAGGGCGAGTCCATAGGCCAGAGTAGTAGCCAACGCTTGGCCCCATGGTTAGGTCAAACTCCTGAATGTACCGTGAAGAACTTTTCACTGATGATCGGCCAACATTATCGGCCATAACATCACCAGATATAATTAGCTGTGCACCATAGTAACTACTAGAGCGAAGAGGAGCATAAAGCCCGTTTGTTGCTTTGCTCAGGTTGGCGTACGAGCCAAGTGCAAGCTCATTGCTTATGGCATCGTACGGATCGGTTTCTAGAAAATCCTTGCAGCTTGTAGCACATACAGCCAAAAGTGCAACCGCAATATATTTATGTAATGATTTCATTTGGTTCAGGTTTTAGAAAGATATATCGACACCTAAAGAGAATGACCGAGTAGCAGGGTAGGTAAATGTTCCTGTACCCCAAGCGCTTCGCTCAACATCAAGTCCATTTACCGATGCTAGAGTCCACAGGTTATTTCCCTTTGCATACACAGTTAGCCTACTCACATTAACCCTCTTGGTAAGGGCCGAAGGAAGTGTATAAGAGAGGGTAACATACTTTAACCGCAGGTACGATCCATCGTCAACCCAACGGGAGCAGCTCCAATCGTAGGCACCAGTTGCGTTGTTAACCATTGGCTTTGGAGTGTCTGTAATATCTCCAGGCTTTTGCCAACGATTAAGCTGATTCTCGTTCGCATTTGATCCCCAGTTATTCCCATCGTGCTCAGAGTAGCGACGCTCATTGTAAATAGCCTCATTACCATACATAAAGTAAAACATGAAATCGAGGGCAATCCCCTTCCACGATAGGTTGTTGGTTACACTACCAAAGAAATCGGGCTCAGGGCTACCCACATTATACCTAGCTGCACTGCCATAATCAAAGGTGATATTTCCCTTTGCATCGTACCACATGGGCATTCCGTTGGCAGGGTTTACTCCAGCATACTTGTACATCCAGTACTCGGCATACTTACCTCCCACTCGCTGACGATAGGTTGAGCTACCCACATACTCAGAACCACCCAAGTCAAGAATCTCACTTGATGGAAGAGAAACGTTGATACCAGTTGACCACTTAAGCTCACCATTTAGGTTTACCGTATTAATGGCTATCTCCCAACCTGTGTTGCGTAGCGATCCTACGTTTGTCATAATGCTACCAAAGCCCGATGTGTAGGAAAGCTCCTTGCTAAGCAGCATGTCCGATGTTTTATTATTGTAGTACTCAATTGTACCGGTAATGCGGTTGTTTAGAATGGCGTAATCAATAGCCACATCAAACGATGCTGTTTTTTCCCAGCGCAAATCGGGGTTAGCAATGGTATTGGGTTGCAAACCACTACCACCAGCGTATGATACCGATGAGTAGTTACCCTTTGACTGGTACCAGCCTATATCGCTATTACCCGTTGTACCATAGCTTAAGCGTAACTTTAAATCGTTGATCTGATCAACCTTAAAGAACTCTTCCTGTGATATTCGCCAGCTAGCCGAGGCGGAGCCAAATACGCCATACTTATGGTTCGCGCCAAACACAGAGGCACCGTCACGACGAACACTAGCCTGCAAGTAGTAGCGGCTATTGTATGAGTACGAAGCAAATCCGAACAGGGAGAAACGAGTCAGATCCGATGGGTTACCGCCAATAAACTGGCCATCGGCAACAAGCGAGGTTAGGTACGGAAGCTCATGGGTAGTCCCCTTTCCGCCACCACTTATGTAGCTATACTTATCCTTTGTAGCCTCTTGTCCGGCAATAACGCTAACCGAGTGCTTTTCTGCAAAAACCTTAGTAAAGGTTAGCAGGTTAGAGCTGGTAAGGCTAGTCATAAACCTATGGCTTTCCCAAACCGAGCCCTGATCGCCGGCATAAATTAACGCACGTGGATCCTGAAACTCATAGTTTTTGGTATAGCCATAGTCTAAACCAAAGGTTGATTTGGCCTCAACCATATCAAAGAACTTATAGCTAACATAGGCCGATGATAGCGCCTTTGTGTAGTTCTGATACTTATCCTGGTACTTCTCAACAACAAAGGGGTTGTAGTTTCCGTGAATTCCTTTTAGATCCTGATTAACGGTTCCATCTGCATTAAAAGGCGCGTAGTACGAAGGAATTACCATTGCGGCAAACACAGGATTTTCCCAAGGAAGCACACCATCAGAGTTATCCAAAACAAAGTTTTGGGTTGAGAATGAGCCACTAGTTTTTGCTCCAACCTTAAACTTATTATCCTTTGAAGTATGATCAAGCTTAGCGGTTCCTGTGTAGCGCTTAAAACCAAAATTCATAATGGCACCATCGTTATTGTGGTATCCACCAGAAACAAAGAACCTGTTCTTGCTATCGCCTCCAGTTACAGAAACATTCAGGTTCTCCATTTTACCAGAGCGGCTAATCTCATCCCACCAGTTTGTATTGGTGTTTGCAAGCGCATCGGGAAGGTAGTATTCACTAGTTGGGTTTGTCCAATCAAACTTACTGCTACCAGTCATCTGGTAGGAGTTCTGAACCGCCTCACGCTGAAGCATAAGTAACTGCTGAGAGTTCAGCATTTTGATTCCATCGTTATTTACAACAGAAACGCCATTTTCATAAGATACATCAATCTTTGTTTCGCCATCGGCGCCAGATTTGGTCTCAATAATAACAACACCATTGGCAGCACGAGCACCATAAATGGCCGTAGCACCCGCATCCTTTAGAATGGTCATGCTTTTGATATCGTTGGGGTTTAACGATGAAAGCACGCTAAAAGACTGAGCCGCACCTGTAGTTCCCGAAACAACCGGAACACCATCAATAACATACAACGGTTCTGTTCCCGCATTTATTGATGAAGCACCACGAATGCTAATGCTTGCAGCGCTACCAGGGTTTCCTCTTGAGCTAGATACTAGCACACCAGGGGCATTTCCCTGAAGCAGCTTCTCTACGTTAGAATCGGATACCTTTGTAAGCTTCTCGGCCGATACCGTTGATACCGAACTAGTAAGCGCCTCTTTGCGCTGTACGCTATAGCCCACAACCACAACCTCATCAAGTTCTTTGGAATCGGCAAACATGGTTACTTCAACAAAGGTTTTTCCTTTGATATCAACATCCTGGGTAACCATACCAACAAAGGTAAACCTAAGGCCAGTAGCATCGGAAGGTACCATAAGCTGGAACTTACCATCAAAATCAGTTGATGCTCCGCTTGTTTTTCCCGATGGGGAAATAGCAATAACGTTAACACCCGGAAGTGTTGAGTTGTCGTCTGCTGAACGAACAATACCAGAGACCATCCGATCTTGGGCGAAAAGGTGACTCGACACCAAAAGAAGGGGGACGATCAGTAGTACATAAAGAAATTTTTGTCTCATACGTTTAGGGTTAATATGAAGGTTTTTGGGGGCAGAAAAATGCCTTACCCGAAAGTATCCTTGCAACCTAATTAGCCCTAATAAAAGGTAGTCACTACAACGGTACACATACCAAAAAACAGCGGTACACCAGAACGTATAAAACTATGTATCTTTAACTTAAAGTTTAAAAAAGAGTTTAAAATACCATTGAGATATAGCTCCAAAAAGTGAGTTTTTTGTGCAAGCCACATTGCATTGCAACAGTTCAACCCTAAAACTGAGCAATAAATGATGCCAGTTCAACAGAGGTGCTATCAATTCCGAACTTTTTTCGCAGCCGTTTCCGCGCAACCTCTGTGCTATTAACCGGCTGATGGGTTAATGCAGCAATATCCTTACAGTTCATCCCCATTCTAATAAAAGCGCAAAGCCGCAAATCGTTGGGCGTTAGCACAGGATATGCAGCGTTCAGCTTCTGGTAAAACTCGGGGTATATCTGAGCAAACCGCACCTCAAACTCTTTAATCACATTTTCATGCGATTTTGCTCTAAGCTCCTGTATTACACCCTCAATTACTGGCTGGTTGTTCTTTTTCAGATTTGGAAGTATTAACCGCAACTTATCTATAACCTGCTTAACCAGCTCATTGCGCTCCAAAAGATTCATTGTAGTTACAACAATCTCTCGTTTTTTTGACTCCAGCTGCTCTTGCAACATCTTAGACTCCACCTCAAACTTCTCCATTCTTAGGCGTTCCTGCTTTTGCTTGCTCACAAAAATAATCCCATAAATAACGGAGCTGATTATAGCAACCGCCATAGTTACAATAAGTAGCCACAGCCTACGACGGGCTGTACGCTCTAGGTTAAGAGACTCCAACTTCTTTTCCGCAGCCAGCTTCTCGTGAAGATGCTGCAGCTCTAGGTACTTCATCTTACTCGCATTGCTTGACTCACCCAAAGAATCTAAATAGCAGTTATAGGCCGTTTTATACTCAAAAGCCTCCTTGTAACTGCCCCTCCTAGCATAAACCTCGGCAAGCGATTTGGCTACATCCTTACTATAGAACCAGAATTTATTTTTTATCGATATGGAATATGCCCTTATTAAATAGATTGATGCGGAGTCCAAGTTACCCACCCACAACCAGTAATCGCCAAAGTTATTGTACACTAACGCCGTTGCCCAATTATCGTTTGCCATTGGCAACGTATTAATGGCTTCACGAAAATGATCGAGAGCAAGAGAATCCTTCAAATGCTTATACAGTAAATTCGCAATGTTATTATGCGAAACGGCAATGTCAACATAATCGCCTACGGATTTGTGAAGACTTAGGCCCTTATCATAGTAGAACCTAGCGTTTGCAACATCCCCCCTAGACTCGGCAATATTCCCAAGATTAGTGTAGATATTCCCCAAGCCCTGCTGATCATCCAAATCCTGATAAACACTAGCACTTTGCTGATAGTAGCCATCGGCTTTATCATAATCCTGTACCGAATAGTATATATTACCCAAATAGTTATAGCTCCAGGCAACATCTCGCTTGTAGTTTAAGGAATCATCAAAATGCACCTTGGTTAATAGAACAACAATGGCATCCTTAAAATTATTAAGGCTATAGTACCTATAGGCCAACGCAGCCAATGCTTTAGAGTAGTTGCTAGCGCTTGCCGATTTTTGTGCTATCTCTACAGCCATTTTTGCAAACTCAACCGATGTGCCCTCATTTGATTTAGCATATTGATTAGAGAGGGATAGTAAGAAATCAACGCGCTCATCCACATCAACAAACTTGGCCAACTTATTTGCAATTGTATCATTAGCATTACCAATGTCAGCAGCAAAAACATTAGCCGCAACAAATACTTGAAGTAAAAGCAAAGCAATCCTCTTCATAACAAAACCAGTAGTGATTACAACAGGATAAACAATGATAATGAAACAAACCCAACAGCTAAATTAACCCGTTCTATTCCAACAAGAAGAGAGAGTCACAAAGTAGCATATAAGATTCCAGCAATGAAAAAGAGTAGGTATTCAGCAGAGGTAGAGGCAGCAAGCCTCATTCATGATTTGTATAGGACTCAGCATATCCAGCAAGAGAAAAGTCCCTTGCCGTTATTGTGGTAAAGAGTGGATATTGATCTATGCTCCATGCTCATTATTGCAATACAAACTGCCACAAATTAAAAAGCTTATTTCAACCAAAACATGACAATAGTCATATCAACCCGCATGAAACATAAACAGGTTAACAAAACATCAGAATTGGACTCAAGCAAATCAAAACTCATAATACAAGTAGATTACACAGATAACACTCTAGGACTGCAACTCTTTTACGCTAGATTCAGGGCTCCTCAATAACTATCTTGAAATAATTAAAAATTTTGCACTACTTATATCACTGTATTTATGACACTTGCACAACCACAACGCACTTTACACGCTCATTTTTATTTTATATCGCTTGCGATATTGTTTTTAATTCATACATTTGTATCGCAAACGACATACATTTACAAACACAAAACAATATAAACGATGAACACTATTTACGAAACTAAAGTAACCGCAACTGGCGGAAGAGACGGAAGAGTAACCAGCGAAGATGGAATTCTAGACCTTAACGTACGCATCCCAAACGCAATGGGCGGCCAAGGTGGAAACTACACAAATCCAGAACAGCTTTTTGCTGCAGGGTATTCCGCTTGTTTTGATAGCGCATTAAACCATGTAGCCAGATTACAGCGTCAAAAAATCACCTCAAAAACCACAGCTAAGGTTGGCCTACAAGCCTCTGAAACCGATGGCTTCAACATAGTGGTAACGATAGACGTTGAGATTGGTGGCGTTGACACCCAAGTGGCAAACGAGCTACTAATTAAAGCTCATGCAACCTGTCCATACTCAAAAGCCATAAGAAACAATGTAGTGGTAACACTAAACCTTGTTGACTCAAACGTGATAGTTCACAACGAGTAAGCACAAAAACAACTCAGAGTAGTGATGCTAATGCTGCGCCCCTACTCTGAGTTGATTATCACCAGAATGATTTGATATATTTGTATCACAAATCACTGGTAGTAACCCAAAATAACTAGAGATGGAATTTGAACAGCTAAAACTAAGCAATCAGCTTTGCTTTCCCGTTTACGCCGCATCTAGATTGATTACAAGAGAGTACAAACCTCATCTCGAAAAACTTGGGATAACCTACCCTCAGTACCTTGTACTAATGGTACTATGGGAAAACGACAGCCTATCGGTTGTTGAGATAGCACACAAGCTAATACTAAACACAAATACCATAACTCCTCTGCTAAAGAGGATGGAAAGCCAAGGGATACTAACCAGAACCCGTTCCGAAACCGACGAGCGAAAGGTTATAGTCTCATTAACCGATAAGGGGAAAGAGATGCGCATTCAGGCCGCCTCCATTCCTGAAGAACTGGCCAAGAACATAATAAACGACTTGCTAAAAGCAGAGGATATTATCACGCTTAGGAATACTCTTAATAGCCTAATTGACATCCTAATAGAAAAGGACAGCAACTTCTAAACGGCTTAGCATCGCAGATTCAAAGAAATTAGCACATCCAGAGCATAAAAACTAAAGAAAAAAGGATTGCCCGTTGGGCAATCCTTAGTATCAGAAGCTAAACCTTTTTACCGATGTAAAACACGTAGCCATAGTACTCCTTGTACTTTTGGTACAGCTCAGCCTCATGGCGTTCATTGGCTACAAGCTCCTCAGCAACCCTATTGCCAGCATGCTTGCTCAAGAAAAGCTGTTGCGCCTTAGCTTGTGGAACATAATAATGCTCGGTCCAGCAATTCTCTGGCAGAATAAATGTAGCAATGGGAATATAACCTGCGGCTTGCAACTGAGCTACCTTGTTTTGAATGGTGTCAACTTCAGGATATGCACTATTCCAAAAATCAGCTATTTCGGTAGGGCGCTCCTGGGTAAACCACGATACTTCAGAAACAACAACGTACCCACCTCTCTTAAGGAATTGATGCCACTCAGCAAGCCCACGCTTAAAGCCAATGTTGTAAATGGCGCCCTCGGACCAAATTAAATCTAGCTCCTCGGATTCAAAGGGAAGGCTCTCCATGGAGCCAACAACACCCTTTACCCTATTGTGGAGGTTTAGCTGCTGCGCATTGTCGCAAAATTTATCAATAAAGGCAGGGAACAAATCGATACCCGTTATACTTCCCAATGTATTCTGCGCCAAAACCATTGTTTGCCCCCCAGTACCGCAGCCAATATCGGCTATGCGCGATTCAGAGGAAAGATTATCAACAAAGCTCAGAGCCTTTAGAGTTACCTCGGGGCTACCTGGCCCTTGGCGCTCAACGCCTAAAAAGTATTCGCAGATTAGGTTAAAATCGAAATCGTGAATTGTTTTATTACTATCGTTACTCATGATGTAATACGTTTATGGCTAAGTCTGGGTAAAAACCAAGAATCAGCATACAATTAAAAAAAGTGTATAAGATATGTGTCCAACAAGAACTGCTGGGTAAGAATGAAGGGACAACCCCGATTTACACCAAGGGTTGTTTACTTAACCGAATCCAAGTTACGTAGTAACATCCAAAAGTATTAGTGGGACAAAGATAACCATTTTCTCTCTGCAAAGTACTAGAGCAGCCTCATTCTAACACAGCACAACGTTACAACTACCAGAATTGCCAAACAAGGTTTGGCTTTGACTTTTTATCTTTAAGCAGGAATGCTAACTTTGCATACATTGTTAAATATCAATAAAATTCATTTTGTTTATGGAAGAGATTACATCGATGCTACCATCAACCGATTTGCTTGTAAACTACGCAATAACCTATGGCGGTAAAATTATGCTCGCCGTACTTACGCTACTAATTGGGCTTTGGCTCATAAAAAAATTCACCAAGATGCTAAGGCGCGTGTTTGAAAAGCGCTCCTTTGATAAATCGCTGCAAACTTTCCTTATTTCGTTTATTGGGATAACACTAAAGCTTCTGCTTATAATTAGCGTTATTACAATGGTAGGAGTACAAATGACCTCGTTTATTGCACTACTAGGTGCAGCAGGACTAGCCTTTGGCATGGCACTATCGGGCACGTTGCAAAACTTTGCAGGTGGAGTTATGCTTTTAATACTCAAACCCTTTAAAGTTGGCGACTACATTGAGGCGCAAGGATTTGCAGGAACAGTTAAGGAGATGCAAATTTTCCATACCATACTAAACACTCCCGACAAGAAGCTAATAATTATTCCAAACGGAGGGCTAAGCACTGGCTCACTTATTAACTACTCCACAGAGCCAACCCGAAGGGTTGACTGGACCTTTGGCATTGGATACTCCGATGATATTGACAAGGCAAAGAGAGTTATACTAGAGGTACTTAGTGCCGACGAAAGGATACTAAAAGACCCTGAACCATTTGTGGGAGTAAGTAGCCTTGGAGCAAGTTCTGTTGATATTGCAACAAGAGTATGGGTAAATGCAGCCGATTACTGGGATGTTTTCTTTAAAATGAACGAAGATGTTAAAAAGGCCTTCGATAAACAAGAAATATCTATTCCCTTCCCACAGCACGATGTGCACATTTACCAATCGAAGTAAAACGGATTTTGTAGAGATTACACTAGGGCGCATTACTCTTAATGCGCCCTTTTCTTTGGTGTAAATACAACACAAAACAGGTAATATCCTCTTATTTTGCAACTAGGCACTTCAGCATCATGCTATGCTGTTGCCACGCTCCACACTTGCCTAGCACAACAAAGAAAAGGCACGACTGGCTCAGCAAAACAACAACTAAACCACACCAAATAAAAGCGATGCAAAGGAAAAAGTTACATTTGCGTACGAGACAATCACCCGGAAAAACATCAACAAAAAGGAATAGTGAAGTAAAATAACCTGAGTGGGAACAAGGCAACAAGGAGCATAAAAGCAAACCTAACTAAACGGCTTACGGTATGAGAAAGAACCTTGCAATTCTTATAGCATCGCTAACAATTATGTCGTGCTCGCAAAACAACTCCGAACTACAAGGAGCATACACATCAACCTACGCAGAGGTAAATCCCATTAGGCTCTTCACTAGGAACGGAGAGGTTAAGGATGAGGCTAAAGCCGTAGAGTTTATTACAAGACACGGACTTAGTGAGTTTGTACCCCATTATGGGATAGACAACAGCCATGCCAACGAGGTTTCCATCACCTTTAATCCAGACAACACAGCTATTGTAACATGCATTGGCAAAACAGATGCTAGGAACGTTGTTAAAAGCAACGGGTATATTTACCTTGAGACAAGCGACATAACAACAATTTACTCCTTTGCCAACGAATCTAGAATAACACAAGCACTGCTATTATCACCTCTATACAGCAAGACTACCACAATACCCACATCATCGGGCTACTCGAACAAAACGGAACTAAAGCACTGCTACTTTGCTAAGGAAACCAGCGGCCGCATTAGCCTGCCGTTACTTAACATTTGCATTGTAACGCACATACCAGACCAAATTTACGCAAGAGAAACCGCCTATAACCTCAACAACGTATTCAACCCCGAGATTAGCCAAAGTCTTTCCGACGTAGATACCATTGCTGTACAACGGATTGATGTGGAGTTGGAGCGAGAGAGAAAGTGAAGAAGAACCAAAAAAGGGCCACTAAATAGCGGCCCCTTCCCCTGTTAAACTAACTAAACCTAACTTATTACCACTGTTTATTTCTATCTAACTTTGGATTTGTTTCGTACTCTGAAGTCAGATAATTTAAATACTGGTTAGTACTGGTATGTTTTTATTAATATTTTTGTACCGATAGTTTATGCTTACCTTAGCAACTGGCACACTAACACATTAATAAAATGACGCTACGTGTACTAACCACAGCAACCCTATTGGCTCTAGTGCTTATGGGTTGCAGCAATAGCAACTCAACAAAGGATAGGGAAAGCTACGCCAACCTTATCAGCTACCAGTTTGTACCCCAAAGCCCTAAGCAAAAAGCCGTTTGCATGGCCGACCTTGGCGCATGGCATGGGCTATGCATTCCAACAGCACATAGCAACATAGTTGGCGCAACAGGGCCTTACCTTCTTGGTGAGTTTAGCTGGGCAGCATCACACTTAAACTCTATCACTGTAACTAATGCTGAGACCAATAAAAACATAGAGTTCGATAAAAGGGAGAGCGCATCGTACCCTGGTCTTTTAAGGGTATCGGCAATGAACAGTGAGCTAAGGATTGAGTCCAACACCATATATGTAACCCACAGAAGCCATATTAGCGTAGTAACCATATCAAACACTAGTAATGCGGCGCAGAGCATTATCCCACAATGGGAAGGGAAAGTGTTTAGCCCATTCGCCATGCGAAGCGAGGGAGGCGGAATCATTATAACCACCCACAAAGGTGAGCTTAGCATAGCTTTTGGAAAGCAGCTAGAGACAAGCATCAACATAAACGCAGACACCGCATACACCGCTGCCCTAAAGCCTTTAACCATTGAACCGGGCGGGGAGATAAGCATTGCATCGGCAGTAACCTACCTGCCCTACCATGAGGTGAACGAACAGGAGAAGCTACACGTTGCCAAGCTGCTAGAAGAACCCAAAATCGGCATAAAAGAAAATACCGACAGATGGAATGGCTACCTCACAAAGGTAATTCGTAATGACGTTAAGGGCTACGACCATATCCCTGTAAAGGCCCTACAAACCCTAATCACCAACTGGAAAACGGAAACGGGGCACCTAAAGCATCAGGGGATAGTGCCATCAATGGCAGTATCGTACTTCTATGGCTACTGGGCCTGGGATAGCTGGAAGCACGCCGTTGCCATAAAGGACATCGAACCGGAGCTGGCCAAGGACCAAATTAGAACCATGTTCGATTATCAGGATAGCATGGGCATGGTGGCCGACTGCGTTTTTCCCGACTCGCTAGAGAACAACTGGCGCGACACTAAGCCACCACTAGCAGCTTGGGCTGTTTGGGAGGTGTTTACATCAACCCACGACACCCTTTTCATAAAGGAGATGCTACCCAAACTTGAGGCTTACCATAACTGGTGGTACAGCTACCGCGATAACGATGGCAACGGCCTTTGCGAGTACGGAGCAACCGACGGCACGCTGATTGCCGCAAAGTGGGAAAGCGGAATGGATAACGCCGTAAGATTTGACTCATCTAAGCTAGTTCAGAATAGCCCTGTGGCATGGAGCCTTAATCAGGAATCGGTTGATTTGAACGCCTACCTGTACCTTGAGAAGCTGTACCTTGCCAACATCAACAAAACGCTGAGCAACCACAAACAAGCCGAAAGCCTAACCCTTGAGGCAACAGCCCTTAGGGAGCTTATAAACAAAAGCTTTTACTGCAACAATGAGGGGTTTTACTTTGATAAGATGCTAGGCTCTAACCAGCTACTTAAAGTTGCTGGCCCCGAAGGCTGGACTCCACTATGGTGCGGCATTGCAAGCCCAACCCAAGCGCAAAGGGTTGCCAACACAATGCTAGATACTACGCGCTTTAACACCCACCTACCATTCCCAACGCTTGATGCTTCGCACCCATCGTTTACTACCGATGGATACTGGCGAGGCCCCGTTTGGCTGGACCAGGTTTACTTTGCCATATCGGCACTAAGGAAAAATGGGATGGATAATGAGGCCGACGAGCTAACCCTTAAGGTATTTAGAAATGCCAAAGGGCTATCGGCCGATGGTGCCATACACGAGAACTACGACCCACACACAGGCGAGCAGCTAAGCGCACCAAACTTTAGCTGGAGCGCAGCCCACCTGCTTATGATGTACAACGAACTATACAAGTAGCAAAAAGGGGTGCTCCAACGGGCACCCCTTTCTTAATATCGTAAAAACCAGCACTACTCATTTTCCCATACCATAATAACCTCGGGCATTCCAGTGTGCTTATCAACCTGCTCCTGAACGGTCTCAAACCCTTGCTTGCGGTAAAAATCCATGGCACGCTTATTCTCCTTGTAAACCGATAGTACAAGCGAATCGCTCTGTTCCATTGCAAACTGCAGCAGCTGCTTACCAATTCCGTTCCCCTGAAAGAAGGGGTGAACAAACAGCGCAGCCAGCATCTCCTCGTTAAGGGATACGAAGCCAACAAGCATCCCCTCGTAATCGGCTACCCAAGTATCGGCCGAAGGGATGTACACCTCGCGCATGGCATTAACCTGCCCTTCCCAAAATGAAGCCTCGATAAAACTGTGCGCCTTTATAGAGGATTTTAGCCACAAGTCAACCACAGTCTCCAAATCGGCTTCCTGCAGCGGGCGAATTGATATCTCCATTATCTACTTAATTATGGTGCAAAGATATATCTAATAAGAAAATCTATAGAATCAATCTAGAACTAACCATCTGTTTTTTGCATATTACACCAAAAGAAACTACAGCAATAAGATGCAACGCCACCACGAAATATTAAACCAAAGCAGTTCACCAAAAATTTTATCCAATTACATTGAATACATGTAAATTTATTTTTATAGTAGTATTTTTACTACTATCCTTGCATCAAACCCCAAATCTAATGAAGTCAACTGAACCGCACCGGCTAATCAAAAAGAATGGTTGGCAATTACTTAAAGCAGAAGGAAGCCATTACTCTTATGAGTTGAACGGGAAAAAGGTCTCCGTTCCATTCCACGGAAGTAGCGAAGTACCCAAAGGGTTGGAAAAGAAGTTGAGAAAAGAGATGGGACTAAAATAGCCACAGTTTGTAACCCACGTAGAACATATAAATCGGTATAAAATGAAGAAGTTGAGAATAATAATAGAACGCGGGAACGACCTTTTTGCTGCTTATGCAGAAAATTGTGAGGGCGTATATGGAGAGGGTTACTCCGTTGAAGAGGCAAAGGCTTCCGCATTAAAAGGGTTAGAGTTCTTGGTAAACAACAATGACCCTAAAAATCTGCCTTCAATACTTAACTCCGAGTATGAGATTGTATATCGCTTTGATGTGGAGAGCTTTCTAAACTACTACAGAGGGATATTTACTAATGCTGCGCTGGAGCGTATTACAGGAATAAACCAAAGACAAATTCAGCATTATGCCAGCGGAGAAAGCAAGCCCCGCCGTCAACAAATAGAGAAAATTCAAGAAGGATTACATAGGCTAGGGCAAGAGCTAACTGCGCTAGAACTTTAATCAAGTCTTTGATTTTTTGAACTCCCGCTTCGGCGGGTTTTTTTGTACCTATTTCAATGATACTCTATTACAAAATAAAGAACACCCGTTGCTACAGAATGAACTAAACAAGCAACATCCAAAAGAGGTTAACGCAAACAAAACACAAAATCGCCCAAACGCCGAAAAACCTACAACACAAACACCCTCTCCCATCAAAACTGGCCATAACAGCAAATCTTTTTTTGCATCTCTTTTTGATTTTCAGAAAATAGCACTAATATTGCCTACCAGTACAGCACAGTTTACACTACAAAAATGGCAAAGAAAATTATTCGCGTTGACGAGAACCTATCCATCTCAAAGTACCGACAAATCATCAACTCGGTGCTAGAGGCAATATCGGAAGAGAGGCTAAGCATTGGCGACCAGATGCCAAGCATAAACAGCATTTGCAATGATTTTGGACTATCGCGCGATACCGTGCTTAGCGCATACAATGAGCTAAAGGCACGCGGAATAATATCATCGATGCCAGGAAAAGGCTACTACGTTGAGAGCACAAACGTGAACCTAACGCACAAGGTTTTTGTGCTGTTTGATGAGCTGAATGCGTTTAAGGAGGATTTGTACAACTCGTTCCTTGAGGAGCTGGGCGGAAGGGTTCAGGTTGAGCTCTACTTCCACCACTTCAACAAGAAGCTATTTGAGAATCTGCTTACCCAAAACAATGGCAACTACACCACCTATGTGGTTATGCCAACCAAGTTTGAGGGCATTCAGTCAACCCTAAAGAACTTGTCGGGAAGGGTGATTGTGCTTGACCAGATTCCCACAGATTTTACCGAGGATTTCCCCGCCATATACCAAAACTTTGAGAAGGATACCTACAACGCGCTAATATCGGGCAAGGAGCTACTATCGAAATACAAAAAGCTAATAATGGTTTACCCCGGCGGAAAAGAGCCCGAAGGGCAATTCAAAGGCTTTTTAAAGTACTGCCACGAAACCAACACCCCCTTTGAGCTGCTAAGCGACCTAAACGGCAGAACCATATCAAAAGGGGAAGCCTACATTGCAATTTGGGATAGGGACTTGGTGTGGCTGGTAAAGGAAGCGAAGGAAAAAGCGCTGGAGCTGGGTAAGGACATTGGAATAATATCGTACAACGATACCGCCCTTAAAGAGGTTGTAGCCAATGGGATAACTACCATATCAACCAACTTTAAGCAGATGGGAAAAAGCCTTGCCGAACTGGTACTAAGCAAGCGCACAACCAAAGTGGAAAACCCATCGGCGCTAATAATCCGCGGCTCATTGTAAATCATCGTTTCACAGCAAATAGTTTTGTCATGATAAAAAGAGGAAAAACCGCTTTGCTCTGGGTGCTACCTTTTATTGTGCTATCGGCGTGCACCCCTAACAAATGGGAAAACCCAGAAATTACGGGCGAAAACAGGCTACAACCACACACATTTTTTACTCCACAGCCAAGTCGTGAGGCAGCCCTCCAATCGGCATGGGGAGAATCAAACCTTGTGCTCTCTCTTAACGGCACATGGCAATTCAAGTACTACGAAACGATATACGAAAAGCCAGAGGATATTGAGGATATAACCAGCCAAACCGCATGGGACTCCATCACCGTTCCGGGCAATATAGAGCTACAAGGTTTTGGCACCCCTCGCTACCTTGATGTGGAGTACACATTCCCAGTAAATCCGCCGTACATACCTGCCAGCATGCAGTCGGTTGGGGTTTACAAGCGCTCGTTCACCATTCCAGAGCAGTGGCAAAACCAACAGGTTTACCTGCACTTTGGAGCAGCCAACTCAGCAATTACTTGCTACGTTAACGGAACCGAGGTAGGCTACGCACAGGGAAGCAAAACGCCTGCTGAGTTTGATATTACGCCCTACCTAACATCGGGAAACAACACTATAGTTGCCGAAGTGCATAGATACTCCGATGGCAGCTACCTTGAGTGCCAGGATTTCTGGCGCATGAGCGGTCTTGAGCGCGATGTGTTCCTATTCGCGCTCCCACAGCTACAGATTTTTGATTACGAGGTTATTACCCAGCCATCAGAGGGTAACGGTGAGCTAAACCTTAACGTTACGCTACGCAACCAAGCAGAGCAGGAGCTGCAAGGCACGCTAAAGGCAGAGCTGCTGAACTCCATTGGAGAAAAGATACTGTCGTTTGAGCAGGCAACCACTCTTGGTGCGGGAACATCAGCAAAAATTGATTTTAACGGATTAGCCAATGCCGTAAAGCCTTGGAGTGCAGAAGAGCCTAACCTGTACACCCTGCTACTAGGCATTGAGAGCAACGGCCAAAGCCAGTGGGTAAAAGCCGACGTGGGCTTCCGCAAGGTTGAGATAAAGGAGGGTCAGCTACTTGTAAACGGAATGGCCATCAGCATAAAAGGGGCAAACAGGCACGAGCACGACCCCTACACCGGGCGTTACGTTAGCCATGAGCTTATGGAGCGCGACATTGCGTTAATGAAGCAACTAAACATCAATGCAGTTAGAACATCGCACTACCCAAATCATCCTTACTGGTACTACCTGTGCGACAAGTACGGACTTTACGTGGTTGATGAGGCCAACATCGAAACCCACGGACTAGACGAGCACCCCGAGGGCATTAGCTACCTAAGCGACCATCCAGCATGGAATCATGCTTACCTTGACCGCACTATCCGTATGGTTGAGCGCGATAAGAATCACCCCAGCATAATCATCTGGTCGCTAGGGAACGAATCGGGTAACGGGCAGAACTTTAGAACAACCTACCAATGGATTAAGGAGCGCGATAAAACGCGCCCAGTGCAGTACGAAGGGGCTCGCCTTGAAGAGAACACCGATATTTACTGCCCCATGTACGCCCGCTTCGATCGTATGGTTGGCTACGCCAACGTGCTGCAATCGCGCCCGCTAATACTTTGCGAGTACATGCACACCATGGGCAACAGCGGTGGCAATCTTGCCGATTACTGGACGCTAATAAACTCCTACCCTCAACTGCAAGGCGGTTTTATTTGGGATTGGGTTGACCAAACCTTTCCTAAAACCGATTCTGCTGGCAACAGCTACTGGGCTTACGGTGGCGACATGGGCGACTGGACACAACCCAACGATTCCAACTTCTGCGCAAACGGCATTGTAGCTGCCGACCGTACGCTACACCCCCACGCACACGAAGTAAAGAAGGTTTACCAAAGCATCAGCTTTGCTGAGGTGCCCTTTAAGCCGCAAACCATAAGTATTAGCAACGGATACTCATTTACTAACCTCAACGAGTTTGAGTTTACATGGGAACTTATTGCCAACGGTAAAACTGTTCAAACAGGAAAACTACCCCAACTAAACGTTGAACCCAACAAGAGCATAGAGGTTAGCATACCCTATAGAGCCATTGCTAACGCCGAGAATCTTATAAACATCAGCGCAAAGCGAAGGGAAACCAAAGGGCTACTCCCCGCAGGATGGGAAGCCGCCCGCGAGCAGTTTCTGCTACCCTCAACCATTGCCGCACAACCAATATCAAGCAACGGAAAGGTAACCATTAGCAAGAGCAACGAGCACATAACCCTTACAGGCAAAGAGTTTGCGGTAACATTCTCCGCCAAAACGGGAACCATAGCATCGTACCAGCACAAGGGCGAAACGCTTATTACAAGCGGAGCCGTACCCAACTTCTGGCGCGCTCCCGTTGATAACGACCTTGGTAACGGCATCAACCTACGCGCAGCGCTATGGCAAGAGGCGGGACGCAAAACCAGCGTTACGCAGGTGAGCATAGACTCAACCCAAAGCGATAGGATGATGCTGCAATTCACATCAAAGGTTGATACCCTTGCAGCAACGGTAACCCAACGCTACACCGTATTTGGCAACGGAGCCATTTATGTCGATTTTGAGTTTGAGCCCCATAAAGAGGGACTGCCAGAGATGCTTAGAGTTGGCAACGAGTACCGCATAAACGGAGAGCTTAGCAACATGGAGTGGTACGGACGTGGCCCACACGAAAGTTACTGGGACAGGCAAACTAGCGCATTTGTTGGGCTACACAACGGTAAGGTTTGGGAGCAGTATCATCCCTACGTTCGCGCGCAGGAAACGGGCAACAAAACCGATGTTCGCTGGCTAACCCTTACCAACAGCCAAGGGAATGGCCTTATGGTGGTAGGCGCGCCCCTAATTTTTGCCAACGCGCAGCAATTTAACACCGATTTGCTCAACCACACCGGAAGCATGGTTAAGCATAACCACGGAGGCTCCATTACACCCAGCACAACAATATCGCTACACATTGACTACAAGCAAATTGGCGTAGGAGGCGACAATAGCTGGGGAGCCAAAACTCATTCTCGCTACAGTCTTCCATGTAAAAAGTATAATTATTCTTACCTTTTGAAGCCTTTTCAGAAGGGGGCAGACAACCCCTTTTACTGGCAAGGCGTTTCTAAATGGTTGAATCAGAATAACGTTAATTAAGAATGAAACCAACTCTAGTTGTTTTGGCTGCCGGTATGGGTAGCCGCTATGGAAGTTTAAAACAGGTTGATGGACTAGGTCCAAATGGCGAAACTATTATTGATTACTCCGCTTTTGATGCGCTACGCGCCGGATTCGGAAAGGTAGTCTTCATTATTCGCAAAAGCATTGAGGCCGATTTTGTTGGTGCCTTCGCAGAGCGATTCAAGGGGAAAGTTCCATACGAGGTGGTTTTTCAGGAGCTGGATATGCTTCCCGAAGGGTTTACCTGTCCTGCCGACAGAACCAAGCCTTGGGGAACGGCACATGCGGTTTGGGCGGCACGCAATGCTGTTAATGAGCCCTTTGCCGTAATCAACGCCGACGACTTTTATGGTGCCGACTCGTTCCAAGTTATGGCCAAAGCGCTATCGGAGCCAAACCTTAAGCCCGGAACCTACTTTATGGTTGGTTACCGCTTGGGTAACACCTTATCGGAAGAGGGCTCGGTATCAAGGGGCGTTTGCAGCACCAACGCGCAATCGTACCTAGAAACCGTGGTTGAGCGCACCAAAATACAGCGCGTTAACGGCACCGTTTGCTACACCGATGAGAATGGCAACGAAGTGGCAGTTGACGAGAATCTACCTGTTTCTATGAACTTCTGGGGATTCACCCCCGACTACTTTGAGCACACCGAAAGGATGTTCAGCGAGTTCCTAAAAACATCAATAGACAACCCAAAATCGGAATTCTACATTCCGCTTGTAGTGAATACTCAAATTGAGAGTGGCAGCGCAACCTGTAAAGTGCTACCCACCTCGGCAGAGTGGTTTGGAGTAACCTATCCTGGCGATAAGCCCATTGTGGTTAGCCGCCTAGCGCAGCTTGCCAAGGATGGTATATACCCCTCGCCATTGTGGTAAAATAATCAAACCAAAAAACCAAGAGCTATGTCATTTTCAACCATCGATTACATTGTGTTCATAGCCTACTGCTTACTAGTTGTAGGGCTAGGGCTATGGATATCGACCCGAAAAAAATCGGGCGAGACCGACTCCGGCGACTATTTCCTTGCCGGACGTGCCCTACCTTGGTGGGCCATTGGTGCATCGCTAATTGCGTCCAACATCTCGGCCGAGCAGTTCATTGGCATGTCGGGCTCAGGGTACGCTATTGGATTGGGCATTGCCTCCTACGAGTGGATGGCAGCGCTTACGCTAATTCTTGTAGCCGTATTCTTCCTTCCCATCTTCCTTGAAAAGGGAATTTACACCATGCCCCAGTTCCTTGAAGTTAGGTTCGATAGGCGCGTTAAAACCGTAATGGCCGGATTCTGGTTGGTAGTTTACGTTTTTGTAAACCTAACCTCGGTTATATACCTTGGCGCGCTGGCCATGGAGCGAATAATGGGCGTTCCCATGTACTACGGAATAATTGGGCTGGCACTTTTTGCCGCCATCTATTCCATCTATGGCGGACTAAAGGCAGTTGCATGGACCGATGTTATTCAGGTGGTTTTTCTTGTGGGTGGCGGTTTAATAACCACCTACATGGCTCTTAAAGCTTTGGGAGGCGAAAATGGCGTTCTAGCAGGTTTTGTGAACCTACTAGAAAAGGCTCCCGAGAAGTTTGATATGGTTCTTGAGAAAGGGCTACACATGGTTCCCGATGGTAAAGGCGGCACCAAGGATGCCTACCTCGACCTTCCCGGAATAAGCGTGCTTATTGGCGGTATGTGGGTGGCAAACCTTTACTACTGGGGATGCAACCAGTACATCATTCAGCGCGCACTTGCCGCTAAAAATGTTGGCGAAGCGCAAAAGGGATTGGCCTTTGCTGCCTACCTAAAGCTGCTGCTTCCGCTAATTGTGGTTATTCCAGGTATTGCTGCGTTTGCCCTTAGCGCCGACATAGCCAAATCGGACGAGGCATACCCATGGCTGCTGCACACCTTTGTCCCCAGCGGGGTTAAAGGACTTGCTTTTGCTGCGCTGGTTGCAGCCATTGTAAGCTCGCTGGCATCTATGATGAACAGCGTGTCCACTATCTTCACCATGGATATCTACAAGGCGTACATTAAGAAGGATGCATCGGAGCGTAACCTTGTTTCCACAGGACGAATTGCCAGTACCGTTGCGCTGATTATTGCCGTTGCGGTAGCACCTATGCTATCCAACCTAGACCAAGCGTTCCAGTACATACAGGAGTTTACCGGCTTTGTTAGCCCCGGTGCGCTAGCCATTTTCCTAGCGGGATTCTTCTACAAACGGGCAACGGCCAACGGAGCGCTTGCTGCTGCTGTGGGTACGTTTGTGTTCTCAACGCTGCTAAAGGTATTTGCTCCTGCCCTTCCATTTATGGATAGAATGGGCATTGTGTTTATCCTTTGCTTTGGGTTGATATGGCTATTCGCCATAATCGAGAACAAGGGCGTTCACCCAAAGGCAATAACCTTGCACAAAGGGCTATTCCAATCTAGCAAAGGCTTTAAAATTGCCTCTGCTGGGGTTATCGTTATCCTAATTGCTCTTTACTCCATTTGGTGGTAACAGCTGGTATTAGCGATACAGAAACAACATTCATCCATTCACGTTTAGCAACGCTGAACATTTAGCCTATTGACTAATTGGTTCACGCAAAACGTACACTCTACACGTACGCATTAATGATAAAAGCACAAGTAAAAAAGATTTTCGCACAGGAGTTTGGCAGTAGCCCAAGGCTATTTGCCGCTCCTGGGCGCATAAATCTTATTGGGGAGCACACCGATTATAACAACGGCTTTGTGCTACCCGCATCAATTGACAAACGCATTTACCTAGCCATTGCACCCAACCAAACAGAGGGGTTCAACATCGTATCAACCGATTTTAATGAGCGGGTAAGCTTCACCGCCAACCACAATACGCAAAGCCTGCCACACTGGGCGCGTTACCCCTTTGGCGTTATTAAGGAGATGCAAAAGCTGGGCTGCACCATAAATGGGTTCAATGCCGTTTTTGGTGGCGATATTCCTGCAGGAGCGGGATTATCATCGTCGGCAGCGCTGGAAAGCGCATTTGCCATTGCACTAAACGAGCTAAACGCCCTAAACCTGGATAAGTTTACCCTTGCAAAGATTGGGCAAAGCGCAGAGCACAACTACGTTGGGGTGCGCTGCGGAATAATGGACCAGTTTGCATCCATTTTTGGGAAGGATGAGCAGGTGGTGCTACTCGATTGCCAAACGCTTGAGCACCGTCACTTTCCGCTACACCTAAACGGGCACAAGCTAATACTTACCGATACACAGGTAAAGCACAGCCTTGCCTCATCGGAATACAACAAGCGCCGCGCCGAGTGCGAGGAGGGCGTACGTATTGCCGCCACAAACGAGGTGGGCATGAAAAGCCTTCGCGATGCCACCATCAAACAGATTGAGCCCTACAAGGCGATGATGGGAGAACAGGTTTACATGCGCTGCGAGTATGTGATTGAGGAGAACGAGCGCGTGCTGGCCACCTGCAAAGCGCTATCCAACGATAATCTGGAGGCCGTTGGGGCGCTAATGTACCAATCGCACCAAGGGCTACAGCACAAGTATCAGGTTAGCTGCGCCGAGCTGGATTGCCTTGTTGATGCGGCCAAATCGGCCCAAGGCGTTTTAGGCTCCCGCATGATGGGCGGCGGCTTTGGCGGATGCACCATCAGCCTAGTTAAGGAGAGCGCCGTTGATGCCTTTAAAAAGAGCCTAACCGATGCATTCGGCCAGCAGTTTAACCGCCAACCCATTTTCTACTCCGTTACCATTGGCAACGGAGCGGGAGAGGTTACCGAGTAGGCCAACAGAAATCACGCAATAACAATATCAACATAAAATGCTAACTGTAGTACTTATAATGACCGCAGGAATGGTTGCGGGATACTTCCTTAGGCAGAAGCGAAAGCTCATTAGCCTATCGGAGAGGCTTACCACATGGGCAATATACCTTTTGCTATTCCTGCTAGGAATTGCCATTGGCACCAACGACGAGATAATTAGAAACCTGCACACCCTAGGTGTAAAGGCATTAGCAATAACCATTGGAGGGGTTTTGGGCAGCATCCTACTGGCATGGGTAACCTACCACTTTCTGTTTAAAAAGGATGAGGAGAAGCAGCAATGAGAGGGAGCTTAATAATTCTGGCATTCTTTGCCGCAGGCGTTCTGCTGGGCTATGGCGGCCTACTTCCGCAGTGGCTAACTGGCAGCGACTATAGCAGCTACGCCCTTTACCTGTTGATGTTCCTTGTGGGAGTGGGCATTGGTGGCGACGAGAAGGCGCTAAAGGCGCTACGTGGCTTCAGCTTTCACATTCTGCTAGTTCCACTAACCACCATTGTGGGAACACTAATTGGCGTTGCAGCCGTTTACCTTTTCCTTAATCAGATTACGCTAACCGATGTGCTAGCCGTTGGCTCAGGGTTTGGGTACTACAGCTTATCGAGCATTATTATTACCGACCTTAGAAGCCCTGAGCTTGGCGTGGTTGCGCTGCTTGCCAACGTTATGCGCGAGATTATTACGCTGCTAATGGCACCGCTATTTGTGAGGTTCTTTGGCAAGCTTGCGCCCATATCATCGGGAGGGGCAACCAGCATGGACACAACGCTACCCATTATCTCGGCATCATCGGGAAAGGAGTACGCCATTGTATCGCTATTCCACGGCATTGTGCTAACCATTCTGGTGCCGTTTTTGGTTACGTTTATACTGTCGTTGGGGTAGTACCTCCAAGCATGTTAGTTTAAATGCTGAAATCCGACAAAATAAATTATGAGCAAAAATGACACAATTTTTACTTTAAATGCAAGAGACAATATATACTTGGAGTTATCTTATAAAGATTCTTCACCTGAAGAAATTTATAAGGAAGTAAATAGTGTCTTTGACATATTTATTGAATCTTTGGAGTCCATTAACATTGATTATAGAAAGCTTAAAAACGGCTTAATTCCAAGCAAACAAAGAAATGAGATAGCCCTAATCTTTGATATTCCTCAAAGTGGTCTTTCTGTTTATGACTATAATATACTTTCAAAAATTTTCCCGTTATTAGAAAAGCAAAGTACTCATAGTATTTTAATTGGTGATTACACAGGTGGCCATAGTCTAAAACATATGCTCCATTCTTTATTTTTTGAACACATAATTCAAATTAATCCTACAATCTATCAGTATCACAATCAATATTTTTTGGTTTATATAAACAATCTTTCAAAATCAATGGTGCAAAACCTGGTTGACAGATTGAAAAAGTACAAATACTTTACAGGATACTTTGACCTTACATATTCAAGTAGAATAAAAACATATTTATCAACGATCCTTATACCAAAATTCATAAAACATAAAACCACCCTAATTTTACCTGACCCTTATGAGACTTTAATTATTGATGAAATAGAGGCTGACGAATTAACCTGTGACTATGAGGAACTTGGATTCAAGTGTAAATTTGTACATTCTGCATATTACAATATTTTCCTTAGTTATAAAATTGAGAGAAAGGTTTTAAAAAATCTTGAAAAAGACAGAACCTTTTCGCTAAACACATTAACTAGTAGCGTCATTGATATAAGTGAATGTGATATTGAAATTGAACCTTCAAAACTAGATTACTTGCACGAAAAGAAAACGAACAATATTGAAAGAGCAGGTTTTCTAAATTCTACAACTAACGAATTAGCCGAAATAATAAAGGAAAAATTAGAGCAAAATTATATTTATAATCTATCATTTTTAGAAAATTTTAACACTATGAAGTTCAATATTATAATTGAGGTTCCCAGATTTGGCCCACATAAATTAATGAAACTTTTACTCGCGTTAGAATATAAACCAGAACAACGGACACTAAGATTAATTACAATGTATTAAAAGAGAATGCACATGTCGCTAATACCCCCTCTGCCTCACGAGTCCACTCGTGTGGCTTTTTGCGAAAGCAAAAAACTTCCTCACCACCGCGAACCTTGGGCTTATAAAGCGAATGGAACCAATTACTTTACTTCGTTATCGTACAATGCAATTGTTCAGCAACAGGGCTTCACAACCTAATCAATTAGTCCTTTTGTTTTTTATAAAAGAAATAAGACACGACTAGAAATACAATGCCTAATAAATAAAACATACTGGCATTTAAGACGCTTGGTTGTAAATACTTTAAACTAACCCCAACTTTAACGATGTTATTTATATCATACACAACTCCGCCAGAGACAATGATTACCCCAAAGAATAATGATATCCAAAAGGCATCTCTTATGTCTCTTTTCTTCTGTTTGTCAATTTCCTTCTTTAAACTACCCATTTTATTATTCAAATCATTCAATCCCTTCTATTTCCCGCTGCCTCACGAACCGAGCGTACTTTGCGAGCTCGGCATAGCCAATCAACTCGTGTGACTTTTTGCGATAGCAAAAAGCTGCAACCTAGCCACCCCTTTCTCTTTACATCAAAACAACTAAATCCCTTCTAAAAACCGAAGCGAAGCGCTCATCTTCTCCTGGGCGGACGCGTCCTTTTCGTTGCTAACGGCAGCACGCAAATCGGGTAGGTAGTGGGTAAACTCAGAGTTGGCAATGTACTCTGCCGCCCTCACCCTTACGGCTACTGACGAGTCGTAAAGCAGACCCTGAACCCAGCGCTTGGCATCCCACGATACGTTGCTTTCAAGCCAGTTCAAAGCCTCAAGCTTCTCCTCTGATGTACCATATAGGAATGTGGTATAACATGCCGATTCGTGCTTTAGCATATCCACGCTAAACAGAATTTCACGCTCAAATAGAGCAGGGCGCACGGCACTCTGGCTATAGGTAACATACTCCTTGCCCAAAGTCCAGCGAACCATTCTTGGAATGAGCCAACGCATACCCGGAGTAGCCTCTGGATGGGCTATAGAACTAAAAACGCGTCCCTTACCAAAGGTGTTCCCAATAAAGAAGGGCTTGGCGTTGGTCATGTTTGCAGGAGCGTTGCCCTCCTCGTGCACATCGCTTTCCATTGTGGCAAAGGAGGTGAAGGATATAGAATCGGGAGCATCAACAAAAACAGGCCCTTCATAGTACACAACAAAGTTGGTATCGCGTGAGGCCAGCTCAGGAAAAATACTCTTGCCCTCGTCAGAAAGGGTGAGCTTTGCTAGGCCATGACCGCGGTTATCGTGTTCAATATCTATTGCTTGAGCACCATTCATGGCCATACTAGCATAGCCTAGTGTGTTGGAGAAAAGGTAAGCCCCAGCGCAAATGCCCACAGCGCCACCGCCATTGGTAACAAAGGTGCGAATGCGCTGCTGATTCTCATGCCCCAAATTCAGGTACTGGCGACTACCTCCCCCGCCGGGAATAATAATGGCATCGAGGGAATCCAAGCATCCACGGGCAATATCGGATGTTGTTATAAGCCTTACGGCCATCCCCTTATCAATCTTAATGGCCTCAACGGTTTCCCAAACGCATGTTTGCGCGCCGCCATGCCCATCGAATACGCCTACTCTAATTAGGCTGGACTCAGAACTGAACTGTGGGGCGTTTTGGCTGCTACACGAACAGCCCGAAATTGCAATTGCAATTGCTATAGCACCTAAATACCTCATAAAACAAAATTTGTTGTACTAACAGTGGTTTAATACACCAAAGTTAGCACAACAAATCAAGTTATATAAATAATAAACCCTAGGGTTTGCTACTTTACCTTTTTAAAGCGCTCGGCGGCTAGGCGGATGTCCTCCTCCGACTTACCTATGCACACACGAACCTGCTTGTTATCATTGGAATCGTGGTAGAACACCGACATGGGCATTGCGGTTACGCCGTACTCCTTGGCAAGTCGTTTAACAAAGTCAACATCGCGCTCGGTAGATATTTTATCGTACCCAAGCACCTGAAAATAACCTCCTGCTGTTGGGTGAAGCGTAAAGGCAGAATCGCTCATAAGCTGAGCAAACAGTGCTTTACACTCGTTTATCTCTGCCAGATAAGGGAACAGGGTCTTTTTGCCGCCAACATAATCGGCCATTGCGTACTGCATGGGGAGGTTTACAGAGTAAACCTGATAGCTGTGCGCAATTCTAACCTCGGCAGATATTGCTGCAGGAGCCAAACAGTAACCTATTTTCCAACCCGGAACACAAAGCGATTTGCTTAGCGAGCCAACCACCACTGCCCTTTCGGCCAGCTTTGGGTAACAGGCAATACTGCGCTTATCGGCTGGATTATGGTACAAATCGCCAAACGACTCGTCGCTAAGAATCATAATCTTAGTCCCGTTAACAATCTTCTGGAGCTTATCAAAATCCTCATCGGTTAGAATGGCTCCGCTAAGGTTATGGGGCGAACTAAGAATGATTAGCTTTGTGCGAGTGGTAATCATCTTCTGCACATTGCTCCAGTCAATGGAGAAATCGGTTGGCCTAAGCTGAATGAATACTGGGCGCGCACCCTTCGACTCAATTGCTGGGATATAGGTCTCGTAAGCAGGTTCAAAAACAACTACCTCATCGCCCTCTCTAACAATAGATGAGATTGCGGTAAAAATTGCCTGGGTTGCACCTGCCGTTACGGTTACCTCCGTTTCGGGATCGTACGTGTAACCACTCAAATCGCTAATATACGCCGAGATAACATTCCTCAACTCAGCAATTCCCTCACTCTGTGCGTATTTATTATGCCCATCGCGGATATGCGATATTAGTACATCCAAAAGGCCATCAGGGCAAGCAAAGTCGCTAAAATCATTTGCAAGGTTAACCGCATTATTCTCAGCTGCTAGCTGCGACATGAAGTTAACCATTGATGTGTTATTTACTATTCCTGTAAGTTTTGCCATTGCAATTACAGCATTTATATAAAATGGAGTGCAAATTTAGGATTAATAAGGGTTAAGAAAAGCAACGCCCTTCGAGTTCATCAATAATTTAGGGCTGTTTAACAAAAAGCAACATTTTACGTCACTCATAAACCTTAATATCAAGCACTTAAAAGTTACATGATTAGAAACATATTGACTTGAATCAAATTCACTAACACGCTAATTGTCAGTCAATATACCCAAGCAACCGCGCAACAAAAGCGGCATGCGAATGCCCATACAACTGTAGAGGCTAATCGTCGAAAACCTGTGTAAGTACGGGCAACGACCTTATACCGCCCATACCGCTAATGTGAACAGCATAGTAGCTAAGCAGCGCGTCGAGAAATGCGCTTCGCTGGCTGTGGCTTAGGCCAATATCGCCAACATCGTTATAAGAAAGGGACAGGAGGCTACCAAGCAATTCGCTATTCCCCGTTGAGAAGGAAAGCGGGTGCGATGGCTCACTAGCCACAAAGAGGCCGTTCTTAAAATCGAAGTAAGGGCGTAACGTGCTCCATGAGTTTCCTGGGGAGAAGCCCAAGTATCGCGTTAGCTGAACAAGAAATAGCAGGTGAAAATTGGATGCACCCTTTGATAACAGATCCAGCACTTGAATTGTATTGTTTAGGAAAACGTATAACGGCTGGTTCTCCTCCTCCTCGCGAACCACCCTGTAAACAATTTCGCCAATGAATAGCGCTATTGCCCTTTTTACGGGGTCGTAGGGAATTGTATGAAACGTTATTTCGGGGGCTACCTCTTTAAGACGGTGCATCCCCTTTTTTTCGGAGTGATAAAAGACGGTGCTAAGAATGCTCAGCGGCTGAAAGAAGATGGACTTACCTCCCGACTTTGATTTACCAAAAGCGCTATTTACCATAAGGGTTAGCCGGCCATACTGTTGTGAGTAAACGTAGGCAACAAGGCTCTTCTCGCCATATCGTACGGAGTGCAGGGCTATTACACTTGATTTTGCCAGCATAACAAACTTTTGATGATTTTGCAGCGCTACCCTAGTTCACAAACAGCACCTTTGCAGTGGCCGTTTGCTCTCCGCTACTATCGGAGCAAAGAATTAGGTACACACCTGTGGCCACACGCCTACCGCGAAGGTTTTTCCCATCCCAAGTAGCCTGTCCGCCCACCGATTTTGTTTCGTAAACCAGGTTGCCCGCGATATCGATAATCTTAACGGTAGTGTTCTCCATAAGCCCAGCAATGGTTATAACCCCCATAAAATTGGGGCGAACGGGGTTTGGGAAAGCGTACACCTTGCCAAAAGCCTGATTGGGCAGCGTTGACTCTGCTCTATAGCTCACCATGCCCTCGTCGGTGGCAAAAAACACCTCTCCTGTTGTTGGGTGAACCTTAATATCGAGGATATTATTTGAGGGCAGCGGGCTATTATCGATTGTAAAGTGGAGTACTTGCTTGGAGCCATCGGCCGATTGTAGGTACGCCCCCGACTTTGCCGTTCCAAGCCACTTCCTATTACCACCATCAATGGCAATAGAGTTAATTGTTTCACTCTCTAAAAGATATACGGCTAAACCAGGAACCACATCGGGCACCTTTATGCGCTGGGCGTAGAACTGGTTTGCCTCAAAAACCTTGTCGGGGTTATAGCTCACAAGCACACCCTCGCTGGTTCCCACCCAAAGGTAGCCATCCCCATCAAAAGCAATGCTGTAAATGTCGTTTGGCAAAACATTCCCCTCGCGGGTGTAAAGCTTAAGTCGGCGGTACTTATCGTCGGTAGCCAATGTAACGTCTCCACCAGGATTCAGCGCAAAAAGTCCCTCGCCACGAGGAATGATAAGCCATAGCACACCCGTTGGGGAGCACACCAAATCCGATAGCCTATCGGCATTAATAACACTAGCGTAAGAAAAACTATACCACTCGCTTCCAGTTGTTTTAACAGATAATGGTTCACCAACCATTACATTGGAAGCCCACAAATTCCCCTTAGGGTCGAATGCCAATCCGCTAATTCTACAAAAAGCACCATCGGGGAAAATTGATTGCAGCGACGAGTTACTCTGATCGAACTGCTCCTTGAACTCGCCACCCTCAAACCGGAAAATGCCGTTACCCCAGCTTGCTACGTAAACCTCCTCGGGATTTCGCGGATTGGCTACTGCTCTAACCGCATCGAATGCGCTGTAGCGCTCAATGCTTCTCCACCGCTCATTGGTAAAGGAGTAGATTGTTAGCGGGTAGTACATGTTACCCCACGCAGCATTCCGAGATCCCGCCGCAACAGTTACCCTAGCAGAGCTAGCAGCGATGCTATAAACCCTATTTGAACTTGGCCCATTGGGCAGGATTTGCTTAAAGCTACCCAAAGTCCCTACGGCCATACCAAGTGAATTATCGGCAACGGCAAATTCTGTTGTAGAGATGGGAATAGCAACATTAGGCCTAAACGCCCAAAAGTTATAGGTACTTATGGTTTCGGATACCACTCCTGGCAACGAACTGTAAGTATCAATCCCCTCCCGAGACGTTACAACAACTTTCCCATACCCCCATACTACTGATAGCACATTGCCATAGCGGGTTTGCATTACATCCCAGCTGGTTCCATTAAAGTAGTGCAGCAAATCAGGGTTCCCGTCCAGCGTATTTTCAAGAACCACAACACCATTACTATATGTGGCGATATCGCCTAGAGTTGCTCCTGTGCTTAGTAGCAGCGGCTCATTAACCCATCGGTTGTAGTGAATTAGCAATGGGTCGTTAGCATCGGCACTTAGCAAACCAGTACTGGTTGAAGCGTAAATACGCGAGTTCCAAAAGGCCAAGCCAAATACGGGAACCTGCGCCCCACCATTGCCCACAAAGTAGGTGTCGCGAACCTCCCTGCGCTTCAGGTTATACTCTACAACACCAAATCCTGTGGCAATAAGCAATCTGTCGTCAATAAACAGAAAATCGGTAATCTCTTTAGACCCCTGCAGCAGCTTATTCCTAATATCAACAATGGTTGTAACCCCATCGTTCTGCACAAGGTCAATGGTTCCATCGGCATAGCCAACTGCAAGAATCGATAGGCTCTCGCTATAGGCAATGGACGATATGCCCACACCCGAAAGGCCTTGAACCTTAGAAAAGGTTGACACCTCGTTTGTTGCTGTACGGTAAATTGAAATCCCATTGTGCGAAGCACAGTAAACATTGCCGTTACCAAAAGCAACATCAATGCCTGTGTTGTATGAGAAGTGATCGCGCCACGATCCAACAGGGGGTTGCGCCATTGCTGCTATGGAGAAAAGAAGCAGTAGTAGCAGCCACACCCTTTTGCTGTGTAATATCATCATCCTTGCGTGTTGGATTACTAAACTTGGGTGGAAACAAAAAGAACAATGCATACCAGAATAAATAAATTTAGGTATGATAAGTATAACTCCAAAAATGGACGAATAGTATAGCCTGTTGCTATTTAGAGTTAAGGAACGACACCAACTTGCTAACAGCTCTTCCTCTGTGGCTTATGGCATTTTTTGCATCCAGCTCCATTTGGGCAAAGGAAACGTTGTAGCCATCGGGCATAAAGATGGGATCGTATCCAAACCCCGCCTCGCCATGCTTGCGGGTTAGGATTTGCCCCTCAACCAAACCCTCAAAAAGGCTTTCCTCACCATTAATAATAAGCGATATAACCGTTCTAAAGCGAGCCTTCCGATTATCAATACCCGTGAGCTCCGCCAGTAGCTTTACAATATTATCCTGAGGGTTCTTTTGCTCACCCGCATAGCGGGCAGAGTAAACGCCGGGTGCTCCATTAAGCGCATCAACCTCAAGACCAGTATCATCGGCAAAGCAATCTATACCAAACCTATTGTAAATGTGCCACGCCTTTTGCGATGCATTTAGCTCCAGGGTGTCGAAATCCTCGGGTATCTCCTCGGTAAAACCAATATCGGAAAGCGATAAAAGCTTAAACCTACTGTCAAGCAAATGCTGAACCTCCTGAAGCTTATGGAGATTATTGGTTGCAAAAACAAGTTTGTGCTGCATTTTGCGTTACCTAGGGTTTATGCTCATTACGGGAATGTGACGGGCATTACCAATTATATACTGTTCCTGTGGCTGCATGGTATATTCGCCATTGCCCGATGTTTTGGTGGTCATCAGCACAACAAGGTCGGCACGAATATTAACGGCAGCATCAAGAATTTCCTCGGCGTACTGCTTTTTCCCTGGCACGGTGTACACCTCGTACTTAGCGCCACGATCGTCCAAGTACCTAATGGCAGAGGCCATGTTTAAATCGACCTTGGCAAGCTGCTCAGGATCGGTAACAAAAGGTTTTATAAGGTGGAAACGAGAAACGTAGTAATCGCAGAAATACGAAATCCAGGTGTGCTTCTCTTTATTCTCAAGGGTAAAGTCAACGGGAAAAACGATATCGTCGTACCGCTTATTAACAGGAGGCTCCTGAATGGTTATAAAGGGAACGGGAGAGCTGGTAATAACCCTAAGGGTATTGGTGCCCGTAAGCTCATCTTTACCCCTAACGGTATGAGAGCCCATAATAACAAGGCTACAATTTAAAGTCCTTGCGGTATCGGCTATATCAGTAAAAATTGTTCCTATTTTTACAATAGTACTTGGGCGAATACCATGCTTTTGCTCGGCCGCAGCGGCAATAGCCTCAATGTGTTCCTTTGCGGCACTTACCTTATCGGGAGAGTCAACAACGTGAAGAAGCGCTACCGGCTCGCCAACAACCCCAGAAACCCTAATAGCATGCTGCAAGGCGTAATCTGCAACAACCGAAAAATCGGTAGGAACCAGTATCGTTTTATCTATATTCTTCATCTGTACAAAAATTTATTTAAAAAGATCAGATGTAACTCACAATGAATTTTATACACGCCCTAAATTACTACTTGGCACAACAAAATTATTGTTCGTTTCATAAAATATTTTGTTTAAGCCGATTTTTTCTGAACTTTATGCAAGCTTGAAAGCTGTTGCACTAAAATTTGTCTAAGGTATGAATTTTCTAAGATTTTTGTACAAATACTATATCCTTTTTTTACTATTTACAGTGTCTTTAACCCCGTCGGCGCTAGGCTTTCAGGAAGTTAATACAAGCGGGGGGCAGCCAGTATGCATTGCATCGTACACATATAATGGCTTAGCATCGGGGGCGTTTAATCAGCTTATTATTGACTCGGAGTACAGGGCGGTTATAGCGGGGGCTAATGCGGTTCACATTTTTGATGGGCATACATGGAATAGCTTTGAAACGCCAGGGGCTCCTGTTTTATCATCAACTAGTACGGGAATACTCATTGGGGGCAAGTCGTTCCTAGCCAAGCTAATCCCAATTGGTTCTGGCAGGTACTTTTACAATACCATTCTAAATGACTCCACCCTTAACTTTGGCCAAATTACCCACCTAGGTGCCGACAGCAATGGGAACACCATCTTTTCTACGGGTAAAAAGCTTTGGCTATTCAACTCGCAGCTAGTTGCCATAGACTCATCGGAACAAGCAATAAAAATATTTAATACTGGGCACACATCCATAATACACAGCGTAGAGAGGGGTTTATTTGAGATACAGAACCATAAAATTGTACAAGTAGAGCAAGGCTCTACCTTTGCAAACATAGCCATTAGCAATATAGTACCCCTTGGTAACGATTTGGTAGTTATTACCAGTAACAACCAGTGGATCCAGGTGGGCAATGGAGGAACAACGCCCCTTACTATTCCTAATCTAAATGAGCCTTTTGTAAACGCATGGAGCTATGGAGCCAACTTAATTATATCAACGCCAACTAAACTGGCAATTATTAACCACAACAGGGAGGTGGTAGGCACCATAAAAAGCAGTAATAAACTGCCTATTAACAGCATAAAACAAGTTGCATCGAAAAAGGGAGCATTGCTTTATGCCATTACCAACGAGTCCCTACTGCACATGCTGTTCCCCCAGAACATGCTTGTTTACTCGTTTGAAGATGGCATAAAGGGCGACATTAACGATCTTTACTTTGACGGAACAAGGTTAATGGTTGCCACATCAACAGGCATTTTTGCTGCAACCTACTCACAAAAGCACAAGTTTTTCAACAGGTTTGAGCCACTACATGGCAGCAACATCAGCATAAAATACATAACCAGTACCAGCAGCGGACTACTAGCACTTGGCGCTAGCGGCATTTACCCTATTAACGCAACAATGCAAAGGATAGAAAAGCCGCTTTATACCACAAAATCCAATGGCGTGGCAATAGTAAACAACACCCCATTGGTAACAGTATTTATCAATCAGCAAAATGTAACAATAGTAAAAGAGGTTAACGGCAAGCTAAAAGTCGAACCCTACAACACGCCCAGCAATAGCACAATAGTATCGTGGACACAACTTAACTCCTTTGTTATTATTGAAACCCAACAGGGCGATAGGTATAGGCTAACTACGAGTAGCAACCGTGATTTTGCGGCTAACTGGGAACGCCTTTCGGCCCAAGAGCTAGCTCCAGAACAGCTGGTTAACATTAGGCAATTTGGACAAAAATCGTTTATATACTCAAACAAATCGTGGTACACCTACTCTAACAACAGCCACTTTACCAGAATACTTAACGAAAGCACCCAATACGCAACCCAGCCCATAGGCGTAACATCCACAAATAGCCTTATTGTATCCAACCAGGACACCACCCTTGGTGGCATACAATCCATCCATTTAATGGATAAGCAAAAAATAATAGCAGTAGTACCTAATGGGTATAGGGTAACAAAAGCGCAGCTGCTGCCAGACTCAACTGTGGTTATTGTTACAGACAAGGGGCTAATTTCTGTTCCACCATCCTTTATGAAAACCCAGTTTGCCCCCCCATCAATATTCATCAATAAGATTTATAAGCTAAAAGATGGAGAAGAGGCTCAGGTAATTGTAGGGAAAACCATAAACAACAAAATTGTTGAAAGCGCAATACCAGTAGAACAAAAACACGCTGTTGTATTTGTAGTGGGCAGCTCAGGCATTACCAGCTTTAACAACATTGCGTACAGCGCTAAACTTGAAGGCTATAGCAACAACTGGTCCAACTGGAGCACAAACAATCATTTCAAATACGCCAACCTAAGTGCAGGAGAGTACACCTTTAGAGTAAAAGCGCTAGATGTGCTGGGAGGAAAATCGGTAGAGCTTACCGAGGTTGTAACAATACCCCCAACCATTTACCAGAACAGCTATGTTCAAATAGCCTTTTTTATACTCCTAGTGCTAGCAGCCCTTACTACAATTGCATGGAGAAAATACCGACACGCAAAAGAGAAGCATAAGCTGGAAAGTATTATTAGCCTACGCACAGAGGAACTGGTTAGAGAGAAGGAAAAAACGGACAACCTGCTTACCCGAGTTTTGCCAAAGGAAACGGCAACCGAACTAAAAGAAACGGGAAAGGTAAACACCCAACGGTTTAAAACCGTAACCGTGCTATTCTCCGACATACAAGGCTTTACCAGAATAACCGACGAAACAAATCCCGAAGAGCTAATAGACCAGCTGGATAAGTTTTTCCTAAACTTTGATGCTGTTGTTGACAAGTATAAGATTGAGAAAATTAAAACCATTGGCGATGCGTACATGTGTGCCGGCGGAATACCCAAGAAGAACAGAACAAATCCAGTAGAAGTTGTTCTTGCCGCCATTGAAATGATGCACTTTATGAGACGGCTAAAGGAGAAGAGCACCAACAAAAGCAACATATGGGATCTGAGGATTGGCATTGATACTGGCCCCGTTATTGCAGGCGTAGTGGGGCGCAACAAGCTTACATACGATATTTGGGGAAGCACCGTTAACACGGCAAGCCGAATGGAATCCAGCGGAGAACCAGGAAAAATAAACATATCGGAAAACACCTATATGTTTGTAAAGGACTACTTTATTTGCACTTACCGCGGTAAGATGCCAGTAAAAAACAAGGGCGACATACAGATGTACTTTATTGAGGGCATACTACCCAGCTTATCGCACAACCTTGAGGGAGTAATACCCAACCACGACTTTTTAGTACAGCTACAGCTACTAAGGCTAGGCGATTTAGAGGAATTTGTACTTGAAAAACTAGACAAAGGACTACCCAAAAACCTTCATTACCACAACCTTAAACACACAATTGACGTTTACACACAGGTAGAACTTATTGGACGATCGGAGAGCTTAACCAACGAGGAGCTGCTGATTATAAGAACCGCAGCCCTTTTCCACGATGCTGGACATTTAATTGACTACGACACACACGAGGAAATGAGCGCAAAGCTTGCAAAGGAAATTCTACCCGAATATCTTTACTCCTACGCACAAATTGATGCCATTTGCGAAATAATTATGGCAACAAAGCTCCCTCCTAGACCCAAAAATCTACTTGAAAAAATTATTTGCGATGCGGATCTTGACTATCTAGGACGCTCCGATTTTATCCCCGTTTCCAACAACCTGTACAAGGAGCTGCACGAACACGGCCGTTTAGGCACGCTACAGGACTGGAACGAGCTACAGATTAAGTTTATAGAGCAGCATCAGTACTTTACACAAACAGCACAACAATTAAGAAATGTTAATAAAAATACCCAGTTAAGTAACATTAAAGCATGGATGGAAAAAAATAAGTGATATTTTCGTGGCGAATTATGGAGTGAATAAATTATAATTGCTACATTTAACGGGGTTTTTGTCGAAATAACAAAACGGATCCTTATGGAAACGACTAAAAAAACGATTCTTGTTCCATGGGACTTTTCTGAAGGAGCAGAAAATGCCATTCTTCATGCAAAGCAATTAGCGAATGCAGCCGATAATGATATTATGCTTTTGCATATTATCCCTCGCTCATTCTTTTACAAGTACTTTGGGAACAAGAACTCAGCTAAAGAAATTGATACCGCCCGCCATAAAATGGAAGAGGCGGCTATAGATATTGAGCGGAAATATGGTTTCAGGCCTCAAACCCTAGTTCTTGAGGGAAGGCTTAACCATGTTATAAAAGATATGGTTGTGGATACTAACATAAACCTTGTTGTTGCCAACAAGATTTATAGTTACGATAAAAAACCCATTGAATCGTCCAACTTCTTAAGGCACCTTTACTCGCCAAAGTTCTCTGTACCGTTTATCATCACCAAGTCGGCTCCGCTCCACTCCCACTACATTGAGATTGTTGTACCACTTGACCACGACAAAAAGTACAAGGAGATTTTGCACTGGATTATTTACCTTTCAAAGTACTACAAGTGCAACATCAACCTTATTAAACCCTTTATTAACGATGAGGGGAAGAAAAAGGACATGGCAAACAACATCTACTTCACCAAGAAGATGCTTGATGGCAGCAAAATTATTTACGGTATAAAAACTGCCAAGAAAAAGAATACCTTTAAGGACGAGGTGTTTAAATTTGCCGAAAACATTGATGCAGATCTAATTCTTATTATGGCCGACAAGTACGATAATTACATCTCGGAGAATAAGGACGGAACCAGCGTTCCAATAATGTGTATCAATCCTAGAGCACGCAAATACCAAAGCTTCTACTAGGTTTTAGTTCTAATGCCGAACATGGTTCGGCTATTTCTTTTTAAATGCGGGTACTATGTTTCGAAATATAAGCCTACAAGCTAAAATACAAACCCTTGTAATTAGCATCTCTGTTGTTATTTACATCCTTGCCATTGGGTATATTAGCGTTAAAGCGCGCAAAATCTCCTTTAATAGCGCCATAACCCTAACCAACGAAACGGCAAATAAACATGCACAGCAAGTACGCACCCTGCTAGAAAAAGATTTAGTTACGGTTAAAACCCTATCGGAGTCCGTTCTAATATACAAAGACCTACCCTCCAATAAGTGGAAAGACATTATTTCCAAAATGTACCATGAAGTCTTTAAGCAAAACCCTCAGTTCTTTGCCATCTGGGACTCATGGGAATTACGGTTTATTGACTCTACATACAAAAAGGACTACGGCCGGCTAGTTATTGAGTTCTATAGGGACAATGGAGACATAAAGAAATCGGAAACTCTAAAAAGCATGACTGGCGACCCCGCAGATTATGCTCGCATAAAAGGAAACGCAAAGGAAAGCCTAGAAAACCCCTACTTCTATAGCTACACAGGCAAAGACGAGGATAACAGACTAATGACCAGTCTTATATCGCCCATAATCCAGAATAACCAGTTTATTGGAGCAGTAGGTGTGGATATTATTCTTGACAGCTATCACCCAATCATTAACCAAATAAAACCATTTGAGGATAGCTACGCATTTCTAGTTTCGCACGACCTTAAGTATGTTGCCCACCCCGACAAGTTACTAATTGGCGAAAGCATTCTTGACGATTACGAGAACATATTTTACTCAAATAAGGTTTTAGACAAAATTACAAATGGGGAAGAGGCATCGTTAATAACCAAAGACATCAATGGTGTTGAATCGTACTTTACGTTTAGCCCCATTATTGTAGGTGACACAGAATGGGCGTGGTCTCTTGTTGTTGTAGTTCCCACTAAGGTAATTCTTGAAGAAGCCAACACAACCCTTTTCCTATCCCTCTTAATGGGATTAATTGGCCTTTTGGTTCTTTCTGCGGCCATATACTACGCATCAAAATACCTAATTAACCCAATTAACAAGATAACCCTAACCCTTAACAAGCTAGCATTAGGCCATATTGGAACCGACATGCTAATTGACGTTAAGGAAACCGATGAGATTGGACAAATGGGTAATGCGCTAAACGTTTCCATTAAAGGGTTACTTAGCAAGGCTGATTTTGCTCGTAATATAGGTAAGGGTAACCTAGAATCGGACTTTGACCTGCTAAGCGACGACGATAGCCTTGGACAAGCACTTATTACCATGCGCGAAAGTTTAAGCGAGGCCAAAGAAGCAGAAGAGCACAGAAAAATAGAGGACAAAAAACGCCAATGGGCTAATGAAGGGATTGCTAAATTCAGCGATCTTCTTCGCCAGAACAACAATAACATAGAGGCATTAGGATCAGAGATTATTAAGAGCATTGTTTACTACCTAAACGCAAACCAAGGCGGGCTATTCCTTTATAACGATGACGATAGCTCCGACATCCACTTTGAGCTTATAGCCGCTTACGCCTATAATAGACAGAAGTTTATTACCAAAAAGATAATTCCTGGCGAAGGGCTAGTTGGAACATGCGCTATAGAGAAACAAACCATTTACCTAAAGGAAATACCCGATAGCTACGTTGAAATTACATCGGGACTTGGCGCGGCAAAACCCACATCGCTACTAATAGCACCATTGCTAAATGAGGATGTAGTGCTAGGCGTTCTGGAGCTGGCCTCGTTCAGCGAGTTTGAACCATACCAAATAGAGTTTATTGAGAAGCTAACGCAAAGCATAGCCTCAACCCTTATGGCGGTAAAAATAAACATAAGAACCGCCATGCTGCTTGAAAAAACGCAGCAACAGGCTGAGGAAATGGCGGCACAGGAAGAGGAAATGCGCCAGAACATGGAGGAGCTGCAAGCAACCCAAGAAGAATCGGCACGAAAGGGTGGCGAAATGCAAGGATTTATTGACGCCCTAAACCAATCATGCTATGTTATTGAGTATGACCCCATGGGATACATTACCTCAATTAACAACGCATACCTTGATTTGCTGTCTCTTCACCGCGAGAATGTTTTGGGTACTCACCACTCTGAGGGAATGGAAATGGATCCATCAATGCAAAAGGAGTACGACAATTTCTGGCAAGACCTACGCAATGGTATTACCCGTAAGCAAACATCTAAGGTTACCATGAACGGCAAGTCGTTCACCTTTGAAGAGACCTACACCCCAATTAGGGACGATATGGGTTCTGTGTACAAGGTGCTAAAGATTGCCAATAACATTACAAACCTTATCCATTAAGATAGATTTTAGACGCTAGACGTTAGGTTTTAGACAAGAATCTAACGTCTAGTGTTTTTTGGATAGAACACAGATAACACGGGTTTTACGAATTAGCACGGAAGGAAAACTTCTTTTACTTCTTCATATTCCTTCAATTGGTGACATGTTACTGGTTACAAGGAACACAGATAACGCAGGTTTCACAAATTAGCACAGAAGGAAAACTTCCTCTACTTCCTCACATTCCTCACATTCCTCACATTCCTTCAATTCTTTTATAGCATTCCGATGACTTCCGTTAACTTCCGAGTCTTCCGAGAACCCCATCTGCTACCCCACTTCCTTATACTCCCTCCACTCCCTCCTCTTCTCCCTCCTCCAACTAAAAAAGCTATATTTACACCACGCAAAACCTAGTGAAATGCAAAGAATGAAATGGGAGGCTCTACTTTGCCCCAACAGATGGGGTAGCACACCACAAAAGGTAGAGTCGTTAGACGAAACAAGAACACACTTTCAGCGCGACTACGACAGGCTTATATTCTCATCGCCATTTAGGCGGTTGCAGAATAAAACGCAGGTATTCCCACTTCCAGGCAGCGTGTTTGTTCACAATAGGCTAACCCATAGCCTAGAAGTAGCAAGCGTTGGCCGTTCGCTAGGCAATAATATAGTAAAGGTTATCCGCGAGAAGGAAGGTAATATCCATAATCACCTTATTGAGGAGATTCCAACCATTGTATCTACCGCATGTCTTGCACACGATATGGGGAATCCCCCATTTGGACATAGCGGCGAGGATGCCATTAGAACCTTTTTTAAGGAGCATGCCCACAAGCTGCAAGCACAGGTTAGCGAAACTGAGTGGACCGACCTTATCCGATTTGAAGGAAACGCCAACGCGCTAAGGCTTTTAACCCAAAAACTAGAAGGGCGAAGAGAGGGTGGCTTTAGATTAAGCAAGGCTATTCTTGCCACAATTCTTAAATATCCCTACCCATCGAGCGTAACAGATAGGAAAAAGTTTGGCTATTTTCAATCGGAGCAAGAGACCTTTATTGATATTGCTACCAACACAGGCTTAGTTGCCACCGATGCTACAAGGAACATATACGCCCGCCATCCGCTTGTTTACCTTGTAGAGGCTGCCGATGATATATGCTACCAAATAATGGACATTGAGGATGCCCACAAGCTAAGCATCCTGTCGCACGAGTTTGTGATGGAGCTATTCCTTGGATTCTTTGATAAGGAACTGGAAGCATCTAGAATTAAGCAAATAGAGGAAACGCTTACGGAGGTTACCGATAAGAACGAGCAAATAGCCTTTCTGCGCGCCCTAGTTATTGGAAAACTGGTGGGTGAGTGTACCGAAGCCTTCCGAAATAGCTACGAGGCAATTATGCACGGAGAGAAAGTTGCTGCGCTAGCCGACCAGCTTAGCCCAGTTGCAAGCAAAGCAATGGGTAAAATTGCAAAAACCGCAGTTGCTCAGGTTTACAGCTACCGCTCGGTTGTTGAGATTGAGATTGCAGGCTTTAAGATTATGGGAACACTACTTGATGCGCTAACCGATGCTATAAACAACCCTGAGAAAACTCTTTCAAGAAAGATTTTTAGCATAGTTCCTGCTCAGTACAACCTAAAAGAGGGAAGCTACTACCAGCGGTATATGTCGATGCTTGATTTTGTATCGGGGATGACCGATGTGTACGCCCTAGAATTTTACCGAACCATACAGGGCATTAGTATCCCTGGAATCCCCCATTAATAGGAACTACGCTTCCGCGAGGCGCTTTCCGCTTAAACGATTTCACTAACTGGTGAACCGCTCTGTTATCGGGGCAGGTTGTGAGGCAATCATCAATTAGCGACATATCGCCCGACACGTACGTTGGGTCGAAAAAGCCGTAACCGATAACCTTGCCATGCAGAACCTTAAGCACCGAGCGCTCCTCTGCCGAACGCCCTTTATCCAATAGCAGAAAGCTATCCGCCCCTAGGCCAAAGCTATCGAGAGCACGTTGCGCCCTAATGTTATATGATTCGGGTGGCTCAATGCCAAGACAAGCACCCTTGCACTGCCTTATCTCGTAATGGAAGCAACCACCCTGACTCTGGTATAGCCCGCACAACTTTTGGCACAACCCAAACTCCTCAAGCGCTTGTTCCACAACCGCAACAGCATCGGCCTTTGCCGTGAATGAGGTTAAAGGCGTATCGTCATCGCCATTTAGCTTATCAACGTTAAAGCAGATATAGCCACGCTTATCAGTAGAAGTAAATATGCCATACCGAGACATGTTTCGCCGCCCCACTCTATTAAACACGGGTTTATGCTCGCCAATCTCCGCCAACTCCTTAACAAGGGCAATGAGCTCACTGCCTGTTAGCTCGTAGCTAATATCAACAACCCGGCTGCGCATCTCGTCGGCCTTGCGCTTTTTGGCTCCCGCAAAATGCTGCAAAACCCTTTTCCTTATGTTGATACTTTTACCGATGTATATAATTACGCCGCGCTCATCGTACATGTAGTAAATACCAGTCTCCTCAGGTAAATCGTAGATTTGCTTGGGGTTAAAGTTGGGGTGCAGGCCCTTTGTATCAATATCATCATCAAAAATTGATGGGCTTATCTGGTTTCCAACCGATAGCAGCAGCTGAAACAGCTTAACGGTAGCAAACGCATCGCCCGATGCCCGGTGACGGTCGGTTAGACTAATGCCCAACTCTGCACATAGGTTTCCTAAGCTGTAGGATGCCTTACCGGGAATAAGCCTCCGGCTGAGCTTAACGGTACACAAAGTTTTTCTATCGAAGGTATAGCCAAGCTGTTTAAACTCGCTTTGAATAAATCGGTAGTCGAATGGGGCGTTATGTGCAACAAAAATCATCCCGTCGGTCTTTTCTACCAAGGTTTTTGCAATTTCGTAGAAACAGGGTGCGCCAGCAACCATATCATCAGAAATACCCGTTAGGCGAGTAATGTAACTTGGGATGGGGCGCTCGGGATTAACAAGGGTAACCAGCTCATCAACTATTCTTGTGCCATCAAAAACGTAAACGGCTATTTCGGTTATCTTATCGCGTTCGGGATTTCCCCCTGTGGTTTCGATATCAACAATTGCGTACATGAGCTATAGAGATGGTATTGAGAGGGGTAAAAGTAAGAAATAAAATAAACTAGGATAATTGTAAAAAAAGGAAAAATAAGTTAGTACTACGAAAGAAGTACTACAATTCACATAAAACGATAACAATACCACGCTAAATGCCCTCTTTATAAAAACATTTCTTATTTTTAACGGTGATTTGGCTAAGTGTAGGCAATTGGGTGTTTTCACTTGAAATATGAATATCAATGAATAGATTCTTCAAGTTGCGCATAAGAACTAAGGTTCTAGTGTTTGTACTAATAACTACCATTGGCGTTTTTGCGCTTATTGGTGCTTTCATCTCGCTAAAAACAAGCAAACTTGCTGTTGACAATGCCCTAAGCATTGCTAAGGGACACGCAGAAAAGGTAGCCAATGCTGCAAAATCGGAGATTGAGTTAGACTTGGGGTTCTCCCGTGCGTTAGCTCAGTCGTTTGCTACATATCATCTTTACGACACAACAACCAGAGACTCTATTTTTTACAACATTATAAAATCTCAGGCAGAAAACAACCCCCGATATGTATCGGTATGGACAAGCCTAGAGTACTTTGCGTTTAAACCCAACTACACCAAATCCTATGGTAGGCGCTCCGTTACGGCATACCTAAAGCATGGCACAACTCTTATAACAGAGGAGGATAAAAACCTTACTGGCGATGTTGTAGGGAGCGGATATCAAATTGCAAAAGCACTTAACAAAGAAATTGTACTAGACCCATACACATTCACCCTTGATGGGAATACTGAAATTTTAGGTACTAGCGTTTGCGTACCCGTTCAACGAAACGGGCTGTTTGTTGGCCTTGCAGGTGTTGATATTGAGCTAACTAAGTTTCAAAAAAGCATTGAGCAGGTTCAGCCCTACAAAAACACCATTGCGTTTTTACTATCGAACAACGCCACCATAATTGCCCACACCAACCCAGCTATTGCAAACCAGCTATTTGGACATGCTTACCCACAAATAGAAGCGGAGCAGCTTATACAGAACAAGGTTAGGCGCGGAACTGGAGCTAACTTCTACAGCGAAATAAATGGTATTGAGTACGATGTGCTTATTGAGCCCATATCGCTTGGCAGCTCCAACACCCCATGGGCCATTGGGCTGCTTATTCCAACAAAGGAAATAAAGGCCGAGGCACAGCGTACCATTATGTGGGGAATACTAGTTGCAGCAATAGGTATAGCGCTGCTGGGCTATGTACTATGGATTATAGCCGGATCAATAACCAACCCAATTATTCACACAACCGAACTGCTTAACAACCTTGCACAAGGCGATATTGACCAATCGAAAAAGCTCGACATAAAAACAGGCGATGAGCTGGAGAGCATGGCCAGCTCAGTTAATAAACTTATTGACGGGCTAAATACTACTGAGATTTTTGCACGCGAAATAGGAAAAGGGAACCTTGATGCAGAGTTTAGTCTCCTTGGAGAAAAGGATATTCTTGGCATATCGCTTCTTGAGATGCAGAAAAGCCTAAAGCATGCCCGCCAACTTGAGCAGGAGCGTAAAGAGGAAGAAGAGAAGCAGAACTGGGCTACCCACGGAATTGCAATATTTGGCGATATCCTACGCCAAAACAACAATAACCTAGAGGAGCTATCGTACAGCATTATACAAAACCTTGTTAGCTACGTTAACGCTAATCAGGGCGGACTGTTTGTGGAGAACAAACTGGAAGGAGAAGAAACCAAGTTGGAAATGACTGCTTGCTACGCATTCGATAGGCGTAAGTTCCTAGAGAAACACGTTATTCCTGGAGAGGGACTTATTGGACGATGTTTCCAAGAGGGCAAAACCATTTTCATGACCGACCTCCCCAAAAACTATATCAACATAACCTCTGGCTTAGGAAAAGAGAACCCACGATGCCTAATTCTTGTTCCCCTAAGAATTAACGACGATATTTTGGGTGTTATTGAGATTGCATCGTTCACCATTCTTGAAAAGCACCAAATTGAGTTTATAGAGAAAGTTGCTGCCAGCATAGCCTCAACGCTAAGCTCAGTAAAAATAAACATTAGAACAGCCGAGCTGCTTGCCAAATCGCAGCAGCAAGCTGAAGAAATGGCCGCGCAGGAAGAAGAGATGCGCCAGAACATGGAGGAGCTGCAAGCTACCCAAGAGGAGATGGAGCGCAAAAAGTTTGAACAGGAACAAATACAGGAAAGCCTCGGGCAGGAAAAAGCCCTGCTTGATGCCCTAATGTACAACATCCCCGATTTTGTTTACTTTAAAGATGAGAATAGCCGATTCCTAAGAATAAGCTCATCAATGGTTAAGCTGTTCCACGCAGAAAACCCTGAGGATTTAATTGGCAAATCGGACTTCGACTTCCACTCACGGGAGCACGCCGAGAAGGCCTTTACCGAGGAGCAGGAGGTTATTAGGAGCCAAGCCCCAATTGTTGACCATGTGGTAAAAGAAACCTTTGACGATGGTCGCGAGCAGTGGGTCTCTACTACTAAAATGCCTCTGTTTGACGCACTTGGCAACGTTATTGGCGTTTGGGGTATTAGCAAAATTGTTACCGACCTTAAAAAGGCCGAGATGGAGGCTAACCAACGCGCCAACGAGGCCATGGAGCTACAGAAGAAAATCGACAGTACACAAGGCGAGTACAAAGCGCTTGTTAAGGCTATTGATGCAACAACCTACGTTGTGCACTACACCCCCGATGGCTTTATTAGCCTAGCAAACGACCAAATGGTTAACATCCTAGGCACAAACGTTACCGATATAGTGGGTAAGCACCAATCTGAAATATTTGGCATGGGCGAAAGTCCCGAGCAGCAGAACGAGTTCTGGAACGACCTTCGTAACGGTGTTGTTCGCCAGCGGAACTTCAAGAGCAAGAGGGTTGCCCTTTCCGAAACCTACTCGCCAGTTACCAACGCCAAGGGCAAGGTTGAGAAGATTATCTGCATAGCAGTAAGGGGCTAGAACGAATAGGGGAAGTAGTAGGAAGTTTGGGGAGAATCGGAAGTTAGCGGGAGTCAAGAATTGAAGGAATGTGAGGAATTTGATGAAGTAGAGGAAGTTTTCCTTCTGTGCTAATTCGTTAAACCTGCGTTATCTGTGTTCTATGTAACCAGTAACATGTCGCCGATTGAAGGAATGTGAGGAATATGAAGAAGTAAGAGGAAGTTCTCCATCTGTGCTAATTCGTTAAATCTGTGTAATCCGTGTTCTATGTAACCAGTAACATGTCACCAATTGAAGGAATTTGAAGAAGTAGAGGAAGTTTTCCTTCTGTGCTAATTCGTTAAATCTGTGTTACTCGTGTTCATGTAACTCGTAACATGTAACTAGTCACTGATTGAAGAAGTAAGAGGAAGTTTTCCTTCTGTGCTAATTAGTAAAACCTGCGTTATCTGTGTTCCATGTAACTCGTCACCATTTTTCCCAATCCGTGCTAATTAGTAAAATCTGTGTTATTTGTGTTCAATGTGTTATTCGTGTTCTATCCCCATTTTTCCATAAATTTGGTAACAGAACTATAATCCGCTAATTATTCCAAAATATCTTCCCCAACTAACCAAAACACAAGTACCCATGAGACTGAAATGCCTAGCAACCGTGGTAGCCATTGCATTTATGGCAATGGCCTGCCAGCAAGAGAAACCCATTGAAGTGCCCAAGTACTCCATTGAGCAGTTCTACAAAAATCTACAAATATCAGGAGGGCAATTCTCAACCGACGAGAGTAAGCTCCTTGTAACCAGCAACGAATCGGGGATATACAATCTTTACGAAATTACCATTGCCGATGGCACCAGAAAGCCGCTTACGCAATCAACCCAAGAGTCGTACTTTGGAATAGCCTACGTGCCCAACACCAACAAGGTACTTTACTCGGCCGATAAGGGAGGAAACGAGATTAACCACATCTACCTGCTAAATGAGGATGGAACCTCGGTTGACCTAACCCCCGACGCAAAGGAGAAAGCAAACTTTGGCGGTTGGAATATCGATAAAACCGCCTTTTACTACCTATCCAACAAGCGCGATAACCGTTTCTTCGACCTGTACAAGATGGATGTTGGCACATGGAAATCGAAGCTAATATTCAAGAACGAAACGGGATTCGACATAGCAGGATTATCGTGGGACGAAAGCGTTATTGCCCTAGGCAAAAGCGTAACTACCAGCGAGAATAAGCTGTATCTACAAAACATCAAAACAAAAGAGACCATAGAGATATCTAACCCAGAGAAGCCAGCCCAGTACAGCGCATCAGGATTTAGTCGCGATGGCAAGTACTTATACTACACAACCAATGCCGATAAGGACTTCCAGTACCTAATGAAGTACAACCTAGCCGATAAAAAAAGCGAGCTAGTTTTTGAAACCAGCTGGGATGTTATGTACAGCTACCTATCGGAAAACGAGAAGTTCCAAGTAATTGGCGTTAATGAGGATGCAAAGAACACCCTACACATCACCGACCTTACCACCAACACAAAGGTTGAGTTTCCTGCCATACCCGATGGCGACGTACTTGCCGTGAACATATCGCCTAGCGAAAAGCAGATGCGCCTAACCATTGGCTCATCAAAGGCACCTGCAAACATCTACGTTTACAACTTTGAAACAAAGGAGCTAAAGCAGCTAACCAACACCCTTAACCCAGAGATTGACCCCAACTTCCTAGTTTCGGCTGAGGTAGTTAGGTACAAATCGTTCGATAGCCTAGATATCCCCGCCATTCTTTACAAACCGCTAAACGCAACTAAGAACTACAAAGCCCCTGGGCTTGTTTGGGTGCATGGAGGCCCTGGCGGACAGTCAAGGGTAGGCTACTTTGCCCTAATCCAGTACCTAGTAAACAATGGCTATGCTGTGCTTGCCGTTAACAATAGGGGTAGCAGCGGTTACGGTAAAGAGTTCTACAAAATGGACGACCAAAACCACGGCGAAAAGGACCTTATGGACTGCGTTTATGGCAAAAAGTACCTACAGGGATTAGAGTATATCGATGCTGAGAAGATTGGTATTATTGGAGGCTCTTACGGCGGATATATGACCATGGCAGCCATGGCATTCCAGCCACAGGAGTTTAAGGTTGGCGTAAACATCTTTGGCGTTACCAACTGGCTACGCACGCTAAAAAGCATTCCTCCATTCTGGGAATCGTTCCGTAAAGCGCTTTACGCAGAGATGGGCGACCCCAACACCGCCGATTCTGTGAGACTTTACAACATATCTCCACTATTCCACGCCAAAAACATCGTGAATCCGGTAATGGTGCTGCAAGGGGCCAATGACCCACGCGTTTTGCAGGTAGAATCGGACGAGATTGTTGAGGCTGTTCGCCAGAACAATGTACCCGTTGAGTACATCGTTTTCCCCGACGAGGGACACGGATTTGTGAAAAAGGAGAACGAGATTAAGGGTTACGGAGCCATTGTAACGTTCCTTGACAAGTACCTAAAGGGCAACGTTGCCGAGAAGTAAATTGATTACGATATAGACATAGCAAAAGCGGCTTCCTCATTCAGGGGAAGCCGCTTTTTTATTTTTGATGATACTTTACTTACCTATCATTCCATAAAGCATACTAATTTCCTGCGCCCAGATAGACTCATCGGGAGTCTCAAGGATTAGCGGAATATTATCGAACCGAGGGTCGTTCATCAGCATGCTAAACATCGACTCGCCAATAAATCCAGCTCCAACGCTATCGTGCCTATCAACACGGGAGCCATGCTCCTTCTTGGAATCGTTAATGTGCATCCCCTTAAGGTAGCCAAAGCCAACAACGCTATCGAACTTGGCAAAGGTGCTGGCAAAGCCCTCAGCCGATTTAACATCGTACCCCGAAGTAAACGCATGGCAGGTATCAATGCAAACACCAACACGACTCTTATCATCAACAAAATCAATAATGTACTTTAGCTGCTCAAAGGTATGCCCAAGGTTAGTGCCCTGCCCCGCAGTATTCTCTATTACCGCCGTAACGCCCTTGGTTTTAGCAAGCGTGATGTTTATTGACTCCGCAATGGTGCGCAGGCACTCCTCCTCCAATACTTTTCCCAAATGGCTGCCCGGATGAAAGTTTAGCCTATCAAGCCCCAGCTGCTCGCAGCGCTGCATCTCATCGAGGAACGCTGCGCGCGACTTCTCCAAGGCCTCAGCCTCCGGATGCCCTAGGTTAATTAGGTAGCTATCGTGAGGGAGGATTTGGCTTGGTAAATACCCCAACCGCTGGCAGTTATCCTTAAATGCAGCAATGCTCTTTGCCGTTAGCGGCGCGGCAACCCACTGACGCTGATTCTTTGTAAAAAGGGCAAAAGCCTTTGCTCCTATGGCGTGCGCATTTAGCGGGGCATTCTCTACCCCACCCGATGCGCTAACATGTGCACCAATGTATTTCATCGCAATCTGATTTTACAGCATAAAACTAATGAAAAAACAGATTTACGGGGCTATTGTTTTGGGGTGATTACAAATTGGCCTGGTAGAAACGAATAATAGCTCGCCCCCAACGGATAGTAGCTGTGTGTTTATAGCCACATACAAAGCCCATACTTTTGATTTAAACAACCCAAAGCCATGGCGATAGTAATACTAACACGGGAGGTTGAGCAATCGGAACTGGATAGCCAAATCCTTGATAATGCCATTTTATGGTTCACATGCGAAGACCTACCCAGCACTCTACCCTTCTTTATTTACAACGATAGCAAAACCCTCCACCTCCAATCAAAATGGGAAAAAGTAGATGTTAGCAATGGCTGTGAGTACCTTTTTTTAAAGTTTGAGCATGTTGTTAGGCTTGAAGCAAAAACGGCTGGAACAGCAATCTACCTAAGCAGTAACGAAAGCTTAAGATCCAAGCTCCCCATAACCATTTTTGCCGATGCTCTTAAAGAGGAACAGTTCTACTTGGCAAACCCACAGCACCTTATCAACCTAAGGTTTACCGAGCAGCTTACCCAGAAACAGGCATATGTAACCCTTTCTAACCACGACCAAATTCCGGTATCGGCTGAAGCCGAGGAGCAGCTAATAAAAATCCTAAAAGATTGCACCATAATATAACCAAAACTAAACTTAAGGAGGAACAACCATGACCAAGTCCCTACAACTACTCACAGCGCTGCTTTTTGCAGGAATCCTAGGTGCAAATGCACAGCTATTCCCAAAGGTTAGCAAGCCCGAATCCAATGAAGCAAGCATGCTGGTTATTCAGTTTGGGCACACCAACGATGGAAAGTTGGAAACCATAACGAACCTAAACTTTTCAGGCTGGGCTCCTGCGGTACTAAATGCCAACGGGGAGATTGTTCCCTTTAGGAAGTACGATGCAGGTGCCGATTTCACAAACATTTACTACGCAGAGAACCTTGCAGCAGGCACCTATAAGCTAGTAGGTTTCTACCATGTGTATATCGATTACTCTAAGCTAGATGAAATGCGCAAAGGGGATCCAGACAAGATGACCAAGTACGCACCCTACGAGAATCTATCCTACCACGTTAAGCAGCTTTTCCCGCTACAGGATACCGTTACCGTTCAGCTGGAAGCCAACAAGGTAATGACATTTGGAACCTATGCCGTTAAGTATGCTTGGGTTGGTGGACTAGCGGGAACAACTGACGACAGGTGGAAAGCGAACGAGGAGAAAACAGAGGTAACAACATCAAAACCTGATGATAACACCGTGCTACGCTACATTAAAACATGGGCAACCCCAGCATGGAAAAAGTGGAACGCAAAGAATAATGTTAGTCCATTGTAGCAATCTGAAACATAAAAAGGAATATCCATGCTACGCAGCAGCGGCCAAGGCATGTGTGATCCTATTCTATATCAAGTTTAAACATTGCGGTAAAAACATAAATCACACACCTATGAAACAATTTTACAAACTACTAGCAATTGTCCTAATAGCACTTATGCCAAGCATAGTACAAGGACAAACAGCGGTGGCACCTACTGTGGGCGACGGCTCGGCAGGTAGCCCATACGAAATTGCTACCCTAGAAAATCTCTACTGGATTGCAGAGGATAATACCCGCTGGGGTTTTAGCTATAAGCAAACAGCCGATATTGATGCATCAGAAACATCAACTTGGTTTAGCGGTGCCGGATGGACACCAATAGGTAACGAATCCGTCAAATTCACTGGGACTTACAACGGAAGTGGGTTTACTATTAATAGTTTGCGTATAAATAGGCCAAGTATTAAGTGGCAGGCACTTTTTGGATACACTGCGAGTGCTACAATTACAAACCTTGGAGTAACCAATGTAAATATTAATGGGAACGAGGGTACAGCAAGTTTAGTGGCAGCAAACACTGCAATTACCGATATCGTTACGAACTGTTATTCATCGGGCACTGTTATTTCTGGCCAATCGGGTTATCCCTACTACGCGGGCGGATTAGTTGCGCTCAACTACGGCACAATCTCCCATTGCCACAGCAGTGTAAATGTTACTGCTCGTCAGTATCTTGGCGGTCTTGTTGGTGCAAACGTTGGTACTATTACAAATTCATTTGCAGCTGGAATTATTACAGCGCAGTCTGTAAATAACTTTTCGGCAGGAGGCTTTGTTGGGAATAATGGTGCCGATGGTTTAATAGAGAACTGCTACAGCACAGGAAATGTAACTCGTATTACAACTGCTAACATCGCTTTTGGCGGTTTTGTGGGACTAAATAATGCAAAAATACGCTACAGCTACTCAACAGGAAAAGTTATATACGGTTCAACAGTACAACCCGACAAAGGCTTTTGCGGTGAAGTACAAGATTACACAAAATACGAAATGACAGGTAACTTTTGGAATATAACAACATCCGAAGCAACCTCAACATTTGGCGATGCTGTAGGAATAGCGACTGCTCAAATGCAAACGCAATCGACTTTTACCGATGCTGGATGGGACTTTACCACAGTTTGGGTGATAGGAAACGCTAACAATAGTTTTCCTCAAATTAAAACTTCCGAAACACCATTAGGAGAAGGAACTGTTGCAAACCCATATAAAATTCAAACACTAGATAATCTTAACTGGGTATCCCAAAACTCAATTTCGTGGGACAAACACTTTGTGCAAACTGCCAATATTGATGCGTCAGAAACATCAACGTGGAACAGCGGTGAAGGTTGGGCTCCAATTGGGAACTCAGGCGTATCCTTTTCTGGTAAATACGATGGGCAGAATCACATTATTTCTAATTTGTTTATAAACCGACCTTTAGTTGATAATGTTGGTCTATTTGGAATTACTGATGGCTGTACAATTAGCAACACGCACCTCGATAATGCGAATGTAACTGGGAGGCATGCAACAGGTGCAGTTGTTGGCGCTTTGAGCAATTGGAGCAATTTGACAGGATGCTCATCATCGGGTACGGTTAATGGGAATATTAACGTTGGGGGGCTTGTAGGTGCAAACTCCGATGCAAACATTTACAACTCGTATAGTGCAGCAAATGTTACCGCTGTTTTAAATGCAGGGGGACTAGTTGGGGGGCACTCTAACTCTGTAGAAAGCGGTCCCGATGGTGGAACTATACAAAACTGTTACACAGCAGGTAACGTTTTGGCCACAGGGTCATCATCAAGGGCTGGCGGAATAACCTCAATTACAAGAAAATCATATATAAAGAATTCTTATGCTACAGGTACTATTAATTCTACTGGAGCAAAGGGAGGAGTTGTAGGCGTAGAATCCTATGCTGGATATACCGACAACACCAACTTCTGGGATACGCAAACTACAGGATTATCAACATCGGGAGGACAAGCAGTGGGTAAAACCACAGCAGAAATGAAAACAGCAACAACCTTTACCTCTGCTGGTTGGGATTTTACAAGCCTTTGGGGAATTGGAAATCTTAACAACGGTTATCCATTTTTCTCAGCCTCGCTAGAGCCACAAGGCGACGGAACCCTTGAAAATCCTTATAAAATTCAAACACTTGCCAATCTTTACTGGCTATCGCAAACTCCAACGCACTGGGATAAGCACTTTGAACAAACTTCTGATATTGATGCATCAGAGACTACAACATGGGATAGCGGTGCTGGATGGGCTTCCATAGGTAATAGCACTGTTAAGTTTACAGGAAGTTATGTAGGCAATGCGCACACCATTACAGGTCTATTTATCAACAGGCCATCAACCTCATCTATTGGTTTATTTGGATCTACTGAAGGAGCCTCAATTTCATATCTTAACTTAGAAGGTGTTGATATTACAGTATTAAATAGTTCTGCAGGATTAGTTGGCGACGCCAACTCAAACACCAACATTACAGGATGTCATGTTCAAGGCAATATATATGGAGATCAATCAGTTGGAGGCATTGCAGGCTTTTCAAATAATTCGACAACAATTAGAGAGTGCTCTTCAAATGTAAACTTAACAGGGAGAGGCACTATAGGAGGAATAGTAGGAACCAACTATGGTCTCTCAATTGTTGAGCAATGCTACTCAAAGGGAGCTATTACAGCCTCAACTAGCGAGGAGTCATCGAGATTTAGCGGTTTAGTGGGAGCCAATTTCGCTTCAGTGATTAATTGTTACAGTAATATCAAAGTTGTATCAGGAATGGAATCTGGGGGAGGATTAGTAGGCAATAATTACTCCAGTGGAAGTATATATAATTCCTATAGCACAGGAAATGTAAGTTTACTTGATTATGGCAATTATATTGGTGGATTAGTCGGAATAAACGATGGCACAGTAACAAGCTCATACTGGGATACAGAGGCCTCTGGCAACCCAACTTCGGCTGCTGGAATAGGTAAAACCACTGAAGAGATGAAGGCTTACGAGACTTTCTTTAACGCTTTGTGGGATTTTAAGGGAGAAACGGCCAATGGGGTTGATGATGTTTGGAATATTGGCAACAGCACCAACGATGGATACCCTTACTTTAACTGGACTTCGCCAAGCGACTTGGCCCCTCAATTTATTACCTTTAGCGATATAGCCGATAAAACCTACGGTGATCCTTCCTTCGAACTAACTGCAAGCGCCTCATCGGGTTTGGCCGTTTCGTTTAGCTCTTCGGATGAAAACGTAGTATCAATTAGCGGCAATACAGCAACTATTGTTGGAGCAGGAAGCGTTACCATTTACGCTAATCAGTCTGGCAACGAGACGTATAGTCCCGCACAAACAAAAACCAAACAGATTACCATAGCCAAAGCACTCCTTTCTATTACTGCTGAGGATAAGTCTAAGTCGTATGATGGTAGTGGTTTTACCGCATTCACATCAACCTACAGCGGCTTTGTAAATGGGGAGGATGAAACAGCACTTACTGGAACACTTACCTACACTGGAACTGCAGCTACAGCGGTTAATGGGGGAAACCACACCATTACCCCACAGGGCATTACCAGTAATAACTATGAAATTGATTTTGTAGATGGAACCCTTGTGATTAGTAAAGTTCCGCTAACTATCACTGCTGAGGATAAGTCTAAGTCATACGATGGTATTGCGTTTACTGCGTTCACATCAACCTACAGCGGTTTTGTAAACAGCGAGGATGCAACTGTTCTTGGTGGTGCCCTAACCTACACAGGAACTGCAGCCACAGCAACCAATGCGGGAACCCACACAATCACCCCACAGGGCGTTACCAGCGATAACTACGAGATTACCTTCGCGGATGGCTCGCTGGAAATTGGAAAGACTGCACTTACCGTTACCGCTGAAAACAAGACAAAAACCTATGATGGTAGCGCATTTACCACATTCACATCAACTTTCGCTGGACTTGTAAATGGTGAAGATGAAACGGCACTTACAGGAACACTTACCTACACAGGAACAGCAGCCACAGCAGTTAATGCGGAAACCTACATCATTACCCCACAGGGCGTTACCAGCGACAACTACGAGATTTCGTTTGTGAATGGCTCACTGGAAATTGGTAGAGCTCCGCTTACCGTTACCGCTGACGATAAAGCCAAAACCTACGATGGTAGCGCGTTTACCGCGTTCACATCAACCTACAGCGGCTTTGTAAACAGCGAGGATGCTACTGTTCTGGGTGGTGCGCTAACCCATACAGGTGCTGCAACCACGGCAACCAATGCTGGAACTTACACCATTACCCCACAGGGTGTTACCAGCGATAACTACGAGATTTCGTTTGTGAATGGCTCACTGGAAATTGGTAGAGCACCGCTTACCGTTACCGCTGACGATAAAGCCAAAACCTATGATGGTGGCGCGTTTACCTCGTTCACGGCTGCCTACTCAGGCTTTGTAAACAGCGAGGATGCTACTGTTCTTGATGGTGCGCTAACCTATACAGGTGCTGCAACCACGGCAACCAACGCAGGAACCTACACCGTAACCCCACAAGGCGTTACCAGCGATAACTACGAGATTACTTTCGTGAATGGCTCGCTAGAAATTGGCAAGGCTCCACTTACAGTTACTGCTGACGATAAAGCCAAAACCTACGATGGCAGTGCGTTTACCGCATTCACATCAACCTTCTCTGGACTCGTAAATGGTGAA
>JAFGDZ010000032.1 GCA_016931855.1 Bacteroidales bacterium
CGTTTAGAGCAACCCTTAGAGGGGTTACGGATACTTCATTCTTTATGTTTAGGCTGGCTAAAATTTATGCTTAGTCCACAACTTTTTTTAAAGTGATCCGATATAAGTACAAGCCTGTTTTGGATTGGTGGTTAAGCTAAAGCAAAAAGGAGAGGCCAACAACGTTGACCTCTCCTTGCATTGCGTTAAGCGTGAGCTACAAAGACTGTCCAATCAAGAACACTGCAGCAAGAGCCACAATAGCGTAAAGTTCTGGGAATACGGCAAGAATCATGGTGTTACCAAACACCTTATGGCCAGAACCAATAGCAGTAATACCATTAGCACAAACCTGTCCTTGGCGGATAGCAGAGAAGAACCCTACGAAACCCATGGCAAGGCCAGCACCAAAAATAGCAGCAGCAGCAGCCCAAGTCATTTCAGGAACTAAGTGGGTTTTAAGAAGGAAGTAACCACCAAAACCGTAAAGACCCTGAGTACCAGGAAGCGCACTTAACACCATAAAGTTACCAAAAGCGCTTGCATCTTTTTTTAGCGCACCAATTGAGGCATTACCTCCAATAGTAACACCATAAGCACTACCAACACCCGAAAGGATGATCATTATTCCGATACCTAGATAAGCAAAAATGATTGGTTCCATAATTGTCAAAGTTTATTAAGTTAATAGTTATACGTTTACGTTTTGTTTTCTGAACGGAGTATATCCTTTTCCTCCACCTGTAAATCCTGCGTTCTTGTAGAACTCTACAAAGGTTAAACGCATTGGGTGTACAAGTGAGCCAAGGGCACTCATAAATAGGTTAATTGAGTGACCAACAACCAAAATTAGAACTGTTATAATTGCTCCTACAACAGGAATATCTGGCGACATACCAAAGGCAAGGCTATTAAATACATTACCCAGAATACCACTAGATAAACCCAAAGCGAATAGCCTAATGTAAGATAGCAAATCGCCAAACAAGCCAGTAGCCATATTGTAGCTATCCCATAACCCTAGTCCAACGTTAATAAACGGATTCTTACCTGGGCTATTAAAAAAGAATATTCCAACACCAGCTACTGCAAGTATGCCAAGGTGCAAATTACCAAACAGCTGAATTTCGCTACCCTCCTGTGTGCTTAGCCCATATACAGCAGCCGAGCCCAAAAGTAGAAGCAACCATCCAAAGGTTGATAGGGAGTGCATCCACCCCCACAGCTTTATTTGGTTTACAGCCTTAACGAACATACCAAAAATAATCTGAATAGCACCTAAACCTAATGCAAGGTTAAACATGTTTTCCTGATTAAGAAGATATCCCTTTATGCCATCAAGGAAAGGTATATTGGCATTAACTAGGTCAATTCCAAATACAGTTCCAGTTATTGCTCCAAATAAAACCGTTGCCGAGCCTAGCCATTGAACTAGAGAAAGTATGGGTTTCACTTCCTTTTTAACCTTAAACTTGGCAATGGTTGCCCCAACTAAAAGCAGAACACCATATCCTGCATCCCCTAAGCAAAAGCCAAAGAAAAGCATAAAGAACGGTGCAAATAAAGGAGTTAAATCCAGTTCTCCATATACTGGGCTTGTAAAAAGCGCACCAATAGGTTCAAATAGCTTGGCAAACCTGTTGTTTTTAAGCAGGATAGGCGCATTATCCGTTTTGGTTGCCCTTTCGGAAACATAAATAATGCTCTCCTTTTCAAGGAACTTAACTAGCTCCTCGTTTTGAGGACGAGGAACCCACCCCTGAAGAATCATTAGAGAGTCATCAGCTTCTTTGTTTGCGCTAGAGGCAACCTCTTTAAAATCGAGGTCGTTAACCATTCTGGTGTGCTCCTGTTGCAACAAAGGTAAGCCTGCAGCAAGTTGATCAAGTTTAACGCCTATATCGCTAATTTTTTGCTCAAACTGCTTAATCTCTGCTTCCTTTTGCGAGAATGAGAATGCCGGCGCTTTTAGCTCAGCAGCATCGTAGGTAAACTCTACATCCTCGTTTTGCTGCAAGAGAACAAAGTAAACTTGGCCGGTAATCCTATTAATTACCTCAATGGGCATTTCGTTCTCCCACTCGGGCGAAAAGGATTTTTCTGATGTAGTAAAGAAGCGAACCCTTATCCCCTTATCGGCAAGTAATTTAATTGATTCAGGGTTAAAGTTGCCCCAAGGAAGAACCTCGTTAAGCTCTTTCTGCGCCTTTTTAATTGCTATCTCCAGCTGCTCCTGCTCCTTTGTAAGGGTTTCTAACTCATCAACAATAGCCTCGGCAGAGGTAAACTCGCCGGCTTGTGGTTGCCTAAGCTGAAGCGCCTTTATAGCGGTTTTGAAACGGTTGACGCGCCCAAGCATTACCCGATCCTCATCTGTGAGTTCGTGGTTTTGCCTTATAATGTCAACCACACCCAACTCCTGAAGGTTTTGTAAAAACGCATCAAAGTCGCGGTGGTAAACAAGAAAGGCGTATTTAATCATTGGGACTATCATGATTCAACCTCCATGTTTTCCTGGCGTTTCTTAACAATCTTCATAGCCGATTTAGAAAGGTTCTCCTCATCTTCTAGGAAACGTTTAATCTTTCTAATGGCTGTTTCGTAGCCGGGAATTTGTACCTTCTCGTACAAGTTAACCTTTTGAGTGGTTTTCTTGCGCGCATGATCGAGTAACTTCATCTTTTCAAAATAAAACTCCCTCTCAATTCCTATGGATGCAAGTTCTTTAAGTATTGCAACCCCATCGGTAAACCAAAATGGCCTTGAGAAAAAGCTAAACTCCTTAATAGAGAAAATAACCTCGTTAAGTACAGGTATTCTAACCCCGGCAATTTTTATCACATCTAGTGTAACGTCATCAATAGAAACCAAGTCGGGCTCAAACTCACCCCAAAGGCTTACCATGTACTCGTAATCCTTCATGCGAGTTTGCAGCTTCTCGTCAAGTTCGTTGGCTCTATCCTTTGCACGCTTTACTTCCATGCGAAGTGCCGACTCCTTGTTTTTAAGAGTAGGCAAAGCCCGTTGCCGAACCTTTAGGTTCTTGTTGAGATCGTTGAGCGATGTTTTATTAAACTGATATCTAATTGCCATATCTACTGGTTTTTAAACGGCCACTAAGCCTTTGGCCAGTATTTCTGAATAAGCTCATTCTTAATACTAACCTCTGTTTGCGAGAAATACCTAGCAAATAGCTCCCATGCTGTATTTAGCATAGTGTCAGTGTCCATATTAACGTCGATTGCGAGCAGCGACTTAGAGTAGTCGTGTGCAAACTTAAGCGTACGCTCATCGTAATCGGTTAGGTCGAAACCGTTTTCAAGCTTGGTTTTTGCATTTGCAGCATCGGCGTACAAACGAACCGAGGCGTTCATCACCTGAGGGTGATCCTCACGCGTTTTTTTACCAATAACTAGCTGCTTTAAGCGCGAAAGGCTTCGGAATGGGTCAACAATAACCTTATTCGTATCTGAATCCTTGCGTAAGAATAGCTGTCCCTCAGTAATATACCCGGTATTATCGGGAATAGCATGGGTAATATCGCCACCAGATAGCGTAGTAACCGCAATAATGGTAATTGACCCACCAGAGGGGAACTGTACCGCCTTCTCGTAAATCTTAGCAAGATCCGAATAAAGAGAACCTGGCATAGAGTCCTTAGAAGGGATTTGATCCATACGGTTTGATACAATACTCAACGCATCGGCGTAAAGGGTCATATCGGTAAGAAGCACAAGCACCTTCTCATTCTTCTCAACAGCAAAGTACTCTGCTGCGGTAAGAGCCATATCGGGAACAAGCAAACGCTCAACCGGAGGTTGCTCTGTAGTGTTAACAAAGCAAACGATACGGTCTAGCGCACCCGCGTTCTCAAATACGTTCTTAAAGAATAGGAAGTCGTCGTTACTTAAACCCATCCCGCCAAGAATAATCTTATCGGCCTTTGCCCTAAGTGCCACCATAGCCATAACCTGGTTAAAGGGCTGGTCGGGGTCGGCAAAGAATGGGATTTTTTGCCCTGTTACAAGAGTATTATTTAGGTCGATACCGGCAATGCCAGTAGCAATAAGCTCCGAAGGCTGCTGGCGGCGTAGCGGGTTTACCGATGGGCCACCAATTTCGCGAGGCTCACCCTCAATGGCTGCACCACCAAATAGTGGGTTACCGTACGCATCGAAGAAACGGCCAGCCAAATCGTCACCTACCTTTAGCTTAGGGGGCTCTCCGTAAAATATAACCTCAGCGTTGGTTGGAATCCCTTCGGTACCGCTAAATACCTGAAGGGTAACCATATCTCCTTGAATTTTTACAACCTGAGCTAGTCGTCCGCCCACAAGTGCAAGTTCTTCGTTGGAAACGCCTTCGGCACGTAGAGCAACAGTAGCTTTGGTGATACCAAGGAGTTTGGTATAAACTCTCTGAAAAGCTTTTGTTTCCATTATTCGGCCTTTCTTTCGTTTAGTATTGATGATAACTCGATATTATACTTCTTAAACTCGTCACTCTCAAATACTGAGTAGTTCATCTGCTTGAGGTTGTTAATAATCCTCTTGTAGAAAGTAGAGCACTCCTCAAAGTTTTCGAAATGGAAGCTCATTTTACAGATGTCAAGAACTGTATTCAGCATGAACTTCTGACGAGGGATTGGGCAGTTTGAGTCAATGCTATCGAACGCATCCTGTTGCAGGATGATAAAGTCGATAACCTCTGCCTTCCAGTAGCGGTCGTGGTAATCAATGGGTACACCATCGTCACCCAGAATGTTGATTTGCTCGTAAGCCTCACGTCCCTTCTGAACGTAGTTCTTAGAGAGCATAACCAGATCCACCCAGTTCTCGCTAATGTTCTTATTGAGATATTCCTGAATTTCAGGGTACTCAAGGTACTTAGAGTAGCTATCCATTGGGTCTATAGCGGGGTAACGCTTGGAATCGGCACGTTGCTGCGATAGCGCATAGAAACAGCGCGCGGCTTTCTTGGTACTCTCGGTTACGGGTTCCTTTAGGTTACCACCGGCAGGCGATACAGTACCAATAAAGGTTACAGAACCAGTGCTACCGTTGTTTAGGAAAACAAAACCTGCGCGTGAGTAGAAGTTGGCAATTACGGCCGAAAGATCCATTGGGAACGCATCTGGGCCAGGAAGTTCCTCTAGGCGGTTGCTCATCTCCCTAAGAGCCTGCGCCCAGCGAGAGGTAGAGTCTGCAAGAAGAAGCACCTTTAATCCCATTGAGCGGTAGTACTCACCAATGGTCATAGCAGTATATACCGAAGCCTCACGGGAGGCAACAGGCATATTTGATGTGTTACAGATAATTGTAGTACGTTCCATTAGCTTACGACCAGTACGGGGGTCGTCAAGGTGAGGAAACTCTACGAACATCTCAACCACCTCATTAGCCCGCTCACCGCAAGCTGCAAAGATAATCATATCGGCCTCGGCCTGCTTTGAAATGGCGTGCTGCAACACAGTTTTTCCGCAGCCGAAAGGCCCAGGGATAAAGCCTGTACCACCCTCGGCAATTGGGTTAAACGTATCGATAGAGCGAACCCCTGTTTCCATAATCTTGAAAGGACGAGGTTTCTCCCTGTATGCGGTAATCGCCCTTTTTACGGGCCATTTTTGCACCATTGTTACGTTAATATCCTCACCGTTAGCATCGGTAAGAACGGCAATAGTATCGCTAACTTTATAGATACCTTTTGCTACAACCGATTTAACCTTGTACTTCCCTTCAAACTTGAAAGGAACCATAATTTTGTGGTTAAGCCAGTTTTCGGGAACTTCACCAAGCCAATCGCCAGCCAACACCATTTGTCCTGGCTCGGCAATTGGGGTAAATTCCCATTCCTTATTATAATCAAGCGCCTCGGTGTAATCTCCCCGTTTAAGGAAGATTCCATCCATTTTTGCTAGGTCGTGCTGCAGACCGTCGTAGTTTTTCGATAACAAACCAGGGCCAAGAGTTACCTCAAGCATATGCTCCTCAAACTCAACTGAGTTTCCAACTCTTAAACCACGAGTACTTTCGAAAACCTGAACGTAAGCTAGCTTACCGATAATCTTAATTACCTCAGCCATAAGCTTGGTACCAGCAAGATCGATATAGCATATTTCGTTCTGCGCAACCGGCCCATCAACCTCTACAATAACGAGGTTTGCGACAATACCAGTTACTTTACCTTTAGTTTTCATTTGGTTGCTCTTAGTTTTTCACTTATTAATTAAAGCTTCCTATTTTACTTATTCGAAACCTGATAACTCGACTGAAGGTCGGTTACCAATTTCTGGAATAGCTGCTCGCCTACCGCAGGGTCAAGTTTACTCCACCTATTAATTATGTTGGCCTTAATAAGGAACGACATAACTTTGTTGATGTTAAAGTAATCCCAAGCAGCAAGATCGTCGGCAATATCCCACTTGAATACATCGAGGTGCTTTTCACGTTCGAGAAGGCTTGAGGCCTCGGTAATTTGAAGAAGCTTATCAATATACTCAACTTCGCGTTTGAGCCCAAAATCAGGAGCCTGGCTCCGTGTAAGGGCTTCAACCATTGGACTATCCCCAACTAGCTGACCAGCAATATCAACTCCCAATTTGCGGGCACTTAAAGCAGATAGTATGTTCTGATAATCGCGCAAGAACGAGTACCAATCGGCTATAAACTTATTGCCACGTTTAAGAACGTAACTGTAGAAAAGGTTGTTAAACTTAACCTCTGGGTTAAGATTTGGCTCATCCAACGATGCGGGTAGCTCCTCTTCATCATCTTTTCCCTTGCCGGTGTAATCCTTGTAAAACTCTTGCATATAGGCTGGCAAAAGCGTTATACTCTCGTCCAGCTCATCAAATAGTTCCTTTGGATACTTACCTAGGGGGGTAAAGCTTAAGTTACGTTTAAAAAGGGAGTTTAAGAAGTTCTCGTTATCGTAGGGCAAATGGAGTAACTCAACCTGCTCGTAATCGGCAGGATGAACATTTTCCATCACCTCTTCCTTTAGACGTAGATAACTAAAGTCCTTCTTATCCTGATCAAGAAAAAGGTCTGGGAGTCCGGCTACAAGGTAGTAGTAGTTCCGGGTCATGCTATTTACCTCCAAATAGCATGTTTACAATGCGAGGGCGCATGTACTCCTTAAAAAGATTCTCAAAATCTTTGTCGCTAAAGCTGATGTAGTAACCACCATCTTTTGGCCCAATCTTAAAGCCAAACTTAAGGGTACGATCCACAACAACATCAACCTCTTTGTTTAGGTTTTCGGCCATCTTCTTATCGGTAAAGCTAGCTAGTTCCTTCTCCATGTTGGCTGGAATAAGTACGCTAAGCGATAGCCTATCGGCAGAGGTTGGTTCCCATTTTGCAATGGCTGTTTCAATAACTGACTTAACAAACGCAGTGTCCTTCATCGCATCGGTAACAGAGCCTTCAATGACCTTAGTTTCAATCATTGCAGCAATTTCTTGCTTAAGCCCAGTAAATACCTGGCGAGTTGATAAGTTGATTTCTGTTTCTACGTTTTTCTTAAGCTCTTCCGATTGCTTTTTAGCTTGGCTAACAATTTCATCGGCCTCTTTACGAGCCTTTGAAAGAATGTCGGCTGCTTCCTTTTTGGCCTTATCAAGTAGCTGATTAGCCTCTTCGGTGCCTTTTGCCAAGCCCTCCTTGTAAATTTTATCGGTGAGCTCCTGAAGCTTATTCTGCATAGCAGTTCCTCCCTTTTAATGATTTGTAGATATGTTAATTGCTCTGGTTCTAATTCTATGTAGCTATTACTAGCCACTTACTATTCTAGTGTAAGCAAATGTAGGAATGAAAGCGTAAAATCCTAACAGCTTTTGTCATCGATGATTAAAATCACCTTTTCCCGATTTCTCAAGCAAAAAGAAGTCCTTTAGTGTTATTTTACTAACAAACAAAGCCTTATACAAAATGTTTTCGGATTCAAAAATCTAAAATTAGGGATAAAATATGTTTTATAAAATATTTTTACTAGTAGTTTTATGACGATTTGAAGTATTATTAGCTAATTTTTTCGGTTATATTTGATTACCATGAAACTAGCATGTGTTAATAACAAAGGGGATTACCATAATAATGGAAATCCCCTTTGTTAACTAAGTGCTAACGAACTACAGCTGCTCCAATGCGCTTTTAATACTTGAAACCAGCTTAGCTTCATCCTCAATCCCAACAGATAGCCGAATCATGCCTGGGAATGGGAACTTATCGCCCCAAACCGCCTCTATGGGCATCAGAATGGTATCAGCATCGCCAAGTGTTGGTACCAGAGGTATTTGATTGGAAAGAACTTCTATAAAGCGCTTGCAGCGTTTCTCCTTTTCGGCCCAATCCTTCCCCTTTATATCAAAGGTTACTATTGCACCATACCCCTTATCACCAAGCATTTTAATGGCATTGGTATGCGTTGGATGACTAGGTAAACCTGGGTAAAGCACCTTTTCTACCATAGGGTGAGAATACAAGCAACGCGCTATGGCAAAGGCGTTTGTGCAGTGCTGCGTAAACCTTAGTTTGAATGTTTTAAGCATATCCTCTAACCTATACGCTTCGTCGGGAGAAAGCATATGTCCTACCCATTTACGGTACTCAATGGCCTGCTTTGCAAGCTCAGGGTCGTTACCCGACACCACTCCAGCCGAGAGGTTTCCGTGCCCAGCCATGTACTTTGTGGCGCTATGGATTACTATATCGGCACCATCGTTTAGCGGCTGCCAAAGCATTGGGGTAGCAAAGGTGTTATCTACAATAACCCTAGCACCATGCTTCTTTGCCAAACTTATAATCTCGGCACCATCAACAGTAATAAGCATTGGGTTAGATATGGCCTCAAAGAAAACTACCGATGGCTTATGGGTTTCAAGCATGTTAGCATAATGCACAAGGGAATAGTCGTCGCCCTCGGGAGCAAAGCGGATTATATCTATGCCGCGCCTGTTAATGAGCACCTTATCTATAAAGCTGTTGGTGCCGCCGTATATCTCGGTAAAGAATAGCCACTTACCTGTATTCTCCTTTGTTTGGAAAACGGAAAGGGCAACATCAATGGCTGCCATGCCCGATTGCGTAAGCAGTGACCACTGGGCATTTTCCATCTCCATAATCATCTCCTCTGCGGCAACCACATTGGGGTTTCGGTATCGGGAGTAGATGTAGCTATTGGGGCTATGCGGATGGTTGTGCTCATCGGCAAAAGCCTGTTTCATAGTTGGGATATCTCCTAACAGGAATCCTGCATCCCTATAGATTGGCGTTCTGGTTGAACTTACTCTTTTTGCTCGCATACAATACTTTTTGGTATGGATTAGCCAATTAAAAAAAGGTTTAAGAGTGCTTGTGCAATGGTTACTAGAAGCTAAGCAAAAAATCAAAATAAAACGTTTTGCTTTTCTGGTTTAAAACATAACTGGAAAACGCTCCAAAACAGGAGCAAATGTATAAAATACCAACGCTATTTTGTTCCTTTGTCAAAAAAACAAGAGTATGGAACAGAGAGATTGGTTTAAAGAAACAGCCTTTGCCGTAACCATTTGTGATACAGATGGCATTGTTGTTTACATGAACGAAAAATCGGCAAAAACATTCGAGAAATGGGGCGGGAAAGAGCTTGTTGGCAAGAGCCTTTTTGGTTGTCACTCCGACAAATCGGTATCGAAGATAAAGGAGCTAATTGCCACAAAGGGAACCAATAGCTACACCATTGATAAGAATGGGATTAAAAAGCTAATTTACCAAACACCTTGGTATAACAACGGAGAGGTGGCCGGTTTAGTGGAGCTATCGCTTGAGATACCACAGGAAATGCCACACTTTGTAAGGTAGCTATTTTCCCTTACGCCAGCGCCGGAGCGGATTTATTCCTGTTAATGACGATTTAACGGGAAATATACCGGCGCTAACCTTTTTTATATCCTCAATGGAGTAGAATGCCTTGGGATTAAACTCATTTATAACGGCTAGCACATTGGGTAAGTCGGTTCGTTTAATTATACAGTATATTATTTGAACCTTTCCCGAACCTCCCTCGGCATCCATTAGCGTTGCTCCAAAACCTGCGGCGTTGAGCTTTTTGATAAGGGTACTCCCCTCCTTAGAAACAATAATACGAACAATTAGGCTACCCATAGCCAGGCGCTCTTCAACCTTTAGTCCAATGTAATTACCTGTGGCAAAGCCACCAGCATAGGCAAAGTAGCAGTAGAAGTTATTAAGGTTTTCCATTATTTGGCCTATGGCAACAATCCATATAAACACCTCGAAAAAGCCTAGTATTGGTGCAATTACCTTATCGCCCTTGGAAACAAACACAATGCGCAACGTGCCAATTGTTACGTCGCAAATACGCGCAAAGAAAATTAGAAGGGGTAGAACAATGTAAGTATATGTACTAGAATCGAAAAAGGATGCATCCATAGCGCGGTGTACTTTTCGGTTTTTGCAAAAGTACCCAGATTAGCCTGTTTCCGCAAACTTATTGAGTGATTATAGTACTTTTATTGATTACAACAGCATTTACTACAAGGTAAACACCTATTTATCAACACTAAACACACGCATTCTCCCTATAGTTCCGAACTGACTGGATTTCTTTTAACCAACTGATAGGCAACTAAAAAGGCCGTTGATTTCTCAACAGCCTTTTCGCTTATGCCTTTTACGGTTTACTTACCCGTAATAAATTCTATTATTCTTTTTGAATCTGGCAATTCCCTTGGCTTCACCATGTCAACTAGATTGCCACTCTCATCAATTAGGTATTTCTGGAAGTTCCATCCCACCTCGGAGTCCATAACGCCATTAAGGCTTTTGGTGGTTAACCAGTTGTATAGAGGGTGCATATCATCGCCTTTTACCGATATTTTGGACATCATAGGGAACGTTACACCGTAGTTCTTTGTACAGAACTCCTTTATCTCATCGTTTGTGCCAGGCTCTTGGCTAAGGAAGTTATTTGCAGGGAAGCCGATAATAATAAACTTATCGCCACCATAGGTTTTGTAAACCTCCTCTAGTGTTTTATACTGCTTGGTAAATCCACACTTTGAGGCGGTGTTTACTACCATTACCTTTTTGCCCTTTAGGTGACTTAGGGGAAACTCTTTGCCGTTGATATCGGTTACGGTAAAATCGTAAAACGATTTGCTCTGCGCTATTGCTCCTACTGCAAACAGCATTACAGAGAATAAAACTATTACTGATGCTTTCATTTTGAGTTACTTTTAGGTTTGGAATAGAAACAACGGTTAGAAGAAAATGTTTGTAGCTGGATAGATACACAGTGCAGTTATCTAATCGGATTGAAGTTATAGGCTATATGTTAGAATTACATACATAAACGTTTGACATTCGAGGTACGTCTCTATTAAGAGATAATTACTATCGACGTGTGCTGAAACACTTAATAACACAATGACCACCAAGTGCTTTATATACAATATTATACATTATGCATTTTTTCCATATTCTTAATTGGCTGTAAGTTCTGTGATGAAACATACACACACTACCCAAGTCTTAGTTTTGTGTCGGAAGGAGAACTAGCAATGTGTTTTGTTGTTTAATATTGGTAATACTTGGTTTTAAAAATATTGTTTATTTCGGTTAAAAAACTGTCGTCGGGATATTTGTTTATTGCTGTTTCCCTGTATTTCACATAAAGTTCAATGATGTTATTTTCGGTATTCCTATCGAGTAATGTCAAGTCTAGCATCATTGCTTTGTTTATGTCATTAGGCTCAAATTTTTGAAGTCCATTACCATATTCCCGTCGGTTGTCTTCAAATATATCTCTTGCAACGTCAGTTAGCAGATACGCAAATAAGACGTCAACATTAACATTGTCAAACAAGTTATTTTGAACTGGATAAACGCAATGAAATGTTGTCAGATTGGAAATATTTGCTTCGTTTCTAATAAACCTTAGCCCACTTCGGTTGAAAACAGAAACCCAAATTGGTGAGGGTGGTCGATTTTCTAAAGAATACCACGGAGCTCTAGAAGCGGTAAGGTACTTTTTATCAATTCCTGATTTTTCTCCAAGTTTAATATATTCTATAACATTTTCATTCTTAGAACCTATTGCATTTAATAAAAATATTTGTCTATCGCCATCAACTAATGATTGGAAATTGTCTTTAGTAAAAAAATTGTCTTTAACATCAACTGCTTTGCAGATGCAAGGGAGTAAATATTTTTCATCAATTCCATACTGATTTGCTTTAGATTTAGAAAATGTGAAATATTCATTTGCACCTGTTGCAATACCACGAACGACTTTGGCTACACTTGAAAACGGAATTAAATTCTTATATCTAATTCCATTTTGCTTTTGATAATATTTGCGCCACTTTACTTCGGGTTCAAGCTCATTAATGTTAAAATTTGAATTGTCAATGTTCTTGTGTGGATAATCATAAATGTAACTTTTAATTAACTCTAGGTCATCGATTTTTTTAATAGTTGAAAACTTCACTTTTTGACTGTGCTTATCGTTTGAACACAAAAGAATACACGCAGTTGTTAGAGCGTCATCAAATACATTTTCTTTAAAATCAAAAACAACAATATGCCTTAAAACTTTGTTCTTTATTAGTGCCGATTTAACAAGTTTACCATAATCGGAGTTTAAAAATTCCGATGGTATAATATAGGCAAGTCTGCCGTTGGGATTTAGCTGGTAAACAGACTTTAATAGAAAAAGAGTATAAAGATTTGTAAAGCCATTAAGTTTAATATTTAAGCGATTTTCGATTTCATTTAAGATTGTCTTATTGTCATAATCGTGAAACTTAAAATATGGTGGATTGCAAATGATTCCATCATATTTATTATTCCAATCATTGAACATATAATCGTTTAAATGTATCCTGACATTCGGTGTATCTTTGAAAATCTCTTTTGCTTCAGAAAAGATTCTTTCATCAATATCAAAACCTTTTATAGATAAATCATTTTTTTTGCTGAGTAAGGCTCTCGAAAAGACACCAAGACCAAATGCCGGTTCTAAAACTGTTTGCATATTTTGGTTACCAAACAACCAATCGGCCATTAATGTTGCTAATTGAAAAGGTGTGAAAAATTGGGCAAACCTTTTCCTATGCTCTAAAGGAATAAATTTAGAGTAGCGTTTCTCAACCTGATTGTCTATTGCCAGTGATATATTTTTAATGTCAATCATTAGAACTCTTTAATGTCAATGCCAAGAATGTTAATTAAATTATCCACATCAAGATATGCCGTTCCACCTTTAAAAGTCACATAAAACAAAAGTCTGCCCCTATCCATTTCTTTTCTAACGCTTTCGTGAATAGGTTCATCAACTTTTGATGCAATGGGCATCCCTGATTTAGAGTTGATTTTGATAGTGGTTTTGTTCTGATTTTTAGTATCTGATTCAACTGAGAAGATAATGCCTTCGTTATTTGAGTCAGAGATTAACGATAAAATTTGCTCAAAAGATATTCCGTAAACCTTATCAAAGAAAACCTGAAAATAAAAATGAGGCACATTGAAAGTTTCAATCCACTTGTATACAACCTTGATGTCTTCAACCTTTGGAGTTATAGAAAGGTAATCTCTTTTCTGAATTTCCTTAATAGCATTTTTTAGTGTTCTAAAGTGTTTTTTTAACTCTAATAAACGTTCTGTTGAACTCCAGTTTGGAACTCTGAAATCCGTTACTGATAATGTTTTAAGCGTAATACTCTGAAGCAAATCTATATACGCTTGTCGTGTTGGATGATTTAATTCTTCCTGAAATCCTGAAAGAATTATATCTCTTGTCTGCAAGGCAATTCTACTGAATTTTTCAGTCCTTGTCTGCATTGCTTCTTCGTATTTATCAATCAAGAAAGCACTTGATCTCACTTCAATACCTGCTATTGCCTTTTTTACATACTCTGTAATTGTATCGTGTGGAATTTGGCTAATGTCAAAACCTAAGTCTTTCTGAAAATCTTCTTTTCTGAAAATTAATAAGTCTGGTCTTTTCCCTATTGTATCAAGTTCTTCTTGAAAATCTTGATAAAAAGTATCAAACCCATCCTCACCAGCTACTAAGTCATCAGACTTGCCGTATTTTACTGTGACAAATTTTTTCGAAATTTCATTAATTGCTCTGAACACCAAACTTTCAGCCCAATCTCCCTGTTCCCTATTTGTAATGAAATTTGATGATGCCTGTGTCGGTGTTCTCGCAGGGTCTCTTGGAAGTCCAAAGTCAACCAATGCGGTTGGAACCGCTTTAGTTAATTCTTTTATTCTGTTGTAATATGTCATATTCAATTTTTATTCAGCAAAGTTACGTCATAATTCTGTTTGTCTATCCACGCGTTGGAACAAATGGTACATTGTTTTTTTGAGTATTGGTTAATCTGTCAGCAAAAAACAAATGTGCCTTTTGTGTGGAGGCCTTTTAACTGAAGCATAAGTAAGGATGTGTATATCTTAATTAATGCAGTTTCACTTTTTGTAAAATGATAAATGTGGATATTTTTATCAATCGGCAGCTGTATTTTCATGGCCTCTACTTTACCCTCTTAAGCCTACTAAGTAACGATTTGTAAAGGTTATGTGTGGGTGTTTCTACACGAAGGTCATTGTAGTAGTCAAACCTATCAATAAGTTCTCCCAGTGCAAATGAGGCTAGAGCAGCCCAGTAGTACTGACTGTGACCAAAGGCAAATACTACCATTGGAACAAAGCATCCTAAAATAAACCGCACAAGTGATGTAAGGGAGTACATTGCGGACATGGTTCTTACGTTTGCCTTCCTTAACAAGTACAGAATGGCTTTTGCAGCAAGTGTAACAACTACAATACTTGTTGCGCTGGCAAAAATAGCCGCAAAGGCCAATGCGGTTAGAATAGTATTGGCGCTGTGTAGTGGCGTTGAGTACGCTTTTGTTGTTACAGAATAAACCATCTCTATTGCGCCAAGCATAAGCACTGCAACGAATACTGAAGCTATTAGCCAAACATTATGTGAGCTAACAAATAGGTAGGCTAGCGATAGAACGGAAAATAATCCGAACAGCAAAATCTCACGGCTCAACCACGAAGTTCTCACGTGCAGCAATGCTCTTGCAGCCCTAAAGGGTTTGCCCAAGTGGAACGTGCTTAGCATTGCTCCTATTGCTATTAGGAATCCAAACACCCAACGGTTTACTGGTAACGCGCCCTCAATTAGCTGCGCTGCTAGCCATCCGCTCATGGCCGAGGCAATAAATGTGAATAGCACCAAAGGCCACTCATCAAACGAATGAATTTTGTGCGATGGTTCAACCAGTTGCTTAACAACATCGTCCATAGGAAGCGATGTGGTTGCAGCAGTATCCATTTGGGGTAAGCTGTTTGAAACCTCATCGCGTAAAGTGTTTAGCTGCGGACGAATGACCTGATAAGACAACCCGATATTCCCCACTGAGCGCTCAACCGTTATTGGGCCAAAGGATAGCGCACCAGTTGGGCATAACTCGGCACAGGCAGGAATTCCACCATCTTTTAATCGGCTATTGCAAAAGTTGCACTTCTCAACAACTCCTTTGCTGATATTGAACTTAGGAGTATCGAAGGGGCAAGCCCAAGTACAGTACTTACAGCCAATGCAGCGTTCGGCGTGATGGATAACGGCTCCCGTTACGCTATCGCGAGTGTAGGCAACAGCAGGGCAAGCCTTTAAGCAGGGAGCATCTAAACAGTGATTGCAAGCTAACGATTGGTGCAAAAAGCCATGCCCAGGTATCTTTTTCCCGTTAAAGGTGTTAACCTGTCGCCACGATAAGGGCGGCTGCGTGCTATTCTCGGCATAGCAGGCCACCATACAGGCATGACAACCAACGCACTTAGCGTAATCAAAAATAAAACCCTGTTCCATTAGGCTTTTCCGTTTAGCTTTTCCACTTCAACCTTATTATCGTGAAAGGCGGTACCATGTCCCATATCGGTTTCGCGGCCTTCGCTTAAAAGATTTACAGAGCAACCCTGCGTACGCCACCAGCCGTTGGGAATTGTTACACAACCCTTACGATTGGCAAAGGTTACATCGGCCGTAACAACCACCTCGCCCCTTGAGTTGTAAACCCTTACCCTATCGCCATTGGCTATGCCCCTTTCGCGAGCATCATCGGGGTTGATTAGGGCAACAGGCTCTCCTGCAACCATCTTTACCACGCTAAGGTTCCCAAACTGAGAGTGAATACGGTTCTTAGTGTTAGGAGACATTAAGTAGAGCGGATAGGCGTTACTGCCCTCGGTGGCATCAACACCAACATCGTATGATGGTAGCGGATTAACACCCCAACTATCGGCAGCCTGCTGCGAGTAGAGCTCAATTTTGCCCGATGGAGTTCTGAAAACACCATCGGTAAAGGCAATCTCCTCCAATCCGGGAGCTAAAACAGGGCCTTGCTTTAGCTGCTCCAGCGATAGCTGCGGAAAAGCGCTTAGCTTACCGTTCAAAAAATCAGTAACACCTTGGTCGGTGGGGGGAATAAGTACCTGGTCTGCCTGTTCCTTTGTAAAGCCCAGATCCTGAGCAAGACGATGGTATATGGTCACCTCGGTTTTTACCTCGCCAGCAGGCTCAACAACCTTTTGCACCAGCTGTACATAGGGATTCCAGTAGGAGCCAATAATATCGGTTTGCTCAAACATATTTTTGGCGGGTAGCACAATATCGGCCTCAAGAGCAGTATCGGTAAAGAATTGCTCCACAACAACCCTAAACTCCAACTTACGAAAGGCCTCTAGCACCTTTGATGTATTCGGATTTTGGGTTATGGGATTTCCACGTTCAACCCAAACCATTTTAAGCGGAGGATTATCCTGAGCAAGCATATCGGCACCCAAGCGGGCAGTTGCAATTGAGCGACGAATAATACCATCAGGGGTTGATGGTGGATAGTAGCACAGCGGCTCTAGCACATCATCAAAAACATAGCTTTGCAAATTTGCGTAGTGCCAGCAAGCACCAGGTTTACCTATGTTTCCCGTTAAAACGGATAGCGCCAAGAGGCAACGCGTGGTTTGTCCGCCATTGCTGTAGCGCTGCATTCCGTAGCCCGGAATAAGCGTCATGGGCTTAATGGTGCCAATGGCCTCGGCCAGCTTGTGAATAAAATCAACAGGAACATCGCAAATAGCCGATGCCCACTGGGGGTTACAATCCTTTACGCTACTGGCAAACTGCTCGTAGCCCGATACATTTTGGGCAATAAAATCGGTATCGACCCACCCATTCTTAATGAGTAGATGGGCAACGGCTAGCGCCAACGCCCCATCAGTTGATGGTTTGGGCTGTATAAGTAGATGTGCACGTTGAGACGAATCGGTACGGCGAGGGTCAACCACAATAAGCTTTGCGCCATTATCAACGGCTTTGCCTATGGGTATCATCTCCTGAATGTTACTCTCCGATGAGTTTTTACCCCAGAGAACAATGAGCTTGGCATTTTCCAAATCCCAAGGAACGTTGTGCTTGTTCTCGCCAAGGGTAAGGCGGGTTGCCTCTAGACCTGCAGGCCAGCAAAGGTTTCCGTAAACGGTGGTAGCACCACCATAAATCTTACGCCAGAATCGGCCACTAATCTCATTTAGCAAGCCCGACATGCCGCTAGCAGCATAGAATAGCACGCTCTGGGCACCGTACTCCTTCCTAAAATGAATTAGCTTTTGAGTTATTATGCTATAGGCCTCATCCCATGAAATTCGGGAAAAAGAGCCATCGGGATTCCGTTTGTGCGGAAATAGAATGCGGTCTGGCGAGTTAGCCCGTTCAACATAGCTAATTCCCTTTAGGCAAACACCCTCTGGGGTTGCTGCATTATTGGGATTTGGCTTTACGTTAATAACCTTTCCGCCATCGACAACCACCTTAAAGCTGCATGTGCTATAGCAGTTTCTAGGACAAGCCGTATTATATATCTCCATAAAGGAATATCCAATTAAACTTACTTAGTCTCCTTATCGAATTGCCAAGCAGAGATACCAAAGCCGTTTTTGAAGTAGAAAACAGCGCCGTGGTTATGCACTACCTTTGTGTAGAATGATAGCTCACCATCCTTGTTAAACACAATATGCGTTACCTTCATACGAGGGTACTCTATAACCTCTTCGGTGCGCTCATTGCTATACTTCTTTTCTAGCTCTTCAACGGTTTGGTTAGGACGAGTTGACTGCAACGGTTTAGATTTTGCTTTTTCCTTATCCTTATTAAGCATGTCCTGTAATAGCATTTGCTTGCGAAGCTCGGCTCTACGCTTCATTTCCTCATCATAAGCCTTCTTTGCAGCCTCCTCAGCCTGTTGGCGAGCAATAGCCTCCTGTTTAGCACGTTCGGCCTCGGCAAGCACCTTTTGCTGCTCTTTTAATCGTACTTCCTCTCTTATACGAGCCTCTTCCTCAGCCTTACGCTTAGCCTCCTCCTCGGCTTTAAGCTTAGCTTCGGTATCGCGTTTAGCGGCTTCGTCCTTAGCCTTTGCTTCGGTAAGGGAACGCTCATCGGCCTCTTTCTTTAAGCGTTCCTGCTCGGCAATGCGGGCTTCATCAGAGGCTTTAGCCTTAGCTTCCTCGGCTATACGTATCCTCTCTGCCTCCTGCTTAACTCGCTCCTCCTCGCGCTTGCGGTTCTCCTCCTTAAGTCTAGTTTCCTCCTCGGCAATACGTTTGGCCTCTGTCTCTGCTTTTTGCTTAGCCTCGGTATCGCGTTTAGCCGCTTCCTCCTTTGCCTTTGCTTCGGTTAGAGCACGCTCCTCTGCTAACTTTTTAAGCTGCTCCTGTTCTTTAACTAGAGCCTCAGCGGCGGCTTTAGCCTTGATTCCCTCTTCGGCCTTACGTTTTTCGGCCTCGGCCTTAACCCGCTCCTCCTCCTGTTTACGAAGCTCTTCGGCGGCTTTGGCCTTAGCCTCTTCGGCTAAACGAACCTTTTCCTGCTCCTGACTAACTCTCTCCTGCTCCTTTTCAAGAGCCTCTTCCTTCAGCTTAGCCTCCTCTTCGGCTTTGCGCTTTGCCTCGGTTTCAGCTTTTTGCTTTGCCTCAAGGTTGCGCTTAGCTGATTCCTCTTTTAATTTAGCTTCAGCAATAGCACGCTCTTGGGCTTCCTTTTTAAGGCGTTCCTGCTCGGCAATACGCGCCTCCTCGGCAGCTTTGGCTTTGACTTCTTCGGCTAATCTTATTTTTTCTTGCTCCTGACGGATTCTCTCCTGTTCCTTTTTAAGGGCTTCTTCCTTTAATTTGGCCTCCTCTTCGGCCTTACGCTTTGCTTCGGCTTCGGCTTTCTGCTTAGCCTCTAGCTCACGTTTGGCCGCTTCTTCCTTAGCCTTAGCTTCGGCAAGGGCACGCGCCTCGGCCTCCTTCTTAAGGCGCTCCTGCTCTTTTAGGCGAGCCTCTTCGGCGGCTTTGGCTTTGGCTTCCTCCTCAGCCTTACGCTTCTCGGCCTCAAGGCGAACACGCTCCTGTTCCTTTATACGCGCCTCCTCGGCCGCTTTGGCCTTAGCCTCTTCCTCTTGGCGAAGGCGCTCCTGTTCCTTCTTAATGCGCTCTTCCTCTAGCTTTTTTGCTTCGGCCTTTTTACGTGCTTCCTCCTCGGCCTTTAGGCGAGCCTCCTCGGCAGCTTTGGCTTTCTTCTCGGCGTCACGCTTTAGTGCATCCTCTTTTGCCTTAGCCTCGGCTTGTGCACGAGCAAGGGCTTCCTGCTTCTGTTTCTCGGCGGCTATTCGTTTGGCTTCTTCGGCAGCTTTTTGCCGAGCCACCTCATCAGCCTTTCGTTTTTCGGCCTCGGCTTTAAGCTGATTTTGCTTGTCCTGTTCAACTTTATTTTTCTGCTCCTTCTCAATCTCCTTTTCTCGCTGAATCATATCCTTTTCAGCCTGTTCTAGTTGTTTCTGAACAGAATAGGAGTAATCGGAGTCGTAATCGAAATCGTTAACATCGCTAGAGAACTTAATCTTTCCCACAGGATTATTATAAACCATAAGGTTAACACCATCAACCTGAGGGAATAGCTCTACCTCAAAGTCAATTACATTCTCCTGATTTTTGGGAAAGGACTCAGGAACGGAAGTATTTATGGTAATTTTTTTAGTTACGTAGCCACTTTTTTCGAAGGAAAGGACATAATCTGCACCATAATCTAAATCAACCTTAAACTTACCTGCGCGCTGCACGGGTTTGGCTTCAGTAAGCTTCCCTTCCTTATAAAGGACTATTTTGGCATCATCGGCTTTTGACTTGCGTAGAATTAGCCTAACATGAGCCGTTACCTTATCCTGAGATAAAGCAATTGTTGGAATGGATAAAATAAGTGCACAAGCAATTACTTTAGCTATTTTTTTGCTGAGAGACATTCTCATTAGATTATAGTAAAAACCTTTTAATGAAACGGATTGTAACATTAAAAGGTTATTCTTTTACGCAAACTACACTTACTACTTGGTGTAAGTAGCAAGAAACAAAACTAATCGGTTCGACACTGTTTTACAAATGCTCTGTTCGATTTTTTAGTATCGGTAAGCAAAAAGTAAAAGTCGTTAAAATATTCCAAAACCCTACCCTTCTCCCTCTTAGAAAGATGGGTGAAATTTGATATCAAATCGTATATCTCCGATTTACGCCCTAGGAACACGGCAAAAACCTGATTATACTCCTCGGCAGTGCGGCAATACCCATTAAAATAGCGCTGACGCACCGAGCGTATTGGTAGTGCTTCGGCTGGTTGTGCGTAGCTTGCGTTTACCATTCCCGAAAAATCGAAATCAAAAGGAACAGGAAATGTTGGCGCACCAGGCTCTAGCCCAACTAGCACCACGTTGTGCTGGGCTTTAATTGACCAATCGGTATTGCCAATAAAATACTGAAATATGGCCATCAGCGTGGCAATCTGACGATTTGTAGCGTTAGGATGAATGTTTTTTTGTTCCACCATAAAGCCATCTAAACGCTTTGCCAACAACTCCTTAGGCTCAATAAAAAAGGCAAAACTAGTAAGTGTATCCGCCGATAAAGTATTTATGTATGATATTTTTGCCAGCCTAACCCTAAAGCTATAGGGCGTTATAAGGTTATAAATTTTATAGGCTAGATACTCTTTTAAAAGATATTCTTGGTGGCGTTTGCTCCCATTTTGGCAATGGCCAACAAGTTTGAGCTTGCTAGTACTACTAAAAATGGTTGATTTAGCCTCTTCCCCATTGAACCGAAGCATTAAGGACGGGAAATTGCAGTTAACAGGATTCTTCCTAAATATTCCACGAGTAGATATCTCCACGTTGAGAGGCACCCATCCTCCCCATTGGTTTTTGTAGAACAATTGCCCCTGATGTTCAGAAGGATTATCGCCTACATCGCGGCTTACCGCATCCATGTTATACTCCAGCTTTATGTGTAGCAGCGTAGTATCATCAAAAAGAGAAGGTTGGTAATTGGCTCCTGCAAAGCTGGCCTCTTGGGCCAACAGCAGCCTATTACCAACAATAGCAACAAATGCTATGAGTACTATTTTACACCAAAACTTGGGCATTTATGGCTACGAGGTTTTTCGGTATTTAGTAATAGCCAAAGTTAGCATTAATACAGAAAGAACCATTAGCCCAACTAAACATGGCATAATGTGCATAAACCCAGCCCCCTTGATAAGTATCATACGCATAACCTTCATAAAGTAAAAAAGAGGATTTACTAGGTCAACAATTTGAGCCCATAGCGGCATACTATCTGTTGGAGTAAAGATGCCGCTCATTAGGATAAAAACAATCATGAAAAAGTAAGCAAGAAACATAACCTGCTGCTGCGACTCTGCCACCGACGAAAGGAACAACCCCATAGCCAATGCAACAACAAGGAAAACGCCCGCCACACCAAAAACAAGGAGAAGGCTTCCGTTTAGGGGAATATCAAAGATAAGCTTCGACAGAATGAGCCCAAACACAAGTTCAAACATGGCAATTACCCAAAATGGGATAAGCTTGCCTAAAATGAACTGGTACTTTTTAATTGGCGTTACGTTTATTTGCTCCATAGTACCCATCTCCTTCTCGCGAACAATATTAAGCGCTGTTAAAAACATGCCTATTACGGTTACCAGAATCACCAAAATACCCGGAATCATAAAGTGCGAGTAGGTAAGGTCTGGGTTGTACCAGAATTTTTCCTGAATGGTAATATGTGGAACCGTTACATTGGCTCTCTGGGCTATTTGCTCCTGAATAAACCCCTGTATAATTTGCCCAGAGTAGGAGTTCATTAGCCCAGCAGCAGAGCCATCAATAGCATTAACCAGCAGCTGCAGCTCCGTTTGATGCCCGCGCAAGAGGTCCTTTTCAAATCCTTGCTTAATTACTAGTATGGCATCGGCCTTATCAGCATGAACCATATCCAGCGATTTAGATACCGAAACCTCGTTGGCTACAATAGTGTAGAATGGCGATGCAGTAAAGTGCGATTTAAGCTGCGACGAGAGGTACGATTGGTCGTAATCAACTATAGCCAAATCGATATTTTTCACCTCAAAGGTTGCAGCATTAGCAAGAACCAGGAGTTGCACCACAGGCATTATAAAAATGATGGGTAGCATGGTTCTGTTCCTAAATACCTGCAAAAACTCCTTCTGCAAAAGGAAAAGTAGTGTTCTCATATGCAACGCTATAATCGAATTTTAAACTTCTTAATACTTAGGGATAGAAATGCGATGGTCATTCCAAGCATCACCAAAATTTCCTTGTAAACAAAGGCTAACCCCTCCCCTTTAATCATTATTGTTTTTAGGGCTGATATAAACCATCGGGGCGGCATTATAAGGCTTAGCCATTGTAGCGGAACGGGCATGTTTTCAATGGGGAAAATAAAGCCCGAGAGCAGTATTGTTGGCAGTAACAATGCGAACATGGACAGGAACATGGCAACCTGCTGGGTTTTGCTTACTGTTGATATTAATATCCCTAACGAAAGGGCCAAAATAATAAACAACAGCGTTACCAGCAGTAGCAGCACCATGCTCCCCCGCATGGGGAGCATAAACACAAAGTATCCTAGAATTATGATTAGCAGCGCATTTGCAAATCCCAAACCAATATATGGGAAAACTTTTCCCAGCACTATTTGCCAAGGTTTGAGTGGCGATACTAGAAGCACCTCCATGGTTCCCATCTCCTTTTCGCGGGCAATGGATATAGAGGTCATCATGGCAGTAATAAGCATAAGGATAAGCGCCATTGTGCCGGGCACAAACATAAACACCGATTTTAGATCGGGGTTATAAAGCATTCTCGATTGCACAGAGACTAGCGTTTGCTGGGGCATTCCACTATTTTCGGCAGCAAAATCGGAGATTATTGCCGATGCATACGCAGTTAAGATGCTGGCCGTATTTGGTTCTGAGGCATCGGCATTGAGCTGCACACTGGCAACGCCCTGCTTTTGAAATTCGGCAGCAAAATTGGGCTGAATGGAAACAACTAGCTGCGCCTTGCCTGCTTTAAGCACCTCGTCTATTTGCGATGCGTTGCTTAAGTTATCTGATAGGATAAAGTAGCCCGACGACACCAGCTTATTTACCAGCTGCAGTGATAGGTAATCCTTACTTTGGTCGAAAACGGCAATTTTTGCGTCCTTAATCTCATTGGTAACCACAAAGCCAAAAAGTAGAAGCTGTGCAACGGGCAAACCAAATATTAGCAGCAGCGTTTTCTTATCACGAAAAATGTGGAAAAACTCCTTGCGAATAAAACCCCAAATGCTGTTGTTACTCCTTTTCATACTTGAATAGTTTACACACGCTGACTGTTCCGTGCTAGTTTCACAAAAACCTCATCCATAGACTCCGCGTTATACTCAGCCTTTAGCGCAGATGGCGTGTCGAGCGCCACAATCTTACCATCAACCATAATGCTAATACGGTTACAGTACTCGGCCTCGTCCATGTAATGAGTGGTAACAAAAACGGTGGTACCAGCATCGGCCGCTTCGTAAATCATCTCCCAAAAGCGCCTACGTGTAATTGGATCTACGCCACCAGTTGGCTCATCGAGAAAGATTATGGTGGGCTTGTGAATCATTGCAACCGAAAAGGCTAGCTTTTGCTTCCACCCCAAGGGTAAATCGGCAACAGGGCGATTCCTGTAATCCTCTAAACCTAGGTTCTCTATCAACAAATTGGCGCGCTCTTGTATCAACTTTCTGGAAACACCATATATTCCTGCAAAAAGCCTAATGTTTTCCCAAACTGTTAAATCCTCGTAAAGAGAGAACTTTTGGCTCATGTAGCCTATGTTTGCTTTAATCTTATCGCGTTGCGTGTAGCCATTAAACCCAGCTACAATAATATCGCCCGATGTTGGCTCAAGTAGGCCGCAAAGGATTCGTATTGCAGTGGTTTTTCCCGCTCCATTAGCTCCAAGAAATCCGAATATCTCTCCGCTACCAACCTCAAAGGTTAGATTGTCATTGGCTACAAAGTTCCCAAACTTCTTAACCAGTTTATTTACAGATATTACAATACTGCTATCCATAGCATTACTTTTATTAACCAATGGCATTATTGTGTTCCATTAGGGACATAAAGCAATCCTCAATGGTTGGCGAAATACGCCTAACGGCAATAGTTTCTATCCCATTCTCAAGCAAGTAGCGCTCAACCGCATCAACAGCAATACTTCTCATTTCAACAGAAAGGTGCACCTCGTGCCCAAAAAGGAACGACGATTGGAATCGGCTATCGGCTCTAAGCGCCTTGATAACGGCATTTGGCCTTTTGCTCTCTATACCAAAAAGGTCGTATGCATAGGAATCAACAATTTGCTTTGGCGACACTATTTGAAGGATATCCCCGTTCTGAATAAGTGCAATTCGGTCGCACTGTGCAGCCTCATCCATATATGGAGTGGATACAAGCATGGTAATCCCTTCATTTTTAAGCTTGCGTAGCATTGTCCAAAACTCTTTTCTAGACACAGCGTCAACACCTGTTGTTGGCTCGTCTAGCAACAGCACCTTGGGTTTATGAATAAGTGCGCACGATAGGGCAAGCTTCTGCTTCATGCCCCCAGAGAGCTTTCCTGCTGGTCTATTAGCAAAGGGCTCAAGCATTTTGTAGATATCCTCTATCAGCCTGTAGTTCTGTTCCACAGTAGTACCAAAAACACTTGCAAAGAACTCTAGATTTTCCCGAACCGTTAAATCCTGATATAGGGAGAAACGGCCAGGCATGTACCCCACCATTTGGCGAATAGCTTGGTAGTCCCTTACAACATCGGCTCCACACATGGTAGCGCTACCACCCGAAGGAACTAACAGCGAGGCCAAGATGCGTATTAGCGTTGTTTTACCAGCGCCATCGGGACCTATTAATCCAAAGAGTTCCCCTTCGTCAACAGCAAACGTTGCGCCTTTAAGGGCTCTGGTTTGCCCATAACTCATTGACAAACCATTACATATGATATTATTTGGATTCAAGAGAGTAAGGTTAATGGTGAAAAGTTAAACGTGAAAAGTTAAACGTGAAAAAGTTTGTCTCCTCGCCTGAGGTCGAGGCAAGCAGCCCCTAGGCGAGATTAAACGCAAAAAGCTAAGGACTAGACACTAAAACCAAACTTCTCCAGGCATTCCAATTTTCATGCTTTGATTGGGATTTGAAACCTTTATCTTAATAGGATAAACCAAATCAACCCTCTCCTCGCGAGTTTGGATAATTTTAGGTGTAAACTCTGCTTTTGCTGATATCCAGATAATAGTACCCTCGGTTTTTTCTATAGCGCCACCGTCGGCATCGTACCCAATAGTTACCTTCTTCCCTAAGGCTATCTGATGCAGCTGACTTCCAGATATGTAGGCTTTAAGTACAATAGGATCTAGTAATGCAATGCGGTAAAGCGGCTTTGCTGGTGAAACCAGTTCTCCCGTGTTAGCATACTTTACTAGCACTGTTCCTTGGGTATAGCTTACCAACTTACACTTAGCTAGCTGATCCTGAACCTGTGCTACCTGCGCCCCTAGAGCCTTTAGCTCGGCGTCAATTGCGGGCTGCTGCGATTTTGTAGCCTCTATTTGCTTGGTAAGCACCGATAGCTGTCCGTTAATATCGTCCAGCTGCTTTTGTGTAGCAGCACCCTCATTAAACATGGCCAGTATTCGCTGTTGCTCCTTTTGCATTACGGCAGTTTGCTCTACCTGCACATTAATTTGAGCATCAATGGTTCTTCGCTTTGCTTTAACCGCTTCAACCTGCGCGTAAAGCTGACTCCTGCGCAACGATAGCTGCACTGTATCAATTAGCCCAATGGGTTGGTTAAGGGTTAAGTAATCCCCTTCATCAATACTAAAATCAATTAATCGGCCATTTGCTTCGGCTGAAATAGTAACCTCATCGGCCTCAAAGTTACCCCATGCATCGGGTGTGGTACTGTTACTACTGCAGGCAGATAGAAGCGCTGCAAGAGCAGCAAAGCCTATGTAAACTCTTCTCAAAATCATACTCGTAATTATTAATTTATGATTTGTTAAACTCATTATTATCTCCTTGTTATGCTACAAATTATTTCCAAGCACGGTTTGCAACAGTACCCATTGCAGAGCAAAATCTAGCTTACGAATCTCAAGGCTAAGCTTTGCTGCAGAAACCGCGTTGAAATCGGCCACATAGTCCGATGAGGTTACAACCCCATTGGCCAGCATCGAGGCCTTATCCTGCTCAACATCGCTAAGCATTTGAATAATCTCTTTATCCATAGCCATTTGCTTCTCTAGCATATCCATTTGAGCCCGAATACCCTCTGCCCTACCTGTAATAGCGTTACTAAAGGTTTCCATCCGTTTGCTAATAATGCTACGCTGAATGGCCAGCTGCTGCTTCTCGTTTCTTGCCTGATTCCAATCCCAAACGCGCCACGACAGGCGTACGCCAACCAGAGCATAGGTATCCCACTCGTTGGAGAGCATATTTAAACCAGGTTTGCCGTAGCCGATGTTTGCAAAAGCAGCAACTTGAGGCATACGCGACGATGCAACAATATCACTTAAACTATGCGTTTTGGATGCTTGAATTTCGAAACTTTGAAACTCAGGTCTGGCTATGGGCACTAGACTGCTGGATTGCGCCCCAACCAATGGAACCCTTAGCGTATCGGCAACAATTGTAGAATCGCCCATCACAGCTATGAGCGATGCCCAAATTGACTCCCGTTGCGCAGGAAACTGCAGGAGCCGTTGCTCCAGCTTTAGCCGCTCCGCCTTTATAGATTGAACGGTTGATGCCAGCACAACACCTTTTTTTTGAGCAACAGAAAGCTCTGCAATGCGCTTATCTAAGCTAGCAACCATTAGCATTACCTGTTGCTCTGCAACTTGAGCTTGAAGCAATCCAAAGTACAAGTTGGCAACCTGCTCACGCTTTCCGTAAAGTTCTACCTGTAGAGAGTTTTGCTCCAGTGCATTTTCAGTTGAAAGCAGCGCTCTTCTCCGCTTTATTACACCACCGTCGTAAATGAGCTGGTTGGCTTCAAGAGCAATCTTATACTGATCCTTATCCATTTCAGGAGCAGAAAATCCAGGAATTGGGATGCTTACAGCTGTTACATCGGTTTGATAGGTTGCCTGTCCTACCAGATTTACCGAGGGAAGGAATCCTGTTGCTGCATTCTTTTGCCTGAGAGCATAAACAGAGTCAATACTCTGCCTAGTTTGTCCTACAGGTGTATTATCCAACATTTGAAATAGTTGAGATAATGTAAGCTCCTTTTTTTGCTGCCCCATTATGCTTAAAGGAAATGCGGCTAAGCAAATAATTAGTAATCGCTTCATGCTAAAACTCTTTACGATTGAATCATACTCATTGCAATTTCAACAACCCTTGCTTTTCGCTCCTCAAGGAACGCTTCAAAAGCCTTATCATCATTATCGAAAAGCAATGTTTTAAGTACAGGTTTGCCTACAAAGGGGAATACACACAAGCTAATTACCGTTACTATTACCTCGCGCGTTTTTTCTTTTGATAAGCCTAACCTTTGGGGCAACACCTCCTGAACCTGTTTTATTTTGGCGCCATCGAAGCCAATAGTCTCAAAAACCTGAGCTATTTTGTCCGGATTCTGGTTAATCTCGTTAATTACAAAGGCGGGTAAAAATGGATTATGCTGAATTGCAGTGATGTAACCATCAACAAACTTTGTTAGACTTTCGCGGAACGTAAGCTGCGGATTAATCATAAGGTCGGGTAGCGACGGGAAAATCTTAGCAAACGTCTCCCTAAGAATCACATCAAACAGCTTCTCCTTACTTCTGAAGTAGTAATGGAGCAAGGCTTTATTTATGCCAGCCTCATCGGCTATTTCCTGCATTCTTGCTCCACTTAACCCCTTGCGAATAAACACACGGCGTGCAGCATCCAAAATCTGCGTCTCTGTATCCTGAGCCTTTACCATAACATTACATTTTAGTTAACTACGTAGATTAACCATGTGGTTAATAATGCAAATATAGAGCAGGAAAAAGTACGATGCAAATTTTTAACTAATTATTTTAACCATATGGTTAATTTACTGGTAAAACAGATGGTACAAACAAGTACTTAATAAAAAAAGCCATAAAGCTATTTTTATTACAAAAAAATATCAAGCACTTAATTCCAGCGCAGGGAAGGTTTAATGATATGGCAAACAGCTAGAGCAGCATAGTTCTACATGGAATAGTCCAATTGCTCAGAATAATGGCGATATCATCCTATTTATAGTCTTTTGAGGCTAAAAAACTACTTTCAGTCTTAATCCTATCCGATTTTTTAATGCTGATTAAGCTGTAAATAAGCCCACCAACAAACAAAACTTTCCAGAAAATACCACGAACAAAAGTAGCTGGCGATAGCCATAAATCGAGTAAATAGAATACAATTAATAAAATAAACGGAATTAGGATGGAAATAAACGGTTTCCTTTTGGCCATAAACCCAAAGATTAAAAAGACTAACCCTATTATCATGCTAAAAGCAATCATTATACCACCAAATTGAGTATTGGCAAACCTAAAGAATGGGAATACAATATTAAAACCGGCAATTACAAAAAGAATAGTTCTTGCATTCCTTATACTATCCTTTGTATCGGATATCGTCCCCTTTTTAAGAATTTGATGCGCAACAAAATGCGATTTTTCCTGCTCGGCACCAGCAAAGGGATAGCCACAATTATGGCATACATTAGGTTGTTGCTGGTACTCGGCTTTACATGTTGGGCAAATGGTAGTATCTGACATACAGCTTAAATAAAATTTTAATTCAACTTATAGTATTACAGGGAGACTAGCCCTCTCCCTTGCTGGTCATTATTTGAAGCAGCAAATTATCGGTTTCGCGCATACCCTCTGCTCCCACGCGGCACATATTCTGAATGGTTTTTTCCACATCGTCCTCAATAATACCATCGTTGGCAGAGATGCAGATGCCTTGCAGCGCCAGAAGAGCAGATTGTACAGCCGAGTTTACACCCGAGCTAACCTTTAGGGCACATCCAACTTTTGCGCCATCGCATATCATTCCGGTAACGTTACCAATCATGTTCTTTATGGTGCTCTCAATTTCGGGAACACCGCCACCCATAAGGTACGATATTCCGCAACCAGCACCAGCCGAGGCAACAACACAGCCACAAAGTGCCGATAATCGGCCCAAATAGCTTTTTATATGTATGGCAACCAAATGCGAGATAACCAGAGCGCGAGCAAGCTTCTCGGGCGAGGCATTTAGCCTCTCTGCTACAGCCACAACGGGCAGCGTAGCGGTTAACCCCTGATTACCACTTCCCGAGTTGCTCATTACTGGTAGTGTTGATCCAGCCATACGCGCATCGCTTGCCGCTGCGGTAAGCGACATGGCGTAGTTAGCCATATCATCGGAAAGCACTCCCTTTTTTACATACTCAGCAAGGGTTTTACCAACCTTTAGTCCATAGTTACCAGTAAGACCCTCTTGAGCAATTACGGTGTTCATTTGAGCCGACTTTAGAATAAACTCGATACGGCTAAATGGAACTTCCTGCGAAAAGCTATAAATCTCGGTTATGGTTAAAGATATTTTCTCCTCTGGGTTATCAGAAGCCACTGTTTCAACAGGCTCTTCGGGTTTTTTCCAAACAATGCTTCCATTACGCTCTGCCGATACAATGTTAGAGTGCTTATCAACAATAATGGCTTTCCCTTGGTTCCCATTGGAATCGTAACAAATAGCCTCTACAAATAGCTTGTGCGATGTGCTCTTAACGCTAACCGCCACCTTACTAGCAGCAATAAGTTCATTGGCCAGTTTAACCGATTCGGCATTTACGTTTTTTAGCAATTCAAGGCTATCGGTAGAGTCCCCTTCAATTGCCCCTAGCGCAGCAGCAACTAGCAGCCCCGTTAACCCTGTACCTGGGATACCAACTCCCATTCCATTTTTGTAGATATTTGGACTGGTGTAAACCTCCACCCTATCTGCCCTAGCACTAAGTGTTTCGCGAGCTTTGGCTACAGCCAATGCAACAGCAATTGGCTCCGTGCATCCTAGTGCAGGAACAACTTCTGTATGCAGAAGTTTTAGGTATTTTGAGTAACAGAACTCCGTTGTACAGCCCATATATAGTTAAAAGTTAAAGGTTAAAGGACAGATTTGAGACGTTAGATATTAGACTAATTACTCTAAACAACTTGCCTCGCCCTTAGACGAGACTATACACTAAATACCAAACACTAAAATCAAAACCGGGCTAAAGGTATAATTTACACAGAAAAAAAAGGCTGCTTTAGAGCAGCCTATGGTTTCAAAAAGCAAAAAAGGCACTACTGTACATTAACTGATACTCCTATGCCCGTTTTAATATCAACCTGCTCTGGGTTACCCGTGTAGGTTAGGTTTGCCCCCGATTTAACATTGGCCTTAATTAGCTTTGATGCCCCAACCTTTGCCGAGCCTTTGGTTGATACCTTTACAAATGCGCTTTCGGCCGATAGGTCAAGGGCAGCAAGCACGCCGCTTAAGCTAATACTAGCATCAATGGTTTTGGTTGTTCCCTTTAGCCTTACGGTTGCCCCTTTACTGGCAGAAACATCAATGGTATTTAGCTTAACCGTTCCATCAAACTCACCTCCTGAGGTTAAATCAAAGGTTATTTTATCGCCAACAAGGGTATCCTGTGCGCTAACTCTAGCCTGTGTATAAACGGAGATATTCCTAATGGTATCGTAAGTAACAAACACTTCAACCATCTCATCGTTAAACAGGGCTCGTTTAATGTTCACCTCAAGGGTTTTACCATCAACATATGTTGTTACCTCGCTATGGGTTACTCCAGTGGTTACAACTTTAGCTTTTAGCTCAGCACCCTTAACTAGGTAAACCTTAACGCCGTTGCGCGCAACAATTTTATCGTAAGGAATAAGGTCTCGCTCTACAGCTTGCTGGGAATAAGCAGCAAACCCTAAAAGTGCTACAACAATAACTGCGAATAATCTCTTCATGGTGGTATTTTTTTAGGAAACGTTCAAAAGTAAAAAAACTTACTCAACATACTTGCAACAATGAACTTTTCGGGTGTTTTCATGTTGAAATAGTGTTAACAAACTGAAATAGTGAGGATGCGAGCACTAATACTTTTACAGGCACTAATATGGATTGCAATGGGTAGCTCACTAGCACAACAAGCAAACAAAATAGATGCCACAAAGGAAACTACAATGAAAACAAAACTTACACCTATACAATACCACGTTACTCAGGAAAAAGGAACCGAGTCTCCCTTTTCTGGTGAGTACTGGGACTTTTTTGGAAAAGGAACCTACCATTGCGTTTGCTGTGATGCACCGCTCTTTGAATCGGATACAAAATTCCATTCAAGCTGTGGCTGGCCCAGCTTTTTTGGATCAAAATTCACTGGGAATATTGATTTTAAAGAGGATTACAGCCATAACATGGTGCGTACCGAGGTTACCTGTAAGCAATGTGGTGCACATTTAGGCCATATATTTAACGATGGGCCAAAACCAACTGGCAAACGGTATTGCATTAACTCTGTATCACTAAAATTTATCTCAAAAGAGAGAACTAAATGAACTCAAACACCATTAAAATAGGACTGTTCCCATTAAGCACATTTCTTTTGCCAGGCGAAGAGATACCCCTTAGAATATTCGAACCGCGCTATAAGCAGCTAATTGAGGAATGCATTGCACACGAGCTCCCATTTGGAATCCCCTTTATTAAGGAAGGGGATATTCAGCTATACGGAACTATTGCCGAAGTGGTTAAGGTATCGGGAAAAAACCCTAATGGCGATATGGTAATCCTTATAAAAGGAACAGGGAACTTTGAGCTGCTAGACTTTATGCCTGTGCTCCCCAACAAGTCATACGGTGGTGGATATATCAAGAAGTTGCCTAACACCTACACTTCAAACAATCCAAGTTTAGCCGTTTTGGTAAAGAAGCTGCAGCTTAACATCTCGCCAAGGCTTGGCACGCTAATTACTGCTGAGGCAATTAATCTATTTGATGTAGCCAAAGCGTTAATGCTTGGAAGTACCGATAAGTACCGTTTTTTTACGCTATTTAACGGCGCATTAATGGAGCAGTTCCTGCTTAAGCAGCTCCAGTTTGTTGAAAAGATACGGGAACAGGAAAGTGCGCTGCAAAACAATTTTCAGCTAAACTAGCTATCGCCCCAAATTGCCATAAAAGAAAAGCCGCTACTTAAAGTAACGGCTTTATTTTATCGGTTCTAACGGGAATCTTTCCAACCAAAATAGGATTTATTCGCGTTAGCATGGGCTCATGATATGTGCGCCTAGCAATAGGCTTAAATAAATCGGTATTGGGCCAAGTATCAATTTTAGAGATACTTCTTGATATTACCCGCTCAACCTCATACGGAAGTCGCGGACCAACCCACGAGCTGGTGTTCGTTAGGAACACGTACGAAAAGCCATCCTGCCTTACTACGGCCAAAGCAGATGTACCAGGAAGCGAACCTGTTCTTAAGTAATTCCCATCGCGGGTAATCCACCGCCAGCCCAGCGGGTGAAAGCCCTTTTCCTGCCGCACGAGCTCCGCAACCGACTCGTGGCTAAGGATATCGGGATACGACTGATCCCCATCAATGGAAAGGAGGAAACGCATTAAGCTCACTGGAGAGATAACCCATCCGCCAGCAGCGCCAAGCGTTCTAATATCGTTACCTCCCCTACTTTTGGGTAAAAGGGTATCGGCACCATTATAGCTTTTAATAGGAGCCGCATCGTGAACCTCATAGTACTTTACCTCATGTGCATAGCGCATCTCATCGAGGTTAAAGGCCAAAAAAGCATCGGTTATGCCTATTGGCGTAAAAATGGCATCCTTAACGTAATCTTCGTACTTTGTACCAGTAATTCGCTCCACCACAAGTTGTAGAATACCATAACCAATATTGCAGTACGAGCTGTGGTTTGAGGGTTCAAAATGAAGTCGCTTAGATAGGGCAAACCCAATAATATCCTCCAGCGAAACGGGCATTGGCTTATTTAACGCACGGGCAATCTCCTCGCCCATAAACATGTGGTCGCCGTATCGGGTTGTCCATCCTGCGGAATGGTTCAACAGGTTTTTAACGGTAATCTTCTCTACGCGCGGATCTACGTAGCCAAGAAAAGCGGGTTGGTTGAGAATGGCATTTGCGCCAAAAACAGTATCGGATAGCGATAAACGCCCATCCTCTACAAGCTTCATAATTGCCGACGCTGTGATAAGCTTTGAAACGCTGGCCACCCTAAAGAGGTTGTAGGGCTGTACCTCCTGATTATGCTCAATATCGGCATACCCAAACCCTTTGGCATACACCAACTTGCCCTCTTTTGCAATGGCAATTGCGGCTCCCTTAATATCCCACTTTCCAATAAACCTATTTATTGATTTATTTAAATCGCTAAAGATATTGGCCTCACTAAGGTTATTGGTTATTGACAGATTGTCGTTTACAACAGCTTCATGCTCAGAGTTAGCCGTGGCGCCTTCCCTCTCGCTTACAATACACTCAACAGTAAGCAGTATAAGAATGCTTGCCAGTGTAAATAGTGCTTTTACTATGCGGTATAACTTCAACTTCACTTTGTACTTCTCTAAAAATCAGCTTAAAAATAGTAAATATTTGCCAGTTTATTGCAAAACGAGCTTTCGTAATGTGGCTGCAAAGCGCTCAATATCCTCCTCGGTGGTATCCCAGGATGCCATCCAGCGCACCTCTGAGCGCGACTCGTCCCACTCGTAAAAGAAGTACTCCTTTTGCAAAGCAGGGATTAGCTCTGCAGGCATTATGGCAAAAATGCCGTTAACATCAACCGACTGGGTAATGGTTATTCCTGGTATATCGGCAACCTTTTGGGCTAGCAGCTTAGCCATACGGTTAGCATGACCTGCCGTTTGCGCCCAAAGATTATTTGACAAGTAGGCAATGAACTGCGCCGAGATATAGCGCATTTTGGATGCCAGTTGCAACCCCTGCTTGCGGGTGTACATAAAATCGGTAGCCAGCTCCTTGTTAAAGAACACAATAGCCTCGCCGTACATCATCCCATTTTTGGTACCACCAAAGGAGAGCACATCAACACCAGCATCCTTTGTAAATGCTTTAAAGGGTTGATTTAGGGCTACGGCCGCATTGGCAATTCGGGCGCCATCCATGTGGAGCAGCATTCCGTTTTGATGCGCAAAATTGGCCAGAGCCTTCACCTCATCAATGCTGTAAAGGGTTCCCAGCTCTGTTGGTTGAGATATGGATATAACCTTTGGCTGCGAATGGTGCTGCACGCCAAAGCCATGAACATGCTTTTTAATAAGGTCAACTGTTAGCTTACCATTTGGGGTAGATACGGTTAGCAGCTTTGCTCCAGTAAATCGTTCGGGAGCACCACACTCATCAACATTTATATGGGCCGTATCGGCACAAATAATAGCGTTGTACGAGTTGGTAATAGCTTTAAGCCCCAATACATTGGCCGCAGAACCAATGAAAACGAAGAACACCTCTATATCGGCTCCAAAAATCGACTTAAAAACATCTTCGGCCTTTTGGGTTACGGCATCATCGCCATAGGCTAGTGCGTGCTGGTTATTTACCTGAGCTAGTGCGTTTAGAATTGTGGGATGAACCCCAGAATTGTTATCGCTTGCGAAGCCTCTGTTAAAGTTGAATTCAAACTCCATGTGGTTGTTGCATTTTTTCAGATTACAAACTTAATTTTTTTATGCAAAAAAGCTAATGCGATTAGCATATTCTTAAGTGGACACAAAAAAAGCATGAGTCTAATCATGCCCTTTTGCTAATTCTAAAACACTATTAGCTTACCGATTTCTTTCTTCGAAGCGACTGGTAGTCTAGGTAGTAAAGCATTTTGAACGACAAGCTATTAGATGCAGAATTGCCCACCATAGTGCCAAAATTATCCAGAAAATCGGTGTTAACCTGCGACTCGCTTGTTTCAATAGCATTTTTCCAAACTACGCTAAGTACGCTACCTGGAGCAAAGTTCCACTGGTAGGTAAGGTCTAGGTTAAAAATATTGTAGTTCTTATCTTTATCATCCATTGGTGCTGTTGGCGTAAGGTTTCCATCGCTAAGTAAAATGCTAAAATCCTTATAGTCAACCCAACGCCAATAGTGTCTTACCCTAAGGCTAAACACTGAGTTTGCGTTAAGACTAAAGCGCCCATCAACGGTGTTTGTAAGGGTACTTATATTACGGGAACCAATAAACACATCGGTTTGGTTACTATCGGCGTAGCCTAGGTTATTCGCCTCGTAGTCCTGACGCACGGTGTAAACAACCATGATATAATTGTTAAGCCGCATACGTGGCGAAAGGCTTACCCAATACCCGTCCTGTGCCATTCTCTCGGCATACCAGTATCCCATTTTGGTATCAAGAGCCAGGGGCTTTCTATAGTCGCTGGAGGTCCAAAAGCTCATGGAGGTATGCTTAGGTATAATTAGCTTGGAACCAGTCCTACGGGGCTCATAGTAGTCAACCTCATCCTTAAGGTTAGTGGACATATCCACACCAAGTGTTAAGTTGTTTTTGGCTAACGTAGAACGCGCCCCAATATAAACCTCGTTGCGTGTAAACGCTCTTGGCTCAAACAGCTTAGATTGGCTAAACCCAGCCCAAGTATTCAGGTCGAGAAACTTACTAAATGGCACTAACCTTCTGTAGGTTACCTCTCCCCCGTATGAGAACTCATTATTATTTTGTAGATACCCCATATCGTTGGGATTGTAGGTATCACTCTCCACGTTATGCCATACATTGCCCAGCCAAGCACCCGCTGTTTTGTGCAGCTCTAGGCGATACTTATAGCCATTAACATCCTCGTTGGCAAAATGCTGGCTTACTGCGCCAATCCCTTTAAAAGCATACTGATTTGATGGATCTCTAACCAGCACCTCTGTTGCCGTAACGTTTGCAATATAATCGTCGCCAGACCTTAAAACATTGGTATTTGCTAAACTTATGTATGAGTTGTACGGAAGAGTTTGGTCAACCACCACCATATTATAATTGGTAAAAGCCTGAGTTCTAATTTTTCGCTTTTCGCCAGTAATGGTATCTTCTATTCTAGCGTAAGCCGCATCGGTAATGGCATTGAAAAGGCCTAATCCTGTTCCCGAAGATGTTCTTCCCGATATTTTTGTGGCATTAAGCATCTTTGTTTCAATAGGATTCTCGTACACTACCTCGTTACTAGCAAGGGACTCCCTAGCGGCGCCATAATATGCAGGCCTAGAACCAATACGACGCGAGTAGAAAATTCCTCCTTTATTAAACAGCTCAGTTCCCTCGGTAAAAAAGCCGCGCTGCTCATCGTAGTAAACTTCAAAAGGCGATAGATTTAGCACCCTATCATCGGACTTCACCTGACCAAAGTCTGGTATTAACGTCATATCAAGGGTAAAACTTTCGTTTAGCCCAAGTTTAACATCCATTCCTCCATTCACCTTATACTCAAAACCATCGGCACCGGCATACTTGTCGGCATAAGCCGATAGGTACGGACTAAACGACAACCTTACAGGCGGATTGATGCCGCTTAATCCCGTTAGCTCGCCAGATTGGCTAACCAGTACCGAGGAGTTGGTTCTATCTATTGGATTCCAGCTGCTACGCTCATTATGCCTTTTTATAAGGCGCACAAAGTTTATTCCCCAGCTATTGCTGCCATTCTTTGAGAAACGAAGCGCAGAGTAGGGTATTTTTATTTCTACATACCACCCATTGTCGGAAATTTGAGTATGGCTAAGCCACACCGCATTCCAGTTCCTATCCTTTGATGTACCCACATACTTAAAATCGGTTTGAACACCCGATGCCGAAACTAGAAACTCCTGATAGTTAATCCCATCGTTGTAGGGGCTAACCAGTACAGAGAAAGCATCGGACTTAAGATTATCGCTCTGATCACGCAAGCCGAGTTCTCTATAAATACTGTTGGGATTTGAGTCGTGCAGGAATGCGCCAATGTAAAGTGCGTTGTCGTCGTAAAGCACCTTTACGGTGCTCTGCTCGCTGGCTGCAACACCACTATAGGGCTCGTACTGCGTAAAACCACCAGACTCTTTTGCCAAAGCCCATTCTGGCTCCGACAAATCTCCATCAATCTTTATGCCTCCGGTAATTCGTAGTGCTTCCAGCTGCTTGCGTTCGGCAGGAAGTCTTTTGTTTCCCTTTGAAATTGCATCAAACGCAGAAAAACAGAGTAAAAATGCACAGATAAAAATAATGCGACTCATTTATGGCTTTGTTTAGGTTTACATTTTGGAGTAAATACTCTACTCATGGTTTAATACATTACCACTATTTTTTTCATAAAAAAACACATTCTAATCATCTTTCAATCAATTGTTTAATCAGATAAAAGCAATAAAAAAACCACTACCCCCTGTATGTGTAAAGGATAGCAGTAAAAGTGTAAGAAGAATATTATTTGTCCCAAGTACACAAACGTATCACCATGCAAAAGGTTACATACACTTATAGATGCATATGAATATGGTGCAACAAGAAAGGCCGCTTTAGCTAAAGCGGCCTTTCTTGTTATATGTACAATAGATTAGAATTCTGAGGTGAAATGGAATTTAATATCGGTAAACTTATCCTGAGCCATTTGCAGGGAGTAAGGGGAATCGGCAAGGAATACCTCACGACCATGCTTATCAACAGCAAGGTTGTTGTACTTGCGTTTACGGAAATCGTCAAGCTGTTCCTTATTTGTACTCTCAATCCAGCAGGCCTTGTAAAGGTTAATTGGCTCGTACCGGCACAGGGCGCTATACTCATGCTCAAGACGGTACTGTATTACTTCAAACTGGAGAGCGCCCACTGTGCCAATAATCTTACGGCCATTACTCTTCTGCGTAAAGAGCTGCGCAACACCTTCATCCATTAGCTGATCAACACCTTTTGAGAGCTGCTTAAACTTCATGGGGTCTGCATTCTCAATATAGCGGAACATCTCAGGAGAGAAGCTAGGAATCCCCTTAAACATAATGTTCTCTCCTTCTGTTAGCGTATCGCCAATTTTGAAGTTTCCAGTATCGTGCAAACCAATAATATCGCCAGGGTATGCAAAATCAACAATCGATTTTTTATCGGCCATAAACGCGCTTGGGCTCGAGAACTTAATCTGCTTGCCTAACCTAACATGCGTATAGGGCTTATTTCGCTCAAAGGTTCCCGAGCATATTTTAAGGAAAGCCAACCTATCCCTATGGTTAGGATCCATGTTGGCATGAATTTTAAACACAAACCCCGTTAGCTTACTCTCAAAGGGATCCACAATGCGGCTATCGGTTGTAGATTTCCGTGGGTGTGGAGCTATATTAATAAAGCAGTTCAGCAGTTCCTGTACCCCAAAGTTATTAAGCGCGCTACCAAAGAAAACGGGCGCAACCTCTGCACTTAGGTAGGTTTCTAGCTCAAAGGAAGGGTAAACCTCATCAATTAGGTGCAAATCCTCGCGGAAGTGATCGGTGTATGGCGATATGTACTTATCCAGCTCTGGAGAGCTAACATCAGTAATCTCTACAACATCATCGCTAACGGTTTGCTTATCGTCGGAAAAGAAAAGGTTTAGCTTCTTCTCGTACATGTTGTACACGCCCTTAAAAGTTGGCCCTTGGCTAATTGGCCAGCTTAGCGGACGAACCTTAATTTGCAGCTCGCTCTCAATCTCGTCCAAAATATCAAAGGGATCCTTACCTGTACGATCCAGCTTATTTACAAATACAATTACAGGCGTTTTGCGCATACGGCAAACGTTCATAAGCTTGCGTGTTTGGCTCTCCACCCCTTTTGCATGGTCAATAACAATAATTACGCTATCAACTGCGGTAAGGGTACGAAAAGTATCCTCGGCAAAATCCTCGTGACCAGGAGTATCAAGAATATTGATTTTAACATCCTTATACTCAAAGCCCATTACCGATGTAGCAACAGAGATTCCCCTTTGGCGCTCAATCTCCATAAAGTCTGATGTTGCCCCTTTCTTAATCTTGTTGCTCTTTACTGCACCTGCAACGTGAATGGCACCACCAAACAGCAATAGTTTCTCGGTAAGCGTTGTTTTACCCGCATCGGGGTGACTTACAATGGCAAATGTACGCCTGCGTTTTATCTCTTTTTCTAAGCTCATTATTGCTACAATTTTCGGGGCGCAAAGTTAGTAAAATTATGTAGTAAACCATATTGCCCTGATGGGTTTAAGAGCGGCACTAATCTTCGGAAACCATGCGTATGTAAAAGCAGAAGCCCCAAGAAATAAATCCTTAGGGCTTCTGCGGAAAGCGGGTTCTAAATAAAGCGCTTATCTATATACTTAGAATTCATTAGCCTAGCTATGGCCATATAGCTAGGAAAAAATCGAATTTTATCGCCAACCTTGTACTTGCACCTAGCCTCTTTTTGTACGGGGCCTAAATCGTAAACAGTCATATCGGAGGTTGTACCCGCAAAGCGTATTTTGCTATCCTTTGGGGTTAGCTCCTGAACATCAACATCAAGCAAGCCAAAATCAAGAATGGCCCGATAGCTTTTATCGTATCCAAGTTCCATTTCATCGGCCGTATGACCAATATTACCATCGGTAAGCACCCCATCGGGGCTAGTCTCCTTAACCTCAAGTTCAATAATATTGCTGCGGTACTCGAAGGTATCAATGGAGAGATCTCGGAATTTCTTACCATCAAACGGGGTTGTCCCAATAAAGGCCGACTCGCCAATACGTAAATGGTTAATTGTTTTAGGCATTGATGGTTTTCCTACAAGCGGCAGAGTAATGGAGCTACCACCAGAGATTAAAGGCATAACCGTATTAAACTTAGCCTCTATAAGCTGCTTATACAAGGAAAGATGAAGCAGCTTATCGTAAGTTGGCTGAATACCGTACATGCAGCCAAGATTTGTTCCAATACCCTCAATTTTAATTGAGTCGAGTTCGAATACGCGCTTGTAGAAATCGAGTACCTTTTCCCGCAAAATTCCCTCGCGGAGTTCACCAAGTTCAATCATAATAATGATTCTATGAATCTTCCCTTGGCGCTTAGCTTCGGCATTAATGGCCTCAATGGTTCTAAACGATGAGTTTAGCGAGATATCGGCATAGGTTACCAGCGTTTTTATAGAGTCGATAGCTGGAGGCTTAACGTACATGGTTACAATTTCGGGGTTAATTTCCTTGATGCGCTTTAACCCCGACAGCCTAGAATCGGCTACGCTATGCAATCGCTTTACCGCTGGATGGAAAAGTAGCTTGTTAAGAAAATCGGTATGCCCCGATAGAATTTTGGCTACAAGAGTCCACTCCAAGTTATGCTTTTCGAGAAAAACATTAAGCTTATCGATGTTCTGGATAATCTTATCGGACTTAATAAGTAGTTCTGCCATAAGCTACCCTCCTATTTTTTATAAAAACGCATTTCGGCGTACTTTGAGCCAAAACCAATGCGTTCGTAAAGGCGTTTTGCAGGATTTTCATACTCAACATGCAGAGCAATATCTCCCTGCGAGCGGTCAATGGCAGCCTCCATAAGCTGCTTACCAATACCGTTTCCACGTTTACTTGCATCAACGGCTATGTAAACAAGTATATTTTCGGGGATGTAACCGTCCATACCCGTTTTATTCATAACAACGGCTCCAACCAGCTGGTTGTCTAAATATCCGGTTAGGATAAAGCCCCCTTTGCCTTCTTGGGTAGAGAATGCATAATCAATAGATTTCCCAATTGCTTCTTTGGAATCGCCAAATTGGTCCAGATGTTGGAATAGGAAGTTAATTAAATCCTCGCGGGATAAATTTTTAAAATCAGTAGCGGAGTTGATCTGATTAATGGTCAACATACAATAATATTTAGGTTAATAGAAAATCCTGTCGTTGGTTTGTACTGAAGACAAACCGTGCAGAAAGGCCGACTGGAACATTAATTATTGCAAATATACAAAAAAAAGGGGGGGTATGCAAAACAAATCTGACACAAAGACAAATTAGCTACACAAAACTGCCAATAAGACAGCCGCAAGATGAGTGGAATAGAATGAGAAAAGTAGTTATAACCCAGAAGCTAACTACTAAACACGAATCTACTCACTAGGCTTCATCAATCATACCTGGAGTATAATCGTGAGCGCGTTCGCTTTTGGCCACCACGGTGGCAATTAGGGCATCGCCGGTAACGTTTAGCACGGTTCTTAGCATATCTAAGGGTCTATCAATGGCCAGAATAAGGGCAAGCCCTTCAACGGGTAGCCCTACCGAGTTTAGCACAATAATAAGCATTACAATACCAGCCCCAGGAACTCCTGCAGAGCCAATAGATGCAAGTGTTGCCGTTAATATAATGGTTAGCTGCTGGGTAAAGGTTAAATCAATGCCAAAAACCTGCGCAATAAATACTGCTGCAATTGCCTGGTATAGGCTTGTTCCATCCATATTTATGGTAACGCCAATTGGCAGAACAAAGCTGGTAATCTCATTTGAAACACCCAAGCCCTTTTCCACCTGCTCCATATTAACAGGGAGCGTTGCCGCGCTAGAGCTAGTGGAGAAGGCAACCAGCTGAACGGGGAACATGGTTCTATAAAAATCTTTAAAGTGAATGCCAGCATAAAAGCGCAGAAAGAGCGGATAAATTACCAGCGCAACAAACAAAAGACCAGCTATAACAACCAAAGCGTAAAGACCAAGTGTAGCAAAAAGCTGTAATGAGTCGGAGGCATTATCGCCAGAAAAATCGCAAATTAACCCTGCAAGAAGAGCCAGCACACCTATGGGCGCAAACATCATAATAAGGTCAATAACCTTTAGGATAACCTCATTAAACCCCGAAACAAAATCTTTAACCGCATCAACCTTAGGGTTTTTTACCAGCACTATGGCCACCCCAAACAGAACGGCAAAAAAGATTACCTGAAGCATATTGGTGTTATCTGATGCGGCCTTTACTATATTATCAGGAACAATGTCAACAAGGAACTGCAAGGGGGTATCGGAATCGATGCTCTGCGCTTCAATTTTCCTAGACTCAATGTCCTGCGCGTACTTAGAGAGGAGCTCCGCTCTTTTTTCCTGAGGAAAAAATTTACCTGGACGAATAGTGTTAACCAGCACTAAACCTATGGTTATTGCCAGAATAGTTGTTACCAAATAGTAGGAAACCGTTTTGAATCCTATTCGGGAGAGCTTTGTAACATCCGATAAACCGGCAACGCCCGTAACCAGCGATGCGAATATTAGCGGCATTGCTACCAGCTTAAGTAGGTTTAAGAAAATTATGCCAAAGGGTTTTATATAGTCGGCTACAAACCAGCTGGTTCCTGTAGAAACTGCAAGAATACCAATCCCAATGCCAATAAGCATTCCAATAAGTATCTTAAGGTATAAAGGTGTTTTTCGCCACATAATTAAACTTTTAAAACCCAAATGTATTATAAAATAGATTTTCGACAATAGATTTTAGACGCTAGGCAATAGATTTTAGGTGATGAATTGGAATTATGCCAAATTTGATGAAGTGAAAGGGACAATAAAAAAACCCAAGTAGCAGCTACTTGGGTTTTTTAAAAAGAAAAAAGATTTCTAGTGACCGCCGCAACCGCAGCAACCGCCTGCTTCTTCGTCGCCACACTCACCATCAGCACAACCTTCTTCATTGTGGTTGTGAATATGGCCATGAGCTAGCTCTTCTGCAGAGGCTTCACGAATAGCTTCTACGTTACCAACAAAGTGAAGATCTTCACCTGCAAGTGGGTGGTTAAAGTCCATAACCACAGCCTCATCATTTATCTCAACAATAAGGCCATCAAGGGTATTGCCTTCGCTGTCGCGCATAGGTAACCTGCGTCCAACCTCAAGAAGATCACTGGGAAGCTCCCCGTCCATCATGAAAACATCTTTTGGAAGTTCCACAATAGCCATATCGTTAACTTCGCCGTAACCTTCAGCAGCGGAGATAGAGAACTCAAATTTGTCACCTATTTTTAAGCCGTCAATATTTTGCTCAAAACGAGGAATAAGCTGTCCGTGTCCGAATAAAAAAACGAGAGGATTTTGGGCATTAGCCTCATCTACCATCTCACCATTAACTTTAAGCTGATAACTTAAAGAAACAACTTTGTCTTTTGCTACAATCATGTATAAAGGTATTTAAAATTAGCCGAAACGCTTGCATTTCAGTCTGTAAAGAAACGGGTTTATTTTTGCAAATCAAAATAAAACTTACACTGGCCTAGCCTAACTAAGAATAACAGCCAGAACGTAAATAGACAAACAAAATAAACAGGGGAAGTAATGGTTTGTTCAAAATCACAAAAAATTACTATACGCCTGTATATCAACAGTTAAGTAATTATTTTTAAAAAAAATGAACAAAAAGCAAAAAAAACTGGTTAAAGGTTTGGAAATATGCAAGGAATGTTGACCTTTGTTGCATATTCATTTATTGTTTTTTTAATCACTTTTTTACCATTAAGTCATGAAAGGAAAAGTAAAATGGTTTGATGCAGCCAAGGGTTACGGCTTTATTCAAACTGATGAGGGCAACGACGTGTTTGTACACTACACTGGCATTGCTAAAGAAGGTTTCAAGCGTCTTGACGAAGGTCAAGCAGTTGAGTTTGAAATCACTGATGGCAAGCGTGGCCCACAAGCTACAAATGTTACCGTTTTAGAATAACCGTTTATTTATTCTATAACGCTCGGGAAAAGGCTTCGCACAACGAAGCCTTTTTTCTTTTCCCTTCTGCTAAAACGTTATGGTAAATCGGAGTATTGGATTTGAGGTGTAGGGAGTAAAATCCTGTCCCGACAAGTTCCATAGCAGGAGAATATTAATGGCTGCGCGCTCTCCTACTTGCTGACGCCAACCACCCCCAACAAAAAGAATATCAACCCACTGCTTGCCTGTACTTGGTGCAAGTGGATCCATAAGTTTAGTATCGTAGTAAAGCCCCTCGTACTCGCCGTGTAGTATTGGGCCACCACCTATCTCCTTCTTTAGAATAGTGCCCAAATCGGGAAAGGGAAGTACTTGTGTAAATCCCGAAACGCCCCAGATGTGGGTTCCCGAAACCGACGATGAGCCACCAATATACCTCGGCTTGTAAAAGGTGTAACGCCCACCAACGCCAATAGACCACTGCGGAACAACCCATAATCCGGCCACAGGAGCAATATCGATACGGGTAATATCGCCAAAGGTCATCCCAATTCCACCCCCTAAGAACAACCGATCCCTAAATGTTGTGTAGTCGTTTTTTTGATACTGAGCCTGTGCCAAAACAGTATTTGCAGGAAAAACTAGTGCTATTACCAATGCTAAAAAAACAATCCGCTTCATGGTTACAGTATTTTAAAGTGTGAAAGCCTATCAAAAATCATTCCGCCTAGAGCAAAACAAGCACTATACTAATGGTTTGTCCTAACATGCAAAAGAACGCAATAAGGAGAAAAAATAGCTGCAATTGTGCTAAATTTGCTATTCGCTTCTAAAAAATACAACAAATATAACCATAACAGAATGAACATAGTAATAACTGGAGCATCGAGAGGGATTGGATTTGAAACGGCAAAAAGGCTAGCTTCGCTGGGCGACAATAACATAGTTGCCATTTCCAGAGACGAAGCTAAGCTAAAAGAGCTAAAAAATGCCTGTATAAGAGAGAACGTTCAGGCACACCTCTACCCTATCCCCTTTAACTTAGAAGATACAGCGCTGGTTGAAACGCAACTGCTTGCCAAGGTTAAACAGTATGTTACTAGTATCGACATAATCATAAACAACGCTGGAGCTCTAGTAAATAGGCCCTTTGAGTTGTTAGCCGCAGCAGAAATGCTACGAATGATTAACGTAAACCTAATGGCTCCTGCACTTGTTGTAAAAACGCTCTTACCAATGCTATCAAGACCTGCACATGTTGTAAACATTAGCAGTATGGGAGGTTTTCAGGGTAGCGTAAAGTTCCCAGGGCTATCTATGTACTCTGCAACCAAAGCGGGCTTAGCATCGCTAACGGAGTGCCTAGCCGAGGAGTTTAAGGATAAGCAGGTAAGCTTTAACTGCCTAGCTCTTGGCGCCGTGCAAACCGAAATGCTAGGCGAAGCGTTTCCTGGGCTAGTTGCGCCACTAAGGGCTCATGAGATGGCAGAGCTTGTTGCCGATTTTGCCATAAATGGGAATAGGTTCTTTAATGGAAAGGTTATTCCTGTATCAAAAGCTACGCCTTAGTGCTAACCAAATAAGGCGAGCCGCACAGCTAAGCCAATGAGCAGTAAAAGAAAAAGGGTTGCCTCCATTTATGAGGGCAACCCTTTCTAGTCGTATTTAAAAAGACGTTTACTTGTACTCCTTTATCTCCACCTCATTACGAAGCGCCATTAGGCCGTTCATAGCAAGAGCCATCATCTCATCCTCGCCAGGATAAACAACTACCGGAGCAATAAAGCCCACCATATCCTTAACATAATCTACAAGGAATGGGTTGTGCGCAATACCACCAGTTAGAAGTATGCCATCAACATTGCCCTTAAGAACTGCTGCCATTGAGCCAATCCACTTAGCAACATCGTAAGCCATAGCATCCTGTAGGAGCTTAGCCTGGGCATCGCCAGCCTTAGCGCGCTGCTCAAGTTCGTAAGCGTCGTTGGTACCTGCATGAGCAACAAGGCCGCCCTTGCCGGTAATCATCTTCCTAACCTCGTCGTAGGTATATTTACCGCTGAAGCAAAGCTTTGCTAGCTGGCCAGCAGGAAGCGTACCTGAGCGTTCAGGAGAGAATGGGCCTTCCCCATCGAGTGCATTGTTTACATCAACAACGCGTCCCATTAGGTGAGCACCAACTGAGATGCCACCACCAAGGTGAGCCACAATGATATTTAGCTCTTCGTACTTCTTATCAAGACTTTTGGCGTAGGTACGCGCAATTGCCTTTTGGTTAAGAGCATGGAAAATTGAAACTCTTGAGAACTCAGGGTGCCCTGCAACTCTTGCAACCTCCTGAAGCTCATCAACCACAACAGGGTCGGCTATGTAAGCCTTTGCTGATGGTAGAGACTTAGCAATATCGTCGGCAATTAGGCCACCAAGGTTACTAGCATGCTCACCAAGAATACCAATGCGCAAATCTTCCTTTAAACGTTCGTTAACCTCGTAAACGCCAGATTCAATTGGCTTTACAAGGCCACCGCGCCCCACTACAGCAGAAATATGCTCAACATTAATCTCGGCATCCTTTAGCTCCTTAAGGATAATATCCTTACGGAAATGGAATTGATCCGAAATTTTTGCGTAACGAGCAATTTCCTCTGCCTGATGGCGAATGGTTTTAAGAAAAATCGACTTGCTATTCTGGTAAACAGCAATCTTTGTTGATGTTGAACCAGGGTTAATAGCCAGAATTAGAAAATCTTCCATTGTGAAATATATTGTTTAAGCGGTTAACTACTTTGCAGCGTTAGCAGCTAAAGCGATAGAGTACATTTTTGACTTAACGCTATCGCCACGTGAGGTAAGTACACATGGAACCTTAGCGCCCATTACCATTGCGCCTAGTTCGCCTCCTGCCAGCTTGGTACAAGCTTTAAAGAATACGTTTCCAGACTCAATATTTGGGAACATGATACAGTCGGCATCGCCAGCAACCTCGCCAGTAAGCTTCTTAATTTGAGCGCTTTCCCTATCAATTGCCACATCAAGAGCCAATGGGCCATCAATAAAAGCACCCTTAATTTGGCCACGGTCGCCCATTTTTGATATAATAGTAGCATCAACACACGCTTGCATACCTGCAGAAACCTGCTCGGTAGCAGCAAGAAGCGCTACTTTTGGCTTATCGATACCAAGAGAATGAGCGGTTTTAATAAGGTAATTGGTAATAGCAATTTTCTGGTTCAAGTCTGGAGCAGGAATAATTGCCACATCACCTACAACAAGGAGCTTGTGGTAAGTTGGAACCTGAACAACAGTAACATGGCTAAGTACTGCCTTTGGAGGAAGTAAGCCCTTTTCCTTGTTAAGAATGGCGCGCATATACTTATCGGTGCTAACAAGCCCTTTCATAAGTACGTCGCCTTCGCCGTTATTAATAAGTTCCACGGCTTTTGTAGCAGCTTTCATCTCATCGGCTTCCTGAACAATACGGAATTTTGATGGGTTGATATTGTGAGCGGCACATACCTTTTTAATGGTTTCTTCGTCACCTACTAGGGTTGCGTCAATAATACCCATATCAATAGCCATGCTAACGGCTTCAATGGTATGCTCATCAATAGCATAAGCTGCAACTAAACGTTTTTTTGATTTGCTGCGCAAAACGTCGAAAAGCTGGTCTAATTTCTCGATTGCCATATCAAGGTTAGTTATTATGTTATGAGTTAAAAAGCAAAGAGCCGGTAGTAAACTACCAGCTCTTTACACTTAAATTATAGCTTAGATACAATGCTAGCTGTATCGGTGGCAATTACTAGTTCCTCGTTGGTAGTGATAACCATAACCTTAACCTTTGACTCTGGTTTGGTTAGCAGCTTATCCTTACCACGAACGCCCTTATTAGCGTCTGCATCAAAATCAACACCCATGTATGCCATCGATTTTGAAACCTTTTCGCGTAAAATGCTATCGTTTTCACCAATACCTCCAGTGAAAACAATTAGGTCAACACCCTCCATAACGGCAGCGTAGCCACCAATAAATTTCTTAACGCGGAAGTTGTACATATCAAGGGCTAGCTGCGCACGCTCGTTTCCGTTGGCAGCAGCATTCTCTAGGTCGCGCATATCTGACGATAAGCCAGATATACCCATTACGCCACTTTGCTTGTTGATAATATCGTTAATACCCTTTAGGTTCAGGTTCTCCTTGTCGGCTAGGTATAAAAGCACACCTGGGTCAACGCTACCGCAACGGGTACCCATAATTAGGCCGTCAACTGGGGTAAAGCCCATAGAGGTTTCAACAGATTTTCCGTTCTTAATTGCGGTAATTGAAGCTCCGTTACCAAGGTGGCAGGTAATAATTTTGCTGTTGTTGAAATCCATACCAAGAATGTCGCAAGCTTTTTGTGCAACAAACTTGTGGCTGGTGCCATGGAAACCATAGCGACGGATTTTGTACTTGTCGTAGAACTCATATGGCAATGCGTAAAGGTATGCTTCCTTTGGCATCGACTGGTGGAATGAGGTATCGAAAACTGCAACCTGAGGAATGCCTGGAAGCAGATTTTCCATGGAAAGAATCCCCTTAAGGTTAGCTGGGTTGTGAAGAGGTGCAAGCTCAATGCACTTCTCTATTTCGTGCTTAACCTTATCGTCAACAAGAACGCTCTCGGTAAAGAATTCCCCACCATGAGCAACCCTGTGACCTACTGCAGCAATATCCTTTAGGCTTGATATAACTCCATGGTTTTTATCAACCAATGCCTCAAGAATAAGGTTAATACCAACGGTATGATCGGGTATATCTTTAACCGTTTCATAACGCTCTTTACCTTCTGGTTTATGGGTTAAAACGCCATCGGTTAAACCAATGCGCTCTACAAGACCTTTAGCCAGCAAGGTATTCCCATTACCCATTTCGATTACCTGATACTTAATCGACGAACTTCCGCAGTTGAGAACTAGAACAATCATTTGTTGTTATATTAACTGATTATCAATGTGTTGTAAATGTTTATTCGGACGTGTAAAAGTACATAAAATAGAGTAATATCAGAAGCAAAAAACAAAAATTAACAGATTTTTTGACTGTTTTGTATCAATCTAAAAGCAGTTGCCAAAAAAGTGCTTTACAATTGAAAGAAAAACGGGTCATAAAACATCAACCAGTAAGAAAAAATGCTAATAAATTGATTAACAAATATGTTCCATACAATACGATTTGTAACGGAGGAAATAGGATTGTGTTACAATGAACCTACTGCTTTTCAGCAATAATCTTACGTTTTTTTACGAGTGCATTTGCTGTATGCCTGTAGCGTGATATCGGCAATAGAATCAAGGCTTAACTCCTTTGCAACTCTGGATTGAAGCAAGTTTGCATCTCTCTCGTAGAAATTGGAATTGCTTAAAAAATTGCTGATTTGGTTAAAAAGCGTTTGGTTTGAGGGCGGAAATCCCGATACATCAACAAAGTTATTGGCCTTAATGGACGGATAGTAGCTTTGCGTTACAATTTGTCCTAACCGCTTGCTGTTTACCACAAGCAATGGCACTCCATCGCCCAAAGCCTCCAGCGCAACACGCCCCACTCCCAAAACTAACGCCGATTTGGAGAAGGCGCTCCCCAAGCACGGCTCATAGCCATTTACAAGGCAAACCTCGCGGCCTATCATCTCATTTATTGATGCGACCAACCGCTTAAGATTGGGTAAAAACTCCCCATCGCCTACTACTTGAAGTGAAACGTGTGGGTGTTTTTCTACCAAATCGGGTAACACGTGCTGAATTAGCAAGAGCAAAAAGGAGTAATGGTTCTTATCAATCCTGCTTACATGTAAAATTCGGCCGGGAATAGGATCCCTAAAAGATGGGTTAAACGCTTTTCCATTAGGGATTACTTCCGATTTATGCACAATTTGAGCATAGCACTTGGAAACCCTTAGAACCTGTTCGCTCACAAATATTATGCGGTTGGGAATTCTACGGGAAACCCATGTTCGTAAATCTAAACGAGTTCGTCCATGAACCGTAGCTACAACAGGTTTACCTGCGACTAAACCAGCTAAACAGGCCACAAAAACCCCATAGCGCTGATGCCCATGTACTACATCAACACGATGCTTTAAAGCAAGCAATGCTACTAGGATAACATTAAATGGGAAAATGGCAAGAAGAGGGTTTACAGCTATAAACTTAACCTTATTGCTAAGCTTAAAAACCTGCCTCCCCTTTTTAGCAACAAGCAATACGGTATGTCCCTTTTGAGTAAAAGTGTTTGCCAAATCGCAAACATGATTCTCGGACCCACCAAAGTCGAATCGCTTTATAGCTAACAGGATAACCATGTAAGAGGATTAGTATGGTTTGGCAAGTTAATAACAATAAGCCAAACCCGCTGCACTAAAGTAGCAGAGCTTTTTATACTTTTACACCAAAATACCGTGACATGCAACAAAAGAGCTTCGACACCCAATTTGCACTGCTAAGCCAGCAGCTAGAAGGGGAGCTAAAATGGGATATATCAACTAAGCTACAGTACGCAACCGATGCCTCGGCATACCGTGAGATACCTGATGCGGTGGCCTACCCCAAAAGTAAAGTGGATCTACAAGTTTTGGTTAAGTTTGCCAAGGAGCACGGCATGGCGCTAATACCCCGAACTGCGGGAACATCGCTGGCAGGACAAGTAGTGGGGAAAGGGATTATCGTTGACCTATCTAAGCATTGGAACAGGGTACTTGAGATTAATGCCACTGAGCACTGGGTAAGAGTTGAACCCGGTGTGATTCTGGATGAGCTTAACCTAATGGTAAAACCCTACGGGCTTTTCTTTGGCCCCGAAACATCAACAGCAAACCGATGCATGATTGCAGGAATGGTGGGAAACAACTCCTGTGGTTCGCACTCCATTATTTACGGTAGTACTAGAGATCATACCATATCTGTAAAAATGATTATGGACGATGGCAACGAGTATGAATTTGCTGCCATTGACAAGCACCAGTATCTAAATAAAGCCAAACTCGATAGCAAGGAGGGGCATATATATAAAGGTTTACTAAGCATTCTGAACAACAGCCAAACGCTTCAGAAAATTGATGAGGAGTACCCAGAACCATCCATAAATAGACGAAATACCGGTTACGCCCTAGATCTGCTTACAGATTGCGATGCTTTTGGTAAATCGGACAAACCATTTAACCTCTGCAACCTTATTGCAGGTAGCGAAGGAACTCTTGGCTTTATTACCGAAGTTAAGCTTAACCTGGTTCCACTCCCACCTAATGAGAAAGCAGTTGTATGCGTGCATCTAAAAGAGCGAGAGGAAGCATTTAAGGCCAATCTCATTGCCCTTAGATATAAACCCGGTGCAGTAGAGATGATGGACAGGTTAATACTTGACTGCACAAAGGGTAACATAGAGCAGAACAAAAACCGCTTTTTTATTGATGGAGCCCCTGGTGCAATTCTCATTGTTGAGTTTACCCGCGAAACCAAGGAGGAAATTGAGCAAATTGCCCAGCAAATGGAGCACGAGATGCGTAGCGCTGGTTACGGCTACCATTTTCCAGTTATTTGGGGCTCCGATATTAGCAAGGTATGGGCACTACGCAAAGCAGGACTGGGCGTACTGTCCAACATTGAGGGCGACGCAAAACCTGTTTCGCTGGTAGAGGATACTGCTGTATCGGTAGAGAAGTTGCCAAGCTACATGGCCGACTTTGCCAAAATACTGGAAAAGTATAACCTAGATTGCGTTTACCACGCCCATATTGGTAGCGGCGAGCTACATCTGCGCCCAGTGCTAAACCTAAAGGACACCAAAGATGTTGAGCTCTTTAGAACAATTGCCTACGAGGTTGCACACCTAGTTAAAGCCTATAGGGGATCGCTTAGCGGCGAGCATGGCGATGGACGCCTACGCGGCGAGCTTATTCCCGTTATGGTTGGAGATGAGGTTTACCAGCTAATGCGCGATGTAAAAACACTTTTTGACCCAAAGGGAATTTTTAACCCAGGCAAAATTGTTGATACACCAGCAATGAACACCCACTTACGCTACCAACCTGGCCGCAAGGAGCGTAACATCGATACCATTTTTGATTTTTCGGCTGTAGGCGGAATCCTTAGGGCTACCGAAAAGTGCAATGGATCTGGCGATTGCCGCAAAACAGAGATTATTGGAGGCACCATGTGCCCAAGCTACATGGCTACACGCGATGAGCAGAACACCACTCGTGCCAGAGCCAATATACTTAGGGAGTACCTAACCAACAGCCAAAAGGAGAATCCATTTGATAGCAAGGAGATATACCAAGTACTCGATTTGTGCCTATCGTGCAAGGGGTGTAAAAGCGAATGCCCATCGAGCGTTGATATGGCCAAGCTTAAAGCCGAGTTTCTGCAGCATTGGTACGATAAGCACGGCATACCATTAAGAAGCCGCCTAATTGCCTATATCACCAAGATTAACGCTTTGGGTAGCCTATTCCCAAGCCTTACTAACTTTGTGCTATCAAACAAAGCCACATCGTTTATACTAATGAAATCGCTTGGCTTTGAACCCAAAAGAACCATGCCCCTGTTGCAAAAAACCACCCTCACCCGTTGGTTTAAGCACCACAAGAATAAGGCAATGGCCTATAAGGGACGGGTTTTTCTGCTACCCGATGAGTTCACAACCTACAACGACACACATATTGGAATAAAAGCCGTTGAGCTGCTTGAGCATTTGGGCTACGAGGTGCTAATACCCAAGATAAGTGAAAGCGGCAGAACCTACATATCCAAAGGGCTTATTCGCACGGCCAAACGGCTAGCCAACAAGAACATTGAATTGCTAAGCACACTGGTATCGGCAAACGAGCCCATTATTGGCATTGAACCATCGGCAATACTGAGTTTTAGGGACGAGTACCCCGAACTTGCCACAACCGAGAATAAGGAAAACGCCATTGCCCTAAGCAAAAACAGCCTCCTTTTTGAGGAGTTCTTTATGCAGGAAGTAACTAAGGGAAATATTGATAAGAGCGATTTTAAGCACGGAAAACGACTAATAAAGCTACACGGGCATTGCCAGCAAAAGGCAGTGGCAAGCACAACCCCAACAAAGCAAATGCTAGCGTTTCCCGAAGGGAATAGCGTAACCGAAATACCTAGCGGATGCTGTGGCATGGCTGGCTCCTTTGGCTACGAAAAGGAGCATTATAAGCTATCGCTAAAGGTTGGTGAGCTGGTGCTATTCCCTGCGGTTAGAAGCGCATCGGCCGAAACCATTATTGTAGCACCAGGCACCAGCTGTAGGCATCAAATAAAAGATGGAACAGGCAAAACAGCACTTCACCCCATTGAGGTTATGTGGGATGCCCTTTTTGGCAATAAGAAGTAAAGGTTATTACGATTTAACTAGGTTGCCTAAAACTTTCCAGAACACCTGAACATCTATTGGTTTAGACAAATAGCCATTGCAGCCCATAGCAATGGCTTTTGTTCTATCCTCATCCATAGCAAATGCGGTAAGAGCCACAATGGGATTGCTAAACCCTTTTGTTCGTAGCAAGGATGTAGCTTCTAGTCCACTCATAACGGGCATTTTTATATCCATTAGAATCAAATCGGGATTTAGCCCATTCTCTACTGCGGCAACCGCCTCGGCACCATTTTGGGCCCAAACCACAGTAGAATTCAGCTCACCAAGGAGCGCCTCAATAAGCTGATAGTTAGCGGTATCATCCTCAGCAACAAGAACAATTTTTGCGTGTAACGTAGGTATAACCATCTCTGGTTTTGATTGGGCAATCACATGGTCTGCTACATTTTTGTATGGTATTGTAAAGTAAAAGGTTGCCCCCTGATGCTCCAACGACTCAAGCCAGATTTCCCCCCCCATAGCTTCTACCAGCGCCTTGCTAATTGATAGTCCTAAACCGGTTCCTCCTTGGCTTCTTGAGTAGTACTCGTCAACCTGACGGAAGCGCTCAAAAACAACATCCTTAAAATCGGAAGGAATGCCAATACCCGTATCGGAAACAGAAAACATGACAGTGCCCTCGTTTAGGTAGTAACCAAAGCGAACACTCCCCTGCTTTGTAAACTTAATGGCATTGCCTACCAGATTTGATAGAACCTGAGTTAGCCGATACTCATCAACCTCAATGGTTGATAACTCATTGGTTAGCCCTTTCTGAACAGACAGCGACAAACCTTTGGCCTGAGCGCTGTCCCAATGCATGGAGAAAAGGTTATCGAGTAGCGAGTTAAGGTTAGTTACCTTGGGGCTAATTTTTAAGTGCCCCGACTCAATAACAGAAACGTCAATTATGTCGCTTATTACATTAAGCAAGTTCTGGCTACTCTTGTTTATTAGCTCAAGGTACGCTCGCATCCGCTCCTTATCTATATCCCTAGAGAGTAAAAGGTTGGAGAAACCTTGAATGGAGTTCATAGGGGTGCGAATCTCGTGTGACATATTGGCCAAAAAAGCCGTTTTCATTCGGTTTGCCGATTCCGCAGCATCTTTAGACCGTACTAGTTCCTCCTGCATCTTTTTGCGCTCGGTTACGTCGCGCAGAACGCAATGGAAGCTTTCGGGAGACCCATCGTGCCTACGAATAAGCTTAACGCTTAGCTCCACAATGATTTGCTTGCTATAACATGGCGAAAAGCGAATTTCGGTGGTATGCTGGTTATCATCGGAAACAACCGATTCTAGGAATTTATAAAACAAGGAAGTCTCATCGCTAGACTCAATAAAGCTAGATAGGGTTTTGCCTAGTAGCTGGTCAACACTCAATCCGCAAAAGTGAAAAATTGATGGGCTACAGTATATAACCGTTCCCGAAATATCTAAGCGAATAACCACATCGCGCATATCCTCCACCAAATTTCTATACTTAACCTCGTTAAGAGCGAGTTCGGATTCTACTTTTCGCCTGACGTCAATTTCGTGTGCAAGGATACTGTTCTTTTGCCGTATTTGATAGTTCTTTTTTAACAAAAGCATAACAAAAACACTAATAACTAACGCATTAACGCAAACTATCCAGAAATACCACGACTCAACAATTAATGGTTGCACCCAGCCTAACCTTGGCGTTGCAGCAAGAAACCAGCTCCCACCAGGAACAATAACCTCTTGTAGTACAGGATTTTTATTAAAGACCTTAGGGTCGCCAGCAATCATCTCGCCCGAAAGGCCTAACCCATCCCTTCCGATAATTGCAATATTTAGCGTTTTAGAGGATGTTACGCCACCATCAAACAACATTGGGTTAATAAAAGCAACAATGGAAACAACGCCCCAATAGGATGAGGTATCATCGAGCTGCGTAAATACGGGTTGCCTTAGAATAAGAGCCTCACCGCCCTGAACCAGTTTAGTTGGCCCAGCCAGTACAGCTTGTCCCCTACTTTTTGCTCGGTATATTGATTCTCTTTGAGGTAAAAATGTATTGTAGTTCAACCCAATAGCGCTCTCGTTACCCGCTAAGGGATAAACCATACTTATAGTATTGTTTGGCGCTATTGCAATATGCCTAATGTACCTATTCTCTTTTAATGCCCTTAAGCCAAGTGGCTCAAAATACGAAGGTTTAATGCCACCCTGTATGCTAATGGTGTGCACAATACCCTGAGTTATACTAAAGGTAGATGTTATAATTCCCTCGAGTTTAGCCCGTACTGTAGATAGCTCAGAAACTACCTTTACCCGCTGCTCACTTAAGTTATTCTGCACATCGAGCTTACCAAGGAAGTAGCTGGTAATAAGCCCCGAAGTAAAGAAGAGTACTATTAGAACCTGATATAACCTATAGCGAAAATGGCTAATGGGCGTGTTAATCTTTTGCTTAGGCATAGATATCGAAAGTAAAAAAATTACTCCAACAGCTTTTTCATTGTGCTACCAATACTAGCGGGCGACTCCACTACATGGATGCCACACTCACGCATAATGCGCATTTTAGCTGCAGCCGTATCATCGGCTCCGCCAATAATAGCACCCGCATGCCCCATTCTGCGACCCTTGGGAGCCGTTTGTCCTGCAATAAAGCCCACAACAGGTTTAGTGCCATGCTCCTTAATCCAGTAAGCAGCCTCGGCCTCCATGCCTCCACCAATCTCACCTATAAGAATTATGCCCTTTGTTTCAACATCATCCATCAGCATCCTAACCGCATCGAGAGTAGTTGTACCAATAATTGGGTCGCCACCAATGCCAATGCAGGTGCTTTGTCCAAGCCCCGATTTGGTTAGCTGGTCAACGGCCTCGTAGGTTAGAGTTCCAGAGCGGGAAACCACACCCACGCATCCCTTTTGATGAATAAAACCGGGCATAATGCCAACCTTGGCCTCGCCTGGGGAGATAACGCCAGGACAATTAGGCCCAACCAAACGGCTATTGGGGTACGATTTTAGGTAATGCCTTACCTTGACCATATCGGCAGTAGGAATTCCCTCCGATATGCAAACAATAACCTTTATACCTGCTTCGGCAGCCTCCATAATGGCATCGGCAGCAAACGAAGGGGGAACAAAGATTACAGAAACATCGGCAGCTGTAGCCAACACTCCATCCTTCACGGTATCAAAAACGGGAAGACCAATATGTTGCTGGCCACCTTTTCCCGGGGTAACGCCTCCAACAACGTTAGTTCCGTACTCAATCATCTGCGTGGCATGGAAAGTTCCCTCGCTCCCAGTAAAACCTTGAACCAATATGCGGGAGTTTCTATTTACAAGTACACTCATAGCTCTATTTTTGGTTTTATACTCAAACCTAACCTTTTTTGAGGTTAAATGCAATATGGGCAAAACACTATCGTAAGTTGCTTGTTCATTTTTTTGTAACTTGTCGGCTCGGTTAAAGCCGTATTTAAGAATCCTAAAATCATATTTATGAAGCAGGTAAACATTAAACTTGAAAACTTGGGAGATATTTTTCCCGATAATTGGACCGAGGAGCAGCGCTCAAAGGGGAAAACCCTTTTTTTAAAACGATTATCGGAGAAGGCGCACACGCATTATGGGGGTAAAATTCAAACCGCGCCCAAAGTGCCCGTTCCAGGTTTCAACTGGTTCAATGTGTGGTACACACCAGGTGTATCAAAGGTTTCTACAAACATTCGCGATAATAATGATAGCTCCTTTGAGCTATCCAACAGGGGTAACCTAGTTGCTGTGGTAAGCGACTCTACCCGTGTTTTAGGTGATGGCGACTGCACCCCTCCCGGTGGGCTTGGGGTTATGGAAGGCAAAGTTTTCCTAATGAAGTACCTAGGTGGCGTTGATGGCGTTGCGCTTTGCATTGACAGCAAAGGCCCCGATGGGAAAAACGACCCCGATAAGATTATTGATTTTGTTAAGATGTGCCAGCACAGCTTTGGTGCGGTTAACCTTGAGGATATATCGCAACCCAACTGCTTTAAGGTGCTTGATGTGCTGCGCGAGGAGTGCGAAATTCCCGTTTGGCACGATGATGCCCAAGGAACGGCCTGCGTTACCCTTGCTGGTTTAATTAACGCCTTTAAGCTTGCCAACAAAAAGATTGGCGACGCTAAAATTGTACTACTTGGAGCAGGTGCTTCAAACACCACCATTGCCCGACTACTTATTACCGATGGTGCCGACCCTAAAAAGATGGTTGTTTTTGATACTAAGGGTGGACTACACATCAACAGAAAGGACATTGAGGCCGATAACCGCTTCTACCGCAAGTGGGAGCTTTGCCAAACAACCAATCCTAACTGTATTGATAAGATTGCCGATGCTTGCAAGGGAGCCGATGTGCTAATAGCCCTATCGACCCCAGGCCCCGATACCGTTAAACCAGAGTGGATTGAGAGCATGGCCGATAAAGCCATTGTTTTCCCATGTGCCAACCCTGTACCCGAGATTTACCCATACAGAGCCAAAGAGGCAGGTGCATATATTGTGGCAACTGGCCGTGGCGACTTTCCTAACCAGATTAACAACTCGCTTGGATTCCCCGGAATTCTTAAGGGAGCGCTTATGGTTAGAGCATCAAAAATTACCGACAACATGGCCATTGCAGCAGCCCACTCACTGGCAAGCTACGCCGAGAAACGGGGTATAAACCCAGAGAACATTGTCCCAACCATGGATGAGGCCGATGTTTTCCCTGTTGAAGCAGCCGATGTGGCCATGCAGGCCATTAAGGATGGTGTGGCGCGCTACCAAATGACTTGGGACGAGGCCTATAATCAAGCCAAAAAGGGTATTGACTACTCCCGCTCCTTTGCCCATAAGATGCAAGACGAAGGTTTTATTAACAATCCACCACAGGAGATGCTTACCGAAGCCCTTGAGTGGACCATTAAAGCAATTGAAGGATAAATCAAAAGAAAAGCCCTCTACGCAGAGGGCTTTCTTTTTACTTCTTCTTATCAAAGGCTCCGCTTCGGAGTAAGGCCATATAGGTATCAACCTCTACCTTCATAACTGGAGCTAAAAGCAGTAGTGCAATTAGGTTTGGAATGGTCATTAAGGTAATAACCATATCAACAAAATGCCAAACAATATCAATCCCCCATATCGACCCAAAAAAAACGAATAGGGTGAACACATAGTGGAACGGCTTAATGGCCTTATCGCCAAAAACGTACTGAGTAGCCCTAGTTCCATAGTAGTTCCAGCTAATAATTGTTGAAAACGCAAAAAGCAGTAGGCCAATTGCCACAATGTGCTTTGCAAGGAAACCAACGCCAATGCGGGTTAATCCCTCCTCAAAGCCAGTAACAGTCATGCCCACACCCAAGATTCCCGATTGCCACGCACCGGTAAGCACAATTACAAGCGCAGTTAGCGTACAAATTATAAGCGTATCAACCATAGGCTCTAACGATGCAACAAACCCTTCGCGCATTGGGTACTCCGTTTTAGCTGCAGCATGAGCCATTGGGGCAGAACCCTGACCAGCCTCGTTTGAGAACAGCCCACGACGAACGCCCCAAACTAGGGTCATTATAAATGTTGAACCAACAAATCCGCCAGTAGCAGCCTGTCCGGTGAAAGCGCTCTTGATAATAAGAGCAAAAGCCGCGGGGATATCCTGAATGTGAACCAGAATAATTACTAGTGCCGAGCCAAAGTACAGAATGGCCATTAAAGGAACCAGCCTTGATGTAACATTAGCAATACGCTTTAGGCCACCTATTACAATAAGAAGCACTAGTGCCGATATGGCCAAGCCAGTATATAAAACTGGAACTTTGTAACCCGTAAATAGCGCATCGGATATTGAGTTTGCCTGAGCCATATTACCAGTACCCAGCGAGCAGAGTATTGCCGCAAACGCAAAAACAACAGCAAGCCACTTAGCATACTTGCCTAGCTTATCCTTAAGTCCGTACTCAATGTAGTACATTGGGCCACCCGATATTGAGCCATCGGCATTTACCTTGCGAAACTTCTGAGCCAAAGTACACTCAACCATCTTTAGCATCATACCAAAAAAACCAGTAACCCATAGCCAGAAAATGGCACCGGGCCCACCGTAGTAAATGGCTAAGCTTACGCCAACAATATTACCAGTACCCACAGTGGCCGAAAGGGCTGTGGTTAACGCCTTAAAGTGGCTAACATCGCCAGTATCGGTATGGTTGCTATACTTCCCTGCAACGAGCTTAACAGCATGGCCAATTTTGGCTATTTGCAGCAGTTTGAACTTGAACGTAAAGTAGATACCCGTAGGTACAAGCAAAAGCAGAATTAGGTAGCCTCCAACATAGTTATTATACAGCTGGATAAAAAAATCAATCTTGTCCAAAACATTATTCATAGGGTTGGGGTTGGGTTGGGGTTATTATTCAAGGTTAAATATAATTTTTTCAGAAAACAATAAGCACTAACTATCATAAAAAATTACCTTATACTTTTTTCATATCAACCTGAAACACCCCTGCCTTACAGCTTTTTTATTAGCTTTGCATCAATAATCACAACAGCATGCAACTAGATACCACCATAGCAGCCATAGCAACCGCCCCTGGCATGGGCGCAATTGCCGTAATACGCATGAGCGGAAGCAATGCCATTGCCATTGCCGACAAAATTTTCAGGAGCAAAAGCCCCAAAAAGAAACTTGAAAACCAAAAGCCATACACCATTCACTTTGGAGAAATTGCCGATGGCGATAAGGTTTACGACGAGGTGCTAATAAGCCTTTTCCGTGCACCCCGCTCGTACACAGGTGAGAATATGGTGGAGATATCGTGCCATGGTTCGCAGTTTATACAGCAGCAAATTCTTGAGCTGCTAGTGCGCCAAGGAGCACAAATGGCACAGCCCGGCGAGTTTACGCTTCGCGCATTCCTTAACGGGAAAATGGACCTATCGCAGGCCGAAGCGGTTGCAGACCTCATTGCCTCTTCATCGGAAGCTGGGCGCCGCATTGCCATGATGCAGATGCGCGGCGGTTTCTCCGACCTTCTGCGCCAGCTACGCGATAAGCTGCTAACGCTAACTTCACTTATTGAGTTGGAACTTGATTTTAGCGATGAGGATGTGGAGTTTGCCAATCGCGAACAGCTAAACCAGCTGGTTAACCAAATGCATTCGCATGTGAGTAAGCTAGCCGAATCGTTCTCACTTGGCAACGTGCTAAAGCAGGGAATCCCTGTAGCCATAGCGGGTAAACCCAACGTTGGTAAAAGCACTCTACTAAACACGCTGCTAAAAGAGGAGCGCGCCATTGTATCGGACATAGCCGGAACCACCCGCGATACCATTGAGGACACCATAAACATTGGTGGTATAACCTTCCGCTTTGTTGATACTGCTGGGCTTCGCGAAACAGAGGACTACGTTGAATCGCTTGGCATTGAGCGCGCCAAAACCAAAATATCGCAGGCCGATATCGTTATGCTGCTACTAGACCCAACTGAGCTGGTTAGGCGACTAGAAGAGCAGGTATCCAACATAAAGGTAACACTTACCCCACAGCAACGCCTGCTAGTACTTATAAACAAGGCCGATATGCTAAGCGAAGAGGCCATAACTACCCTTGAGCAGCAGCTAACGAAGGCACATCCATTGTTGGAGATGCTACCCATTTCGGCACGCATACACATAAATATTGATAAGCTAACCCACCTTTTGCTTGAGTATGGTAAGCAGCGCATCACCGAATCGGACGATGTGGTTATTACCAACCTACGCCACTATCAGGCGCTAAGCGAATCGGTAAAAGCGCTAGAAGATGTTAAGGCAGGACTAGCCCTAAACCTCCCCAACGACCTCCTCGCCTTCCACCTCCGCGACGTGCTACGCCACATTGGCGAAATAACTGGCGAATTCACCAACGATGAGGTACTTGGGAATATCTTTAAGAATTTTTGTATCGGGAAGTAACCACCACAAAACAAGCAAATACCAATCACATAGAAAACCCATTGAAAGCCCTATAAAACGGGCTTTTTTTGGCTCTATACGTTACCCGTTTGCTTTGCGTTATTAGTTGAATATTACTATAATATTTGTACCTTTGTTGTACCCCGTGGGTCGAGGTACAAAATCGACCCTATTTTTGGCGAAATTATGGCACAAACTGGCACAACTAGACACGCAAAGGCATAAACAGGCATAAATAGGCATAACAATATGAGTACAAGCATTAAGGTTACTAGGATTTGCGAGTATTGCGGAAAGGAGTTTACCGCCCAAACAACAAAAACACGGTACTGCTCCCACCAATGCAATAGCAGGGCTTACAAGCAAAAGGCAAAACAAGCTAAGGTTGAGAAAAGCAACGTAGAAACCAGCCAAAAGCGAATTGAACCTATTGATGTTCTTAAGGCTAAAGAATACCTCAATATTGGCGAAGTATCTAAACTTGTAGGAATAAGCAAGCGCACCATTTACCGATTAATTCAACAGGGCGATTTGCCACGGGTTAAGGTAAGGCGTAGAACAATTATAAGGCGCATTGAACTTGAAAAGCTGTTAACTCCCAACAAATAAACCTTTAGGCTATGGCTATAAAAGTAACGCTAAGAGAAAAGATTATTTCCAACGGTCGCAAAAGCCTTTACTTAGACTTTTACCCTGAAATAATACACCCCGACACGGGCAAGCTCACTCGCAGGGAGTTTTTAGGAATGTATGTTTACATAGATAAGAGCGACCTTAAAAAGCATATTAAGGAGCAGAAACAGCTAGGCAAGAATATTGATGCGCTAAAAAAGATTGAAAAGGGGCTTAAGCCCTTAACCCCGATTCAAGAAAAACACAATGCCGATACAATCGAAGTTGCAGAAAGCATAAAGGAGAAACGACAAAACCAGTTAAAGAAACCCGAGATTTACAGCCCACTAGAAAAGGAACGGTTAAAGGTTATCGCCTTGGGCGAAAAGTGCTTTGTAGAGTACTTTAGGCAAATGGCAACCAAGCGTAAAGAAGCCACCCACACCGTTTGGCTTTCAGCCCTTAACTACCTAGAGGAATTTACAAAAGATACGGGCGGCTCTGTTAAATTTGCCGACCTGAACCAATCCTTTTTTGAGAATTTTAAGGGGTTCTTAACCTCAACTAAGAGCAAAAGAAGCGATAAGGCTTTACTAGCGCAAAACTCCGCTGTTTCATACTTCAATAAGGTTAAGGCTGCACTTAAGCAAGCCTATAAAGATGGCATACTTCAAACCGACCTAAACGCACGAATTGCCCCCATTAAGCAAGCCGAAACCAAACGGGAATACCTAACCATTGAAGAGCTAAACCAGCTAGTAAAAACGCCCTGCAATAACATTTTACTAAAACGTGCTGCCCTCTTTTCTGCCCTCACAGGATTACGCTTTTCTGATATTCAAAAGCTAACTTGGGGAGAGATTGAGTACATAGCGGGCGAGGGTTATGTTTTAAAGTTCCAGCAAAAGAAAACTAAAGGGATTGAGAATTTACCCATTTCGGAACAGGCAGTAAACCTACTTGGCGAACCAAAGAACCCAACCGACAGCGTATTTGATGGGCTTACCTACTCCGCATATCAAAATAAACATCTATTCCAATGGCTTGGAGCAGCAGGAATAACTAAAAACATCACGTTCCATTGCTTTAGGCATACTTTTGCCACCCTACAGCTTTACAATGGAACGGATATTTACACCGTTTCCAAAATGCTAGGACACAAAGACCTTAAAACGACACAGGTTTACGCTAAGATTGTGGACGATGCGAAGCGCAAAGCTGCCAATAGAATTAAACTGGATTTGTAACTAAACTAAATGCTAATACTATGGACTACTTAGATGTTGTACTAAAAAGCATTACAGAAAAGGCTAACTGGGAACACTTAGAAAAGTACTTTTTGAAGGAATTTAAAAAAGCACAAAAAGAGGAATTTGAGGAAGTAGAACTATTCTTTACTGGCTGCCAAAGTGTTATTGAGGAGTGGGAACAAGCTATAAAGGATAGGTACACTAAAAGGCGTGAGCAACTTGTAGAATTAACTATTATAGCAAGTAGTGCCGAAACTAAACAGCAATGCAAAGAGGAATTAAATACAATGCAATTTGATGATTTTCCCCTAAACCTTGCTATACAAACCAATCACAAAGCAGTTGTATCACTTAAGCATTCCAAGTTACAACGCATAAAAAGGGCTATAAATGTAACAGCAGAACAGTTTGGAATTAAACAAAGCCATACAGACACAGCTTATGAAATAACAACCCCCATTCTTGAAACTGTGCTTAGTACCGATAGCTACCACTCCTTTAAATACGCAATAGACGAAAAGGGCTTTTATATCATTCGCAGGGATGACCAACGTATAAAGGTTTTCAGCCCTGAACTAATGGCAATATTTACTACTGAAAACCTGCCTGTATTAGAGCGCAATAAGAAAACAGATGCCACAATAAACGGGAAAGATTACCTAGAGTTCTACCTAAAGGGCTATAATGAAGGGGCAACGTATTTCAATGAGAATTACACATTACCCCCAAACGTTCTTTATGGTGAGAATGCCAAGCCGTATGTAATGAATCTTCACCACAACTGTTTTCACAAAGAAATTAGATTTGGCTTTAATGGGTGGTACTCTTTTAAAAAGAGCTATCCAACGCTAATAAGTCAAAAAGTGATAAAAGAGTTTGGCTACTATGCTGGCATTATAAGCAAGGTTGAGGAACTCGCAAGTAATCACCCCAAACTATTTGAAACATTTGAGAATTGTGAACAAAGTGAAAATAGTGAATCGGGAATAAAAAAAGTTGAAGTGCAAAAAACAGCCAAAGGGAAACAGTCGCCTAATAGTGAATTTTCCGTTTTGGAATGGGCTACAATATTCTACTATGCAGACGAAACAAAACTATTAACCAATGAAAGTACTATTATTGGTAGGGTAAGACAATTTATTAAAACTAATGAAATTGAAACAACCCCAAACCATTTTAAAAATAATTACAACGATGCTAAGAAACGGATAAATGAACTCAATAATTATCCTATAAGTAAACTTGAAAAAATACAACCATATTTAAAGAAGCATTACAAAGAAACCATTACTAAAATAGAGAATGATATATTTTTATTACAAAACGAAAACTCTGAATATTAGATAAATAAGAAATTTATTTTAAAAGCAACCAGTTTCGCAACCAGTTGCTAGCAATTTACTTGCAGCCATTGTTTAACTAATAATATTAACAATGGAACAAGTATTTTTTAATGTACCCTTAGTGAAATTAGAACCCATATTTAAAGGATGGGTAAAAGATGTTTTAGCAGAAAACCAACCCCAACAGGTTGAACCCACCACCCTACCCGACCAGCTGCTAACTATTCAGCAGGCAGCCGACTTTTTACACCTTAGTGTTCCAACTTTGTATAGTAAGACATCAAAAAGGGAACTGCCTTGCATGAAACAAGGTAAACGCCTGTATTTCTCTCAAAAAGAGCTTGTAGAGTATCTAAAACAGGGGCGCAAAAAGACCACGGGCGAGATTGAAGCCGAAGCCGAAGCCTATTTGTCGAACAAAAAAAGGCTGAACAATGGGAAATAACCAATTGAACAGCCTAAATAATTCTTTGCCTAAGAGTATAAGCAAAGATAGGGCTATTTTGCTGAAATTCATACAAAACCAAGTAGCAAAAGGCGAAGGTAAACCGTTTAAGCAATTCCTACTGGAACACTCCGAAGCTAAACGATACTACCTAGCCCTAAAGCACGTTACCACCACCAATAAGGCTATTTGCATGGCTATGCAAATACCTGTTGAAGCAGGCACACGCTACAAGGCAACACTAGAGAAACAAGGCTTACTTGTTAGCTCTGTTGACGAATACCCTTGCCCCTACACAGGCGATAAGGCGCATTTGCTAACCACCAACCCAATGGAGTTTGAGAGGTTAAGAAAAACTAAGGATAACCAACTAACTCTATTTTAGCGATGGAAGCAAAAGCCCTTAACCCTGTTTTTGATGACCTCAACAAGCCCGAGACCATTGCAACCCATATTGAGGAACTTATAAAAGGAAGTGGCACTACTCCCCATACAGAGATACTACAGCAGCTATTGGAGCAAGTCCACCCCCTGGACTTTGAAGCGTTGGCATTTCCTCATGTTGAGAAAATAAAAAAGCAACTAGAGCAGCTTGACCCCGATAGTGAACAGGCAGCACTACTAACCAAGCAGCTTGAAAAAATTAAGCTGAACGTAAAGCACTACCTTGTTCTAACTATTGAGAATGTTCTAAAACTTGCAGAGCGTAACCGTTGGGGACTTTGTAAGAATCACGATTTTATTTACCTCTTCAATGGTACATACTGGACTGACATAGACAAAGAAACCTTTCAGAAATTCTTGGGCGAAGCCGCTGAAAAAATGGGCGTTGCTAGATTTTCGGCAAGGTACTACCAGTTTAGGGAGCAGCTATTTAAGCAGTTCTTAGCAACAGCCTACCTACCCACTCCCGATAGTAAAGCCGACACCGTTTTAATCAACCTTAAGAACGGAACGTTTGAGATTACGCCACAGGGAACAAGGCTAAAACCATTTGACCGTTCCGACTTCATCACGTACCAGCTCCCCTTTGAGTACAACCCGCAAGCTAAAGCCCCAATATTTGAAGCCTATTTGAATAGGGTTTTACCCGACAAAGAGCGTCAAAGGATTTTAGCGGAATACTTAGGGTTTGTATTCATTAAACACGGGAGCAAATCGCTTAAAGAGGAAAAAGCCCTAATACTCTATGGTACTGGGGCAAACGGTAAAAGTGTATTTTTTGAGATTGTAAATGCGCTACTAGGAATAGAGAACGTTAGCAGTTTCTCTTTACAAAGCCTAACCAATGATAATGGGTATTTTAGGGCAAAACTTGCCAATAAGCTGGTAAACTATGCTAGTGAGATAAACGGCAAATTAGAAACGGCTGTATTCAAACAAATGGTATCGGGCGAGCCAGTTGAGGCACGCTTACCCTATGGTGAACCATTCATACTAAAGCAGTATGCAAAGCTAATATTTAACGTTAACGAGTTACCCAAAGATGTTGAGCATACAAACGCATATTTCAGGCGGTTTCTAATAATCCCCTTTGATGTGACGATACCACCACATGAGCAGGATAGGAATCTACATACAAAGATTATCGAAAGCGAACTATCGGGGGTATTCAATTGGGTATTGGATGGGCTTAATAGGCTGTTGGAGCAAAAGCGTTTTTCTCATTGCGAAGCAGCCCAACAGGCAGTTGAGCAGTATAAGAATGAGAGTAACAGCATAAAGCTATTCCTAGATGAAAACGGCTACAAGCAAAGCCCAACCCTTTACCGATTAATCAAAGAGCTTTACCCTGAATACAGGAACTTTTGCCATGAGGACGGTATGACTGCATTTAAAAAGGTCAACTTTTCAAAGCAGCTACAAGCCCTAGGCGTTCAAATTGGGCGACAATCGGGGACGGGGCAAAAAATAGCCTACCTAACCCAAGGTAATGAGTAATAAAAAAAGATGTTTTTACAGCCTTCACACTTTTCACACTTTTCACAAATGAATGAATTCAGGTACATACTCGATAAGAGCAGCAAAAAGCACAGCTGCCCAAATTGCAATAAAAAAACGCTTGTCCGCTATGTTGATACCGTTACAGGCAGCTACTTGCCCCTACAGTATGGGCGTTGCGACCGTGAAAGCAAATGCGCTTACCACCTAAACCCCTATTCCAATGGGTACGCAAAGGCGATACAGGAAAAGGCTGAATTTCAGGGAATCCCCTTTAATGGGGGCAACCGTTCGGGATTACCGAACAACTGGAAGCCACAGCATCAACCAGAACCCGTATTTATTCCCCATGAGGTATTACAGCAAACATTGCAACCCCATCGGTATAGCCAAAACGTATTTATTCAGAACCTACTAAATAGGGTTGCATTTCCGTTTAGTGCCAATGATGTTGAAAAGGTTATTTCTCAATATTACATTGGTACAATAGCGCACGGTTACAGGGCTGGGGCGGTTACGTTCCCCTTCATTGATATTGATAGCAACATTAGAGCCGTTCAGGTTAAGCAGTTCGATAGTACCAATCACACCACAGGCACAGGATTTCTACACTCACTAATTGAGAGCCATTGCAAAGAGAATAACCAACCTTTGCCCGACTGGTTGCAGCGTTACAAAACCAATGATTTAAAGGTTTCCTGCTTGTTTGGCGAACACTTACTAAAGCGATACCCAAACAACCCCATTGGACTGGTTGAAGCCCCCAAAACCGCTATTTATTGCAGCCTATACTTTGGCTTTCCCGATAAGCCCAACAGCTTAGTTTGGTTAGCAGTTTACAATAAGAGCAGCTTTACTTTTGATAAGCTGAAAGCGTTGCAAGGCAGGGATGTTTTTGTTTTTCCCGACCTATCCAAAGACGGCAACACCTTTGCAGAATGGCAACACAAAGCCAAGGAGTATGAACAACGGCTAACGGGTACAAGGTTTGTTTTTTCGGACTTACTAGAGCAGCTTGCACCCAATAATGACAAAGCCAATGGGTACGATATTGCCGACTATCTTATAAAGTTGGATTGGCGAAAGTTCAGGAACAGGCAAAAAGTCACAAAAGAGGATGCAGTTTGTGAAAAGTGTGAAAAAAGTGAATCACCTAAAAAACATTTTTTTAATTACACCCCACAGCCTGAAACAACAATTACCAAGGAATTAGCCCCACCTAAAGAACAGCTGCATAATACTGAACATAAAACAATTCGTTGCGATAACGAAAAACTAACACTATTTGAGGTGCAACGCCAATGGTACGTATCAATGCTTGAAGCACAACTTAAGGGCGAGCCAATACCGCCCACCACGCTAAAGCTAGGTAGGTGCAACAGCATTAACGATGCAAAAAGGGCTATTGAGCAGCACTACAAAACGCTAAGGGATAAGACCACCAAGGAGCTAACCCCATACATGGAAAGGCTACAAAATATTGCAAGCCTATTCGTACTTACAGAAAATTCATTGTAAACAACAAAAGAAAACTATTATGCCATTTAAGAAAGGAGACCCGAATATAAACCGCCAAGGCAGAAAAAAAGGCGTTGCTAACCGCACCACAGAGGAACTTAGGGGAATGATTAAGGACTTCTTAGAAAAGAACATTGAGGTGCTGCAAGCGGACTTTGATAAACTC
>JAFGDZ010000033.1 GCA_016931855.1 Bacteroidales bacterium
CTGGTTGAAGGAGGTGGCGCCAGCGAACATATAGGAAAGATTTGTTACTGTGGAGGGCAAGCTAGTCGGCACTTCGGTAAGGTTTGCGGCACTATAAAAAGCTCCAGATAAACTTGTAAGCCCCAGGTTGCCGAAGCTGGTTACTTTGGTAAACTTCTCTGCATTGCTATACGTACTCCAACCATTCCCAAATTGGCCTAGGCTGCCGGTTATGGATACGGTGTAGGTTCCCTCTTCGGCATAGGTGTGGTTGTGGTTGCCAGTAGTGGTAATGGCTTGCGGGGTGGTACCATCGCCCCAGTCAACGGTAACGTTAACGCTGCCGTATAGCGGTAGGGTAACGGTGGTGCCGTCGCTAAGCGTGGTGTTAAACTCAAGCACCATGGCATCGGACTTTATGCCTTGCTGGGCATTATCAGCAATTGTGCTTGCTGTTGGGGCTTGCGCCTGGGCGCCAAACAAAAAGGCAAGATGCAGGGTTAAAACAAATAGCATTTTACTTGCTAGATTGTGTAGATTTTTTTTCATTGCTTATTATTTAGTTGGCAAAAGAAAATTTGCTTTTACATTAAGGCAAACGAAGATAATAACTTTTGTGAGAAAGGGAAAACGGAAAATAAAGAATGAAAAGCTGATGCCTTGTCGAAGTCAAGGGAAATGGTTTCGATAGTCCGATAAGCCCGAAGGACTGGAATCCTGCCTATAATGTGCTTGTATTCCAATTTTCCCCCTGTTCGTCGCGCTGCCTATCGTCTTTCTTCCTAAATTACACCTAGTTTTTACCAACATGTTAAAAGGAGTCATTATGGCAAAGAAAAGAATTCTGTTGGTTTCAGGAATATTGGCGCTTGCCCTAGCCATTTTCCTATCACTACCCCAGAACTGGTACATTGTAAAGGCACTCATATATCAGAAGCCTAATATCGACGATATGCGCCTTTTTCACAATAGAACCGTTGATTCTGGTGATGTAAGTCCTTGGCATTTTTCTTCTAACTATGGGAGCGTGGTGCTTAATAGACAAGCCGATTCCGTACTCACGCTTTATAAAGCCACGGCTTACCTTGTTACAGTTGACTCATCGCTGCTTTTTGAGGCTTACTTTGATGGGTATGGCCCCGACTCGGTCAGCAACTCATTCTCCATGGCAAAAAGCATAGTTGGATTGCTAATAGGTTGCGCTATCGACGATGGCTATATCTATAGCGTGGATCAACCCATTGCCCATTTTTTACCAGAATTCGATACCCCTAGCTTAAGCTCTATTACCATTAAGCACCTGTTAACAATGAGCAGCGGTTTAAGCTGGGACGAGGCTTACTCTAGCCTGTTCTCCATGACCACAAAGGGTTTTTATGGTAACGATATTGCAGCCCTAGTGCTTAATCAGCATCGGGTATCGGAGCCAGGAGTCCAATTTGAATACCGAAGTGGCGATACGCAGCTGCTTTCCCTTATCATTAGTAGGGTAACCGGAAAATCGGTGTCGCAATACGCTTCGGAGAAACTTTGGAAACCCCTAGGGGCAGAGCACCCTGCATACTGGAGCCTCGATAAGGAGGGTGGAAAAGAGAAGGCTTTCTGCTGCTTTAATTCCAATGCCCGCGACTTTGCCCGCATTGGACAGCTGGTTCTTAATAACGGCATAATGGATGGACAGCAGGTTATCTCCTCCGATTATTTGCAAAGCGCCATATTTCCAGATACCACGCTGGTTGATCCCGAACTTGGTGGAGTAACGAATACCCGCTACGGTTACCAGTGGTGGTATATTCGCTATCACGATATGGATATCCACTATGCCCGTGGAATTCTTGGTCAGTACATTTTTGCCATTCCTTCTAAGCGGATGGTTGTGGTAAGACTAGGCCATTTCCGTAGCGACGAAAAGCAAAATGGACATCCGTTGGATGTTTATCGTTACCTTGACATTGCTTTAGATATGGTTGAAAAAGCCGAGTAGAGAAAAGGGGTGCATATCTTTCCAATTTATATATTAGTGAAGTAAAATACAGATTACCGATTTTAATCCTTAACCCAACAATTAATGGATAAGCTTAGAGTTAAGTTGCTTGCGTTTGCCAATGCCGATCAGGCTGTATTTAATCGAGGAAAGAAGCGTTTGCTTAAGCTGTTTGAGCAGGAAAAGGTTGAATTTGTTGATAATAAGCCCGATATACTTGTGTTTTTAACTGGTGGCTCAGAGCGTGCTGCCATTGGTCTTTTGCAAGAGTATAGGTATTATCCCATGTTTGCCTCGCGCGACGAGAATTCCTGGGCGGCAGCTTCGGAGGTAAAGGCTTGGATGGCTCAAAACCACATAACATCTACCCTTCGCGACATAGACGATCCTAAGTCGGTTGACCTTGTGCGCGATTTCCATATGATTAAGAATGGTCTAAAGCGACTGCAGGGGCAGCGATTGGGCATGGTTGGAACACCATCCGATTGGCTGGTTGCATCGCTCGTTAGCCCATTCATACTGCAGAGTCGCTTTGGGGTGGAGACAGTTGAGATTCCTTGGGCATCGGTTCCTCTCCCAGAGGTATCGGTTGTTGGCGGCGATTTTGTGTCCTTCTTCTCTTCCGAGGAGCATAAGGAGGCACTCCTCCAGTCGGGACGTTTATACGAAGCCCTAACTCAGGCCGTAAAGGTAGAAAAGCTCTCGGCGCTATCGGTAGAGTGCTTCTCGTTGGTTAGCTCCTGTAGCCTAACGGCATGCCTGGCTTTAGCTAAGCTCAGCATGGATGGGATTCCTGCTGGTTGCGAAGGCGATATGTGCAGCGCAATTGGAATGATGATATCAAAAGAGGTTTGTGGTGTTATACCCTGGATGGCCAATATTGCCCACGTTGATGGCGATAAAGCCCTTTTTGCGCACTGTACAGCTCCAGCCAATTTGTATGAAAAATTTAATCTTGATACCCACTTCGAAACCAATAAGGGACTTGCGCTGGGTGGCGAGATAAAGGGAGAAAAGGTTACCGTTTTTAGGTTTGATAGCACTCTGAACAAGATGTTTGTAACACTAGCCAAGGTTACTGGGCATCCAAAGAGTAAAATGGCCTGCAGAACCCAGCTAGAGGTTCATTTAACATCCGAAGCCCAAAGGTATTTTGTTGAGAATCCGTTAGGGAATCATCACCTTATTATCCCAGGCGATTACACGCAACGCTTTGCGCTGCTGGCAATGGTTTTGAATCTTAAGTTGGTATAGAAAACAAAAAAGGGGCGTAAGCCCCTTTTCTTATACGGTAAGAATCTCTTTCTCCTTTTTGTCGAGTAGTTCATCAACCTTTTTGTTAAAGGAATCGGTTACCTTTTGGATACTGGCTTCAGCATCCTTTGCCATATCTTCGGCAAGGCCATTTTTTTGTAGCTTCTTAATCTCCTCGTTAGCATCGCGGCGGGCATTTCTAATGCTTACGCGGGCGTGCTCCCCTTCTTGCTTAACCTGCTTAACAAGGTCTTTACGCCTTTCCTCGGTTAGCGGAGGAACGGAGATACGAATCACCTCCCCGTTGTTTTGTGGATTAAAGCCAAGGTTAGCTGCCATAATGGCCCTTTCTATTGGGTCAATAAGTTTCTTTTCCCAAGGCTGAACCGTAATGGTTCTAGCATCAGAGCTTCCAACACTGGCAACCTGCGATAGGGGTGTCAATGTACCATAGTAGTCAACTATAACCCCAGAGAGCATAGCAGGATTAGCCTTTCCTGCGCGAAGTATGCGAAGTTCATTCTCTAGGTGTTCTACGGCTTTGTGCATTCGGTCGCTTGCCTCTTCAATGCAAAAGTCTAATTCTTCTTTCATGGTCTGGTGCTTTATTTTTTCGGAGACTAAATTATCTAATTTCTAACCAAAGTTCCAATTTTTTCACCTAAAACCAATTTTTTTAGGTTCCCTTCGGTGTTCATGTCAAATACAACAATTGGGAGGTTGTTCTCGCTACACATGGTAAAGGCGGTTAAATCCATCACCTTTAGCCTTTTCTCGTAAGCCTCGTTAAAGGTTAGCTCATCGTACTTAATTGCCGATGGGTCTTTCTCTGGATCGGCGGTGTAAACCCCATCAACCCTAGTGCCTTTAAGCAGTGCTTGTGCCTCAATCTCCACGCCACGAAGTGCCGAAGCGGTATCGGTAGTAAAGAATGGATTGCCCGTACCACCTGCAATAATGGCAACAAAGCCCTGCTTAAAGGCTTCAAGGACCTTTGCTTTGGTGTATAGCTCGCCAATGGGTTCCATTTTGGTTGCGGTGAATACTTTTGCTTTGCCGCCCACGCTCTCAATGGCCGATTGTAGTCCAAGGCTGTTAATAACTGTTGCAAGCATTCCCATTTGGTCGCCCTTAACCCTGTCAACGCCCTTAGAGAGGCCGCTAAGCCCTCTAAAAATATTGCCACCGCCAATTACTATTCCAACCTCAACGCCCAGCTCGGCTACCTCTTTAACCTGCATTGCGTATGAGCTAAGTATGGAGGGGTTAATTCCGTAGCTATCGTTTCCCATTAGCGCTTCGCCGCTAAGCTTAAGTAGAACTCTATTGTATTTTCCCATGGTATTGTTTTGTTCGGCATTCCCTGTTAGGGATGTTCTATTTTGATGTAAAGATAAGTAAGCGCATAAAAAAAGCCTCGATTGCGTCGAGGCTTTTTTTATGAATGTTATGCGATTACAGAGTAAGCGATACCCTTTTGAAAGCAACAACGGTAAGATCCTTGTCAACCTGTTGTAGGTACTGACGGATGGTCATCTTGTTGTCCTTAACAAAGTCTTGGTTAAGAAGAGTGCTCTCCTTGTAGAATTTGTTAAGCTTGCCTTCTGCAATTTTATCAAGCATGTTTTCTGGTTTGCCCTCGTTACGAGCTTGCTCGCGGCCAATTTCGAACTCTTGCTTGCGAATCTTCTCAGGAACATCGTCCTTGTCAATAGCAACAGGGTTCATAGCAGCAGCTTGCATGGCAACGTCGCGAACGGTTTGCTCAGCAACATCAGCCTTGTTAACGCCAATTAGGGTGCCAAGCTTGCTTCCCATGTGGATGTACGATACAACCTTAGGGGCTTCTGCTTTTTCGTAGTAAGAAAGGTCAAATTTCTCACCAGTTACACCAGATTGCTCAGCAACAATGTCAGCAACAGTACGGCCATCAAGTGGAAGAGCCTTAAGTGCATCAAGATCAGCTGGGTTGTTTACAAGAGCAAGGTCGGCAACTTTTTCAGCAAGGCCAACAAAGTCTTGATTCTTCGCTACGAAATCAGTTTCGCAGTTTAGAACAACCATAACGCCCATGTTACCAGCGCTATTAATTTTCGCAACAACAACACCTTCACCCGCTTCGCGGTCGGCACGTTTGTTTGCTATAGCTTTACCGCGTTCGCGGATAAGCTCAATTGCTTTCTCGTAGTCACCGTTAGCTTCAACAAGCGCATTTTTGCAGTCCATCATGCCTGCGCCTGTCATTTTCCTTAGTTTGGCTACGTCAGCAGCTTTAATTTCAGACATAGTATTGAGAATTTTTTTGTTCAAAAACTAGTTTTCGCTGTCAGCAGCCTCATCCTCAACTTCTACTTCCCCTTCAACTTCGTCGTTTTGGTCAGCTTTAGCGTTGGCTTTTCTAGGTTTGCGAGCTCTGGTTTTACCAGTATCCTCTTTCGTATTATCCTTTTGAGGCTCTTTTTCTTTCTCTACTTTGCGCTCTTCAAGACCTTCCTGAATAGCCTTGGTCACAAGATCAATAATTAGAGAAATAGACTTTGAAGCATCGTCATTTGCAGGTATCACAAAATCAACTAGACTGGGATCACAGCAGGTATCAACCATTGCGAATACCGGAATGTTAAGCCTTTTGGCTTCTTTAATGGCGATGTACTCTTTTTGAACGTCAACAATGAAAAGCGCAGCGGGAAGACGATTTAGGTCGGCAATTGAGCCTAAGTTCTTCTCAAGTTTAGCGCGTTGACGGCTAATTTGAAGCTTTTCGCGTTTTGATAGGCTGTCGAAGGTTCCATCGCTAAACATCTTATCGATGGTGGTCATCTTCTTAACAGCTTTACGGATTGTTGGGAAGTTGGTAAGCATACCACCTGGCCAGCGCTCGGTAACATATGGCATGTTAACCTGTTTTACGCGCTCTGCAACAATCTCTTTTGCTTGTTTTTTTGTGGCTACAAACAGAACTTTACGTCCTGATTTAGCTATTTGCTTTAAGGCAGCAGCAGATTCGTCAACCTTAACAATCGTCTTTTGTAGGTCGATGATGTGGATGCCGTTGCGCTCCATGAAAATATATGGAGCCATTTTGGGGTTCCACTTACGTTTAAGGTGACCAAAATGAACGCCTGCGTCTAGCAGTTCGTTGAAATTTGTTCTAGGCATTGTAAATGTTTTTGTTTGTTTAGAATTTAGGCAATTACCCAGTAGTCCTTGCAGAGTCTAAGTAATTTTAGCTAAACTGCCTGCCTAATTAATGTCAAAATATTAACGTTTAGAGAACTGGAATCTCTTCCTTGCTTTTGGTTGACCTGGTTTCTTACGTTCCACTTCACGTGGGTCGCGAGTCATGAAACCGGCTGTCCTTAGCGCTGGTTTGTTCTCTGGGTTAAGCTCTACAAGTGCGCGTGCAATACCTAGGCGCACCGCCTCTGCTTGACCTGTAACTCCACCTCCGTCTAGTGTTACCTTAATGTCATAGGTGCCCATAACATTTAGGGTCTCAAGAGGTTGGTTTACTACGTACTGTAGTAGCTCTGATGGGAAATACTCCTTAAGGTCGCGACCGTTTATGGTTACGTTGCCTTTCCCGTCTTGAAGGTAAACCCTTGCTACCGCAGATTTTCTTCTTCCTACAGCGTTATATACCTGCATACTCATTATTTAATTGAATTAAGGTTGATTTCCTTTGGCTGTTGAGCTTCGTGTGGATGCTCTGGGCCAGCATAAACATGAAGGTTACCAAAAATGGCTTTTCCAAGACGGTTTTTTGGTAGCATACCCTTCACGGCATGTTCAATTACGGCATTTGGGCGACGCTTTAGAAGCTCCTTTGGAGTGGCAAATCTTTGTCCTCCTGGGTAGCCGGTGTAACGAACGTAAACCTTATCGGTAAGCTTTGCTCCGGTAAGGCGTACTTTTTCTGCATTGATGATAATAACATTATCACCGCAGTCAACATGTGGAGTGTAGTTGGCTTTGTATTTCCCTCTCAAAAGTTTCGCAACTTTGCTAGAGAGGCGCCCCAATACTTCGTTGGTGGCATCCACAACAACCCACTCCTTGGTAACGGTTGCACTGTTGGCTGATACCGTTCTGTAACTAAGTGTGTCCACTGTGTAAACTCCTCTTTTTTAGTTAATACCTGTTTCTTTACTGTGATCCTTAAATGCAATAAAATGCGGGTTGCAAAATTACAACTATTTATTTAATTAACAATACAGTCGAATACAATTTAGATGCTAGGTGTTAGATTTGAGCCGATGTGGTATATAGGGAGTAGTCGGGAGCATCGGGAGTTGTCGGAATAGGAAGAATATGAGGAAGATATCGTATGAGCACTGCCTGAACCCAGAACGCCGAACGACTAAACACTAACCACTAACGCCTAGCATTTAAGATTAAGGTATCTGCCAAATCGTTTAGCGTTTCACGTCTCACGTCTCACGATTTAAACTATTTTTGAAGTTAAATTTTATGTGCATGAACGGATTTCTTAAGCCGCAATGGCATGAGTATGTATATGTTGGGGGCTTGTTTGTGTCGTTAGTGTCGCTGCCCTTCTCGGAGTTTCTGCTTAGCGTTGGGTTAATTACCATTGCTGTAAACTGGTTGCTTTGCGGGGGCTGGGGCGAGAAAGTTGCCCGGATAAAGGGTAACTATCCGCTGCTTATTTTTCTGCTTCTGTACGCATCGGTTGTTGTTGGTGCGCTGTACTCTGCCAATACGGGTTATGCGCTATCGCAGCTAAGGCTTAAGCTTCCTCTGCTTCTGGCTCCTATTGTAATTGCCTCGTCTAAGGGGCTAGGCAAGCAGGAGTTCAGGTGGTTGTTTGCCTCTTTTGTGGGTGGTGTTTTGCTGGCATCGGGTATTAGCACCGTGCTTTTTATGAGAAATTATATTGATGTTAGCCACGATTTCCGCTCGGTGTCGCCATTCATCTCCCATATCAGGTTCTCGTTAATGGTTGTGCTTAGCGTTGTTCTGCTGGTGTGGAGCTTTGGCACCAATAGGATTCTCCTTTCGGGTCAAAGCGCTAGAGGAAAGGGGTTAACCGTACTGCTGGTTGCGTGGTTTTTGCTGTTCCTTGTGGTGTTACAGTCGCTTACGGGGCTGTTTATTGCGGGTGTTCTTGTGCTTGCCGCTCTTTTGTGGATGTCGTTGCAGATAAAGGAGTCGCTATGGCGCTTTTCTGCGTTGGTAGGGGTTACCTTTCTGGTTCTATTCATGTTCTCATATGCCACGCATATGGTGGATAGGTACTTTACCAAATACTACATAGATAAGAGCAAGCTGCCCTCACAAACCATTAATGGCAATAAGTATTTTCACGATACGGCTAGTACTCAGTACGAGAATGGGTATCCTGTGTGGATTAATATCTGCTTTAGCGAGCTTGCAACGGAGTGGAACAAAGTGGCCAAAACACCTTATGGTGGTGCCGATAGAATGGGGCAGCCGCTGCGGATTACTCTTATACGTTACATGACATCGAAGGGCTTGCGAAAAGATTCGGTTGGTGTTTCGCAGCTCGATGCTACCGATATTGGCATGATAGAGTCGGGTGCCACAAGTGTAGTTTTTCGCGAACATCGGTTTGGCGTTTACCCTAGGATTTACCAGTTGTTATGGGAAGTAGAACAGTACCTTAAGGCGGGGCAGGTTAGCGGAAGCACCTTGGTGCAGCGCTTTGTGTTTGCAAAGGCATCGGTGGCAATTATTGCCGATAACCTTTGGCTGGGTACAGGAACTGGCGATTATCGCGAGGCCTTTCGTAGCTACTATTTGGCTAATGAGCCAGGAATTAACCCCAATGTTGGCTTTATATCGCATAACCAGTACCTTTTTGCTTGGGTAACCACTGGGTTGTGGGGCTTTATTGTTTTTTTGGTAGGGTTTGTTGTGCCGCCAGTTCTTCTGGGATTGTGGCGCAACAGGCTCTTTGTTGCTTTTATGCTGATTGTAGGTTTATCAATGCTTAACGAGGATACGCTGGAAACGCATACTGGCGTTAGCTTTGTTGCAATTTTTATATCGCTATTACTATTCTCTGGCTTTAATTCAACTTTTGGAGATGAGTGACCGTTTGGGCAAAGATTTCTTTTGTAGAGATGTGCTTGAGGTTTGCCCCGATCTAATTGGCAAAGCTATAGTGCGTAGCTTTGCTGGTGGCCGTGTTGAGCGATTTACAATAACCGAGGTTGAGGCGTACCAAGGAACGGCAGACCTAGCTTGCCACGCTAGCAAGGGACGAACTCCACGTACCGAGATCATGTTCCACGGCGGTGCACACGTGTATGTGTACCTCATATACGGAATGTACTGGATGCTAAACTTTGTAACGGGTCCCGAGGAAGAGCCACAGGCAGCACTTGTAAGGGGAGTTTCGGGCTGCTATGGGCCAGGTAGGGTGGGGCGGTTGTTGCAGCTCGATAAAAGCTTTTATGCCGAGGATCTAGCAACATCGTCCCGATTGTGGGTTGAGCAGGGCGATACCGCCATGCCCGTCATAGAAACAGCACCCCGCATAGGTGTAGGTTATGCAGGAGCGTATTGGGCTAACCTCCCTTGGCGATTCTATGCTAAGAATCACCCTTAAAGCAAATTGTCTAACGTCTAAAATCTAACATCTAACGTCTAAAAAAATGAATCTTGTTTTTGCAGAGCCCATTGGCTTAACTGATAAGGAAAAATCCGATTTTGCTGCCGAGATGCAGCTTCAAAGCCATGCTGTTACCTTTTTTGATGCTGTTCCCTCAACTCAGGATGAGCTGCTAGAGCGCGCTCTTGCTGCCGACGTGCTGGTTGTGAGCAACTACCCCGTTTCGGAGCAAGTAGTTAAGGGGGCGCAAAGTCTTAAGTATATTGTTGTGGCGTTTACTGGTACGGATCATGTTGCTCAAGATGCTTGTGCCCAGCGTGGTATCCTAATTTCTAATGCGGCAGGTTACAGCACGCAGGCTGTTGCAGAGCTAACCATTGCCATGGCGCTAGACCTTTTGCGTAAGGTTACTCCCGCCGATGCTGTTACCCGAAGTCTTGGTGGTAGAAATGGTTTTTTAGGTCTTGAGTTGCAGGGGAAAACCTTTGGAATTGTTGGTATGGGACTTATTGGTGAGCGTGTAGCCTTATTGGCCAAAGCCTTTGGGTGCAGGGTTATTGCTTGGTCTAGAACTGTAAAGGCTATTGATGGGGTTGAGTTTGTTTCCTTTGATGATGTGCTATCGCAGGCAGATATCCTCTCGCTACACGTGCCGCTTACTCCGCAAACCAAAGGGCTTATTGGTGCGTTAGAACTGGGAAAGATGAAGCCCTCAGCAATGCTTATTAATACCGCTCGTGCGCTGGTTGTGGATACCAGCGCCCTTGCCGATGCCCTTCGCGAAGGGGTAATTGCCGGTGCTGCCGTGGATATCTACGAAAAGGAGCCGCCTCTTGAGGCTGAGTATCCGCTGCTATCGGTTCCTAATGTGCTGCTTTTGCCACACATTGCCTTTGCTACGCATGAGGCTATCGCTTTGCGCTCTGGTATAGTGCTTCAGAATATTAGGGGTTGGCTAAGCGGAAAACCACAGAACGTAGTTGGTTAGCTCTTTATTCCATTTGGTAGGGTTGGTTTGCTTGTGCGAGCCAACCTTTTTGTTTCTGTGTGGCCGATATAAAATGAAAAAGCCCAATCAGGTTGATTGGGCTTTGCTCCTCATCTAGGACTTGAACCTAGGACCCCCTGATTAACAGTCAGGTGCTCTAACCAACTGAGCTAATGAGGAATTTACAGTACGTTTTGTTACCTTGAGTAGGTGGGCTCCTCATCTAGGACTTGAACCTAGGACCCCCTGATTAACAGTCAGGTGCTCTAACCAACTGAGCTAATGAGGAATTTATTTGTTTAGCAATTGCTGCGTTTCTCAATTGCGAGTGCAAATATATAGCCTTTTTCCAAAGCGACAAAAAAATGATAAAAATTTTGTTCGATTTTTCTTTGTTGCTAAAAGAAGTTGATGCAATTCAGAACAATACAAATTAAAGGTTATTTTTGCGGCTTACGATTCAACCCATTTTTGACATGAAAATTCTTGGAATAGGTAATGCTTTGGTCGATATAATGACCAGTTTGAGTGATGAAAAAACCTTGGCTACACTAAACCTGCCTAAGGGAAGCATGCAGCTGGTTAATGAGCAGTCAATGTACCGTGCACTTGATGAAACCAAAGGCTTCTCTCAGGTTTTGGCTTCGGGTGGAAGCGCCGCTAATACAATTAATGGGCTTGCTAACCTTGGGGTGCAAACCGCTTTTATTGGTAAGGTGGGCAATGACGAGATGGGAGCCTTTTTTCGCTCCGATTTAGAAAAAATTGGAATAACTCCTTGCTTACTTCGCGGAAATGCCCCTTCGGGTAGGGCTCTGGCCTTTGTAACTCCCGATTCTGAGCGTACGTTTGCAACCTATTTGGGCTCTGCTATTGAGATGACTGCCGATGAGCTTGCCAACGATATGTTTAAGGGTTACAGTTATTTACATATTGAGGGTTATTTGGTTCAGAACCATAAACTTGTAGAGAGGGCAATGGAACTGGCTAAAGCTAATGGGCTTAAGGTGTCGTTGGATTTAGCAAGCTACAATGTGGTTGAGGCAAACAGGGAATTTCTCCAGTCGATGATTGAGAAGTACGTAGATATTATTTTTGCCAACGAGGAAGAGGCCAAGGCCTATTCTGGCCGAACACCATTTGAGTCGTTGGTAGAGCTATCGAAGTACGTTGATATTGCCGTTGTAAAGCTGGGCGAGAAGGGTTCAATAGTAAAACAGGGTGTTCAGGTTTACGATATTACAGCAGTTCCAGCAAAAAGCATTGACACAACTGGCGCTGGCGACTCTTACGCCGCAGGTTTCCTATACGGTCTAACTAAAGGTTTAGACCTTGAGAAGTGTGGCCAAATTGGGTCAATAATATCGGCTCGCGTAATTGAGGTTATGGGGCCAAAAATGGATGAGCAGCGCTGGGCGCATGTAAAGGGAATGATTGATTTTGTTGAGAAGTACGAACAGCAATAGCCTTACTTTAGGGTAACAGAAAAGGCAGCTAGTAAAGGGCTGCCTTTTCTTATTTTGGTAGGGGGGTTACCCTAATATCTGCTTTGCTTTCTCAATTCGTGCAATAGTTTCGTCTTTTCCCAATATCTCACAAATTTCGGCAACGCCAGGGCCTTTTGATGCGCCAACAAGGCTTAGTCTCAATGAGTTCATTACCTTACCCATGCCGTAACCCTTCTCGTTAATAAAATCCTTAAGCTTGGGTTCAATATCGGTAGCCATAAATGGGGTAATACCTTGGAACAGCAATACAACCTCAGTTAGTACTGCCGAGGTGTCCTCTTTCCAGAACTTTTTAGCGGTGGCCTCATCGTAGGTGCTTGGCGCCTCGAAGAAGAAGTTAGCTTGTTCCCAAATCTCATGAATAAAGTTGGCGCGCTCCTTAACAAGGCTAACAATGCGCTCAACTTTATTGGTAGGTACAGCAATGCCCTTGTTGCTTAGTATGCTGCTAAACTGTGCGGCAACCTCTGCGTCGCTTTTGCGAATTAGGTACTGGTGGTTGAACCACTTTGCCTTCTCTGGGTCGAATCGGGCTCCCGATTTGTTTACGCGCTCCAAGGAAAACTGCTCAATAAGCTCATCCATCGATAGTAGCTCTTGATCCGTTCCTGGGTTCCAGCCAAGAAGTGCAAGGAGATTTACAAAGGCCTCAGGATAGTAGCCGTCCTCGCGGTAGCCTCTGGATACCTCTCCTGTTGGTGCCTTCCACAGTAGAGGGAATACAGGAAATCCCATTTTATCGCCATCGCGCTTGCTAAGCTTGCCATTACCTGTTGGCTTAAGTAGTAACGGAAGGTGAGCAAACTGTGGCATTACCTTTTCCCAGCCAAGCGCACGGTAAAGTAGCACATGAAGCGGGAGGGAGGGTAGCCACTCCTCTCCACGAATTACATGCGAAATTTCCATCATGTAATCGTCGGTAACGTTGGCAAGGTGGTAAGTTGGGAGCATATCGGCGCTCTTAAATAGAACCTTATCGTCAAGTGTGCTGGTGTTAACAGTTACCTCGCCACGAATAAGGTCGTTCATTACTACCTCCTCGTTTTCTGGCATCTTAAATCGGATAACCCACTGTTCGCCATTGGCTATGCGTTGCTTTACCTCATCGGCAGAAAGGGCAAGCGAGGTTTGCATTTTATTGCGAATGGTGTAGTTGTATGTAAATGCGCCACCGTTCGCTTCGGCCTCTTTGCGGAGCTCGTCAAGGCTTTCGGCGCTATCAAAGGCGTAGTAAGCATTCCCTTGGGCAACTAGCTTTTCGGCATACTGTAGGTACATGGCTTTGCGTTCGCTCTGGCGGTAAGGGGCGTGGGGGCCACTCTCAACTACTCCCTCGTCTATTTTAATCCCGCACCAGTTAAGGGCTTCGTTAATGTATTCCTCTGCTCCTGGCACAAAGCGTTGGGAGTCGGTATCCTCAATTCGTAAAATAAAATCGCCTCCGTGCTTACGTGCAAAGAAGTAGTTAAATAGTGCAGTTCTTACACCGCCCATGTGCAAAGGGCCAGTTGGACTTGGCGCAAAGCGTACGCGTACTTTTCGGTTGCTCATTGTATTATTCTTTTGCGCCACAAAGATAGCTATTTGCAATAGGAATGGTAGGGTTGCTTGTTTTTCGATAACAAAAAAGGAGCTTTTCGCTCCTTTTGTTATTGTCCTAGAATCCAGTAGGAATCTTTTGGATTAAGTTGATGTAACCTTATAAGTTCTTCGGTTGCTCTTTCTTTATTGCTAAACTTGGCCATTGAAACTCTGTACTTGCCATTGCTCTCAATAACCTCTGTTTTAAATCCCTTTTGTAGGAGTATGGCTTGTAGGTTTTTTGCATTATCGAGGCTTATAAAACTACCTGCAATTACGTAGTATGCCCTATTGTCTTGTGGCTTTGGCTCTTCGTAAAGTAGGGCTTGCTTTTTTTGGGTTTGACTATCGATGCTTTTTTCCATTGGGTTTAGCTCCAGCGTGTCGGAAAGCGTTGAGTCAATAGCCGATTCTACAATTGTGGTAGTATCTACAGATGCGTTGCTGCTGGCAATGGGGTTGCGCTTGGCGGGTTTCTCCCAAAAATGTAGCTCAGGAATAAGTACAACGGCAAGTACTGCAATGGCTGCAAGTAATCCAAGTACGCCAAAAGCAACCTTTTTCTTTGATAATCTTTTTGTTGATTTGATTGTAGTAGCCTCTGGTTTTTTTGGTATGGTAGGGATGTTTTTGGTTGGGGTGGCTTCAATATCGCCCAAGCCAAATGTTGATGCGGATAGCTCCTCCTCAGGAACTGGGGTAAAAATAATTGTTCCCTCGTTATCCTTTTTTAGGGTGCCCACATTCTCGAAAAAAACCTCTTGCGAGTTGCTAAGCTGTTCCTTTGCAGTGTCTATAAAGTTTTTGAGTAGCTCTGCCGCTTTACTGGGGCTTATTCCCAATTTTTCGCACAGGTATAGCTCAATAGCCTCGTCGTTAAAGGTTCTTGAGGTATCGAAAATAATTACCTGTTTGGGTGCAGTAAAAGTTTTTCCGTCGGCCTTGAGCCGTGCTGGCTCATAGCGTTGTACAAAGCTTCCGATAGTAGGAAGGCTTACGTAATTGTTTGAGATTAAGAGCTCTCTTGTTATCCTGTTGACGTCCACTGCTATGCTTGGGTTTGTTCGTTACAAAAATAGGAAAAACTAGATTCAATGCAACGTTTAGTGCTTTGGCATATATAAACAGCCCTTTTTCGTGTTAAACTTGAACCCCCATCATAATAATGTCATCAATTCTACTGCTTTCGCCTTGCCACTCAATAAGGGTTTTGAGCAGAATCTCCTTCTGCTCTGCCATTGGCTTTTGGTGTATTTGTATTAGTAGCTCTTTAAGGTTCTTTATCATAAACTTACGATTATCGGTGCCTCCAAACTGATCCACGTACCCATCGGAGAAGGTGTAGAGCCTATCGTTGGGCTGTAGCTCTATGGTTGTGTTTGTGAAGGGTTGGTTCCCCTTAATGTGTATTCCGATAGGCATTTTGTCGCCCTTGAAATGCATAACCTCATTGTTTCTAATTAAGAGCAATGGGTTGTTGGCGCCCGCAAATTCAAGTATGTTGGTTTCGGTGTTAATAATGTATAGGGCAATATCCATCCCATCCTTATTTTCGCCTGATTTTCCTGTTTGGTGTAGGCTGCCAATTACGTTGGCTCTAAGTTGGAATAGGATTTCGGCAGGGTGAAGCTCCTTTCCCTTGGTTATTAGCTCGTTTAGGAAGGTCATTCCCAACATGCTCATAAAACCGCCTGGGACACCGTGTCCCGTGCAATCAGCTATTGCGCAAATTTTGTGGTTTCCAACCTGTGTTATCCAGTAAAAATCGCCACTAACAATGTCTCGTGGTAAATAGAGTAGGAAATGATTTGGAAATATCTTCTCAACCAGTTCTTGGGGTGTTAGTACTGCGCTTTGAATACGGCTGGCGTAGTGGATGCTACTGGTTATCTCCTCTTTTTGGTGCTCAATTTCGTCGCGCTGGGCTTCAATCTCCTCCTTTTTTTCCATTATTTCGGTGGTTCGCTCTTTTACAATCTGCTCCAGTCTGTTCTTTTCTGCAATAAGCCGTCGGGTGTTTAGCTTAACCACCAGCCATACAAGTGCTATAATAAGAATGGCGTATATGAAATAGGCTAATATGGTTCTGTAGTATGGGGGCTTAATTATGAAAGAGTACTGGGCAACAGCGCTCTCGATTCCATAGATATTGCGCGCCTTAACCTTAAATGTGTAGCGCCCCTCGCGCAGGTTATTGTGCGTTGCTTCTGTTTTAGTGCTCCACTTAGCCCATTCGTCTTCGGAGCCCTCAAGTATGGATGAGAACTCTGTGCTCTCCTCCTTTTCGAAGAAAGTGGCGCTGTAGCTAATTATTACGCTGTTATTCCTGTATGGGAGAACCACTATTTGCTCATTATTCTGGTTTGCTGATACAATGCCTTGGGTTTTGGATGCGGAGTTATGCGCGCCATTAAATATTAGGGAGTCTCTAGATGTTACCCGCCTTACGTGTGCGCTAAAAGGGGTGTTGTAGTCCCTGTAAGCATCGGCTCTATAGCTAAATAGCTCCCCCGATATCCCAATCCATAGCGTTCCCTTTGAATCGGTATAAATGGCATCGGCCCATTGTTTGGGCAGCCGTTTAAATGGTGTGCTAAAGGTTTTGTAGCCAGAGCTATCTGTTTTTGCCAGTTCAACCCAGTACGCGTTATTCTCTAGGTTAAAGCAGGCCAATGCAAATCCTGCTTTATGCTTGGTAATACGGTAAATGCCTTTGTGCCTGTTGGAACCCGCCTTGCCAAGGATGTTGCTTGGCTCAAAGGTGCTGTTGTTTTCATTAAACTGGTATAGGCCATTTGATGTGGCAAAAAGTAGCTGGTTGTTAACCCTTACAACATCAATTTCCTTTAGGGTGGGAAGCCCGTTTTGTAGTCCATACTCAATAATGGTATCTTTCCCTGGCTGTGTTGGAATTTGAATTAGCCCCTTGATGAATGTGCCAAGCCATAGGTTGCCTTTGCTATCCTCTCCAATGCTTCTAATCTCATCCCTAATTTTATCCCGTTTTATGTATCCCACGTTGCTCCATCCTGTTGTGGTTTTTCTTAGTGCAGCTAGCCCCGATGCCATGCCAATGTATAAAAGAGATGGATCTTGTTTCGATTGGTAAAGCCTGTAAACAACGTGGGTTATTTCTGCAGCGAATGGTTTGCTTATGGATATGGCCTTGTCGGTTTGAATCTCAAAAATATCACCTTGTGTTCCTGCTAGGAGAATTTTTTTGTGCGATGCGGGATCGGTGAACTCAATTAGTGCAAATGTAGGCTTATTTATTCCGCTTATGGGGTGAAACTTAGGAAATCCTTCTGAGTCGAATCTCAGAATGTAAACGCCATTCATTGTGCCTACGTAAAGGGAATTGTTGTGCTCTATAATATCTAGGATAAGCCCGTCGAGCCCTGATTCGGCGCTAAATCGCCTTAACGGGCTTGCTGTTTCTACCCTTGCAATGCCAGAGTTTAATGCGAGCCAAAGGTTTCCTTCCTTGGTTTGGTGGCTTGATATTACAAAGTTATCGCGCAGCCCCATGGCTGGGTAGGCAATTTCCTGAGGATTGCCCGTAGTGTCTATTATGGTTAGCGAGTGCTTTTCCGATAGGATGGTTGATAGAGCTACACTCCCGTTGGTAAGTTTTGTAGCGCTATATGGGAGTCCGTTGGCTAAGTAGTTGTCAATAAAGTTGTTTTCTCCTTTAACGTCGCTTGCCGCTCCGGTTAGTGTGTTGTATCTGTAAATTCCTTTGTTGGTGATAACTAGCGCAAGGTTGTTGCTTAAGTACTCAATGCCATAGATGTCTTTTTTTGCAAAGAAGGAACCGTTTGGCGCTTCCGTAATAGAGCCGTTGCTGTTTAGCTGTCTCAATCCCTTTTGGAAAGAACCAATGTAAAAGGTATTGTTAACTAGGAAGGTAAAAAGGGTTGAGTAGTACTCCTGCTTTCCAAGGTAAATGGGTGTAATGCTATTGCCATTGTAAACAAAGATGTATTGACGTGAGCAGAAGTAAACCCTGTTGTTGTGGCAATAGGTTTTAAAAATATCGCTAAACTGTATGGTGTCGTTGGTTATGGTGTTAAGCGATTGGTACTTGAGCGTGCCAATGGAATCTGGAGCAAGATACCCAAACTCCCTAACCGCACCTACGTAAACGGTTCCGTTGCTATCAACAGCAAGAGATCTAACAATGGGGTTGTTGGGGATGGGAATACTACGCCATGTAGTGCCATCGTACTCAAGCACTCCTTTTGAGTTGTTTCCAACGTAAAGAAACCCTCTGTTGTCTTGAACTATAGCCCAGTTTTGATCTTCGGCATCGTACTCGGTTGGCGCAATGTTCTTAAGAAAAGGGTGTCCATACCTGTTAATTTGAGCCGATGAGATGAGTAAGGAGAGTAGAAATAGTATCAGAAGGCCAACTCTTTTCATGATTAGCAGTTTTGTGATGCAACTAAAATTACTAAAAAGCAGCTGAAAATCAAATGTAATGGAGCTATGAGGATTAACTTTGCCTTAAAACTAAGAAAGGAGGCCTTTTGTTTGCCTCCTTTTTTATTGCTAGCCTTGCTATTTGGTGATTAGACTTTTTATCTGCTCAATTTCTGCTTTTAGCTTTTCTAGCTCCAATACCCGTTGCTTTAGCGCATCAATCTCTTCTTGTTGCGTTTCAATAATGTTTTGCTGCTCCTTTATGGTTTCAACCAGAACGGCAGAGACCTGTCCGTATGCAATGCTTTTAAAACCATTGGAGTCTGTTGTTACTAGTTGTGGAAATAGCTTTTCTACATCCTGCGCAATAAACCCAATTTGAGAGATGTTTTGTGGATCGTTCTTAAAGTTAAAGGTTACGCCTTGTAGCTGCTTTATGCTGGGTAGCACGTTCCCAAGTTTTTCGATGTTTTGTTTAAGCCTTATGTCGGAGGAGTGTGTCCATCCAGAGGTGGTGTACCTTCCTGTTGCCGATCCGTTTACTACAACAAACTTATCGTCGGGAGCCGTTGATGTGCCAATTCCAACCCGCCCGTTGCTTGTAATGGTGAACGATGCAATGCTAAGCCCTGTGTTCCATATCTCAAAGTTGCCAGCCCTTGTAGGTATGGCAGAGCCTACGGTTTGTAGTACGTAAACGTTAGACGAGGAGGGATTCTCTAGCGTTAGGGCTGTACGGCTGGTTGAACTTGACGATAGCTTTATGGGGATGCTAGTGTCTGTGTTTGTTGCCCCAACACCAATTGAGCTGTTGAAGTACGATGTCCCGTTAATGTTTAGGCTATTTGCGTACAAATAGTTCCACCTATAGGTTGTAGATCCTAGGTTTCTTGTTCCGCTTGTGGTTGGCAGTATGCTTGCCTCGAACCGGGTAGCACCGCCATCTCCGTAGAAGTAATTCGCATATATGCTACGCCAGTGGTTACTTGTGCCTCCAAGATCCGATGTGCTTGTGGTAGGAATTATTGAGCCCTCAAATTGGGAAACTCCTTTTACGTACAGTGCTCTAGCGGTTGCTGGTTCTCCAACAATAACTAATGAATGTTTTATCCCGTCATCAGCAGCTATTTCGTATTCAATAAGCTCCGCGTTATGACTGCCTATAACAGCGCTTCCGTTCTTAAAAACTGTTAGTGCATTTCTACGAGATTCGTAGGCGCCATTCCCAACTTCGAAGATTGTATTATAGTTTGGGTCTGTAATAGGGTAGTCGGGGCCCGCAATAACCCCTATATTCCAAAAGCCTAAAGCGGTTGAACTTTCGGAGTTTGCTATAGTGGCATACCCTGCTGATAGAGAGTTGTTCCCGTTGGCAAGAGTCGAAAGTCCCAAGGCTACTGACGCTTCTCCAACTGCCGAGTTCTCAAAGCCCATAGCTACCGATGCGTGACCCGTTGCAACGGAGGCCGACCCCATGGAGAACGATTTTAATCCGCCTGCGTGGGAGTCGCCAATGGCCATGGATAACTTTCCTGCCGCACTACCCATGCCTAGGGCAACAGATGCTTCGCCCGAGGCGAATGATTTGAACCCAAAGGCCGAGGAGTACAACCCTGTTGCTCTACTCTTGTACCCAACTGCTGTTGCGTACCAGTTGTCGGCTTTGGTGCTATACCCAAACGATTGGGAGTACTCGTAGTTTGCCTCGGCCTTTGTTCCTATTGCTAGCGCTCCTTTTTTAAGGGCTTTAGCTCCCATTCCAAAGGCTATGCTGTAGTCGCCAGAGGCAATAGTTGACCCTGTAGGTAGATTCAGCGAATCGGTTCCCTCAAAGCCAAGGGCAAAGCTGCCCAGCCCTGTTGCTTTGCTCTTGTTACCCAAAGCAAAAGCACCGTTCCCGCTTGCAATAGCTTCGTACCCAAAGGCAAAGCTGTTATCGCTTTGCGCAATGGCATTTTTCCCAATGGCCGTTGAGTAGCTTCCTCGGGCTATAGCCATGTAGCCCATTGCCTGTGAGTATATCCCCTTCGATTTTGACTCAAACCCAGTGGCAAACGAGTTCTCCCCAACGCTGTCGGGACTCTCAATAAGAACGCGTCCTGCAAGGAATGCATTTTTGATGGGATACCATAAAACCCTTTTCTGGCTGGGAGTTACTGTTCCTGTAGTGCTTGTAGCCACGTCAAAAAACGAGGCGGTACCTCCCTTGGTTTGGTTGGTTATACCGCCAATAGCAAATCCGCCTTTTGCCCCTTTGGTTGGGGCATCGTTAATGTAAACCCTTGTGCTATCTCTGTGTACGTATAGGTAGTTGTTAGTGGTTGATTTGGTTTGATTTGTAATGCCCCCAATGGCAAACCCTCCCTTTGCTCCCTTAACACCAACCTCATCCTTTATGTAAATGCGGGCGCTATCGGGTGCTATAAAAAACAGATTCTGCGATGTTACCCCCTTTGTTTGATTTGTAATACCGCCAATGGCAAATCCACCCTTTGCGCCTTTTGTTCCCGTTGGTGTTTGGTTTATGTAGATTCTGGCGCTATCGGGAGTAATTCTAAAGTACTCAATTTCCTGTTTTGTTTGATTGGTGATACCCCCAATGGCAAAGCCTCCTTTGGCGCCCTTGGTTGCAGCATCCTCAACGTAAACCCTAACGCCACTTTGGAAAACGGCAAATACGGTTTGTCCCAGCTTGTTCTTAACTGCAAAAATGGGAGTCTCTTCAATAAGGTTTGGATCCGATACAACTTCAACCTTATCTCCAGGGTTATATAAATTGCTGGTTGCAACCCAGGTGGTTCCGTTGTGGCGTAGAGTTTGGCCTAGGGCTCCGTTTGTAACAGGACCCGTTAAATCGCTGGTAGTAAAGGTAGAACCATCGCTGTAAGTAAAGGTTAAAGTCCCATTGCCATTATCAACTGTTGAGGTAATGCCTATTCCATCTTCTCCTTTTGGCGCAGAAAATTCCACCCAGTTGGCTTGGTCGTTTTTTGGTTCAACGGTTGATGTAATGCTTGTGCTACTTTGGCAAATCCACATGGAGTTTATTGCGGGATCCGTAACCGATGACGCAAAAACATAATCGCCCGCCGTGTAGGTTGTCCCCGATACCCAAGAGCCTTTGGGGTTAAGTCCTGTTCCTGCAGGCCCTTGAGGTCCAGTCTCACCTTGAGGGCCGGGTTCTCCTTGTTCGCCTTTTGGTGCAGAGAACTCTACCCAGTTAGTAGAATCATCTTTGGGTTGAAGGGTAGAGGTGAACGCACTACTCGATTGGCAAATCCACATGGAGTTAATTGTAGGAGTTGCTGTTGATGGAGCAAACACATAATCGCCTGCGGTGTAGCTTGTTCCAGTAATCCAGCCTCCCTTTAAGTTTAATCCTGTACCTGCAGGTCCTTGTGGCCCAATAAGGCTTGGGGTTGTGTATGTTGCTCCGTTGGTAAATATAAATGTTAGTGTCCCCGTTGGGTTAAACGATACGCTTTCAATTCCATTGCCTGTGTCTCCTTGTGTGGCGTTTTGGGCGAATAGAGCGTAGGGCACGGTTTGTAGCTTTGTTGCTTGGCCTATTGAAACGAAGCTTCCATTGTTCTCTTCATCCACCTCAGTTTGTAGGTAGATGCTTGTGGCTTGCCACGGGATGGACTCAAAAGATCCGCTTGTTGGTGAGCCCTCTCCAATAGTTATACTAAAAACCCCAAACTCATTTGTGGTTATGCTGTGTTGCTCGGTATAGTATGGGTTCTGGAGCTCATCCTGTAAGCTAATTCTTACAGTAATTTGTTTGCTTGCAATTGGTTCTCCCTCGCTAGTTCTAATGGCTGCTTGGTAGTTAAATCCTTTTGGCTGGCCCATAACCAGCAGCGCGAACAAAATGGTTGCCACTAGTAGAAAAATTTTTCTCATGACATTTAATGTTGGGGTTGATATAAAAAAACACCCTGAGGGTTTTGGATGTCCTCAGGGCATTGGGGCTATTCCTGTTTGTTAAGCTTTTCAAGTGCCTCCTCAATTCTTTTAAGACGTTCTTTTAGCTCCTCGTTCTCTTTTGTAATGGCGGTGCTGTTTTTGAGATTTTGCTCCAGCGTCTCAATTTGATCTTGCTGCTCCTTAATTGCCTCAATAAGAATGGGGATTAGCTTAATGTAATCAATAGATTTAATGCCATCCTCATCCGTTTGAACCAGTTCTGGGGTTATCTTCTCAAGGTCTTGAGCAATTAGCCCAAGCTGCTTTCCCTTTGGGAAGTTGTAGGAGAACTCATTGTCAGACTTCGCCTTACCTCTGCTCTTTTTAATGTCGGAAAGTTCACTGTCCGATTTCCATTCGTAGGTAACTCCTTGCATTTTTGTAACCAAGAGAAGTGCATTGCCAAATGGGGTTATGTTTTTCTTCAAATTCCTATCCGATGTGTTGGTGAAGGTACCTGTTACGGCAACGTTTCCAGCAAAGTAGCCTGCATAGTTGGTTGTGCCTCCCGATGCGCTGCCAAAAACCCCATACCTTATTCCTATTCCCGGTATGTTGGCAATACCTTCTATACCTTTCCATCCGCCGATACCTTTAACTCCAATGCCGTAGTTCGCTGATACGTTGTGTGTTCCAGTAACCCCTGGCGTGTCGTTGGTTGTACGTGTGTCCGTTGCTGTTGCGTTGCCATTGAACTCAATGGTTTTTGCACTAAAATCACCATAAATAAGTGGTGCGCTGGCGCTAACATCTGTTCCAATAATTAGCTTGTTGGAAACGGTTTGGAATGTGCCATAGCCCATTTTGTAACCAATAATTACATTTTTTGTACCGGTATTACTCCATCCGGCACTTGTGCCAATGTAAATATTGCCCGTTCCAGTAGTATTAGATGCTCCTGCGTTTGTTCCAATAATTACATTCTCGCCGCCAGTGGTTAGAGAACCTCCTGCACCTCCGCCTATTAGAATTTGTTGCGCTCCGGTGGTATTACTCTTACCAGTCCATCTACCAATCATAATATTAAAATACCCATCGGTATTGTTTTCCCCAGCAGATGTTCCTATGAAGATGTTTTGGCTGGTAACGTTTTTGAAACCAGCCTTATCGCCTATGGCAATGTTGTTTTGCCCAGATTCGTTTTTATGTCCCGCTTGGTTGCCAATAAACACATTGTTGTAGCTCTGGGTGTTTTTACCTGCGGCGTAACCAATAAATACGTTCTTTGTGGCAAACTGGTTGTTGGAGAAGTAACCTGCGCTGTCGCCTATAAATATATTATTGGCAAGAGCTAGCCCTGTATAACCAGCAGTTCTTCCTATAAAGATATTGCTACCACCAGTTGTATTGCTTAGGCCAGCACTTTCGCCAATAAAGATGTTGGATGCGCCTGTGGTGTTTTTTTGTCCACTTTTGTCTCCAACAAAAACGTTACTTCGCCCACTGGTGTTTGCAAAGCCCGATGAGTACCCAACAAAAACGTTTTTATTACCTGTAGTTGTGAAGCTCCCAGCCGATTCGCCAATAAACACATTCTGCTCCCCATTGGTGGAGAATTCACCAGCTTTACTTCCTATGTAAACGTTGCCTCCCTTGGCTTGGTGCGCTCTACCTGCTTTGTAGCCAATAAACGTGTTGTCGCTACCTGTATTTGTGTATCCAGACTGGTAGCCAAGGAATGTATTCCAGTTGCCAAGTATGTTGGAGTATCCAGACTGGTAGCCAATAAAGATGTTCTCGTTACCCGTTTGGGTGCCTAAACCTGCCTGATGTCCAATAAATGAGTTGTAAATACCTGTAGTGATGCTTCTACCAGCCTCGTATCCTATAAAGTAGTTCAGCTTAGTTAGCTGGAAGAAGGAATTTGTGGGTGCTTTGGTTTGATTGGTTAATCCGCCAACAGCAAATCCTCCTTTTGCCCCCTTTGTAGTGGATTCATTTACGTAAATTCTAGCACTATCAGGTGCAACAAACATTAGGTCTTGTGTAACAATTGCTTTGGTTTGATTTGTTATTCCTCCCACAGCAAATCCTCCCTTTGCACCTTTTGCGGCTCCTTGCCTAATCCAAATTCGTGAGCTGTCGGGTGTTATTCTTAGGTACTCAACCTCTTCTAGTGCTTTAGTTTGATTTGTTAATCCTCCTACAGCAAATCCGCCCTTTGCTCCCTTTATGGTTTGTGTGTCGTCAACATAAATTCTAACACCCCCTTGGTACACGCCAAAAACAACTAGTCCTGCTTTATTTCGTACCTCAAAAATTGGTTCATCGTCGGTTGCCTTTGGGTTGCTTGTAACCGAGAAGTTTGAGGTGAAGGATAGGTATGGTAAATAGGTTAGCGTTGATGTGCCTGTCCAAAGGGCTATTTTTCCCGCAGTGCCCGTTCCCCTTATGTTCCCTTGCGAGGTTTGCCAAATTACGCCATTTGTGGTTCTGGTAAGTACTTGTCCCGTTGTACCTGGTTGGCCGTTGTAATCGTAAAGGAAACTTCTAAGCCTTGTGCTTCCGTTTACGTCTAGCGTATAGCCAGGTGTGGAAGTGTTTATTCCTATATATGTGCCTGAGTTAAATAGCAAATCGTTTGCTTCCCATGTTGTGCCATTATTTCTGAGTGTTTGACCAAGTGTTCCTGCTACTATTGTTCCTGCGGGTCCGGTTAGGTTACTTGTTGTAAATGATGAACCATCGGAGTAGAAAAAGGTAAAGGTTCCATTGCCATTATCAACAGTAGAGGTAATGCCAGTTCCCGTATCGCCTTTTGGCCCTTCGGGGGCATAAAATTCCACCCAGTTGCTTAGGTCGTCTTTTGGGGTGATGTTTGATGTAAAGCTAACGGCCGATTCCACTATCCACATTGAGTTAAGCAACGGATCGGTTGTGCTTTCGGCAAAAACATAATCGCTTGGGTTATATGTTGTGCCGCTTACCCATGTTCCTTTGTTGGTTAGTCCTGTGCCTGGAGGTCCTTGTGGCCCTTCTGGTCCCTGCGGCCCCATTGGGCCAATTTCTCCTTGTGGCCCAATTGATCCAGTTTCTCCTACAGGGCCTTGTGGCCCAATTGGGCCTGTTAGGTTTATGGTAGTAAACGTTTCTCCATTGGTAAAATTAAATGTTAGTGTGCCATTCCCATTATCGGTTACAGAGCTAATGCCGTTTCCTGTATCACCTGTGGCTCCAGTTAAATCTGGTGTTGTAAACGATGTTCCGTTTGTATAGTAGTATGTAAACGTACCATCGCCATTATCGGCAATGGAGGATATGCCATTGCCATCGTTCCCTGGGCTGCCAGTTTCCCCTTTGGGGCCAATAGCTCCAGTAATTATTCCTGTGGTGTAGGAACTCCCATCGGTAAGCACAAGGGTAAGTGTTCCATCTATGTTGTGGTTAATAGAGTTGATGCCTCTCCCTTCAACTCCGTTGGGGCCTATGGATCCCTGAGGGCCTGTAGGCCCAGTAAGGCTGCTTGTGGCGTAACTCGATCCATCAGTTAAAATAAAGGTTAGTACACCCTGTTCGTCGCTTGTTATGGATTCAATACCAATGCCTTGTGGTCCAGGTATGCCGTTTAGTGTGTACAGAGCATAGGGTACTGCAAGGAGCTTTGTTGCACCCATGTCGGTATAGGTTGTTCCTCCTTCGGTATCAATAGCTACTTTTACCCATATGTTACCATCAGCCCAAGGCGTGGAGTCAAACGTACCCGTAAGGGTTGTTCCTTCTCCTATGCTTAGCACAACTAGCCCAAATGGATTGGTTTGTGCCGCATGCGACTCCTCGTAGTGAATAGGGGTTCCCGCTTCTCCGGTTAAGCTAATTTTAAAGGATACTTGTTTGTTGCTAATGGGTTCTCCCGATGCATTTCTTACAACTGCTTGGTAGGAGAATGCCTGTGGGGTTTGTCCTTTTACGCTGCTACACAGCACGGAGAAAACCATTGCCGCTAACACTATAGTTATTCTACCTGTTTTCATGGTTTTGCCTGTTACTAGATGTTTGCCTTACGTTTGTTGTTAAGCATCTTTCCTGCTACTCTTTCACTAGCTTTAAAGTGGAAAGCGTTTTTCCATTCGATACCAGTCTAACTAGATATAGCCCGGGCTTGTAGGCGCTAACTGTTAGTGGGATTTCTATGTAATTGCCCAATCCCGTTTCCACCTGTTTCTGATAATGGATAAGCGTACCCGTTAAGTTGTACACTCTTATCTCAATAAGGCTTTGGGGTAAATTTCTTAGAACTATGTTAGCCTGATTGCTAGCTGGGTTGGGGTACAGTGCAAACTGCTTGTTGCTAAAGGAGGGGTAATCTATTCCTGTTCCAAGCAGTGAGCCCTGATGGAATCCCTGAGTTAGCATTAGGGTTTGATTACTGCTGTTTAGGGTGCCAACAACAGCCTCGCCCAATGTCCAGCTTAACGATATTCCTGTTGATTCACCTGTCCCAAATCCTCCCGCTGTAGCAATAACCTCCATAAACTTTGTTTGACCAAAAAGAGTTGTTGTGCACAGCAGTATGAGTAGTGTGTAAATTTGTTTCATCATAGTCTGGTTTTAAGGGTTAAACTTTTGTTGGCATTCCAAAAGGCTTATAGCGAAATGCAATTGCCCCCCTCTTTTTTATGCTAGGATGACGCTGCGTGTAACTGCCTGATAAAAAGAGTTTAGCGATTTGTTTAATTAAAATTAAGGTATTCTTGTGTTGGTGGCTGTTTTTTTTAACAGAAAAATGCCATTCTTTGATAAATAGATTCTGAAAATTCGTATCTCCCTGTTATGTAGTGCTATGTGTTCCTGTGTGGTTGCTGCCCATGGGAACTATTCGTTACTAATTTCAGATTTTGCATATCTTGCTAAATGTTTTTTGTTGGTTTTTTATATTGATAAGTTGCTTTGACTAAACGCTATAATTTATTGTGATGATGAAGAACGAAGAGCTAATTAGCACTTTAAACGCTAAATTCGAAGGGAGTACCCCCGAAGAGGTTATTAAGTGGTTTATTGGTAGCTACAAGGGGAAAATAGCCCTTTCGTCAAGCCTTGGTGCAGAGGATCAGGTGCTAACCGATATGGTTGCAAGAATAGATAAGGATGTTAAGATTTTTACTCTTGATACAGGCCGCTTGTTCTACGAAACCTACGACCTTATTGAGAAAACAAGTCTGAGATATAAAATTAAAATGGCCATATACTTCCCAAACCCTAGCAGGGTGGAGGAGATGGTTAACAAAAAGGGGATCAACCTTTTTTACGAAAGCGTTGAGAATAGAAAGGAGTGCTGCCACATTCGCAAAATAGAACCACTTAGGCGCGCCTTTGCCGATTTAGATGTTTGGATTTGTGGGCTACGCCGCGACCAATCCGTTACACGTCATTCCAATCAGCTAGTTGAGTGGGATGAGGCCAATGGGCTTATTAAGCTTAATCCGCTAATTGAGTGGGCCGAGCAGCAGGTTTGGGATTACATTAAAACCAATGGTGTACCATATAATGTTTTGCACGACAAAGGGTTTCCAAGCATTGGTTGTCAGCCATGTACCCGCGCCGTTATGCCGGGCGAGGATGTTCGTGCTGGTAGATGGTGGTGGGAGAATCCCGAAAGTAAGGAGTGCGGATTACATAACAGAGCAAAATAAAAAAGCCCCTTTAAGGGGCTTTTTTGTTGAGGTACCGAGCGGATTCGAACCGCTGTACGCGGTTTTGCAGACCGCTGCCTAGCCACTCGGCCACGGTACCCTGTTGCGTTCGGACTGCAAAGATATTAAAATTTTTATTCCTGCAAACCCGCATCGCTATTTCTGCTCAATTTAAGCGGGAATGTATATTCCTCTTATCAGATTGTCAGCGGTTTTTGTTTCGTGTTTTCTTTAAAACTTTTCGCCAAAACCTACCCGTTATCCCTTTTCTTGCTAAGCGTTACGCTAACACTACCTATACGTCCTCCCATGGGCGGATTCTTTTTTACCACCCTAACGGTTGCCTGCTCAATGCTTTGCAGCTCCCGCATTACTTCTGTAATAATTCGCGACGCAACATGCTCAATAAGCTGCGATGCCACGCTCATCTCCTGGCAAACAATGCCATAGGCAACTTGGTAGTTAACCGTGTCTTCAAGGCTATCTGTCCTTTCCGCAGCCTCGGTGTTGGCAATCAGGGTTAAATCAACCACAAAGTTATTCCCAATTACCTGCTCTTCCTTGTAGCATCCATGGAATGCTCTAAACTCCATGTTTTTAATCTCTATTACTGCCATTGCTAATAATGTTTTTGCAAAGGTAGTAAACTCTTTGTTACTGCTTGCTCTACGCTAAATGGCTTGCTGCTAATATCAACAAAGCAAAACCGTGTTGTTACCCATTAAATTACTCGCATGTAAGGTGAAATTCTTTCGAAAAGGATTAAATTTGTCGGTTCTATTAAAAGCACTCAAAAAAATAGCTGTTTATGACAGACGAACGGATTGATACCAACGGCGAAAGCGAAAAACCCAAGAACTTTCTTGAGGAGATTATTGAAGGCGATATTAAATCGGGCAAACATGGAGGGCGAGTGCTTACCCGTTTTCCTCCAGAACCTAACGGATACCTTCATATTGGTCACGCAAAGTCCATTTGCTTAAACTTTGGACTGGCTCAGCGGTATGGCGGGCAAACCAACCTCCGTTTCGACGATACCAACCCCGTTAAGGAAGATGTTGAGTACGTTGACTCCATTAAGGAGGATGTGCGCTGGTTAGGATTTAACTGGGCAAATGAGGTTTACGCATCCGATTACTTTGAGCAGCTTTACCAGTGGGCTGTTGCGCTAATTAGCAAAGGGCTTGCTTATGTTGATGATCAAACCCAAGAGCAAATTCGCTTATCCCGTGGAACCGTTACTCAGCCAGGAAAACCAAGCCCTTGGCGCGATCGTTCTGCTGAGGAAAACCTCGATATATTTGCGCGCATGCGTGCTGGCGAGTACCCCGACGGCTCAAAGGTGCTTCGCGCTAAAATTGATATGGCGCATCCAAACATGCTAATGCGCGATCCTATTCTGTACCGTATTATCCATGCACACCATCATCGTACTGGCGATAAGTGGTGCATTTACCCTATGTACGATTACGCCCACGGGCAAAGCGATTCTATAGAGCGTATTACTCACTCCATTTGTACCCTCGAGTTTGATGTGCATCGCCCGCTTTACGACTGGTTTATTGAGCGGCTCGATATTTTCCCTTCAAAGCAATATGAGTTTGCGCGCCTTAACATTACCTATACGGTAATGAGCAAACGCAAGTTGCTGGAACTGGTTAAGGAAAAGGTAGTTATGGCTTGGGACGATCCTCGTATGCCAACTATCTGCGGATTGCGCCGAAGAGGCTACACCCCAGAGGCTATACGCACCTTTGCCGAGCGCGTTGGTGTTGCCAAGCGCGATAATGTTATCGACCTGTCGTTGTTAGAATTCTGCATTCGCGAGGATCTGAATAAACGGGCCGAGCGCCGAATGGCGGTACTAAACCCACTTAAGGTGGTAATAACTAATTATCCCGAGGGACAAACCGAGCAGCTTGAGGCGGTAAACAACCCAGAGGATGAGGGAGCAGGAAAGCGCAGCGTGCCATTTAGCCGCGAGCTGTACATAGAGCAGGAGGACTTTATGGAGAACCCTCCAAAAAAATTCTTCCGTTTAGCTCCTGGTAATGAGGTGCGACTTCGTTATGCCTACTTTATTACGTGCAATGAGGTGATTAAGGATAACGATGGGAATATTGTTGAGCTACGCTGTACCTACGACCCTGCATCAAAGGGAGGGCATTCTCCCGATGGGCGCAAGGTTCAGGGAACCATGCACTGGGTGTCGGCGCAACACGCAGTGCCCGCCGAGGTGCGCCTGTTCGATAGGCTGTTTACAAACCCCGATCCCAACGATGTGCCTGACGGTGAAGACTGGAAGACTGCAATAAATCCTGAATCGCTTAAGGTGATTACTGCGTATGTGGAACCAGAACTTGCTAAAGCAGATGTCTTAGATAAATTCCAGTTTGAGCGCATGGGCTACTTCTGTGTCGATACCGATTCAACCCCAGAAAAAATGGTGTTTAACAGAACGGTTACCCTAAAGGACACTTGGGCTAAAATATCTTCAAAGTAATTTTGTAGTATAGTATTTAGAAAAGGCATCATTATGGTGCCTTTTTTAGTGCCGTTATTTTACGAAGTGCCAATTTTTTCCCATTAAAAATTGCTTCAGATTTAAGCTTTTTACGACCTTTAACGTTAGTTAGCTAAAAGGGGATGTTTATGAAACGTGTACTAATTATTTGCACAATACTAGTTTGTGCCCTATCTATAGAGGTGTCTGCGCAGAAAAGGCTTTGGGCATTAGTTATGTCAAAAGGAGTGGGATATACCCAGCAGGCTTGGCGTACAAGAACCCATTTCCCCGAGCAGGAAATTAAGGATCTTTGGGCCGAGGGCTATCAGATTACCGCATTAACTTACGCCGAAATGCGCTGGGCCCTTGTTGCCAGCAAGGGTACTGGGTACACCAATCAGCGCTGGTTTACTGGCGAAACTTTTCCTGCCGACGATATTAAGAAAGGATGGGACGAAGGGTACTCCATAACCCATGCAACCTTCGGCAATAAACGGTGGGTAGTTGTAATGAGTAAGGGGTCGAGCATGGCTCTACAGGCTTGGCGCACAAGAACCTATTTTCCTGAAACAGAGATAAAAGAGTTGCAGAACGATGGCTACTATATAACAAACCTAACCTACGGCAATGGCATTTGGGCTTTGGTTATGTCAACAGGAGTAGGGTACACACATCAGTACTGGACTACCAAAAGTACTTTCCCCGATACTGAGATTAAGGACTATTGGGATAAGGGATACTATGTTACCTCTATTGAGTACGGCAATGGCACCTGGGCGCTAGTTATGACTAAGGGTTCTAAGCACACCAATCAGGCATGGAGAACCCGTTACAATTATCCCGACAAAGAGATAAAAGAGCTTTGGGACGATGGTAGTTACATTACTTACCTTAGCAGCAGTTTCGATTATCAAACCCTTAGCCCAGGAACAACCGAGCGTAAAGTTGACTACCCAGTAGTTAGAACGCCTCACTCCCTGAATAAAGTTAACTCGGTAACCGTTACTGCAGACTATACAGTGGTAAGCCTTTCGTACACAGGAACTGGAAACTCCTGTATTAACACAAAAACCTATTTGGAGGATACAAAAACAAAAACAAAGTACAACCTGTTGTGGGCCACGGGCATCCCATTTTGTGAGACCTCCTTCACCAAATCATCAAAGGATTACACTTTGTATTTTCAACGGATTGATAGTGCCACCAGCGAGTTTGACTTGGTTGAGCCCGAAGGCGAAAATCCGTTTACCTTCTATGGCATAGCCATGACTGGAGGTTCTGCTCCTTCAGTAAATCCCGTAGCACAGGTTGCAACAAAGGCTGAACCTGTAGGCTTACCTCCAATACTGTCGATAGAGGATATTACTTTTTCCGAGAATACTATTGATGCAGAAGAGACCGCCCAGCTAAAGGTAACCCTAAAGAATATTGGCCCTGGTGATGCTAAAAATGTGCAGCTAAACCTTGAGAGTAACCTGTCGCAGCTTTCGTTTGGGTCTAAAAATGTATTCCCAACCATTGCCGCAAATGGCGGAATGCAAACAGTAACGGTTAACGTTAAGGCATCGCTCGACTTGCCTTCGTCCATGGCGCTAATTCGCCTTGAGGTTGTTGAACCCAACTTTAAGGTTAAAATACAGGGCAAGCAGCTTAGCGTGCCAACTCGCGAGTTCCGTAAACCAGAGCTGCTGCTGGCTAAATACGCTGTAATTGAGAATCAGAGCGCTAGTCCCAATAACCAGATCGATTTAAATGAGATGGTCGATTTGCAGTTTGCTGTGCAGAATGTAGGACAGGGCAATGCCGAGAATGTTTCCGTTTTGGTTGAGAATAACCAGAAAGGTGTAATGTTCTTGGGCGTTGTAAAGGGGCAGCAGCTGGTAAGGGAACATCCTGTATATAGCTCCATTGCTTCTGGAGGGTACGAAACGGTAACCTATCGCTACTTTGTGAATAGCGAGTTCTCCGATCCAGAGCTCAAGTTTAGCATTAAAGCCAATGAGCGTGTTGGCCGATTTGGTTTTGCAACACCTAAAACCTTTGCCATTAATACGAAACTTGAGGAGACTGGTTTTATTCGGAATATTGCTGTTGCCGAACAGGTAAACCCAGGTAAAGTGGTTATTGAGGATATCCCCGATTTTGTTGTTGATGTAGATACCGATATTCCCGCCACATCGGTAACCCGTAGCAACGTGTACGCACTAATTATTGGTAATGAGGATTACAGCTCGCGCCAAATGGGACTGTCAAAGGAGCAGAATGTTGACTTTGCGATTAACGATGCCAATATGTTTGCCCTATACTGCGAAAAGGTTCTGGGTGTACCCAAGCGGCAAATTAAGGTGATGCTAAATGCCACTGCTGCCGAGATATCGCAGGGTATAGCTTGGCTAAACAACCTAGCCTCCATTGAGGGCTCTAGTGCCGAGCTCATATTCTACTACTCGGGCCACGGATTGCCCCATGAGCAAACACAAGAGGCCTATATCGTTCCTGTTGATGTAAATGGAATGAACCTAGAGTACGGGATTAAGCTTAACGATGTGTACAAGCGTCTATCCGAGCATCCTGTAAAGCGTATTTCTGTTTTTCTAGATGCTTGCTTTAGCGGTGGTGCCCGTACCCAAAGCTTAGTGGCTGTAAAAGGCGTAAAGGTTAAGCCAAAGGAGTCGCCTATTCCTGCCAATATGGTGGTTTTTGCATCAAGTACAGGAACCGAGAGCTCTGCCGTGTATAGGCCAAAGCGCCATGGCTACTTCACCTACTTCCTGCTCAAGAAGCTAAAAGAGTCGCAGGGCAGCGTTACGCTAGACGAGCTAAGTAGCTACGTGTCTAAAAATGTTAGTAAGGAGGCAGGTCTCGATGGTAAGGTTCAGAATCCACAGGTTAGCGTAAACCCATCGCTAGGCGATACCTGGAAATCGTGGAAGGTCAAGTAGCTAAACGAAAAAAATAGCGAAGCCTTTGCAAATAATGGGCGGTAATGCTTGGTTTTTTTATTCACGTTGCATTAATTTGTACCATATTTCTAAGGAAAACTGTCCTGTAGTGTAATTGGCAACACGTCTGACTCTGGATCAGAAGAGTCTAGGTTCGACCCCTAGCAGGACAACCAAAAGCTCAGCTGAAGAATCTCTTTAGCTGGGCTTTTTAGTTTGGTGAGGTTAAATCTCTGTTTGCCCAAGGCCCCGTTCGCCCAAGTCTCCAAAGCCCAGTATTACCGCGTTCGGCGGCCGGCTCCGCCGCCGTCGGACTATTCTTGCAGGCTCCTGCCTGCGGTTCCACGCTAGCGCGGATTTGCAACCGAACGAAGTGAGTTAGGCATAGCCAATCCGTGCGCTTCTTCCATTAAGGCACACCTGTGCAAAACTAGGTTAATACAAAGGCCTATAAGGAGTTATAACCACTAATTTGGCTTATTAACGTAAAGCTAGTTTGGTGCAAGAATTGCTAACTTTACTGCACGGAATGCAATTCCGCGCTAGCGGAGCCTGCATCAGCGCGTTGAGGCCATGGAAGTCCAGCCTAATGACCATAACCGCTGATAACGGGAAGGAGTTTGCAGATCACCAAACGATTGCAAAAGAGCTAAACGTTGACTTCTACTTTGCAAAACCCTACCACAGCTGGGAAAGGGGAAGTAACGAGAACCTAAACGGGTTAATACGGCAGTACATCCCAAAGAAAACCGATTTTTCAAACATTACAGAGGAATACGTGCAATTTGTAGAAGAACAATTGAATAGCAGGCCAAGAAAAGGATTTAACTTTGAGACACCAAATTATATGTTAAACCAAAAAGTTGCATTTATGGCTTGAATTCGCCATTTATAAAAGTATGGAGTGATGGAAAAGGCGGTATTATTAATGATGTTGCTTCAATGAAATAATCATGATAGACAGTAAGACATTTTCAGAAAAAGTTCAGGAATCCTTTGGATGGTTAACTGAATTAGGATATAGCTTTAGGCAGATAGACACAAATATTTATTTTGAGAAAGTAAATCAAAATGAAGCTTATGCTATAGGCTTTTCATGGTCAGAGTATAATGAAATTTTAGTTAATGGTTTTACGGCTTACAAACGCTTTAATAATGTAGAGCACATTTTGCAAGAAGTTATTGGAGGAGCTTTGGATTATACGATAAAACATCATTGGCAAGGTAAAATCCCAAAAGAACTAAAGAAAGTAAAAGACCAACAGTACTTTGCAAATGCTTTTTATATAGCCGATATTTCAGAAGTAGAAATATTTTCAAAAGCCGTTAAATACTTTTTTGAAGCCGATGCTAAAAGTTTTTTTAATAAGTACTCCAAATTGAATAATGTAATTAACGAAATGGAGAAATTGCCTGGTGATAAAAAGGCATCTATGATTGTTAATTCTGGTAATTCTATATTTATGCGTATCATGGCAATAAAATATTTTGTAGAACCAAAAGATGGTGAGAAGTTTTATAAAGAAACGTTAAAGGAGCTTTCGCCATTAAAGAGTCAAAGGGTGTTTGGAGATATATTGCAAAAGATGGACAACTTGAAGGCAAAGCTTATTTAGCCAGCATAAGCTTTTCTAGCCTTATAATCCCGAATAACGGCATTAACAAGGAAATATAATTATCCTGCGTGTCAGGTTCAGGTGCTTCAATGGTTTGAATATGATGCCTTAAAAAGAAACTTGAAAACCAACCTTAAGGGGTTGGTTTTTTATTTATAAGCCTGTCTTGCTTTGGCATCCCTTACCGCCATATCAATAAAATAGTAAACTTTGTCCTTGTTCCCGTTTGCCAGAGGCTCCCCGTTCGCCCAAGTCTCTAAAGCCCAGCATTACCGCGTTCGGCGGCCGGCTCCCGTTAAAGAACATCGGGACAAGTTCTGCCGCCGTCGGACTATTCTTGCAGGCTCCTGCCTGCGGTTCCCCCCGCTAGCGCAGATCTGCAACCGAACGAAGTGAGTTCGGCATAGCCCGCTAGCGCGGATTTGCAATCCGTGCGGTTATTTCATTAAGGTACACCTGTGCAAAACTAGGCTAATACAAAAGCCTACAAGAAGTTATAACCACTAATATGGTTTAGTAACATAAAGCTAGTTTGATACAAGAATTGCTAACTTTACTACACGGAATGTAATTCCGCGCTAGCGGGTATTTATAAGCCTGATGGCAGTCTTTCATTTTTTGGGAGAGAACATGAATTGTTATCTAAGCCTGTTTCTCAAGGGGGATTAGGTTATACCTATAATCTTTCAACTTTTACTTATGTTAAATCACTAGCATCCGAAACTTTTCGAAAACAAGGAAAAAAACAGATGAAACCCCACTGAATACGCTAAATAGAATCGAGTTATCC
>JAFGDZ010000034.1 GCA_016931855.1 Bacteroidales bacterium
CAAAGGTAGGCAACTTTTTGTCCCGTGCAAGCGTTTGCCAAAAAAAAATCTTTCTTTTTTTTAACCCGCTCCCCGCGGTACGCCTGTGTTTCACGATTTAAAGAGCTGCGCTTCCTCTGTGAAAGCGGTTGCAAAAGTAGGGCTTTTTTGGTTTCGCACAATACCTTGCTGAAAATATTTTTCTAATTTCAGGAAGAGATAACTCTAATTGCCTTAATATCAATTAAAACAAAACGCATTTTTTTTCATCTTTTTTTGAGAACGTAAGTTGCCAATTTATGCAGTATATTCGCTTCTACTATTTATATAGAGGTAGCATGACCGTCTGTGTAACATAAACAACTGAACATCAATGGATATAAGCAGAAAGGTAGTAATAATACCAACTTACAACGAAAAGGAGAACGTAGAGAAGATTATCAGAAAGGTAATGTCTTTAGATGGTGGGTTCCATGTGTTAATTGTTGACGACGGATCCCCTGATGGAACGGGAACCATAGTTAAAAAGCTTATAACGGATTACCCTGAGCTGTTACATATAATAGAGAGACAAGGGAAGTTGGGACTAGGGACGGCTTACATTACGGGGTTTAAGTGGGCTCTTAATAAGGGGTACTCTCATATTTTTGAAATGGATGCCGATTTTTCTCATAATCCAGATGATTTGCTTAACTTGTATGCTGCATGTGTGGATGGCGCAGATTTAAGCATTGGCTCAAGGTATATATCTGGTGTAAACGTGGTAAACTGGCCCATGGGACGGGTTCTAATGTCGTACTTTGCTTCTGCGTACGTACGGTTTATTACGGGGATGAAAATAATGGACACTACAGCTGGCTTTAAGTGCTACACGGCAAAAGTTCTTAGCGCAATTGATTTGGACAACATACGGCTTAAAGGGTATGGTTTTCAGATTGAGATGAAATTTACTGCATATAAGCTGGGTTTCAGCATTGTTGAGGTTCCCATTATTTTTACTGATCGCAAGGTAGGCTCGTCAAAAATGAGCGGGGGGATATTTAACGAAGCACTATGGGGTGTTATACGAATGAAGCTCAGGAGCTTTATAAAACCTTACAAGCCTTTAAATTAGTAGCGTCATGCTGATTTATTCATATTAGCCTGTTAAAACAGACTTGAATTACGCAAGATACAGCATTCCCTTTATAAACGGCTTTAACATCAATTTTAAAATTAGGTAACCATGGCAAGAATAGGTTTATACAATTGCACAATTGTAAACGAAGGGATACAGGAAAAAGTAAGCATCCTTATAGAGGATAGTACTATTGCTAAGATTTACCGAGATAACCTTAGAGATGTAATTGCCAGTTCGCCCGATCAGCTAATTGATTGCACTGGGAAATTAGTTTTTCCGGGTGTAATTGATGATCAGGTACACTTTAGAGAGCCTGGGCTTACGCACAAAGCGGATATATATACCGAGTCGAAAGCAGCGGTAGCAGGGGGAACAACCTCCTTTATGGAGATGCCAAACACATCTCCACAAACAGTTACCCTTACCGATTTGGACGCCAAATTCGCTATAGCAAGGGAAAAATCATTGGCCAACTACTCTTTCTACTTTGGTGCAACCAACAGCAATGCTGAGCTACTCCCTAAGCTAGATAAGACCAAGGTTTGCGGAGTAAAGGTTTTTATGGGATCGTCAACAGGAAACATGCTTGTTGACCAAGCGGAAGCACTAGAGGCCATATTCAAGCAATCGCCCACTCTTATAGCTACCCATTGTGAGGACGAGGGCACCATTGCTGCAAACCTGAAGGAGTACAAAGAAAGGTATGGCGAAGGAATGGCTTTTGGATACCATCCCGCCATTAGGAGCGCAGAGGCGTGCTATATCTCCTCGTCGCTTGCAGTAAAGCTAGCAAAGCAATTTAATAGCAGGCTGCACATACTACACCTCTCTACGGGAAAAGAGCTGTCGCTTTTTGACGGCAGTACGCCCCTAGAGAAAAAAAGAATTACCGCAGAGGTTTGCGTACACCACCTTTGGTTTAACAACTCTAACTACGAAACGCTTGGATGGAGAATTAAGTGGAATCCGGCAGTAAAAGCCGAAAGCGATAGGCTAGCTCTTATTGATGGGTTGAAAAACAACCTTATTGATGTGGTGGCTACCGACCATGCACCGCACCTTGAGAGTGAAAAGAACCAGGGTTACTTTAGCTCTCCCTCTGGTGGGCCAATGGTGCAGCACTCGTTACTAACGATGATAGAGCTCTCCAAGAAAGGCCATTTCCCCATTGAGCTCGTTGCCGACAAGATGTGCCATGCCCCTGCAAAACTTTTCCAGATTGAGAAAAGGGGCTTTATTAGGGAAGGGTACTTTGCGGATCTTGTTGTTGTTGATCCTGCGGCAAGGCTGGAAGTAACAAAGGAAAGCTTATTGTACAAGTGCAAGTGGTCGCCGCTAGAGGGAGCCACATTGTCGGCTAGGGTAAACCAAACCTTTGTTAACGGGAACCTTGTATATAATAAGGGCATATTTGACGAGTCGGTAAAGGGAAAGGAGCTGGCGTTTAACCGCTAAGCCGATTATACATATTTCCATAAAGAGGGGTTGTAACACCTGTAACAATGAGCAGACTATACCTTATATCAACATCCATACTGCTACTTGTTTGCATTGGATGCAAGCGTACGCCCAGTGATGCTGAGCGTTGCACTACAAACAGCTCCAGCGTTACTGGCGGAGCTGTTATTGCAGACAGTCTTATTTATGATGTTATTATACGAGCGCTAGATCCTGATAATGAGTGGGAAAACATTAGGGTAAAAGGGATTGACAGGAAAGCCTTTGTGCAAGGTGTTTTTGATGCGATATACACAGGGAAATATTACGCTTACGATTTTTTTACACAAGAGCCTATTAGCATTGATAGCGTTAGAGCGATTGAGAATAAACCCAATTTTACCATTGACCAAGTTAGCAAGGTGCAATTCACCGAGCATTGGGAACTTCTTGAAACGGGGGAGCTTATAAAAAGGGTTGACGCAATGACCCTTGGCATTGAGCACTACAGCAATCAGGGCACATTTATTGGGCACAAGGCGCTTTTTACGGTTAAACTAAAGCGCAAGTAACCATATCCTAAAACTACCTTTCCTTAACGTCCATCACAAAGCGGCCTGTGCTACGCGTGCGCTGCTGTAGGTAAACCGTTCTATTTCCAATATGCTCGTTTAGCACCTCTGTAGTATAGTGCCTAACGGTAAGTAGCTCAAGATTACTGTTGTACCTTACCACAAAGTCGCGCTTTAAATCCTCAATTGCTGCAGGTAGGTATTGTGGCTCATCATCAACACAAACGGTAAAGCTAATTGCAGAGCTCTGAACAATATTTACCTTAACCCGATGCTTGTAGAGCAAGGCGAAGATCTTACTTAAGCTATCCTCAATAATAAAACTAAAGTCGCGAGGCGACATGGACAAAAGAACCTGCTTTTGCTTTAGAACCAAAATGGGGGGAAGCTTTATTGCAATGTCGGAGTGCAGAATTTTGGTTCCCGAGGCCGATGGGTTTAGAAACGATTTTACGTATAGCGGTATTAGCTTATTCTGTAATGGCTTAATTGTTTTAGGGTGTATAATCTGCGCACCGCAGTAGGCAAGTTCTATTGCTTCCTGAAACGACACAAAATCCAGCTTCTGCGTATTAGGGAAAATCCGAGGATCGGCATTTAGCACCCCATCAACATCCTTCCAAATGGTAACGTCTTGTGCATCGAGCAGGTTGGCCAGGATGGCCGCAGTGTAGTCCGATCCCTCACGGCCAAGCGTAGTGGTTGTGCCAACTGGCGTTCCAGCAATAAATCCCTGCGTAAGGTATATTTGCTGCGGGTTAAAGGTGAAGCTCTTTTTACAATGGTATCCAGAGGTAACAAAATCAACCATCGCCTCACGGTACGTAGTATCGGACTGAATGCAGGTTCTAACATCAATCCACTGGTTGTCCACCCCAACACGAGATAGGTAAGCGCTAACAATTGCAGTGGAAAGCAACTCGCCGTAGCACACCAGCTGATCGTAGCAGTAATCGTACCCATTAGCAGGAGGAGAACTAAGCAAAGCGTGCATTTGCCCAAAAAGATACTCCAGCCTCTCGTTAAGAAGCGTATCGGAAGAGCACATAAGCGCCTTTGCTATATCAAGGTGAAAAGAGCGCAGATTGGCAAAAAGCTGCCACCTCTCCTCGCTCCCACCCATGTATGCGCTTAGCAAAATCTCCAGCGCATTGGTAGTTTTACCCATTGCCGATACTACCACCACAAGGTTATCGGTAGATTCCCTAACAATAGCCGCAATGTTTTTTACCCCCTCGGCTGATTTAACCGAGGCTCCCCCAAACTTATAGATACGCGTACTCCTTGAGCTCATATAACCATATTTTGTGCACTAAACAATGAACAAACTTACACTATGCAAAGAAAATAGCAATTGAAAAAATGCATTTTATTTCCACATTTATAGATAACTAGCATTAATTAAGAGCAGTTGCAGCGCAAACGTTTTAATTCTGATAATTTTGCAATTCTCAGCCATTGGTTTGTAGTAAAATAACTACCTTTGACAAGCCAAATCTGGATGAAAATTGATTGACATGAAAGGTTATAAAATAAAGACCTTAACACAATTTATAATAGAAAGACAGGCCGACTTTCCTTTTGCAACAGGTGAGTTCTCACGACTGCTATATCAGGTAGGAGTGGCTGCAAAGGTGATAAACAAAAAAGTTAACAAGGCAGGACTTGTTGACATTCTTGGCGAGGCTGGCGAGGTAAATGTGCAGGGAGAGGAACAGAAAAAACTCGATGTTTTTGCCAACTACCAGCTTATACAAGCGCTTAAGTCAAGTGGAGAGTGCTGTGGTGTAGCATCGGAGGAGGATCAGGAGATTATTACCTTTGACAACGACCTGGAAAGGGATGGGAACTACATCTTTTGCATGGATCCGCTTGATGGATCATCGAATATTGATGTAAACGTTTCCATAGGAACCATCTTTAGTATCTACCGCCGCATTAGCCCGCGTGGCGAAAAGGCTGTACTTGAGGACTTTTTGCAAGAAGGCACAAAACAAATAGCTGCAGGTTACATCATCTACGGATCGTCAACCATGCTTGTTTACACCACTGGTCGTGGTGTTTTTGGCTTTACGCTAGACTCATCAATTGGCGAGTTCTGCCTATCGCACATGGGCATACAAACTCCCGAAAATGGAGCTATATACTCCATTAATGAAGGAAATATTGGCAAGTTCCCCGATGGCGTTAAGAAGTACATTGGCTACTGCCAGGAAACCGATAAGGAGACCAACCGCCCATACTCTGGCCGATACATTGGCTCCTTGGTTGCCGATTTCCACCGAAACCTGTTAAAGGGAGGTATTTTTATTTACCCACAAACCGCATCGGCACCTAACGGAAAGCTTAGGCTTATATACGAGTGTAACCCCATTGCTTTCCTTGCAGAGCAAGCTGGAGGAAAGGCAACAAACGGCACCGAGCGAATACTAGAAATTAAACCTCACTCCCTACATCAGCGGGTTCCATTTATTGTTGGATCAAAAAACATGGTTGATAAAGTTGAGTCGTTCCTTAATAACGGTGAGGAGTAGTAGCTGAGCCGTCAAAAAACAAGCACGGTTGCATAGCTAATATGCAACCGTGCTTGTTTTACTGCCATTCTGAACTAACTGTAAACCAAGGGCTAATCTGTAGCGAACCAAATGCTGTACCAATCGGTTTCGGAACGAGCGAACGCGTTAAGAACGGGTTGCTTAAAGCTGATAGCAAGTCCTGTGTAAGCTAATGAGAGCACATCGTTGGTTACACTTACAATTTCCCATGCCCCCGACACGGTAAAATCCGTTGGAGGCTTCTCCTTTGCCTCGTAAACCACTATCCCTTCCTGATTCTCGCGAGCAAACAGGTTCTCAACATGCCTAAGCTTTAGCTTAAGCCCCCAACAATCCTCAATGTGCTCTATAACCAAAATACGGAACAGCTCCCCGTTCTCGCGGTAAAGCCCCTCCCTGTTCAAAAAGTCAAACCTCATGCAGTAATTTTTTGTTGATATATTGCTTGTGATAAAGTTAATCCCTTATTTCAACCGCTCCTTTGCGCACCAATTTTAGACAAAAATCTTAATTACCCAAATATGATAAGCGCACGAAATAGATTTTACTACACACTGATTCTGGTCGTTGCGATTCTACTAGGGTTGATGTCCAGAAAGTTATCGGCATACTTCCCTGATGCAATTAACCTTATGCTAGGAGATGCTATTTGGGTCGCAATGGTTTTTGTGCTGGTTGCCATTGCGCTAAAAAAATCGTTAACAGGTAAAATTGCCTTTACTAGCCTACTGTTTTGCTATGCCATTGAAATTACGCAACTTTACCATGCACCTTGGATTAACTCTATACGAGCAACCACGTTGGGCGGGCTTGCACTTGGGTATGGATTCCTTTGGAGCGACCTAGCCGCTTATACCATTGGAGTCTCAGTAGCAGCCCTAATGGAAAAACTTAGCATTACACTTTGCACAAAACCAACATCAAATAACCCATGCTAACTCTACCTATATATCAAGTTGATGCATTTACCAGTAAGGTTTTTAAGGGCAACTCTGCCTGCGTAGTTATGCTAGAGGAATGGCTGCCCAACAGCACCATGCTAAACATTGCTAAGGAGAATGGCGTTGCCGAAACAGCATTCTTTACCCGCAACAAAGACCACTTCCATTTACGGTGGTTTACACCCGATATTGAAATGGATCTTTGCGGACACGCAACACTGGCTACTGCTCATGTAGTATTTAACCACTTAGGGTATAAAGGGCAACACATTCTCTTTAAATCGGTCTCGGGCGATTTAGCAGTGGGCCGCAACGGCGAATTACTTGTGCTAGATTTTCCACATAGAAAACCTGTGCCAGCAGAGCTTCCCGTGGAAATTGCCGAAAGCCTAAACATACAACCCAAGGAGGTTCTGCTTGCCCGCGACTACGTACTGGTTTACGAAACACAGGAAGAGGTTGAAGCCATTGCGCCAAATAGGAGGCTTATTGATAGAATAAACTTAGACCCAGGAGGAGTTATAGTTACGAGTCCGGGCAAGGAGGCCGATTTTGTATCGCGATTCTTTACCCCCCAAGCCACTATATTTGAAGATCCTGTTACCGGATCGGCACATTGCAGCCTTGTTCCGTTATGGGCAGAGAGGCTAGGGAAAAAGGACCTTCACGCCCAACAGCTCTCCCAAAGAAGCGGCGAACTTTACTGCACCGATCTTGGCAACAGGGTGCTTATTAAAGGTAACGCAGTAACCTTTTTGGAAGGAACAATAAGGGTAGCTAAAAACGAACAGGCATAATGCAACCTGCTCGTTCTAAGATCTTAGTTCCTTGCGCTGCTTAGCTCCATAAGAATATCGTACTCAACCATACGAACGTTGCGCTCAATTTCGGCAATATCAATAAGCGAAATTAGAACAGGAGTGTGCACCAGCCTAGGGAGTCCGGTTAAATAGCTCTCTATAATCATGCTTGTGCGCTGGGTTTGCGCATAGGCCTTAAGCACCTCATTGTAACGGCTAACCGCATCAGTAATTTGATTGCCAAAACCTTGCGATAGCATAACCCTATTGGTTGCCCTGTCGCTTTCTAAACGGCGGGAATCTATGGTTAGCGAGTCGCCAATCTCATGAAGCAGCTTCATTCTTGCCAGCTCCAAAAGCGCAATAAGCTCATTAGATTGACTCTTGATCTCACCAATAGCCGATACGGCTGCTGTATCGGTAATGGTCTCTGTATCCTGAGCAATGAGCTTGCTAACCACAAGAGCCGTTTTGTACCTGTTAATGTAGTTCTCCTTAACATCGTAGGAGTAGCTAATGCTAGAGCGCATTAATAGCACCGATGCTGCAATTACAATAAGGAGTATAACCATGGGGACTTTTTGCCTGTTGGGGGCATTTCGGAAAATGGAGAGCACATAAGCGGGGAAGAACCCCACAACAAGCGCAACCTGACCAAATATCAGCATGATTTTAGCACCGGGCCAGTGCATAATTTTAAATAACAAGCCCAGTAGCATTGCCGCGGCAACGGTAAACCCAATTGCCGATAGCGCCATGCTAAGCTTAGACGGATCCTCCTTGTAGCTGGTATAGAAAAGCGTAGGCAAAAACGCGAAAACAATTAGCACCGATGCTAAAAGTATTGCCACCCCTGCACCTGGCAGATGATAGGTTTTAAACAATGCCCCTGTTACCATTAGTATGGCGCTAAGCGCACCCAGAATGTAAGTTGATTTTTTCATTGCCTGAAATTTTAGGTTTTCCGATAGTAGAATTTTATGTTGCAAGTTGCCTAGCCTATCCAGCTTAAAGGTATCAACAACCATATTGTAAGCACCTTTAAAGTTGGTATCTAGCAAAGGGTTTTCCTCAACAAGGCATCCAATATGGTCGGCCAGTTCCAATCGAATGTGCTGCTCGGTTACACCCTTAAGCTCTAAGTCGGTAAGAATATACTCGAATTCAAACTCGCTTAGCTGTCTCATTTTACAGGGTATGGTTGGAGAATAAGCTGCATTGTATTCACAAAATCCTCAAACTCATCTACCAGAGCCTGCGCCCAGCTAACCCCTTCGGGAGTTAGCGAGTAGTAAATTCTTACCCGCTTACCAATATGCACCTTTTCCGTTACCAAATAGCCCTCGGCCTCCAGCTTATGGAGAACAGGGTATAGCGCACCAAAGGTTAGCTTAACCTTTCCGCCAGAAAGATCCTCCACCTTCTGCGTAATCTCGTATCCATAAAGCCTCTTATTCTCCTTAAGTAGCTTAAGCACTATGGTACGAAGGGTTCCTTTTAACAAATCGTTCGATATCATGGCATCTTATATATATGCAGCTAATATATAAGTTTATTTTATATTAATCAATAGAGCCAAAAAAAACGCACCAATTTATGGTGCGCTTCCTTAGTAAAGCAAATGCTCTATATTCCAGTTATAGTAAACTCAACCCTACGGTTTTGAGCCCTACCGGCAGCCGTTTTGTTTGTTGCCTTAGGCTTGCCCATTCCGTAGCCTTTAGCTGTAATACGCGATGCATCTACACCCATCATAATGGCATAGTTTGCAACCTCTTTAGCCCGCTGCTCAGAAATGCGCTGGTTGATATCGGTTCCCCCAACATTATCGGTATGACCGCCAATCTCGACCTTAACGTTAGGATACTCCTTCAAAAACTCAACAAGAGCGTTTAGGGATTTGAACGATTCAACCTTAAGCGTACTCTTGCCTGTTTCGAAGTAGATATTCTCAATGTTAACAGATTGTCCAACCTCAATTGGAGTAACATAGAAATTTTTTGGAATTACAGTACGTGCAGCGACCTTAGTTAAATCCACAGGTTCGTACTTGTTATAAAAGTTCTTAACCGATGGGGTTAAGTCGTACGACAAGCCTATTGGCAACTTAAGCTTATAGGTTGACGAGGTAGTGTCGAAGCGGAACGCATCGGACTCAACTCCATTAATTTTAAGCCTAACCTTAATGCCAGCTTCAAGCGGTTTTCCTGTTTTTGTGTTGATAACAGAACCCTCAAGTGTGGCTATGTTCGCGTCCTTACGCTCAGCAAAAACATTTGTTGGTATTGTGGTAAACTCGGTATAAGTGCTTAAATCGATGTTGTTATCAACAGTATTATAGCTTGGCGATGCTATGCCCAGCTTGTACTGAGCGCCAAAGGGAAGGTTAACGCTAAAGGCTCCCGTTAAAGAGTCTATTTGGATAGAGTCGGCCACAACGCCATCAATAACCAGTTTTGGAGAACTTTCGCCAAGTATTGGGGTAAATGTTGCATTGTCCATGGCAACGCCATTAATGCGTACCCAAGGTACAGAGGTAACATTAAGCACAACCTCCTTCTCAACATAAGAGCGCTCTGCGGTAACATCAACCGTATCAACAGTAGTTGTAAAGTTGGGTACATTAGCACTAAAGGTGTACTTCTGACCTAACGGAAGCAGCGCTTGGAATGCAGAAGAGTACAAATCGAACTTAACAGAGTCTGACTCCTCGCCGTTAATAAGAATCCTTGGATTCCTTTCCATTGGCAGCTGCTGATTTGTTCTGGTGTTCACAATTTTACCCTTAACCAGCACAAACGGAATTGAGGTAAAGTAAAGGTTTACGCTTGTCTCGGTGTACTCCTTAAGGTTTGTAGCATCAATATCGGTTGAGATACCGTTCCAGCTGTCCATTTCGGGCTTAAGGGTGTATGCAGCTCCCAAGGGAAGGGTAACCTCATAGGTTGCGGCCACTTTATCAATCGTAATTTTATCCCACTCCTTGCCGTTAACCAGTACTCTATAAGCTGTATCGGCAAGCATAAGGGTTTGATCGGCCTGATTAAGGATTAACCCGCGAACCTTAATGAATGGATTTTCCTCAAAAATTTTAACGCTAAAAATATCGGCTTTGCCTGTTGAGTTGGTAACTGAGCTAAAGTAGGCCCAGCTGCCCTTCTCGTTTTGCTTGTAGTATGAATCCCAGTTTGCAGTGTTAATTGGCTCGCCAACAGGAACGGGTTTGGACCACTTGCGGTACTCGCCATCGCTAACCTGATTGCAGTAGTAGAAGTCCATGTTCTTTCCATCATCTACATTAGAGGCAAAGAACAGCACTTTCTTATCGGGGGTAACGTAAGGCGCCTCATTTGTGCGTCCATCATTAACGTTCCCGTTAAGCATTTTAGGCTTGCTGTACTTCCATTCGCCAATACGTTTAGATACGTAAATGGAGTGCTTGCGGCTATTGGGGCTAGGGGTAATGGCAAAGAAAAGCAGCTCGCCATCGGCAGTCATATAAGCGTAGCTTCCGCGGCCCCTATCCTTCCGGTGAATTCGGCGTACTTTTATTGGTTTTGGGTTAGACCATGTGTTCTCGTCAATGCGCTCAACAACCGATATTCCCCGGCCAACCCATTCGGTTCCCCTGGCATTAAAAGAGCCGCTAACAACAAAGGTGTTTCCATCGTTAAGGGCGGAAAGAATGGCGTTGTACCTTGCCATATTTACGTTGCCAGGGAGGCGCTTGGCCTGCGACCATGTACCATCGGAGTTTTTGGTGCTGCACCAAATATCCTGGCTATTATCGGTACCAAAGGTGTTCTCGGGGTGGTTAACCCTGCTAAAATATAGCGTATTACCATCGGTTGATATTACTGGGTTCACCTCGGCATATTCGCTATTAACCGCAGGGCCAAGGTTTACTGGCTTAAACGATGTTTGGGCAAACAGGCAACCAGCGAGTAGCACCAGAAACAGTATTGGTAAAAAGGTTATGGATATCTTCTTCATAATTTTCTTTTCATTTTTTAGTTACAGCAACCTAAACTACCTATAAGGAAGCCCTGCTGGTGGAACTACCCTTCCAAACACTAGGTTCATACCAATGCGAATGTTTCCATTGGTAAACTTAAACGGATCGATGAGTGGGTAAAGATTATCGGCCACAACATAGATTTGGAATGGGCCAGGCTTAACAACCAGTCCTAGCCCCAAGTTGGTAAGGGTTCTCTGGTTTGCCGATACGCTGGCGAGTAAGTTTAGGAAGCGCCCTGCCCCTTGGGTTAGCGAAATGGTAAATGCTGGGTAGAACTTATGGTTGTAAACAGCATAGAATGATGCTCCAAAATGGGTTCGACGGGCTATTTGATAGTTGGCGGCAAGGTAAAACTTAGGAGCAAGCCATGTTCTGTAGCTCTTAGCTGTTTTCTCGTCGTCAAAGTTATCCATAAAATCCTCTAGCAAGGAATCGGGATCAGTTTCTCTATTGTATAGCCAATCGCTTAGCGCATCTAATCCGTGAAAGGTATCGCTACCCTTAACGCGATAGTTCATTACGCTATCCTTCCAGTTAATAAACCCAAGGTCGGAAATGGCTACCGTAAAGGTTGTTCGGCTATCGTAGCTGTAGGAAGCGCCCATGCTAAGAGCGTATCCACGGTTTTTTAAGCGCGAGAAGTTATCGAGAGCCCAATCGCCATCAGCATGGTCAAAGTCGGGTTCGTTGTACTTATTCCGGGGTATGCCAGCAGTGTTCATTACCGCATTGGCACTAAAGGTGTGTGCATAGGTTGAGTCCTGAATCTTTATGCTTAGGTCATCGGGGTTAAACTGTACGTTAGCTAACCCGTAAAGCATGCTAAACCTTCCTCCAAAAACCCATTTCTTGTATGATTTAGATGCCCCAATGGTGGTTTCTAAGTACTGCGAAAGGTTGATTGTTGTGTTGGACAGATCTACCGTTTTTCCAATGTAGGCTCCATTGCCCTGTACGGCCAATCCAACAAGATCCTTTGCATAAGTAAGCTGATTATCGGAATGAATTCTTGCGCCAAACCAGTAAAACCAGTTATCGGACTTAAACCTAAGGTGGAACAAATCAACATTAAAGTTGGCCTGAAAAAGGTTCTTATCCTTTGATTCCTTAAAAAACTGTTCGGGAAGCAGCGCTACCTCGTTATCCCTCTCCTCAAACACATCGGCAGGAACTACTCCATTAAATATGAACTGCCCATATATGCCCGATACGCCAGGGAGCCCAATACTTGTGGTAAACTCGGGGCGAACAACGGGATTTATGTAGCTGGACTGAAAAACATCTTTAAACATTGGTAAAGAGAGTTCCGATTGAGCAAAGGAACTAAATCCAGCAAAGGCTATGATTAGTGTGTAAAATATCTTTTTCACGGCAACTACTTGTTAGGTTTAATGGTTCCTTTCATTCTCACGGTAAGAAGGAGGTCAATCTCGTTAGTGGATAGGATTTTAACGTTCTGTTGCTCCTCTCCACCTGTATTAACCGTGTAAACGGCAATCATCTGGGATGCATCAGCCATTAAATCGTACTTGGCTTTTTTTACATGAACGGTTGTTACGTTTGGTGTTTTGCCAGATGCTTCTCCATTTGCTCCTATAGGGGCACTTTCCAAGAACGGCGTTAACTCCGTTCCTTCAAAAAGAGCAGTAAGGGTGTTACCATTATCATCGGCAAAGAGTATCTGCAAGTTCATGTCAAGGGGCAGCCCATTATTGAAGATGAAGCGGAGCTCCACATCAAGGGACTGCTCGTCAACCTCACCTAAATCATCAATCTCAGGCCACTCTATATTCTCCGTGGTATCCCTTAATACTAGTGTTGTGGCCCAACCCTCAAGCGGAACCTCAATGTTTGATATAAAGTTGATTTTGCTATCGTGCCTAACAAACTGATCGTGGTTGGCCATCCCCTCGCCCAGGGTAAAACTTGCTCCATAGTTTAGCTGGTTTGGAGCAATATCAAAAACAGTCTCAATATTTGAGTTACTCGCATCTAAAACGTAGCTGGAGACTCCGTACAAAGAGGATTCTGTTGCTGGAGCCATATCGTTAGGTAAGCTAACCTTTAAGTCATTACTCTCTAGCGCTCCTTCATTTTGTATTACCACTAAACTGTCATTGTTCCTGTTTGCAAATTCAAACTTGAACAGCGACATAGAGGCAGGAACTCCAAACCCATTCTCTATAGTAAGCTCGAGTTTGGGATTTGCAAGACTCATCTCGGCAATGTAAGCCGAGCTAAAAAGGTCAATGGGAGTGTACAGGTAGTCGGTATCAAAGGTGTAGTTAAACGCACCCCTAATCTCGCTAAAAACCAAGTTTGAGAGCGATACATCAACAGAAATCCCTTGCCCAGTAATAATTCCTGCGGTACTGCTGGTTGTTATGGTAGCAGAAACAGTGTATGCAAAGCTATTGTATGTAGAATTTGAGGTGTTGTGCAAGTCCAGTACACGATTCGCCAAGGATATTGGAATGCTAGCAAAGCCATTCGCTTCAATAGTAAAGGGTACTACAACCGAAGTCCCTCCTATATCTTTTAGTGATACAAACACTAAGTTACCAGATACTGGATGGCTAAAAGTATTGGTCATGTTAATTTGTAACGAGCCAGAAGAAAGGCTAATGGACTTAAGTTCAGCTCCATCAATTGCAGAGAATGACTCCTCAAACGACTCCTCGTAGCTATACTCAACACCTGCCTCTGTGAGAGGAATACTAGGATAAGGCCATTCAACGCCTTCCGAGAAAGACTGGGATGGAATAGCAAACCGATCACTAGCCAAGCCAAATTCAGTAGTATCTCTAAACGTAAGGTAAAACTGGTTAGTTCCTTCGTAAATACCAACAATGGTATTCTCATCGCCACGCTCAACAAGCTCCTTAAATGTAATTGATGAGTTAATTACAGGGAATGCCATGTCGGTATTAATTGGATCAATGGTAATGTTATCAAACTTGGAAAAGTCGTAACAACTAGTCACCAATCCAAATAAAGCCAACCCTACAAGTGTAATAGGTATTCGTTTCATGCTATTTGGGTTATTTGCAAATTTCAATGTAAAGATAGTCCATTAAATGTAAAATATAATTAGAAGAAGATCAATAAGTGAATGGAATAAAATACCCAACGTAGCCAATCATTACGCTAATTTTGAACCATAACCAAAGTCTCCTCTATCAGCCAGTTCCCAACTCCCATTATTTTTGTAATATTGTACCCATTCTTATGTACTTGTACACAAAATATTGTAACCCTTTTTTAGTTATAGTAAATACGCTATTGCAACAGCGTTACCAAACAGCATAAACAACAGACCCAGGATAAACTTTTTTAGATGAAGAATTTTCTCGCATTTAGATGTAATGCATTACCATACATAGTAGCCATGGCCCTTGCTGGGGTAATAATTACATCCTGCTCAACAAAAAAGAATACCGTGGTAAGCCGTAACTTCCACAAGCTTACCGCTCACTATAACTACTACTTTAACGCTAGAGAGAGCTATCAACGTGGAGAAAAACGGGCAAAGGAGAGCATAAAGTACAACTACACCCAAACCCTCCCCATACTCCTATCGGGCGACAAGCAAACCGTTGGTATTGTTAGCGGCGATATGGACAGAGCCATAACCAAGTGCACCAACCTTATTACCCGCCACTCCATTACTGCAAAGCCCGAGCGCAAAAGGGGCGCGCAAACGGCAAAGGATAAGGAGTTCTACGCCCTTAACGAGTACAACAAGTGGGCTGTTGATGCGTGGTTACTAATTGGGAAATCGCAGGTATGGAAAGGTGCGCTACCTGAGGCTACCCGAACACTTGAGCACATATTGCTACAGTTCCCAAATACGCACAACTGGTTCGAGGCTCAAGTTTGGCTGGCAAGGGTTTCATTACTATCCAACGACCTTATTGCTGCAAACGATAAGCTAAGCACCATTGAGAGTAACCGAAAAAGACCTAAAGACGAGGCCTTCACCCACCTACTTCAGGCAACAAGAGCCGATTTTTTCCTAAAGAATGGGCAAGTAAACGATGCCATATCGTCACTTGAGAAATGCCTGGCCGTTGCAAAAAAGAAGGACGATAAGCTGCGCTACACCTTTATACTGGCACAGCTTCACCACCAACAGGGCAACAAGGGACAGGCATCAGAGCTATACGCTAGGGTTGTACGCATGAACCCCCCATACGAAATGAGCTTTAACGCAAAAATTAACCTTGCCCAGAACTTTAGAGCCGCTGGCGATGCCGAAAAAATGCGTAAAGACTTGGTAAAGATGTCGAAAGACGATAAAAACCGCGACTACCTAGACCAAATATACTATGCCCTTGGTAACATTGAGCGCTCGCAAAACAACATGAGCAAGGCCATTGAGTACTACGAGCTATCGGCAAAATCGAGCGTAGAAAACGAGAGCCAAAAGGGCGTATCGTACCTTACCCTAGCCGATTACTACTTTACCAAACCCGCCTACGAAAAGGCACAAGCATACTACGATAGCGCCTTTAACGCGCTAGACGAAACGCACCCAGAGTACATTAAACTCGATGCAAAAACCCGCTACCTAACCCGTTTGGTTGAGAGCCTAAACACCATTGCTAGAGAGGATAGCTTGCAACGCGTAGCAAAAATGAGTAGTTCCGATAGGGATGCCCTTATTGCCAACCTTATTAAACAGGTGCAAGCCGATGAGGAAAAGCAACGCCTTGCTGAGCAGGAAGATCGCGACCGAGCCATCCAGTACCAACAAAATCAGCGGTACCAGAACAACCCTGCCAACGAAGGGGGCAAATGGTACTTCTACAATCAGGCAACGCTAAGCTATGGTCAGTCGGAATTCCAAATGAAGTGGGGCCGCAGAAAGCTGGAGGATAACTGGCGCCGTAAGAATAAACGCGTTGTACTTACCGAAACCAACGCAACGGCACAGGTAACCGATTCGGTTGCTAATCCAGAGAAACTGCTATCGAACAAAACCAAGGAGTTCTACCTTGTAAACTTACCCACAAACGACTCGTTGGTAAAAATATCAAACAGCAGAATTGTTGAGGCCATGCTAAAGGTAGGCGAGGTTTACCAGAACGACCTAAAGGATTACCCAGCATCCATTAAAGCGTATCAGAACCTAGCTAATAGGTTTACCAATACCGATTACGCCCTACAGGCATACTACAACCTCTACCAAATAGCGCTATTCGCCAATAACACTACCGATGCGGCAAAGTATAAGGGCATTATAGTATCATCGTACCCTAACAGCCAGTACGCACAAATGCTATCTAACCCCAACTACCTAAAGGAACTGCAGCAAAAGCAAAAGGAGTCGGACAGGCTATACCAGGAAGCATACGGATACTACAGCAAAAACCAGTTTGCCATGGCGCAGAGCAAAGCCGAAGAGGGACTTCGCCTATATAAAGGCACAGCCATTGAGTCCAAATTTGCGCTTATAAAAGCGCTTTGCCAAGGCAAAACTGCCGACACACGAACCTTTAGAGAGGCGCTACAGGGTATAGGGCGACAGTATCCAAACTCCGAAGAGAAGCTTGTTGCCGATAATGTTCTTGCCTACCTACAGCAGCAGGAGCTCAAAATTGCCATGGGACAGGTAGAAACCGATACTCCAAAGGAAACTGAAACGGATACCCCAAAAGCGGCAATAGAATACGCTCTTCCTAAGGGCGAGCACCTCTTTATTGCCCTTGTACCCAAGGAGCAGAACATTAATCAGCTAAAGTTCAACTTAATTACTTTTAATGTTGATTTCTTTATTGATGCCGACCTCACAGTTAACAACGAGCCCTTCAACGATTTCTTTATTATGATTTCCGTTACCTCATTCAAAAGCGACAAAGAGGCCATGGAGTACTACAGACTAGCATCGGGGTCGGAAGGGCTTATGGGTACAATGAAACCCAGCGACTACGTGCTACTAGTAATTAGCAAGGAGAACCTTGAACTGTTCAAATCCGACAAGTCCATTGCCGATTACCTCAATTTTTTTCAAAACAACTATAGATAAAGCCATTTAAAATGAGCATACAAATACTTTGGGTTGACGATGAGATTGACCTTTTAAGGCCACACATTATTTTCCTTGAGGAAAAGGGCTATGCCCTTACTACAGCCAATAGCGGTAACGACGCCATTGATATAATTAGAACCCAAACCTTTGATTTGGTTTTCTTGGATGAGAATATGCCCGGACTAACGGGACTTCAAACCCTTGCCGTTATTAAGGAGATAAAACCCACCCTGCCCGTTGTTATGGTAACCAAGAGCGAGGAGGAGAACATAATGGATTTGGCAATAGGCTCCAAAATTGCCGATTACCTAATTAAGCCCGTTAGCCCCAAACAGGTTCTTCTATCCATAAAAAAGAACGTACATAGCAAGCAGCTGGTTACCGAAAAAACTACAACCGATTACCGAGCGGAATTTGGCGTAATAGGGCAGCTAATTGCCTCCGCAAATACCTTTGACAGCTGGGTTGAGATATACAAGAAACTGGTAACGTGGAGCATTCAAATAGCCGAATCATCGGATCCTAGCATTGGGCAAGTACTAGAGATGCAGTGGAGCGAAGCAAACAACGAGTACGGCAAGTTCATTAAACGCAACTACACCACCTGGTTCGATAAAAAGGAAGACGAAAAGCCGCTTCTATCGCCCAGCCTGCTCCGCAGCAAGGTATTCCCAAAAATTGATGCGGGGAAAAAAGTGCTACTGCTCCTTATAGATAATCTACGTTACGACCAGTGGAAATCCATAGAGCCAATCCTAACACCCTACTGGCGAGTAGAAAAGGAAGAGCTCTTTTGCAGCATTCTCCCCACAGCAACGCAATACGCTCGCAATGCCATTTTCAGTGGATTAATGCCCCTCGAGATACAGAAACTCTACCCTAACATGTGGATTTTTGACGAGGAAGAATCTGGGAAAAACCTTTACGAAGAGGAGCTTCTTAAGAAGCAAATTCAGCGCTATGGCAAGCAGTACAAGCTGTACTACGAAAAAACCAACACCATTAAGGCTGGTCAGAAAATTATGGATAACCTTAAAAATATCCTTACCAACGACCTCACCGTACTGGTTTACAACTTTATTGATATTATATCGCATGCCCGAACCGATGTTGAGTTCATGCGCGACCTTGCCAGCGACGAAGCTGCTTACCTCTCGCTAACCAAATCGTGGTTTCTGCACTCAGATCTGTTAGCCCTGCTAAAAGCGGCTGCGGAACAAGATGTTACCCTTATAATTACCACCGACCACGGCACCACAAAGGTTAGCAACGCCGTTAAGGTTGTTGGCGACCGTGCCACATCTACAAACCTAAGGTACAAGCTAGGTAAAAACCTAAACTACGAAGCTAAACAGGTTTTTGAGATACGAAAACCAGAAGAAATTCACCTGCCCAAACCAAATGTGAGCTCATCGTTTATATTTGCACTCGGAAACGATTTCTTTGCGTACCCAAACAACTACAACCACTACGCTAAGTACTACAAGAACACGTTCCAGCACGGAGGCGTTTCCCTTGAGGAAATGATTGTTCCCTTTATTGAACTAAAACCTAACGAGCAGCGATGATTATTACGCAAATAACCAGTTTAAACAGCATTAGCACCGCAGCCAACGATGTTATAAAGGCCATAGGAACAAAAAACGTAGTTTGTTTCTATGGGGGCATGGGCGCAGGAAAAACCACGCTAATTAAGGCTATTTGTAAAAATATGGGCGTTACCGATAACGTGGCAAGCCCAACCTTTGCTCTGGTTAACGAGTATCGCGATGCCAGCAGTAGAATCATTTTCCACTTTGATTTTTACCGCATTAACAAGCTAGAGGAGGTTTACGACTTTGGCTACGAGGAGTACTTTTACAGCGACAACGCGTTGTGCCTTATAGAGTGGCCCGAACTAGTTGAGGATATCCTTCCCGAAGACAGTATTATTAAGCTCCACATATCCGTTAATCCCGATGGAACCAGAACGGTTACTGGTAGCTAGTGGCTAGTATCTAGTTTTTAGTGTTTGGTGGCTAGTCTATTCATGTTCAATATTTAAGGATAAAGGGTAAAGATTTAAGAAACTAGACGTTAGATGTCAGATGTCGAAATTCAAGCTTAAGAGAACTAAACACCAACGCCCAGCATTCAAAATTCCGGCACATCGCAAATCCTTTAACGTTTAACTCGTCTCACGTTTTACATCCCAGAAGCCACTTGTTTCTATTCCATATTTGCGGTATATTTAACCGATTGAACATAAGCTGGTGACGTATTGCTAGCCTCCATGCCAATAAATATTAGCCTTAATACCATGGGTAGAATAGTTACACCAACGGCGCAGTTCCCTTTTACAAAAGGACTAATGCCCCAAGAGGAGATGCTTGAGCTGGGAAAAAAGAGCCGCAAGCTAGTTATTGGAATTCCAAAGGAGTGTAATCCATCCGAAAGTCGAATACCCCTTACCCCCGAAGCGGTAGAGATGCTTGTGGCACAAGGCCACGAGATTATTATTGAGAAGGATGCGGGAAAAAAAACTCACTACTCAGATCAAGATTATAGCGAGCGTGGTGGCTTTATTGTTCAAACACCACAGGAGGTGTATAAAAGCGAGGTAATACTTAAGGTATCGCCCCTACTCCTGTCGGAAATAGAGCTGCTTAGCGAGAACCAAACCGTTATATCATCGTTACACCTAAACAACACAGCCGGACAATACCTGCGTAACCTTATGCAGAAAAGGGTTACGGCCATTGCCTTTGAGAGCATCCGCGACGACGACGGCGCACTTCCCATTGTGCGCGCCATGAGCTCCATTGCTGGTAACACATCTGTATTAGTGGCAGCCGAGCACCTAAGCAACGTTAATGGCGGCAAGGGGGTTATGCTTGGTGGCATTAGCGGCATTACCCCAACTGAGGTGGTAATTCTGGGAGCAGGCACCGCTGGAGAGTTTGCAGCCAGAGCAGCACTGGGTCTTGGCGCCAGCGTTAAGGTTTTTGACGACTCCGTTAAACGGCTAATGGATCTGCAAAACATACTTGGTCAGCGCCTTTACACCTCCATTTTTCATCCCCAAGTGCTAGAGAAAGTGCTTCGTACTGCCGATGTGGTTATTGGCAATATCACCCAAGAAGAAACTAATGGCACCTACGTTGTATCTGAGGAGCTGGTTAAAATAATGAAAAAGGGCTCTGTTATAATCGACCTAAGCATAGATAAGGGCGGATGCTTCGAAACATCGGAGATAAGGGAGCACGCCTCGCCATCGTTTGTTAAACATGGGGTAATACACTACTGCGTACCCAATATCACCTCGCGTGTAGCACGAACAGCATCCATAGCCATGAGCAACGTTTTTGCCCCGCTCCTAGCCGAGGTTGGTCAACGTGGCGGCCTTAAGCAACAGGTGAAGGACGATCCCGGGTTTAGGCAGGGCATATACATCTTTAACGGGATACTCACCAATAGCTATCTAGGCGATTTATATGGCATCCCCTCGCGGGACATTAACCTACTTATGGCCGCATTCTAAGGCGCCTAACTCACCACCAATGTTAACCAACAAAAAAAGGCAACGTTAGGTTGATGTTACACCTACCCATAACAACATAACCTCACCGCATTCCCATTGCCTTGAAATTTGAGGAAAAAGAGCTATTTTCCCCAGCAAAATCTAGAACATGCGCATTGCCATAAACACCCGTTTTCTAATTAAGAACAAACTTGAAGGAATAGGCTGGTTTACAAAAGAAACCGTGCAGCGCATTGTTCAGCAGCACCCAGAGCATGAGTTTTTTCTTTTGTTTGATAGACCATGGGATAGCGATTTTGTTTTTGCCCCAAACGTAACCCCCGTTAAGCTGTTCCCCCCTGCTAGGCACCCCTTTCTATGGGTTCTGTGGTTTGAAGTTGCGGTTGCCCGCTTTTTAAGAAGGCAACGCATAGATTTGTTTGTCTCAACCGATGGGCAAATACCCCTAACATCAAAGGTTCCAGCAGTTACCGTAATACACGACATAAACTTTGAGCATTTCCCTCAGAACATACCTTTTACCGCCCGTTGCTATTACCGCTTCTTTTTTAAGCGATTCGCAAAAAAGGCACACAGAATTGCCACGGTAAGCGAGTACTCAAAAAGCGATATATGTAAAACTTACAACATCCCAGAGAGTAAGATTGATGTGGTTTATAATGGGGCAAACAGCGCATACACCCCGTTGGAGCCCAATCAGGTTGCTGCTGTAAGAGAAAGAATTACAAATGGCGCCCCCTACTTTATCTTTGTAGGCGCCCTAAATCCACGCAAAAACGTGGCGCGCTTACTCCAAGCCTTTAACCTGTTTAAGCAGCAAACAAACAGCCCCATAAAACTGGTTATTGTTGGCGAGAAAATGTTTAAGACCACGGAGATATCGGAGGCCTACAATCAGCTTAGCTACAAGGATGACATTGTTTTTAGCGGACGGCTAAATGTTGACCAGCTAAGCCAAGTAACTGGCGCAGCCCTAGCCATGGTGTACGTTCCCTACTTTGAAGGGTTTGGCATACCAATACTTGAGGCAATGAGCTGCGATATACCTCTGGTTGCATCAACAAAAACAGCTATTCCAGAAGTTGCGGGGAAAGCAGCCTACTACGTGGACCCCTTTTCCGTTGAATCCATAGCGCAGGGAATGAAACTTATTGCTACCGACCCACAGCTTAGGGATGCACTTATTGCCAAAGGGCGCACACAGCGCCAAAAATTTAGCTGGGATAAAACTGCCAGCGCACTTTACCAATGCATTAACACAACCATTAAGCAAATATGCTAAACCCGTTCTACCAGGAATTGCTTGTTGAGGCTGGTTGCGACGAGGCTGGCCGCGGCTGCCTTGCTGGCCCTGTATTTGCTGCAGCAGTGATTCTGCCTAAAGATTTTTACCATCCGCTGCTAAACGACTCCAAGCAGCTCTCCCTAAAGCAGCGCATGCTGCTACGCCCAGTAATTGAGCAAAACGCCATAGACTATGCCGTTAGCACGGTATCGAGCCAGGAAATTGATAAGCTAAATATTCTACGAGCCTCAATTACAGCCATGCACAGAGCAGTTGATTCACTTACCAAAGCAAAACCCGAACTGCTACTTATTGATGGCAATAGGTTCTACCCATATCAGGGCATAAACCATGTGTGCATAGTAAAAGGCGACTCCAAGTTTGCCTCAATTGCCGCGGCATCGGTTCTTGCAAAAACCTACCGCGACGACTACATGCTTGAGCAATCGCATATTTACAAGGAGTACGGATGGGAACGTAACATGGGCTACCCTACAAAGGAGCACAGGCAAGCCATTGAGCGCCTTGGCATAACGCCTTTGCACCGCATCACATTTAGGCTAACAAAGAGTAATACTAAACTTTTGTGAGAAGGAATTGTTGGTACAGGCACCCCTTTGGGTTAAACCATTTACCAACCGTTCAATCAAAAAGCTACAGAAATAGAACCTTTACCAGAAGGATTTTTTATAACTGCCTTTATTTACAACACAATAACCTAAAAAGTTTATACTATGATTAAACGTTTGAGCCTTATTGCCGCTGCTGTGCTGGTTTTGTTTACCGGTGCTGCAAAAGCCGACGAGGGAATGTGGCTTCTACCCCTGCTAAAGCAGTTTAACGAAGCCAAAATGCAAGAGCTGGGCCTTGAGCTAAACGCAGAGGATATCTACAGCATTAACAACACCAGCCTAAAAGACGCTATCGTAATTTTTGGCCGTGGCTGTACTGGTGAAGTAATATCGGACCAAGGCTTAGTTTTAACAAACCACCACTGCGGTTACGGAGCAATTCAGCAGCACAGTAAGCCCGGTGCCAACTACCTTCAAGATGGATTCTGGGCAGAAACCCTACAGGACGAAATTCCAACCCCAGGGCTTACCATTACTTTCCTTGTTCGTATTGATGATGTTACCAGCCGCGTTGAAGCAGCGCTAAAGGCTGACATGAACGAGACCGACAGGAATAAAGCGGCTTGGGCCGAGGCCGACAAAATTGCCAGCGAAGCAACCGAGGGAACCCACTACAATGCTAGGGTACAAAGCTTTTACGGTGGCAACAAGTACTACCTAATGGTTTACGAAACCTTTAAGGATATTAGAATGGTTGGTGCGCCTCCTTCATCTATTGGTAAGTTTGGTGCCGATACCGACAACTGGATGTGGCCACGCCACACTGGTGACTTTAGCATGTTCCGTATTTACGCAAGTAAGGATAACAAGCCTGCCGATTACTCTGCCGACAACGTTCCCTACAAGCCTAAGCACCACCTTCCTATCTCTCTAAAAGGCGTTGAGCAAGGCGATTTCTCAATGATTATGGGTTACCCCGGTAGCACCCAAAGGTATATGACCTCATGGGAAGTTGATGAGCTAATCAAAATATCAAACGCAAACCGTATCTACATTCGCGGTATCCGTCAGGATATTCTTCTTGAGGATATGCTTTCCGATGAGGCCATTCGCATTAAATACGCCTCGAAATACGCTGGTTCTAGCAACTACTGGAAAAACTCCATTGGCATGAACAAAGCGCTTAAAAGGCTCAAAATTTACGATAAGAAACAAGTAGAGGAAGCAGAGTACTCCAACTGGGTTAACGCAAACCCAAGCCGCAAGGCAAAGTATGGCGAAGCGCTTACCCTTATTCAGCAATCGGTTGAGAAACGCGCAGCGCTTCAGCATGTAACCCAATACATGATTGAAACGATGCTTAGAGGCACCGAGGTTATTGGTTTTGCAGCCAATGCATCGCAGCTTGAAAAAGCCCTTAACGAGAAAAACAACGAGGAGATAGCCAAGCAGGTTGAGACACTAAAAAAACGTGCAGCCGCATTCTACAAGGACTACAACGCGCCAACCGACCGCAAGGTAGGTAAAGCAATGTTCAGAATTTTTGCTCAGAACGTTGATAAAGCATACTACCCAGAGGTATTTGCTACCATTGAGTCTAAGTACAAGAACGACTACGCTAAGTATATCGACGATATGTTTAACAAGTCAATCTTTACCGACGAGCAAAAGCTTAACAAGTTCCTAGAGAAGCCAAGCGCAAAACTTCTTGCAAAAGACCCAGCATTTATTGCAGGCACATCAATATTCAAGAAGTACAGCGAGCTTTACAGCCAAATTGCCCCACTTAACGCAGATTTTGATAAGGGACACAGACTGTTTATTGCCGGAATTACAGAGAAAAACGAAGGCAAAGCAATGTACCCCGATGCAAACTTTACCATGCGTTTAACCTACGGGCAAATTAAGGATTACTACCCTATGGACGCAGTTCACTACGACTACATAACCACCCTTGACGGCGTTATGGAAAAAGAAGATGCCGACAACTGGGAGTTTGTTGTACCCGCTAAGCTAAAGGAACTTTACAAGAACAAGGACTTTGGCCAGTACGCTCTACCAAACGGCAAAATGCCTGTAGCCTTTATCTCTACCAACGATATCACCGGCGGTAACTCAGGTAGCCCCGTTATCAATGGTAAAGGTGAGCTTATTGGAACCGCATTCGATGGTAACTGGGAAGCAATGAGCGGCGATATTGTATTTGAACCAGAGCTTCAGAGAACCATTAGCGTTGATATCCGTTACACCCTATTCATTGTTGAAAAATATGCTGGGGCAAAGCGTTTAATTGACGAGATGACCATTGTTAAGTAGTTATTTGTTAAAAACCATAAAAAAAGGGCTTCGGTTTACGAAGCCCTTTTTTTTATTAGCGCATTTATACCATTCAATAACAAACACTTATGCCACATCCTGAAAATAACCAGTAACTAATCGCGTGTTTTTTTAAATAAAAAAGATGTATCTTCGATTAAGAATATTAATTTGGTTTTCTCAATTCCCTAATAGAAAGTGGATAACGGAGAAATAATACTGAACCACAAAGGTCCTTTAAGCTATGAAGAAATTGGATTTCTTCTTAATAGGATGACTATGCTTTTAGATAAGCTGGGCATGAATGTTACTACCAAGAAAAAAGCATACTCTGCAATGGTAGAAAGCCTAGAGAATATATATAAGCATCAGGATATTATTGCAGACGATTTTGAGCACGTTCCCCTTTTTACAATGGAGCGGTGCGATGAGAGTTTCTGCATATCAGCATCGAACTCAATTTTAAACCATAAGATTCCCGCATTAAAGGAGAAGCTAGACAGAGTAAACTCCCTTGACAAAAACGGACTAAAGGATCTTTACAAATCTACCATTTTAAGCGGAAATGTTTCGCCAAAGGGTGGTGCAGGATTGGGCATAATTAACATTGCAAAAGTGTCGGAGAATAAAATTGTTTACTCTTTTAAACAGATGAACGATACCCATTCCTACTTCAACATTAAAGTTACCATAAGCCATAAAAACACCAAATAATGTAGCTATGGAACCCTTAATTATAGAACCCACGGAGTTTACCCCCAACGTTTTATTTGACCCGAACAATAGCGTTTTTGAAATTTCTGGTTTTTCACGTCCCGAGAATGTGATTGGTTTTTACAGGCCGATACTTAAGTGGCTTGAGGAGTTTAATGATAATTTACTTAGCATTAATACCGATTATAAGAAAAGCCAGCTCACCATAAACCTAAAGATGACCTACTTCAACTCTGCATCCAGCAAGTTTCTTTTAGACATACTGCTAGAATTTATGAAGTTCCATTCAAAGGGAAACAAGGTTGATATTAACTGGTTTTACGAAGAGGGCGACGACGAAATACAGGAATCGGGAGAGGAGATGTCGGACATGATAGGCTACCCGTTCAACTTTATATCGTACAAAAACTAGCTAGGCGATACTTGCTGTAACAGTTCTTTTATAAAAAGAAACAACTGTGTTCTAATGGAAGACCTAATAATAGAAGGAACTAACATATCTCCAAAGGTTTGCTTTGAACCTAAAAGGAATCTGCTTGAGATTGGGGGCTACTCTCGTCCGGAAAACGTACGTGATTTTTTCTACCCAATAATTAGCTGGTTAGAGAAATACCGCGGTAGCCTTGCTGCCGAGTCCAACCAAGGTACAAGCAGAGAGCCAATCACCTTTAAGTTTAAGTTCATCTACTTTAACTCTTCCTCAGCAAAGTTTATTTACGACATAGTTATTGAGCTTAGCGAGCTTCAGCGCATTGGCGTTCCTCTTAAAATATACTGGTACTTTGATGAGGACGATGAGGAACTTCACGAAGCTGGCGAGGAGCTATCAGATATGGCTCATGTTCCTTTCTCATTCGTGGAAATTAAGCAGCAATAACGCTACTCAAGCAACCTGTCGCGAACAACGGCATCAATAAAGTACTGCTTATCTGGCAAACCCGATTTCTTTAGCTGATCAAACCAGAATGCGGCCGATTGACTATCCTTCTTATCGGCATAAATGTGTATTAGGTTGTAGTACGAGTAGCCATACACATGAATTGGGTTTGAGGGAATTACCTCAACTATTCTTGAGAAACAGTCTATAGCCGCATCAATCCTATCATCAGCATACAGCTTAACCCCCTCCTCATATAGCTTAATGTCGGCATTTAGCTTCGTGTCAAGAATAATACCCTTGAAGTAGAAGCAGGCCTTATCGCAGCTCTCAACCAGATTTAGTGTCCTTGTAGATGGGCTAACTGCGTTAAACACCAAGGAGAACCGTAACACTTCCCCAATCTTCTTAAAACCGTGAGATGTAGGGCAGGTTGGCGCTCCCTTTTGCTTACGCACCTTATACCTAGCCATTTTCTTGGGAACCTCAAGGTAGGTGTTCTGGTCAATACAAAACCATCCTCCTACTGCTAGCTTGTTCTCTATGCTTACAATAAAAACGGTTGAGTCGGGGTAGAACGTAATGGATTCTATTAGCATATCCTTATGGCTCTGCTCAACAACAGCTGGTTTGTCTATTGTTTGTTGGGCCTTAGTTTTACCAATAAAAGCTCCAAGCAAGAGCGAGAGTAGTAAAATACGTTTCATTAAGCAAACTGGTTATGGTGCTACTTTTTAAATGAGAATAGCGCTGTGAACAAAACTACAGGGCAGCAGAGTTACTCCCCGCTGCCCTGCAATATATAAAATTAGCTGGATTTAGAAACTATAATCAAAACCAATAGCAAATACTATGTTTGTTCTGTTGTAGGTTTCCTTGTACGTTACGGTAGATCCTCCAAGGGTGTAGTCAATATCCTTGCTGCCTGAGGTGTACTGGCTATAAAGCATGCCTAGGTTAAGCATAGATTTCTCCGTTAAACGTATTCCCCCACCAAAGCCAACGGATGTTGAGGTTAGGGAGTGGCTTAGGTCTGTTTGGTAACCCTGCCCCACGCCTGTTTGGGAGCGAAGTACGCCTGCGCTAATAAGTAGTGTTTGGTTAATATCGTACTCTAAACCAAGCGCTAGCTCGTAAAGGTTATTGGATATAAACTCTTCCTTCCCCTCCCAGTTGGCATTCTTATCAAAGTAATGGTGCCAACCTAACGATGCCCTTAGCTCTGGTAGTATGCTATAGTTAATACCTACCGATAGAATTGCAGGGATGTCATTGTTAAACTTAGCCCCATCGGGGAACATGCCTGTATTGTCGGTTTTGGTGTTATTCTCCATCTCGAGCTTGGTTTTAAACTCGTAGCGTAGGCCAACATTAAGCTTCTCGCCAAAGGTTAGGTTTGCGCCAATAATTGGAGTCCAACCCATACCGGTTTGCTTAGCATCAACAAGCATATTCTGAGTACTTGCAGCTAATGTGTCGCCTGCATTTGCAGTTGTAGTACCATATGCTGTTCTAATTGCGTTCCCCAAATCTACTCCAAACTGAGACGCAGGAACTATTTCGCCTTTATACGAGTTCATTAATGGGAATAACGGATGACCTGTCATATTTGGGTTAATCATGATGCTTTTAATGTGCCCATTGTAGTTATTCACCGCATAGATCATACGCACACCTGCAGCAACAGAAATCATGTCGTTAATGGCATAGGATGCGTTTAGCTGGGTTCCCCAGAATACTGAGCTACCATCAAAAGCGATATCGGCAGAATAGGTTGTTGTATTAATGCCCTGACTGCTTAGCATAGTGGGAATAGTGGCAATTTGGGTTTCGAAGGAAGGCAAACCAGTATCGTACTGAGCCGAGCCTCCACCACCATTTGGATGAAAGCTAAATCCTAGCGCCCATTTATCCTTCTTGTAAACAGCATGAATACTGGGGAAAAGAGGCGCAGCAACATCGCCCACATACTTTGCTTCATTTAAAAAGGGGTACTTATTCTCAATGGTTTTCTTTTGAAATATGGACTGATTTGTAATTGAAATATGAAAGCCGTTATTAAGCTGGGTAACGCCAGCGGGGTTAAAGTAAACGGCATCGATACTAGTTGAAGCATCGCGAGCCAGCATTCTAATATACGCGGCACTTTGGTTAGCATTGGTTACTATACCTCCAGCAAAAGCTACCGAAGGGCTAACTAAAGCCACAAGTACTAGCGTTCTTAAAAATCTATTCATACGTATTGGTTTTGGTTTAAAACTCTAGGTTCACAAACAAACATTTAAAACAAACGTTCAATTCGACAGTGAAAAAAGAAGGGGAAACAATAAAACGAAAGGCAGAGAAGACTAGATCAAATGCGAAGGTTTTGTACCAACGATCCGTTTTGTAGCCCTAAACTGGTAACGGGAGTATTGGTACGCACTGCTACAAAAATTAGGAAGCTGCTTTTTCTAAAAAGAGATGACAGAAGTAGTGTAATGTGCCTAAACTTATGACGAATAACAGTAATAACACGATGCAGAGGTTTACTTAAAAACCTCTTTACAAAAAAAACATAGGCCAAGATGGCTAAATATAGTTTTGCTCTTAGCATGGGAATACTCCACAAATAGAAGACTAAATTACTGCAAAATAAGAAACTATAGCAAATAAATTTAAATAAACGTTAGTTTGATATCTGTAACAACATGAATACTAGCGCATGATTGGCGTTGAATTAAACTCACAGCAAAGAACGTTAAGCTATTTGTACAGTGAAGTATCAAACATTTTAAATGTTATTTTTACTTTTACCACTCAAGTTCATGCACCTTAATCATCAACCCATGAAAAAGATATTAGCAACACTTTCCCTTTCCCTTTGCATAGGAATGGCTCTTGCACAAGACGCACCAGAGGGGTTTAAGTTTACCTCTGTTAAGGATATCAACGTAAGCCCAGTTAAGGATCAGCAGCGTACTGGTACGTGCTGGAGCTATGCAACTACCTCTTTTATTGAGGCAGAGCTGCTACGAATGGGAAAACCTGAGATTGACCTATCGGAAATGTACTTTGCAAGGCACGCATACGCTAACAAAGCAAAGCGCTACGTTCGTTTCCAAGGAACGAATAACTTTGGACAGGGCGGACAAGCGCACGATGTGCTTAACGTGATTGATGAGTTTGGAATGGTAACCGAGGAAGCGTTTACTGGGAAAAACTACGGAAGCGACCAGCATGTTCACAGCGAGCTTGAGGCTGTTCTAAAATCGACCGTTGAGGCTGTGGTTAAAAACCCCAATCGCAAGCTTAGCACCGCATGGTACCCTGCCATTAATGGTATTTTGGACTCGTATTTTGGAGCTGCTCCTGAGAAAGTTAACGCCCTAGGAGCATCTGTAAGCCCAAAGGAATTTGTTCAAAAAACGGGCTTTAGCACAGGCGATTACGTTGAGATAACCTCGTACAACCACCATCCGTATTACAGCCAGTTTGTACTTGAAATTCCCGATAACTGGAGCCATGCACTTTACTATAACCTGCCGCTTAATGAGCTAATGCAAGTTATGGAACACGCTATTACCAGTGGTTATACCGTATGCTGGGATGGCGATGTTAGCGAGAAGGGCTTTAAGCACAACAAGGGAGTTGCCATAATTCCTGCATCGAAAGTTGAGGAGATGGCCGACTCTGAGAAATCGAAATGGACAGAGCTAACGGCAGAGGAAAGAGCAAAGCAGATGTACAGCTTTACCAACCCTGTTCCAGAGGTTGCTGTAACACAGGAGCTGCGTCAGGAGGCTTTTGACAACTACCTATCAACCGACGACCACCTAATGCACCTAACGGGTATTGCTAAGGATCAGAACGGAACTAAGTACTTTAAAACCAAGAATAGCTGGGGTACTCAGGATCATATTTATGGTGGATACCTCTACATGTCGGACAGCTACGTTAGGCTAAAAACCGTTGCCATTCTTATTCATAAGGATGCTCTACCTAAAGATTTAGCTAAGAAGCTAGGGATTAAATAGTTGAACCTGTAAAATCCCAAAACCTCGGACAGAATGCTGTTCGAGGTTTTTTTATGGAGAAAAGAGTACGCACTTATCGACAACTAAACCAAAAGGTTACAACCCCTAATTTGCGAGTTATCCATGCGGCCAAGAACCTCAAAAGTGCCATCGGGGTATAGGCGCCCCAAATCATCGGTTTGAATAAATGAGCAGGAATTAACGTTGGCCAAGTCTATTACGTTAATGGCTCCCGAACCCTGAGCGTACCTGGTTAAAGGGTCGTACGGATCGCGAAGCAGAATCTTCATCCACGGGGGGCAGCTAAATATCCCCTCGCCAGAGGAGTAGGCTTGCGATAGCAACTCGGTCATTCCATACTCGGAATGAATGGCCTTTACGCCCAAACCGCTGCACAGGATCTGGTGCAGTTCCTGACGAATTAGCTCCTTGCGGCGCCCTTTCATTCCGCCTGTTTCCATTACAATGGTGTTGCTTAAGTCCAGCTTAAACTCCTGAGCCAAGCTAAGTAGAGCAAAGGTTACTCCCAGAAGAATGGTTTTTTGCCCCTTGCCGTTCTGCTCGGTAAGCACGCTAACCAGATCATTTAGGTTGTTAAGGTAAAATCCGCTTTGTGGATGTGCGCTCTGCCCTATTAAGTCGTTGGCCATGAATACCAACGATGAGCCTGTTCGCTCAAGGTAGGCAGGCAGAAGCGCCAAAAAACAGTAATCCCTAATATCGCCATAAAAAAGGGCAAAGGCGCGTCTAAAGCTCTGGGTATAGATATCAACATTGGAAACCAAGTGACTGCTTGTTTCGGAACCTGTAGTTCCGCTACTTGTAAATGCTATAGCTGGAGCTTGGTCTTTTGCAATTACCTTATGCGTTTTAAAAAAGGAGATGGGCAAAAAGGGTATCTTATCCACACTATCAACATGGAGCGGATTAATGCCTAGCATCTGTATAAAGTTGGCGTAAACATCAACCCAACGCGCCTGATACTGGAATACCTCCAGCGCAACACGCTCAAATTCAGCGGCACTCCTTATGCCAAATATCTTTTTCTGCATAGCTGTACTCATGCTACAAAAGTAGCAAATACATTGTGGGTTGATTGGGGCGTAGTGAAATTCAGTAGAGGTGAATCGTTAATCCGCTTGTATCGCCCTAGGCGAGACGAGAGGCACAAAATGCCCTTCCGGCTGCAAACCACGTCTCTCCCTATAGCTCTAGAGTTCCTTTTCCATAGCAGACTTTACCGCTGGCCATGCCTCTGCCAGCTCAGCAAACGCCTTTTTAACGGAGCTAACGTTAGGCTTAGCTCCGTTATGGGTGCTCTCCTCTATAAGGAGGAGTAGCTCTGCACAGCGATCTATTCCAAACTGCTTAAAAGTAGGTTTCATTCTATGAGCAATGGCCGATGCCGAGGTGAAGTTACTGCTAGAAATGGAAGAGGAAAGCTGCAAAAGGTTATCCTGGGTGTTCTTAATAAAAGTTGATACAATGAGCTTTGTTGCATCGGAATCGGATCCGGAGAAACGAACAATCTCCGATAAATCGTATAATTTTTTACTGCCACTAGGCTTTAGCTCCTTGCTCTTAACCAAAACCGTTCTCTTTTTGTCCCGTTGAGTATCGCCATATAAGCACTCCCTAAGAACGCGGCTAAGCTTAACCTCATCAAACGGTTTAATTAAAAGGCCATTAAACCCAAGATCCTTTGCGCTAACCAAAACGTTAGCCGTAATAGCAATAACAGGCACATTCTGATTTGGTCCAGGCTGCTTACGTAGGCGCGAAACAAGTTCGCTACCGCTCATGCCGGGCATTTGCAAATCGGAAAGGACAATATCGCACTGATACTGGAACAGATGCTCCAGCGTTGAGAAGGGATCGGGAAAGGCCAGCGGATTAATTCCAAGGGCTTTAACCGTTTCGGTAACCAGTATCCTATTCATCTCATCGTCATCAACAATAACAATTTTAAGTGCGGAGGGAACGCCTAAGGGGAGATCCGTTTGTGCTGGAGCTACCTTATGCTCCCCAAGCGATGTAAGGAAAGGGATTGAAACGTTGAACGAGGTTCCAGCATTAAGCTTGCTCTCAACTTCAATGCGCCCATTCTGCATATCAACCAAGCGCTTAACAATAGCCAACCCAAGGCCTGTGCCTCCAAAGCGCCTAGCAATACCAGAGTCGGCTTGCGTAAAATCGTCAAAAATAGCATCAAGCTCGCTTTCCGAGATACCAATACCAGTATCGTTAACCTGAACTATAAGCTCAACCTTTTCGCTATCCATGGAGGATTGAATGGCAAGAGCAGCGTAAACCTGCACGTACCCATTATCGGTAAACTTAATGGCGTTGCCAATAAGGTTAAGCAAGATTTGTTTTAACCTAAAGGGGTCGCCAATAAGGGTGGTACACACCTCTTGCGAGGCGTTAAGCTCCAAGCCAATTTTCTTCTCTAGTGCTTTAATACGAAGCGTACTAACCGACTCCTGAAGCACCTCGAAAGCGTTAAAGGGGATGCTCTCCAGGGTAAGCTTGCCGGCTTCCATCTTGGAAAAATCAAGGATGTCATTAACTATGTGTAGCAGGTGCTCTGATGAGCTCTCAACGGGTTTTAGCAGCTCCTGCTGCTTATCGCTTAGCCCGGATCGCCCCAGCTGACGGGCAAAGCCTATTATTGCGCTAAGTGGGGTTCTAATTTCGTGGCTCATGGTTGCCAGGAACTGCTCCTTAATGGAGAGCAACCTCTCGGCATAGTTTTTTGCAGCAATAAGCTGATTGCGGTAGTAGTTACTTTTAGATAGATCTCTAAAGATCATCAGAACAAACATAAGGATCATGAACAGCGCAAATCCGCCAAGAATAAGTAGCTTGGTTAAGGACTCACGAAGCGTTTCTTCTGCTTCCACCCGTCGCTGCTCGGTAAGCATTAGCTCCTCGTGCTCAAGTAGCGATACAATGGAACGAATCTCGTCCATTATTACCTTATCGCTTCTAAGCAGCTCCAGCTCCTTTAAGCTAACCTCCATTTTATAGGCAACCTGCTCCGTTTTTATCTTTTCTAGCATGGAAAGAATACCCTTTAGCGTAGTGTCGGCAAGCGCCGTTGGAGCAACAAGAGTATCAACAAGGGTAACCTCCTGAATGTTAACGCGAGTTACCGTTGTATCGGCCATTTGCGAACCCGACAACCAATGCTTAATCCTTGTAAAGAAACCGCCACTAGTAGAGCCATTTAAGCCAACTAAGGTATCTCGTTGCGAAGTTGTAGTTACCCTTTTCTGGGTAACCACTAGCGCTGGGGCAAGTGAATCAATGTTTGCTTTAGATATCTCATGAAGGGCTTTATCGAAAAACTCCGATTCCTTGTCCGATTTTTTTAAATCGATTAGCCCATCGAGAATGGTTCCCTTTTTATTAAGCAGCGCCTTGGTTTGGGTAACCTTTTCGTACTGACTTTTATTTGGGCTTGATAGAACAATAAGGGTATCAACCTTTTCGCTAATACTAACCAGAAAGGAGAAGTACTGATTTAGGTAATCCTCGTCATTGGTAAGGGTGTAGGCTCTTGCGTTACTCTCTGCCTCGTAAATATCTGTTAAAGTAGAGTTTAAGAGCACCAGCTTTTGGTTGGGCTGAGAAAGGCTTGCCCTTGTTCTGGAAATATCAAGAAATGAAGTGAATGTGATGTAAACAGCAACGGCAGCCAAGGATAGTATTAGAATAAAACCACCAAGAACCTTTGGTTTTATTCTGGTACGAAAGGACGATATCTCGCGAATTCTATCTCTCATGACCATTTAATTATCGTGTGACGCAAGTTAGCACAACCAAACCGTAAATTAAGGCTTATACGTAGTCATAATATCGCATACGGCACCATACAATACAAAAAAGCCTTAATTGAGAGGAAAAAAAAGGGCACTGTGTGCCCTCTTTTGGAATGTAGAGCAAGTGGTTACTCTACCGTTATTACAAGGTACTTGGATGTGTGCCAAAACTCGGTAACGTCAAGTATCTCGAGTTTCTCAAAAACACCTTCGGCATTTTGAACCAGCTTGTATGAGCTGCTAGGATGCGAGGTAATAAGAGCAGCCTTCTTGGCAAAAAGAGGAACCTCAAAGGTTTTGGTAATATTAACCGTGGTAAAGTACGACTTATCGAAATCGGACTTTAACCTATACGACTTGCCAAACCCGAGGAAACCGCCCGCCTTCTCGATTACGCCATTCTCAACAAGCTCTTTCTTAGTTCCAAAAGCGAACCACGCGGTATTAATGGTGCTAGTTTGTGAACTAATGGTTTCCTCTAGGGCCGCCTTTTCCGCTCTAAGGGTATCAACCGTTGCGTTAAGAATTTCAACCGAGAAATTAAGGTTTGTTAAATGATCCTTTAGTATGCTAATTTCCGCATCGCGCTCCTCAATGCTACGCATGGTGCGCTCAATGGTCTCGTTTAGCTCCGTAATTTGAAGGTTTGACGATTTTAGCTTTTTGTTAAGGAGGTTAATAGCGCGCTTATTCTTGGCCATTAGATCATTAATCATTTTAATATCCTGATTAATGCGCTCGCGGGTATCATCCTTTAGCTCATTATCGGCAAGGGCATCTTTAGAGATCATAGTCTCGGTGGTTTTTACCAGCGAAAGGTTGTGTTCAATCTCATTTATAATTTTAAAGTACTCATTAATAGAGGAGTCTTTAACCAGAGACTCTGCTTTAAGCATCTCGTTTTCGCGGGTTAAATCCTCAATCATCTTCTTCTCCTTCTCTTTACAAGAGAAAAGAACTAGCGGCAAAAGGGCTATTAGTAAAATTACAATTCTTCTCATGGCTTTAAAGTTTAGCGTTGGTGGTACGAAAGGCGTACCACTTTTTAATAAAATACAGATATGTGAGTAAATACAAGGTAAACAGATGGGTTATATGTTTTTTAAAGAAAGGAATACGATAACCAGATGGGGTTCTTCTTCAACAAGATGTGGGAATAAACTACATAAGGTTACCCAATGCAAGGTATAGCCTAAACCATAACATATAGCTAATTAACTGCAACCAGCATATACCCAATGGAAGCGAACTGCCACTACCCCTTTGCTTCCATAAACGATGCAACGGCAACAAGCAGCTCATCGGGATCAATAGGCTTACCAATGTAATCGCAGCAACCCGATTTTAAGCACAAATCCTTATCGTTTGCCATTACGTTAGCCGTGAGGGCAATAATAGGCAACTCTGGACGTAGCTTTTTTATGCGCGATGTGGCCTCGTACCCATTCATGAACGGAAGCTGAATATCCATTAAAACAAGGTTAAACGAGTCGTTAAGGTTACACGCCTCAACGGCATCCTCCCCATTTTTTACATGAACTAGCCTAACTCCAGTTTTACGTAGCAAAGCCTCTATGTACTGAAAACTAATAAGGTCATCCTCAACTACCAGTATTGCCTTTGTACCCCAATTAAAATCGCGGCGCTGGATATTGGCCTTGGAGAGCTGATTGTCGCCAACGGCATCTGAGGGCCGGTAGGGAATAGTAAAGTAGAAGGTTGAGCCCACACCCACTTCGGAATCTACCCATATTTCGCCACCAAGTAGCTTAACCAGCCCTTTGGATATGGCTAGTCCTAACCCCGTTCCCTTAAGCTCATTATCCTGTTTGCGCGGGATTTGATGAAAGCGTAGAAATATATTGTCCTGCTCCCAGAGAGGGATGCCTATACCCGTATCCTTTATAAAAAATCGGAGGGTACTTTTTTGCTCAACGGTGTATCCAAACTCAATAACACCAGAATCGGTAAACTTAATGGCATTATCGAGCAAGCTAAAGATTATTTGCTCTAGCCGCAAAGGATCGGTAACAATTCGAGACTGTGCATCGGAAAGCGCCTTAACCATCCTAATTTCAAGGTTGGGCTTGTGCTTGGAGCGCAACCTGTTATTAAAGGCGGTTAGCTGCTCCGTTAGCAGGGTGTTAATGTTACAGAACGACTGCTTTATCTCCATCTGCTCGGTTTCGAGCTTTGCGATGTTTACAATGTCGTTAATTTGGTTAAGTAGCGACTGGCTTCTATGGTTAATAATCTCAATGTACTGGCGCCTGATATGGGGAGGGAGCTCCTCATCGTCGAGCAGCTTTGCAAAGCCCAGAATGCCATTCATTGGGGTTCTTATCTCGTGGCTCATGTTAGCTAGGAAGGCGGTTTTAAGATTATCGGCATCCTCAGCGCGGCGTAAAGCCTCTGTAAGCTCTTCGGTGCGTTGCGCAACCTTTTCCTCTAGCTCCTTATTTAGGGCAACAAGCTGCCTATTAATTTTATTAATCTCATTCCCCTTTTGCCTAAGCTTAAGCATGGCTAAAAAGGAGATTACCAGCACAACCAACACAAATGCAATGAGCAGGAATATGCGCATTTGGGTATCCTTAGCCCTTTGCAACCGGAGCTTCTCCAGCTGCAAATTGCTTTGTAATAGCTGGTTATCCTGATCCTTTTGCTGAGACTCAAACTGCACGGTTAGGTTTGCGACCTTCTGGGAAATCTCGTTCTTAAAAAGCTGCTCAATAAGGGCAGCCTTTTGCGCCATCATATCGCGCGACTCCAGCAGGCTACCCGTTGCAAGGTAGTACTCGGAAAGAATATCGAAATTATCAACAACAATTGTTGTTAGAAGAAGTTTCTCTGCGTACTGATTACTGGTTGTTGCGTACTTCTTAGCCTGCGATAAAAAGCCCTGTCCCATAGCCACCTTTGCTAGGATATTGTAGCATGTGGCCAGTCCCGACTCTGAATGAACCACTTGGTATAGCTCAAGGGCTTTAAGGGCGTTGTCGCGAGCCTGCTTATAGTTCTTTATTTTTACCTGTATAGTAGCAACATTTACACGGGTAGAGGCTATTCTGATTGTATCTTTTAGCCTAAGCTTAATTTCTAGTGATTCCGAATACTTCTCTAGCGCATCAAAGTACTTCTCTTGCAAATTGTAAACCTGCCCTAGGTTATTGAGTATAGCCGAGATACGAGCATCGTCCTTTGCCCGCTGGAAAACAACTAAGCACTGCTCAAAGGTTTGTAAGGCCTTTTCGTACTGCCCCGTTTCCTTGTAAACCAGCCCAAGGTTGTTCATGCTTGATGCAACGCCAACCTCATCGCCGTTACGCCGGCGTATGGCTATAGCCTGCTGAAGGCTTTTTATGGCCAAGTCGTACTGATAGAGGCTCATGTAATCGACCCCCAAGTAGTTGTATGTTTTACCAAGCTCAACGGAATCGCCCAGTTCAGCGTATCGCTTTGCGGCCTCGTTAAAAATTACAATTGCATCGGGATACTGATCCCTGTGGTGAGCCGCCTCTCCAGCAAGGAAATAGAGCCGTGCTGCCTGACTTGGCTCTGCTGTCTTTTTTGCGCGCTGGAGAAGAATTTTAACCTCATCGGCCTTGTTCCTTGGCAAAAGAGTATCGGCAGAGGGTGCTACAAAAAATCCTGCGAGAACAGGAGATGTGAGTAATATGAGATTTATGGCAAGCGTAAAAAAAGCTACAGGGAGCACCCTTTTCATATGGGTATAGTTTATGTAATGCAATGTCGGTTTATAATGTAACACGGGCTAAAATAAGCGCTTTTTAGAGCAAAAGCAACTACTTGGCGAATATAAAGATGAACTGTTAATTTATATTGGTTTTCGTTATCTTTACCGCTCCTAATGCGCATTTTAGAACGATAGACAGATTTTTTACAGGATCAAATTAAGCATAAGAACAAACCAAATGAACGACCCTGTTGTGAAAATAGGCGAGCGCTTAGAGCTTGTGGCAACCAAAATATTTAACCTATGGCAAAGTCACAAGGTGGGTATTTTAGGCACCATTGTTATACAACTTTTAATGGCCATACTATTCCTTTCTCTTGAGATTAAAAGTAGGCCTTACCTAATTGAAACCCAAGTTCAGCTAGATTTTCAACGGGAATACGATATTACCCCGCCCCAAGTTGAGCCCGAAAAAAAGGAGCTGCTACTCCCTGCCGATGCGCTTAACCCCAACCTAGAAACCGAGAACATTAGAAACTTTGCGGTTGATGCAACCAAAGAGGATCTAAACCCTGGCTTAAGCGACGACAAGGGCATTGATGCCGATGAGCTTTACCAGGAAGCAGAAAGGCTTAAGTCGCAAATGGGCTCAAATAAGGAAAAGTACAATGAGTCGCGGAACCTTGACGAAGCGGCAATACCCAATACTCCCGAAAAGAACACCGCATCGGCCAGCAAAACGCAGTTTAAAGGGCCATCGGTAATATCGTACTTCTTAGATGGGCGCCGGGCGCTTGAGCTCCCCGTGCCATCATACCTGTGCGAAAAAGGCGGACAAGTGGTGGTTGACATAGAGGTTAACCGCAACGGCAGGGTTACATCGGCGCAAGTTGATAAAGCAAACTCCGTTAACGACGACTGTATAACTAGCGCCGCCATTTCGGCAGCCCTTACAAGTAGGTTTACCGCAAAGGCTGATGCCCCCTCGAAGCAAAAGGGAAGTATAACCTATTTGTTTGTACCACAGTAGAACGAGCTGCTGATAGGCAGAGGTAAGCCAAATGCTCCTTGCAGCCGCATGTACGTTACACTAGAGCCAGTATTGGGTAACGCTACGCGTGGCCATACCAATCTTTAACCAAAAATACTTACTTTTCGGAAGTTAAAGCAATCCCAAAAACGGTGAAACGCAAGTTCGCATCCAACCTTATACTTCTGCTTACGCTTAACTTCTTGGTTAAGCCGTTCTGGATCTTTGGGATTGATAGAACCATCCAAAATATTGTTGGAGCAAACGAGTACGGACTTTACTTTGCGCTATTCAACCTATCGCTGCTGCTAAATATCGCCCTCGATTTTGGGCTTACCAACTTTAATAATAGGGAAATAAGCCAGCACAACCAGCTGCTGCCCCGCTTCTTACCAAATCTTATTGCCATAAAGTTTATACTAGCGCTACTCTACGTTACCGTGAGCTTAGGGCTAGCCGTTTGGCTTGGGTATAGCGGTAGAGCCATTTGGCTTCTGATGGTTCTGGCTATAAACCAGTTCCTTGCATCGTTTATACTTTACCTCCGATCCAACATTAGCGGGTTGCAACTATTTAAAACCGACAGCATTTTATCGGTAATTGACCGAGTGCTAATGATTGCCATTTGCGGGATCCTGCTGTGGTCCAACATCACCCACGGTACGTTTAAAGTAGAGTGGCTTGCCTACTCCCAAACACTAGCCTACTTAGTAACTGCGCTTATTGCCGCAAGCATTATTATGCTAAGGATTAAATCGGTAAAAATACACCTAGATATAACCTTTGCCCGCGCCATAGTAAGGCAAAGCTACCCATATGCGTTGCTGGTTCTGCTTATGTCTGTGTACTACCGCGCAGACTCCATAATGTTGGAGCGACTACTGCCCAACGGAGCCGTTGAGGCAGGGATTTACGCGCAGGCATTCCGCGTACTAGATGCGTTTACCATGGTTCCCTTCCTTTTTGCAGGGCTATTGCTACCCATGTTCTCTGGTATGATAAAGCGCAGCGAGGAACTAGTTCCCTTAATCTCCTTCGCATCAAAAACGCTACTAGTACCCATTGTTGCCATTGCCGTGTCGTGCTTTGTTTACCGAGCCGAGGTTATGAATGCGCTGTACCATGTACACGCCGATAAGTCGGCTCAAATTTTAGGCATTATGATGCTTACGCTAATCTTCTCATCGGTAAACTATGTTTACGGCACACTGCTAACGGCCAATGGGAACATAGGCCTGCTCAACAAAATATCGGCAATTGGAGTGGTAATAAATCTGGGCTTAAACCTTTTGCTAATTCCACGCCTTAACGCATTGGGAGCAGCCATATCGGCAGCAATAACGCAGTCCGTTGTAGCCCTGTTACAGGTTGCAGCCTCGGTTAACGCATTTAACCTTACGGCAGGCAAAAGAACCATTCTGCGCATAGCGCTCTTTGCTATAGGCAGCATGGCGCTGGCAATGGCAACCCACCAAGCAGAAGTGCGCTGGCAGGTTAAACTTGCCGTAAGCTTGAGCACAATTATCGGATTAGGGTTAGCGCTCCGCCTAATCCGTATAAAAGAGTTTTGGATACTCCTAACAAAACCCATTGAGTAGCACAAAAAGAATCCACACATTCCCCAAAAAAGGAGACTTAACACGCAAATGGCTACGTTCGGCAAAAAAAAAATCGCTCTCTTGAAAATATAATATCAAAAGATTACCTTTAAACCCGACAAATTAAAGCCTTGCAAAATAAGTCACCATGGGAATCCTAATTGATAAAACGATAGATAGTCCCTATATCAACTTTTCTAAGGAAGGCATAATTGAGATTGAAGGTCGCTCAATAACCGAGGATGTATTCTCATTCTGGCAACCCTTACTTGAGTGGGTATCCGATTACTGCAAGAAGCCAGCAGAGAACACCAAAATATCGTTTCAGTTTGAGTACACCAACTCAAGTTCAAATAAGTACATAAACGAGATACTAAAGCGGCTTGATAATTGCTACTCCAGCGGACATAAGATGCAGGTTGAGTGGATTTACGAAGAGGACGATGAATCTATATACCAGTTGGGGTTAGACCTACAGTCCATTTGCTCCATTCCCTTTAGCTTTACACAGATTGAGGCCTCCAAGGAATTGGCAAGAAAAATTAGAATACAGAACAAAAAGTCTGGGAACGAAGCGGTTATAACGCACAAGTACTGGGACGCCATTGTTAGAAATGGCCATGGCGAGGATTACATTGTACTAGAAGAGCTTTAGTTTCTATTACGCTTAACACCATAATAAAATGGTTAAGTTTGAACTTAAAGAGACACCAACAACCCCTTATATTTGTTTCGATAGCGAAACGGGAGTAATGCGAATAGATGGTCGCTCAATTCCCGAAAACGTTATCGACTTTTACCATCCAATTATTAAGTGGATTGATGAGTACAGCCAAAATCCCTGCAACGAAACCGTTATCCACCTTAAGTTTGAGTACTTTAACACCAGCTCATCAAAGCGCATTTTCGATATCATGAAAAAGCTGGAGCGCATCTCCATAGAGAGCGGTAAAAAGGTTACCATAAACTGGTACTACGAGGGCGACGATGAGGACATATACTTTGCAGGCAACGACTACAAAGCGTTGATTAGCAAGGTTGACTTTAATTTACATGAGCTTTAGTGAACCTTTTTTACCTCACTACGTTTACCTAAAAATTTAACACAAATCCCCCTTATGAGCATCATGCTGCAAAATACCACCTGTTGCTGCTGTTGGTTACCAAACCAAACGGAAGGGGTATGCTTGCACCAATTGAAATAGTACAAAACCAGTACGCAATAATTTCACTGAGCCCTTCCACAACGGAAGGGCTTTTTTATTTTAACAAATAGCAGAACAATGGTTGCCACAATACAACAAATAACTAAGCGGTTTACCCGAAAAAATTTTCCCGCAAAAAACGAGATCCATAGGTTCATACAACAAATGGCTTCGTTCATGTTTCCAATAATTGAGGGCGGAGGAAGCCAGCTTGCGCCACAATGGCTTTTACAGAAACGTCTTGCTAAGCTGCTAAAACCACTAAGTGTTAGCACAACGGCAAGCCCAAAGCTACTTGCAGCCAACTTCTTTACGAGTATCCAGAGCATCAAAAAATCGCTTGAAGAGGATGCTCAATTCATAGCTCAGAATGACCCTGCTGCCCAAAATGCCGATGAGGTTGTGCTTGCCTACCCCGGTTTTTTTGCCATACTGGTTTACAGAATGGCACATCAGCTCCATGTGCAAGGGGTGCTGCTGATACCCCGAATAATGACCGAATATGCCCACTCCATTACGGGTATCGATATTCACCCAGGAGCAACAATTGGCTCAAACTTTTGCATAGATCACGGTACTGGTGTTGTAATTGGCGAAACAGCTGTTATAGGCAATCGCGTTAAGCTATACCAAGGTGTAACCATTGGTGCCCTTAGCGTAAGCAAGGAGATTGCCAGAACTAAACGCCACCCAACCATTGAGAACGATGTTATTGTTTACGCAGGCAGCACAATACTTGGTGGAAATACCACCATTGGAGCCAGTAGCACCATTGGTGGTAACGTATGGCTAACCCATAGCGTTCCACCGCACACCCTTGTTTACCACGAAAGCAAGGTTGTTGTGAAAGAGGGACGATTGGAAAATAACCGTGAGCGTGAGACGATTAAACACTAGAAATCTAAACACAATACAACTAACAACAATTACAATGAGAGCAAACAACATTTTAGAAACTGTAGGAAATACCCCACACATAAGGCTTAACCGATTATTTCCTAATAATGAAGTGTGGATAAAGCTGGAGCGAACAAACCCAGGTGGGAGCATTAAGGATCGGATAGCCATAGCTATGATTGAGGATGCCGAACACCAAGGCCTACTCAAGCCCAATGGTATAATTGTTGAACCTACATCGGGAAATACAGGCATTGGTCTTGCCATTGCGGGAGCCGTAAAGGGTTACAAGGTAATACTAGTAATGCCCGAATCGATGAGCATTGAGCGCCGAAAGCTACTCCAAGCCTATGGCGCCGAACTTGTGCTAACCCCAAGAGCAGAGGGGATGAAGGGTGCCATACAAAAGGCTCAACAAATTGTATCTGAACACGATAATGCATGGATGCCCATGCAGTTCGACAACCGCAGCAACCCCTTGGCACATTACCACAATACTGCAAATGAGATTATTACCGACTTCCCTAATGGTTTTGATTACCTTGTGACAGGAGTGGGTACTGGTGGGCACATTAGCGGCATTGGAGAGCGACTAAAGCAGGCATTCCCATTCATAAAAGTGGTGGCAGTTGAACCAGCGAATTCCCCTGTTATAAGCGGTGGCAATGCTGGGCCACACCCTATTCAGGGCATTGGCGCAGGGTTTATACCGAAGAACCTGAACACACAACTACTTGATAGCGTAATTACCATTGAGGGATCAGAGGCCTTTACAATGGTAAAACGTATTGGCCAAGAAGAGGGAATTCTTGTTGGCATATCAACGGGTGCATCACTTGCTGCAATCGAGAAGCTATTGGAAAACACAACCACATCAACAAAAATAATAACCTTTGGATACGATACGGGCGAAAGGTACCTGAGCGTGGAGGGGTTGTTTTAAACGTCCCCCCAAATAAAAGGGCTACCAACATTGTGCTGGTAGCCCTTTCAATTATATACTTAGCAGAACTACTTTGTAAATAGAGCGTTTTCTTTAACCTCTACTATTTTGCCATACTTGGCAAGTTCTTTCATATCTATACTCTTTTTATCGCCAACAATCATGTAAACAACTGGTTTATACTGCATCTCGGCTGTATAAAAATTCTTAATGGTTTCCCATGTGATGTTTTTATACTGTGGCAGCTTGTATAGTACAGGATCCTTATCGTATCCCTGAAGCTTCCAGCGCTCTACATTTGCAGCTACCGCCCTAAAGCTTGGTCTATCGGTTTGAGCCGATAGCTGTAGGTAGCTACGAATCATATCGGTACGCTCGGCCTTTTCGGGCATGTTCCGAATTAACCCATTAAAGGTTTCCATGGCAGTAAGCGTTTTATCGGCTTGGGTGCCTACATAGCCAATGAAATTATAGGGCTTCCCTGTCTGGCGTGGCATGCGGAACGATCCTCCTGCAGAATAGGCCAATGAGCGGTACTCCCTTATCTCCTGAAGGATTAACCCGTTAAAGCCTCCTCCAAAATAGTTGTTAAACGCCTCAATGGCAACGGCCTTTTCTTTTGTAAACGGCTGCCCATTCACAAAAACGAACACCTTACTCTGGCGCGCTTTAGGTTTATTAACAAAAAGGATGGTATTCTCGGCATACTGCTGTGCTGGTTGGTCTAGCAAAGTAGCATCGGTAACAGGATTCTCAGCAAATGGAATGTACTGTTTAACCATATCGGATACTGATGCCAGCGAGGTTTTTCCACTAAAGCGTATTTGCCCAGTATATGTTGTGGCCTGCTTAAATGCAGCAACCAAATCGGCAGCTTGTAACTTCTTTACCTGCTTAAGCGGCATGCGGTTAAGGTAACTTGATTCGTTACTGTACAATCCGTACTCTAACAAAGCTTGTGCAACATTATCGGGCTCTGAGCGCTCCATTTTTCGGTTAGTCTTTTCTCCATCAATAATGGTTTTAATTTTAGACTGATCGAGCGTAGGGTTGCTTACAATTAGCCCAACAAGTTCCAGTGTACGTGGCAAATTAGCTTCTAATCCTTGTATGTCAATATAAGTGCTATTTCTTGTTGACCAGATGCTGTAAGAGGTGCCAATTTTTGCAAATTCCTCCTTAAGCTGGTTAACGCTATAGTCTCCAGCACCGCCCATTGCCATTCCTTGCGATGCATACTCAAGCATAGGGATTGCCGCATCGCCAACCTTGTACTCAATGGTTAGCGAGAAAACATCGTTTAAAGGATTTTCTACACGCAGCAGCTCAAGGCCATTGGCAATGGTAGTCCTCTCCACATCGGCAGCAAAGTCTATGGTCTTAAAATTAGGATTAACCGATGGGATGTTATCAAAATGCTTTGCATACTCACTCCTAGCATTATTGTTTGCTTGTAGCGGTTTGTAATCGGGCTTTTCAATCTTTTCCTTTTTGGGGAATCCCATTTTAGAGTAAAACGCCATAAAATCTTTTCCAAAGATTTTGTTAGCCATAGCTACCACATCGGCTTTTGTAATGGCCATTACCTGGTTTGGATAGTCAAGAGCCTCTGCAATGGATTGCCCCTTAACAAAGGCATCGCTAAACAGAAGTGCTCTATCCTCAATATCCTCCATGCCCGTGATGTGATTACGATACATCTCCTTCTTAATGGATTCAAGCGTTTGCTCGTCAAACTCGCCGCGTTTAAGTTTCTCCAGCTCTGCTAGGATTAAAGCCTCAGCGCTCTCAAGTTTCTGCCCAATAATTTTAGGAACAAAGAACATGATAATGGCACCATGATCCTGATAAGGCATTTGGATAGCCTGCGCTGCGAGTATCTTTCCCTCAATAGAAAGGGCATCTAGCAAGCCTGTTGAGTAGCTGTTGTTAAGCAGACGCGATACAACCTCTGCTTTTAGGTAGTCCTTATCGGTAGATGATGGCGTACGAAAGCCCAATAGCCCAAGCTTAATAGGTGTTAGCTTTTCCTGGTGAAACTCACGGCCATTAAAAGGAGCCTCGTCCCATTTTTGGGTAGGAGGAACATCGCCACGCTCCCACTTGCCAAACTTCTCCTCTATAACAGGAATAATATCGTCGGCATTAAAATCGCCCGATATAACAAGCGCCATGTTGTTAGGTACATAGTAGGTTTTAAAGAACTCGTACATCTTGGTTAGCGACGGATTCTTTAGGTCTTCTATAGTACCAATAATGGTTTGCTGTCCGTAAGGATGTTTTTTGAAGAACTGCTTTTGGAAAGCCTCTAGTAAACGGGTTTGGAACTGATCATTGTACAGGTTCTTCTCCTCGTAAACCACCTCCAGCTCTGCTTGGAAGCTACGGAACACGGGCTCTGAGAACCGGTGAGCGTACAAATCGAGCCAGCGGTTAATTTGGTTCGAGGGGAACTTGTTGTAGTAAACGGTATAATCGGGACCAGTACCTGCATTAACCCTAGTGCCGCCCATTTCATTTATTAGGTTGCTGAGCTCATTGGGTATTGCGTACTCGGCAGCTTTTAGCGACTCCTCGTTAATCTGCTTCTGAATCTCGGTACGCTTAGCTTCATCGGTAGTCTTGCCCAGCTCATCGTAAAGCGCAAATATCCTATCGATATGTGGCTTCTCCTGTTCCCAGCTAACTGTACCAAGGGTTGTTGTGCCCTTAAATAGCATGTGCTCCTGATAGTGAGCCATTCCAGTTGCATCGGCAGGATCGTTTTTTCCTCCAGCCTTAACTATAACTAAACCAAATACCTCTGGTTGCGAATGGTTCTCGTCAAGAATAACGGTAAGCCCATTGCTAAGGGTAAACTCTCTAATGCCTTTGGTGTTCTTCTCGTTCCCAGTAGAAAATCCAGCTAAAGGGATAAGAAGAGCCAAGGCAACAAGAAAACTAGTAAGTCGTTTCATTACAAATTGCTTTTTTTAGGGTGATTATAAATGGAAAATTAGAGCTTTTTTGTGCTAATTGCTATGTTTGTCGCTCAGTAGGTGACAAAACTTACAGCAATTAACCTTTTTTAAAGATTTTTTTCCAACGATCATACGCATACCCCATGGATTACAACGGCGATTCTAAGGTTTACAGCACCCTTAACCAGCTTAACATTCCCTTTGAGTACCTAGCTCACCCCCCAGCCCCAACGGTTGAAATAGCAGCCCAGTACTGGAAGAATTTGGATGCAGCACACTGCAAAAACCTATTTTTTAGGAATCATAAGGGGAATAAGCACTACCTAGTGGTATTTGATTACCGCCAATCGCTTAACATTAGAGATCTTGAGCAGAGGCTAAAGCAGGGGAAGCTCTCCTTTGCCTCGCCCGAGCGGATGATGCGCTACTTGGGACTTACCCCAGGCTCGGTATCGCCATTTGGGCTGGTTAACGATACGGAGAATCACGTGCACCTTTTTATTGACAAAACGCTTAAGGATGCTGAGCGCATTAGCTTCCACCCCAACCTAAACACTGCCTCGCTGGTAATTAGCACTGCCAATTTTTTGCGTTACCTTGAGTGGACAGGGAATACGTTTGAGTTTTTGGAACTATACTAGGGGGTTAGCTCCTCCTTTTAATGTACCTTTTGTTTAGTGGGAGTAATCTGCTTAATAATTTCACACCCCATAGTAGCAACATAAGCATTTGCCCTCTGCCGTAGCTCCAACAACTCTTGACTTGGTTGGCTAACAGGACTCAGCCTATTCTTGTTAATTGAGTCCCATACAAAATATAAAGGGGGCTCTTTTGCAACAACAACACCACTAGAACTATAGAACGTGTTGTAGTTATAAACTCCAAAGTTTGATTTAACACCTTTAGGGTTTATCAAACTCTCTCCCGTATTAAAGTATTGAGTATTGGATAGTGCCAGATTAAATATTGTTGGGAACACATTACGATGAGAACCTATAATTTGGCTATCAACATCATGCATAGGTCTGTATCTCGTGGGAGCAAGGACAATAAACGGGACAGAATGTTTTATTAACAAGTCATTAGCATCAAAGTTAACAAACTGTAAAGTATTGTGATCGCCCGTAATTGCCACAATTGTATTTGCCGCTAAAGGCGATTTCTGAAGATCCTTTAGAAAGTTTACTAGGCAATAATTTGCATACTGAAATGCTTTGAGCCCCTTGCATGCAAGCGCTTCATCGGTTCTAAGTCTTTGCTTTAACTCATTAGGCAGCACAAGTGCCGGAGCCTCATAATCAACAGGGATATCAAAAGGAGTATGGTGCGATATGGTTAATGCAAAAATAAACTGGGGCGTCCCCTTACTTTCATTGAGCTTTTGCATTACCCTCTCGTAAATGCTCTCATCATGAATCCCCCATTCACAACTCTTTGCATCGTTGCAGTATCGCTTTAGAGCTGCATCGCCCTCAGCGCTATCGAAGTATTGGTTAACCAGAAACTTGTCTAAATTTCTCCACCCCAGTTTTCCGCCCGTAACAAAACTTGTTGTGTACCCATTATCCTTAAATGGCTTTGTTACCGCCGTTGAAAAAGGATTATTATAGTACTCCGACTGCGATATAGGAGATATTGGTGTACCTATGAGTAAATTTTCTAACGAGTAGATTGTTGTAGCACAACTACTCACTATTCTATTAAACACATAAGCTTGGCTCTGCTCTAACATGGTATCTAAACCACAAAGCACATTGAATTTTGCCGAGTTTAGGTTGTAGTAATACTGGCTAAACCCTTCCATTAAAATAAATACAACATTGGGCTTAGCGTTTAGTAAACTATTGCTCGTATCCGTTATGCTAAAGCAATCAAGCCCTTCAACTGGACATGATGGGTCTACACCCAAATAACTGGATAGAGCTTGATTTGAATCCTTAAACCCTAAATCTAATAGGAACTGTGCGCTGTTCGGGTTAATTTTTGATGCCTTTTTATCGGAAAAGGCGGTTTTTAACGCAAAAACACCATTGCTAGCTAATGAGTTTACAAACTCATTTGTAGATATCGTTGTACTGCGAGCATCAAGGGGCGAAGTTTCAAAAGATCCCCTAGCCATAAAAGCCCAGAATAACACCACTGTAAGCACTCCCGAAAAGCGCAACCAGTAGCTTAGATAAAATTTCCTTGGGCCGCATCTGTACACACAAATCTTTAGTGCTTGCCAAATACATAGGCCTACTACAGAAATAATTGTTAGGATAAGAAGAATTGGATAATCGGTCCATACCGATTTTAGTATTGCAGATGTATCGTCTTCGAGAATCCCAAATACAAGAACATTTATGTTAACCTGAAAAAATTTGTAAAAATAAAAGTTAATATAGCCTATAAGAAAAATGGCAAGAAATAAGGCAAAACTATAGGAGAACGCAATTTTTAGAAACACACGAGTATATCTAGCAGAACTAAAAGGGATGCTTATAATTGCAAATACTAGAAGTGGGAGCAGTCCTATAGCCAGAACTTTGGCATCAAATCGCAAGCCCACACCATAGGCTCGAACTATATCACTAAAATAATTAGCAAAAACCTCTTTATTACCAAAGGAAAGCAGCGTTACGGTTCTAAGAATAAACAGAGAAATTAATCCTAAAACAAAAATCCTGAAAAGAACAAAAAGGTAATTAACATTACCTGGTTTTTCAATACACATTTCCATATCCGATACACTAATTATGTGTTGTCTTTCAATAGTATAGCAATTATTCTAATCATGCGTAAAATTGAATGCAAAGCTATTTGTATATGGGCTGATTTTACTATGAATACAAATGCTTTACAGCACAACGGAGTAAAAAGAGAAACCCCCAAGCAACATTTTGCAAAGGGGTTTCTCGAATCGGGGGGTATTGAAAAAGCCTTAAACTATCCGCATTTAGAATGGCCGCAGCTGGTGCAAATTAGGCAGCCCTCCTGGTAAATTAGGGCGTCGGAGCCACACTCGGTGCACTTTTTACCATCCTTAGCCTTGGTGCCATTGGGAATATACTTGCGCAAAGCGCGCTCAACACCCGCTTTCCATGTGTTAATGGTTTCGCTGTCGAGGCGAAGGGACGACACTAGGTTAACCACATCGGGAATTGGCATTCCGTTACGTAGCACACCTGAGATTAGCTTGGCGTAGTTCCAGAACTCCTTGTTAAACATGTGCGATAATCCACCAATGGTGTTGGTGTACCCGTACTTATCAACGTACTGGAAATCGTAGCGGCTACCCCTTTCATCCTTTATTTTAAGGATTTTACCCTGAGTAACAAGCTTTGGAATGGGCAGCACATCATCTTCAGATATACCGGTAAAAATCTCGTAAGGACGGCCGTTAAATACCCCAACAAAGGCTATCCAGCTCTCGTGGTTGTTCTTGAAGCGGATAACATCGCACTCAAGCACCTCCGGACGGGTTGATGGAACAAGCTCCTCATCTATCTTTGCCTCTTCCTTTTTGGTTGAAACAAGAACGCCATCGCGCGAGCCATCGCGGTAAACGGTGCAGCCCTTGCATCCGCTTTCCCATGCGGTTTGGTAAACCTTTGCCACAACATCTTCGGTTACATCCGAGGGGAGGTTAACGGTAACGCTAATGGAGTGGTCAACCCATTTCTGAATCATCCCCTGCATCTTAACCTTGCTAACCCAGTCAACATCGTTAGAGGAGGCCTTGTAGTAAGGCGATTTTTCAACCAGTTCCTGTATTTTCTCCTCGCTAAAGGATTGCACCTCCTTTGGGTTGTATCCGTTAGCCGCTAACCATACAAGGAACTTGTGATGGAACACGTTAAACTCTTCCCACGAGTCGCCTACACCATCGGTATAGGTAATGTTTACGTTTTTATCGTTAGGGTTAACCTTGCGGCGCCTCTTATAGTAGGGAAGGAAAACAGGCTCAATACCCGATGTGGTTTGGGTCATTAAGCTGGTTGTTCCGGTTGGGGCAATGGTAAGCAGCGCAATATTACGACGGCCATACTTAACCATATCGTTGTAAAGCTGCTCGTCCTCGTTCTTAATACGGTTAATGAACGGGTTGTTCTTCTCGCGATGCGGATCGTAAATAGGGAATGGGCCACGCTCCTTTGCCATGTTAACCGATGACCGGTACGCCTCAACGGCAAGGCATTTTTGAACCTCAACGGCAAAATCGATAGCAATATCGGAACCGTAGCGTAGGTTAAGCGCGGCAAGCATGTCGCCCTCGGCGGTAATGCCAACACCTGTACGCCGACCCTCAACTGCTTTTTGGCGAATTTTGCGCCATAGGTTCATCTCAACCTGCTTAATCTCCTCCTCCTCTGGATCCTTCTCTATTTTGGACTGAATGGCCTCTATTTTCTCCAGCTCAAGATCAATAATATCGTCCATTATACGCTGAGCTGCTGCCACATGCTTAGTGAAAAGCTCAAAGTTGAACTTAGCTTGTGGAGTAAATGGATTCTCAACGTAGCTGTACAGGTTTAGCGCAAGTAAGCGGCAGCTATCGTATGGGCAAAGGGGTATCTCTCCACAGGGGTTTGTTGATACGGTGCGGTAGCCAAGGTCGGCATAGCAATCGGGTATCGATTCGCGGATAATGGTATCCCAGAAAAGTACCCCTGGCTCGGCCGATCGCCATGCGTTGTGGATTATCTTATTCCAGATACCCTGAGCATCTACTTCCTGACGGTACTTTGGATCCTTGTCATCAACAGGATAGCTTTGTACGTATGGCCTTCCCTCAATGGCAGAGCGCATAAACTCATCGTCGAGCTTAACCGATACGTTAGCGCCGGTAATTTTGCCTGCCTCCATTTTGGCATCAATAAACTTCTCTGAGTCGGGATGCTTAATGGAGATGCTAAGCATTAGGGCGCCTCTACGGCCATCCTGAGCCACCTCGCGGGTTGAGTTTGAGTACCGTTCCATAAAGGGCACCACGCCAGTTGAGGTAAGTGCGCTATTTAGTACAGGGCTGCCCTTGGGCCTAATGTGCGATAAATCGTGCCCAACGCCACCCCTGCGCTTCATAAGCTGTACCTGCTCCTCATCAATTTTCATAATTCCACCGTAGGAATCGGCGTTACCCTTGCTGCCAATAACAAAGCAGTTTGATAGCGATGCTATTTGGTACTTGTTGCCAATACCCGTCATTGGGCCGCCCTGCGGAACAATGTACTTAAAATCCTTTAGAAGATGGAACACCTCATCCTCGGTCATGGGATTTGGGTACTTTTTCTCAATTCTAGCTATTTCCTTGGCCAGTCTGCGGTGCATATGGTCGGGCGAGAGCTCAAATATTTTCCCAAAGGAATCCTTAAGAGCGTACTTGCTAACCCAAACCTTGGCAGCCATTTCATCCCCATCAAAGTACTTAACGGATGCTGCAACGGCATCTTCGAATAAATACGTTTTCTCTTTCTCTTTTAGTTCGTTCATTACGGTTATGCTTTCCTCCGTGTTCATATTATGTGTGGGTGCTTTATGGTTTTTACTTTAAGCTTCTGGTTAAAAAAGGAATGGAAAATTCCTACTGGCAAAAAAATTTCTATGCAAGTTAGGAAACCAAACCCTGTGTAGCCAAGCTAAAGCGTGGCGAGTAATTAACATTCGAACTAAGTTATTAACAAGCTTGATTCCCAGCGTAATGGCTGCGTCACCCTAGTTTTACAAACGTTGCAAAACCCTTTTACTAATTGATTTAGCCACGACAAAAAGCGTTGTAAAACCCATGTCCCCCCATAAAAAAGGGAAGCCTTTTGGGCTTCCCTTTTGGGTGAAAAGAAAGAGGGTTATGGCTTTTCAAAGACATAAACATTGTTTACTTCCCATGTGCCTGCAAAGTTATCGGCAGCACTGCTTATGTATTTAAATGCAATTCTAACGTTACTTTTTCCAGTATAATCGGAAAGTTTAAGATTCCCCGTGCTTATTAAATCCCAATTAGTTCCTGAAGGATATGAATTGTCTGGCATTTCTAGTTGAGTCCAATTATCAGGATTAATAGTGGTTCCATCGCTTGTTGTAGAAACCCAAACGCTAATAGCCCGCTTCATGTTTGTAATGCTTCCTGCATCATCGCCAAAATACCTACCTACATGGTCGAATGATAAGAAAACTGAATCGCCCCTAGCCGACAAGTCCATTGCTGGAGAGATCAACCAGTCTTCATTGTCAAAATAGGTTGACGAAGCATAACCCGTCATTTTCATATAGCCATAGCTGTCCCAAGCCCATGCCTGATCTCCAATAAGGCTAATTACAGTAAAATCGCCAAGGTTAGAGCCAATCTTCGTGTTTGAGTTCAATCCAATAAGTATGTCAGTATCGATAAAATACCATAGACCATCACGCTTCTCAAACTTTACCTTATCTGTAGTTACCCCTGAGTAAACCTCCCAATTGCCATTTACCAAAGTAAACAGTTCAGTTTTTTGAGCAATGCTGCCACTGTAAAACAGGTAACGAATTAACTTAACTGTGCCTTCTTTTGCATATGGATAGGTTTGTTTTAACCAAATTGGTAGGTAAAAGTACGGGTCGATTGATGCGCTAAAGTTGTCATAACGCCCTGGCTGACCTGACGCTGTACCCATTGCATCATAATCAGCTGCAGCTAATGTGTATTTGTTTGAACTTGACATTGCTGTAGTATCGTACTCCTCAAAGAAATTGTGAATAATAAAGACAGAAGAAGTATTATCAACATATTTATATTGCTTGCCAAGAAGAGCTGCAATATAGCTTGCATAATCGCCCAACAAGATTTCATCGGAGAAATAATTCTTCTCAATGATTTTGGTCGCTTTTGTAGAGTCCTCTTTAGTTTCCGCATCAGCTAAAGCAGCATTACCAATTGTAGCGTAATCTGCAGCAACAAGTTGGTAATCGTAGGTCACAACATTTGTTGGGTTATTTGAGTCCTCAATACCCTCAAACTGCTCGTTAACATCTTCACACCCTCCAAAAAGGAAAGCCGAGGTTAACCCTATTAATATGTATGCATGAATTCTTTTCATAACCATCGGGATTCTTTAGAATTTAACTTTAAGTGTAGCTGAGAAGGTTCTTCCGAAACCATAAAAAACAGGAGAAGTTTTCCAATCATGGGCAGAACCATCAGTAGCATCTGTAATGTATTCAGTATCGAATATATTCTGAATGTTACCAATTAAAGAGGTGTCAAAAGTTCCTATTTTGAAACGGTAACTAGCATTAAAATCAAAAACAGTTGCATCAGGAATTTGCCAAGGTTGAGCAAAATCCACATCGTTTAGACTTGAACTAACTGAAGAGATATTGAAGTAAGCATAGTTACGACCAAAATAATTTGCTTCTAAGCCAAGTCTAAATCCTTTAAGAATCTCATAACGAGCGCCTAATGCAGCTGTTGTTTGAGCAGAGTTACCAACATGAATCCCCCCAATATTAACATTCATCTTATAATGATCTGGCCCCTGCATATCCACAACAATGCCATCTTTATTTACAGGCTGTCCTTCTCTATTATAGAGATAACCAGACACATCATTCTGCCAATTCCAGTCGCCAATAGAGATCATACCATTAATCTCAAGGCCTCTTAATGGCTTAGCAACAAAATCTAGTTCAATACCTTGGTGTAAAGCGTTTACACCTTCCATATTTGCAACAAGACTCTCTGGGCTAGTTGCATTTACTGCGCGTACAAGGGTTTTATCCCTCCAAAGGGTACGATACAAGTTAAGATTCGCAGAAAACATGCTACTGCTAAAACCATAACCAAATTCCATTGAAAAGGCTTTCTCATTTACGGCATCAGGATTGGTAATATTACTAGTAGTAGACTGAAGGAACGCTCCTCCTGAGAAGAATGGGGCACGTGATATAACTCCAATATTGGCAAATACGTTGTGATACTCATTAATATTGTAGTTAGCGCCTCCTTTTGCGCTATAACCTAAGAAGTTAATCTTTTCTGACTCGGCGGCTTTCGTTTCGTAGTAGAATCTGTCATAACGCCAGTAGGTGGTATTAGATCCTGATAAAGAAACAAATGCACTTAACTTATCCTGGTTATATTCGGTTTGCATAAACAAACCTTCGCTCATTACAAAACCATCATAATCGCGATACACCACGTCACCAACAGCTAGTTTTCTAGTTTCGTAAGATTTGTCGGTTAAAAGTGGGCGTTTGGTTGGATCGATAAAGAAGGCTCCACCATATAAATCGGTAATCTCATTAGTGTGAATTCCTTTATAGTAACGAAAATCAACGCCACCATAAAAATCGATATTGTCGGTTATTTTAGTACTATATGTAGAAAGAATCCCGTACCACAAGTGCTGGTTAACACTCTTAGACATAACCATTTGAGAGCTATTAAGACTTGCTTGGTTTAACTCATAAATGGCTCCATAATTAAATGTACCATCAGGATTACGATACTTAGTGTTTGGTTTTCCATTCGATGCACCATACCAATCGTTGCGGTTGTCGCCCTGACCGCTATAACCAAAACCATCACCTATAGAAACATACGCCGACGTTGACAGTGTTGATTTTGAATTGATTGTCCAGAAATGGTTAAGAGAAATCTGAGGCTTATGGTATTTATTGTAAGAAGATGTTTTACGCTGACCATTCATGTCAAAACCATAAGTAGGATTATACTTATACTTCATTGGTTGTTTTTGCCACTCTTCTATTAACAACTTATCGTTGTTGTTACGCTGGTTGTGCCATTGCGGAGCACCAAAGGCGGTAAATGAAAGGTGGTGAGCATCATTTATCCTTTTAGATATGTTAACAAAGTAAGAGTAAGACTCAAACTCGGTACCTTGCACATAACCATCGCCAACAGTTTTTGCTCCTAATACAGTTATGGCCCAGTTGTTCTCTGTTAAACCTGTAGAAACGCTGAAACCAATTTTGCTATAACCATCGCTACCAATGCCATAGGAAACATTACCCCCTTTGATGGCATCAGTTGAACGTGTTACAATGTTAATAGAACCTCCCAATGAAGGCGCTGCAACTTTGGACGCACCAAGACCACGTTGCACCTGCATAGAGCGGGTAACATCACTTAAACCAGCCCAGTTAGACCAGTAAACGCCACCCCATTCCATATCATTCATAGGAACACCATTAATCATTACTGCAATATTTGCAGATTCAAATCCACGAAGGTTAATACGTGAATCACCAAAACCACCACCCTGCTTTGTAGCATAAACACCAGGGGTTGATTTCAATATCTCAGGAAACTCTTGTGTTCCTAACTTTTCCTCAATTTGAATTGGATCTAATTTTGAAAGAGCAACTGGAGTTTTGCGCGATTCAGCAATTGATGCAAAAACTGCAACCTCAGCAATACCTATTTGCTCTGCTTCCATAAGAATAGTACCAATATCGGTTGTTTGTCCATCCTTTACGGTAACATCAACATCCTTTTTCACAAATCCAACAAACTGGATTGAGATTGTTTTTTTTCCTGCTGGAACTTCTAAACTAAAGTTTCCAGACACATCGGAACTTACGCCTTTTGTTGTTCCTTTTAGAACTACAGCGGCACCAACAAGTTTTTCATTGCTGCTCGCGTCGACCACAACCCCTTTCACAACTCCCTGTGAAAAAGAGAAGCTGGCAATACCTGCAAAAACAAGGGTTAACAGGCTCTTTTTAAGGTTTCTTACCATAGCCAATTTTAGGTTTAGGATTAAAAACTCAAGTCAAAATCGCAGACACTAATATCAGGGGATTATAGTGTTCAGGATTTATATACTTATTTGTGTGCAAAAATAGAGATGCCAATGTAAACTAACCGTATTACTTGTGTTAGCAAATTGTTAAAGCCCCGCTAACTGGGGCTAAACTAGGGTAGCTTTAGCACAATCTTATTTAAGATTATGCTTGTGGCTCCTAAGCTGCTATAAATATAGCTATAAGCGGCTTTACCTGCATTTTCGAGTTTTTGCGCAGAGGTTAGAAGCGCATTTAGCGAAAGGTTTAATTCCTCTTGGGAACTTATTGCAATTCCTCCTCCGCAGCTCTTTAATCCTAAAGCCTCGCGGAATTTTTGGTGGTTGGGGCCAAATAGTACTGGAATCCCAAAAACGGCTGCCTCCAAAGTATTGTGAATACCTGCCCCAAAGCCTCCTCCTATGTAGGCCACGTTGCCATAGCTGTAAACGGAGGACAGAATACCAATTGTATCTATTACCAGTACCTGCGCCTTGCTTAGATCCTGATTTGTATATTGCGTGTAACGAACGGCGGGCTTTCCAATTTTAGCTATTAGCGCATCTATTTGGTCGCTGTGAATTTCGTGCGGGGCAATAACTAGCTTTAGATTTGGCGATTGCGATGTGAAGTACTCCGCAATTAGCTCCTCGTCCTTTGGCCAGGTGCTTCCGGCTACAAGTACGGTTGCTCCCTTTGCAAACGCCTCAACTAGGGGAACTACCTTAGCTGCCTTAGCGTTATCGGCCACCCTATCGAAACGGGTATCGCCAGCAACGGTAACATTGGTAACGCCAATGCTGTTAAGTAGCGCCTCTGAGTCGCTATTCTGAACAAATATGTGCTCAAAAAAGGTGAGGATACGCCTATACAACCCGCCATACCACTTAAAGAAAAGCTGATCGGGGCGAAAAATGGCAGATACTATGTAAATGGGAATGTTTGCCCTGTGAATGGCCTTGAGAATGTGGTACCAGAACTCGTACTTTACAAAGACTACCACCTTGGGGTTTATGGCTTTTATTAGTCGGCGTGCGTTACGGCGGGTATCCAGAGGGAGGTAAAAAACGTAATCGGCTCCCTGATAGCTCTTTCTAATCTCGTAACCCGATGGGGAAAAAAAGGTTAGCAGTATTTTATACTCTGGTTTTTGCTGCTTAAGCGCCTCCATTAGTGGACGCCCCTGCTCAAACTCACCTAACGATGCGCAGTGGAACCAGGCTATGGGCGCATCTTTATCAACCGCCGCAACTAACTTTGAGTGCCACTTTTGTCGTCCCGTTATCCAAAGTTTTGCCTTTTTGTTAAACGGTGAAACAAGGGCTATAATCAGGTAGTACAGGCGAATGCCAAGGTCGTACAAAAGAATCATCCTCGAGTAATTAGGGGGCGTAAATTTAGCTGGTAGCCTTGATATTAACAATAATTAAAAGTCCATTGCGTTGTCATTTATCAAACTTAATTAGATACACAACCCTATGTGCCCTATAGAATAAGGCTTTACGGAATAGAAGAATTTTATTAACAATCTTTTTTTTTGATTTTCTCCCCGTTACAAACCGTGGGAACAATACCTTTACAAACCGTCTCAAAACAACAACCAAATTGGGCAAAACTAGGCTAGCTATAGTGCTACTGTATTTATCCTGCATGGCTACTGCTGTGGGACAGGTAAATCCGTACCTGCGCTCAATAGCAATAGCTCCGCCAATAGATTCCGTTGCTATAGATTCCCTAAGCATTATTCCGGGCTCCCTAACGCTAACCACCAAAAGCACTGCTACCATTTACTCTAGCGAGCTCTATACCGTTAACTTTGCAAAGGGAATCATCTACTTTAAACCGCCGCTAACCGATACGCTAATTGCCCACTACCAAGCATTCCCTATAAGCTTTGCGCAAACCTACCGCCATAAACACTACCAGCAGAGCCTGTCGCCCGATAGCCTACTGCTGCAACCAAACCAATGGAACAGCGAAACAGCTGAGCCATCGCCTTGGCCCAGCGGACTGGAGGTAACGGGTAGCGTTATGCGAGGTGTGGGCGTGGGGAATAATCAGGATGCAACGGTAAGCTCATCGTTAAACCTGCAAATAAACGGCAACATCACCAACGAGATTAGGGTTGAGGGCGCCATTGCCGACCGCACCGTACCCTTTCAGCCCGAGGGGAACACCCGAAGGCTACAGGAGTTTGAAAAGGTTTACCTTAAGGTTTATACCGATAAATTTGCCATTAGGGGTGGCGATATAGACATTACCCCAGTAAAACAGGGGCTACTCACCTTTAAACGGAACGTAAAGGGGATTGCCTACTCGTATTCCCCTTCCGACTCCATAAGGGTATCAACCGCATTTGCCGTTGCCCGGGGCAAGTTTGCCCGTAACCAATTTGCCGGAGCAGAGGGCAACCAAGGGCCATACCGCCTAATGGGCACACAGGGAGAATCGTACATTGTTGTGCTTGCTGGCTCGGAAAGGGTTTATGTTGATGGGGTACTACTCCAGCGCGGAGCCGATGCGCAGTACACTATCGACTATAACCTAGCCGAAGTTGTTTTTACGCCCCTTTTCCCTATTACATCCAATAGCAGGATAGCCGTAGAATTTGAATACTCCGAGATGAGCTTTGCCCGTTTTACCTCTTATGTTGGTGCCGAAAAGCGGTTTAAGCGGATATCGGTGTGGGCTTCGGCCTTTTCGGAAAGCGATAGCAAGAACCAACCACTAGACCAAGACCTATCGCCAACAGAGGTAAACCTGCTTAAAGGGGTTGGCGATAACCTGAATCAGGCTTGGGTTAATACTGCGCAAAGCACCAGCTTTGACCCAGAAAAACTACTATACCAGCAAGTTGACACAACCATAAATGGAGCTACTTACACCATTTTTAGGCAAACATCAAACCCTAACGCGCAGGTTTACCAAGTTACCTTTTCCTACGTTGGTGAAGGCAAAGGGAGCTACACCCCCAATTTTGGCGGGGTAAACGGCAGGGTTTACAAATGGGTTGCCCCAACAAACGGCTTACTACAAGGTAGCTATGAGCCCAAGCGCTTACTGGTTACTCCCAAACAAAAGCAACTTTTTGCTTTAGGTTCTGCAATAAACATTGCCAAAAAGGGAGCGCTATTGGTTGAAGGGGCGGTTAGCCGTAACAACCTAAACCGCTTCTCCACACTTGATTCTGGTGATGATGTTGGTGCCGCATTTACCTTCCAACTTGATAACCAGATTGGAACCGATTCGCTTAAAATGATACGATTTGGCATTAGCGGCGAGCATTACCACAAAAACTTTAGTGAGGTTGACCGCATACAAAGCGTTGAGCACTCCCGCGATTGGAACCTACCCAGCACCAGCACCCCTGCAGGGCAATCGGCGCTATCGGCATTTGTAAGCGCAAGGCGTGGACAGCAAGGCATAGCCATTACCTCCCAGTATTTACATGCACCACAAACCCTCTACACTGGCTTTAGAAATGGGCTAACCCTTGAGCTAAAACGGGAAAGCGTGAGTATAACAGCATTGGCTAATCACCTTGAGTCGGCAGACAGCTCCATAAAAAGTACCTTTACCCGTATAAACACGGGCATTAATAGCACAAACAAGTGGTGGCAAACGGGAGTTGCCCTTAGCGGCGAAAACAATCATCAAAAGCTTATTGATACTGATATTACCGCACCAACCAGTATCCGCTGGCATCAAGCCGAAGCCTACCTTGGCACAAACGATACGCTAAAAAACAGAGCGAAGCTATTTGCCCGCATAAGAACCGATTGGAATGCACCCGACAGCACGCTTAGAAAATCGGCCAGAGCGGTTGACCTTGGCATAACATCATCGTTTACCAAAAATCCGCACAGTACCTTTAGGTTCTCACTTGTACACAGAACATTTACTCCCTACGATACCCTAAGAACCAAGCAAAAACCTGAGGAAACCATTCTGGCTAAAGGGGAGTACGCGTTTAGGGCTTTGCGTAACAGCGTAACAGGAACCGTTAGCGTAGAGAACGGCTCGGGGCTTGAGGCAGAACAGCAGTACTACTTTTTTGAGGTGCCAGCAGGACAGGGCGTTTACACTTGGAAGGATTATAACAACAACGGTGTTAGGGAAACCAACGAGTTTGAGATTTCCCAGTTTAAGGACGAGGCTACGTTTATTAGGATTAACACCCCAACAAATAAGTACATCAGGGTGCGTAATGGCAACTTAGCCTTTTCTATTGAGATATGGCCAGAGCGCGCAATACGAGATACTAGCCTTATTAGCAAGGTTATAAAACGGTTCTCCAACCAGTTTCACTACCAATCGGCGCAAAAGCGCAACCAGCGCGGACTAATTGTTCTAGCATCGCCATTTGGCATAACCCTTAATAACCCACAGCTAATTAGCTATAACGAATCGTACCGCAACTCACTAGCTATAAACAGGTTTAATCGCCAGCTGGGTTTCGATTTTATAATGAGCGGAGGGCAAAGCAAGCAGGTACTAACCAACGGATTTGAGGTTAGGCAGCAAAGCACCGTTGAGCTATGGGGCTGGGTTGGACTTGGTAGCCTATGGCAGCTGCGCACAGCTTGGATATGGCTTGATAAGGAGCAACAGTCGGAGCTATTTACAAACCGCGACTACTCCATTAGCGGCACAAAACCCGAGGTGGCATTCCGATTTAACAGCGAGAGAGGGTACGAACTGGAGCTGGGTGCGGAGTATAAGGATTTGGCAGAGTCCATATCAGCACTAAACCTAAAAGCGCATACAGCAAAAGCATCGGCGGTTGTAACGGCATCGGATAAGCTTAGCATGAGTGGCCGTTTCTCCATATCTAAAATTAGCTTTAATGGCAACCCTGCAACCCCTGTTGGGTACGAAATGCTTCAGGGGCTAACCAAGGGCACCAATGCGGTTTGGGAGGCCACCATACAGCGCAGGCTATCGGCACTATTCCAACTGGAACTTATGTATAACGGGAGGCGGTTGGGCAGCGGCAATGTGGTACACGCAGGAGCTGTGCAGGTTAGGGCCATCTTTTAGGGTTGGTTTAACACAAGACTATTAGTGCGGCATATTCGCTGGATTGTTGTTGGCTTTTCTATAATTCCAATATGCGCCACAGCATGCTGTGGCGCTACAATATTCCTCAACCTACCTCATATTCCTCAATCTACCTCCACTTCCATTTACTCCTCCTCTCCCAAATATTTATATCTTTACGCATCAAAAACCCAAAGCAACTATTTTTTGCCAACCTAAAAGCTTAACTATGAAACAAACGTTAACTAGCATAGCCTCACTTTTCCTAGTGGGGTTAACCATAAGCTTTTTAGTAATAAGCTGTGGTTCAAATAAGAAACCAGCTGCCGATGGCGAGCTAGAGGGAACAATATCAATATCGGGCGCATTTGCGCTTTACCCACTAACGGTTAGGTGGGCAGAGGAGTTCCGCAAGGAGCATCCGCACGTTAGAATAGACATATCGGCTGGTGGAGCAGGAAAGGGAATGACAGATGTGCTATCGGGAATGGTTGACCTAGCCATGTTCTCGCGCGAGATTACCGAGGTTGAGATAGGAAACGGCGCTTTTGAAATTGCTGTTGCCAAAGATGCTGTGCTACCTACCATATCTGCAAATAACCCCTACCTAAACATGGTTCTTGAGAGGGGCTTTACCCAAGAGGCATTTACCAATATCTTTGTAACAGAAAAGGATAAGTTCTGGGGAGAAGTACTTGGCAATAAATCGCTTGAGAAGGTTAATGCCTACACGCGCTCCGACGCTTGTGGCGCTGCAGAGATATGGGCAAAGTACCTAGGCGTTAGGCAAGAAGACCTTAACGGCGTTGGCGTTTTTGGCGACCCAGGCATTGCCGATGCCATTAAGGCCGACCAGTACGGCATTGGCTACAACAACCTAATTTTTGCCTACGATATGAGAACGGGCAAAACTTACGATGGTATTAGGATTATTCCACTAGACCTTAACGCCAACGGCAAGGTTGACCCCGAAGAGCAGTTCTACGATAACATGGAAAGCGTTATGCAGGCCATTAAGGATGGCGTTTACCCATCGCCTCCTGCACGTCCGCTTTACCTTATATCAAAAGGGAAACCAACAAATCCCGTTGTAATTGAGTTCCTAAAGTACATTCTAACCAAAGGGAACGAGATAGTTCACGAAGCGGGGTACATTCAGCTGCCCGCAGAGTTTGAACAAGCTGAACTAGAGCGACTAAACTAGCTCTTTAAGGATTAAGGCTTCCGCTAGAAACCAATTCTCCCTTAGTGCTTTACAGATTGATTTAAAATGAAGCGTTTTTTTAAGATTAACCGCAAAATCCGCAACACCTTTCATAAACGATGGATGCTGCTTAGCCTTATCGTTGTTATTGCTATGCCAATAGTGCTTGGTGTTGGACTGTACCTTAAATCGGCAATGCTGCTTGAGCAAACATCGCTTATAAAGCTACTCTTCTCCAAGGAGTGGAAACCAATGCAGGGACTGTTTGGCCTTTGGCCTTTTATTGTTAGCTCGCTGTGGGTAACCATTCTAGCGCTGCTAATTGCTGGGCCAATTTGCCTACTTGCAGCAATCTACATGACACAGTACACCAAAAAGTACTTCCTGCGGATGATGCACCCTGTAATTGATATTCTGGCAGGGATACCATCGGTAGTGTACGGTGTATGGGGCGTAATATTTGTTGTTCCGTTGGTATCAAACCACCTGGCACCATTCTTTAACACGCAATCGTCGGGCTACAGCATTCTTACGGGAGCCATTGTGCTGGCGGTAATGATTATCCCGTTTATCCTCAACATCCTTATTGAGGTTTTTAGAAACATTCCCGACCAGCTAACCGAAGCAAGCCTTTCCCTTGGAGCAACCCACTGGGAAACGGTAAAGCACGTGTTGGTTCGTAAAGCCTTTCCTGGAATAGTATCGGCATTTGGACTAGGTATCTCCCGCGCCTTTGGCGAAACCATTGCCGTGCTAATGGTTGTGGGTAACGTAACGCAAATCCCCAAGGGGATATTCCAACCGGGCTACCCATTACCCGCGCTAATTGCCAATAACTATGGCGAGATGCTCTCTATTCCGCTATACGACTCGGCGCTAATGCTATCAGCACTTGTGCTCTTTGTTGTGGTGCTACTATTTAACTTTGCCTCGCGAATGGCTATTATCAAACTTGAACGGCATACCTAACCATGAGAAAATTCTTTAAACTACTTGAGGAGAGGATATTTCAGGGGCTAATGATTTTGGCCACCTACGGTATTGCTGTGGTGCTTTTTGTTATCATCATCAGCATTCTAATAAAAGGACTACCATCCCTTTCGTGGGAAATGCTATCGCAAACCCCCAAGGGGGGATTTTACTTTGGCAAGGAGGGCGGAATACTAAACGCAATTATCGGCTCGCTATACCTAGCGTTTGGATCAACACTTTTGGCTCTACTAATTGGCCTCCCCGTAGCTCTTTACATGAATATCCACCTACTAAACCGCAAGAAGCTGGTTAACACCATCCGCTTTCTACTGGATTTGCTATGGGGTGTCCCCTCCATTGTTTACGGGGCATTTGGTTTCTCGGTGATGATCTTTTTGGGCATGCGCAATAGCCTTTTGGCTGGGATAATCACCATTACGCTATTCATTATCCCCATTATGATACGCGCCATTGATGAGGTGCTAAAAAGTGTTCCCCGCGGATTGCTTGAGGCCTCCCTCTCCCTTGGCTCCACCCGCTCCGAAACGGCTTACCGCGTATTCGTAAAGCAGTGCATACCGGGTATTATTACTGCCGTTCTACTGGCTTTTGGCCGGGGAATTGGCGATGCCGCTGCAGTGCTGTTCACCACGGGCTACACCGATTACATACCTACATCGCTAAGCCACCCAACAGCAAGCTTGCCGCTGGCCATCTTTTTCCAGCTAAGCTCGCCCGTTCCCGAGGTAAAGGATAGGGCGTACGCATCGGCACTGGTACTTACCATTATCATCCTAGTTATAAGCATACTATCACGCATTCTTTCGCGTCGTTTTCAAAAAACCAAAATCAACTTCTAGGCAATGGACAACCAAACTAAAATTCACATAAAGAACCTGAACCTACACATAGGAAAACAGCAGATTCTTAAGGATATTAACGTTCAGATACCCAAGAATAAGATTACGGTTATTCTTGGGCCATCGGGTTGTGGAAAAACCACGCTGCTTAAGAGCCTTAACCGGCTAACCGATATTTACCCCGACATAAAGGTTGAGGGCAGCATTGAGATTGATGGGCAGGATATTCTAAAGGTTAAGAAGCGCGATGTTACCGATATCCGCAAAAAGATGGGGTTGCTATCGCAGCGCCCTTACCCGCTTCCCATGAGCATCTACAAAAACATCACCTACGGATTAAAAATTAGTGGCCGCCGCCGCAAGCGCTTCCTTAACAAGCGCGTTGAGCACTACCTAAAGCAGGCAAGCCTTTGGGACGAGGTAAAGGATAGGCTTAAGGATCCCGCATCGGCGCTATCCATTGGGCAGCAGCAGCGCTTGTGCCTAGCCCGCGGGCTAGCCGTTGACCCAGAGATAATTCTGGCCGATGAGCCAACCTCGGCACTGGATCCAGTATCGAGCCAAGCCATTGAGGAAAAATTTGTGGAGCTAAAGGAGCGCTACACCATTGTTATGGTAACCCACGTTTTGCGCCAGGCTAGGCGCATTGCCGACCATGTGGTGTTTATGTACCTTGGCGAGGTGGTTGAACAGGGCTCTGCCGAAGAGGTATTTGGAAACCCTAAAGAGGAGCGCACTAAAGCTTACCTTAGGGGGGCGTTTAACTAGGGAAAATAGAATAAATCATTTCAGAATCAACCTGTTGTATTATCAACAGAAAAACAAAGGCGGATGAGAACTCATCCGCCTTTGCTATACTATTAGATTATAACCATCTTTCTATCTCTGGTTGTTCTTTGCATCAATACTCAGAGTAGCGTGAGGAACAGCGCGTAACCTCTCCTTTGATATCAGCTTGCCTGTTTCGCGGCAAATACCATAGGTTTTGTTCTCGATACGAACCAAGGCAGCCTCTAGGTGCTGAATGAATTTTTGCTGGCGCTGAGCCAACTTACCAGCCTCCTCCTTTGAAAGGGTTGCAGCTCCTTCTTCCAGTACCTTAAAGGTAGGCGAAGTGTCCTGGGTGTCGTTACTCTCACTCATGGTTATGGCGCTCTTCAGGATTTCAAAATCCTTACGGGCCTTGTCGAGCTTTTGCAGGATTAATTCTTTGAACTCCTGCAGCTCTTCGTCTGAATACCTTGTTTTTTCTGCCATAACTCAAAATTTTGTCTAAGATAGCTAAAAAAGTGAAATGTTAACGGGGAAACGCTAAAAGACGAATTTGGCTTAACCTTTTTATTCGGCACAATATCGTTTTACCCTAAATTTCAGCCATTTGTGCTATACATTAATTTATACTCTTACAACCTTTATTGCGGTTACAATATCGGTATCTAGCTCAACGCTTGTACCAGAGCAGCATGGCATTGCCTCGGTAAGCGTTATTTCCTTTGCAAGGGTTTGCCCTGCAATGTAGTCCTTGTGAGCCATTACTGCACTGTTAATTGCTTCGTGCTTAAGAATGGTCACGTTTATCTTATCGGTAACATCAAAACCTGCATCCTTGCGTAAATTCTGGATACGGTTGATTAGCTCACGGGCTATACCCTCCATACGTAATTCGCTGGTAACGGTTACGTCTAGCGCAATGGTTAGCTTACCCTCGTTGGCAACTAGCCATCCTGGGATATCCTCAGAGATGATATCAACATCGGTAACCAGTAGGTCAACCTCACCCTCGGCGGTGTTAAGGCTGTACTTGCCCTCACGCTCAATGGTTGCAATATCCTGCTGGGTCATTTGCGCAACGGCAGCCAATATGGATTTCATCATCTTTCCGTAGCGTGGACCTAGCTCCTTAAAGTTTGGCTTAATCTTCTTAACCAGCACACCAGCGGTATCGGTTAGGTACTCAAGCTCCTTTACGTTAACCTCGTTTAGGATTAGGGTTTCAACAGCCTTTAGGCGGGTACGGAAGTTCTCGTCAAGAACAGGTACCATCATCTTTTGTAGCGGCTGGCGAACCTTGATGCTAACCTTACGGCGAAGTCCTAGTACCATTGAGCTTAGGCGCTGTGCAATGTCCATTTGCTCCTCTAGTGCCTTATCTATAAGCTCGGCGTTAAAAGTAGGGAAGGTTGATAGGTGAACGCTTCCGTCCTTATCGCGACCGCTAATTTGGGTAAGGTCTAGGTAAAGCTGCTCGCTGTAGAATGGTGCAATTGGAGCCGATAGCATGGCAACGGTTTCCAAGCAGGTGTAAAGGGTTTGGTATGCAGCAATCTTATCCTTATCGTACTCGCCACCCCAGAAACGCTTGCGGTTTAGCCTTACGTACCAGTTGCTTAAATTCTCCATTACAAACTCCTGAATTGCTCTACCGGCACGGGTTGGCTCATAGCTCTCGTAAGCATCGTGAACCTCCTTAACCACTGAGTTTAACAGGGAGATAATCCAACGGTCAATCTCTGGGCGCTCGGCAACAGGAACCTCTGCCTCCTGATAGGTAAACCCATCAACGTTGGCGTATAGAGAGAAGAACGAGTAGGTGTTGTAAAGGGTGCCAAAGAACTTACGGCGAACCTCGTCAACGCCATCAATATCAAACTTAAGGTTATCCCATGGCTGCGAGTTGGTTATCATGTACCAGCGCAATGGGTCGGAGCCATACTGCTCAATCACCTCAAATGGTTCAACGGCGTTACCTAGGCGCTTACTCATCTTATTGCCGTTTTTATCGAGCACCAATCCGTTTGAGATGATGTTCTTAAAGGCAACAGAATCGAAAAGCATGGTTGCTATAGCGTGAAGGGTAAAGAACCATCCACGGGTTTGGTCAACCCCTTCAGCAATAAAGTCGGCAGGGTAAACCTCGCCAAAGTTCTCCTTGTTTTGGAACGGATAGTGAACCTGTGCGTATGGCATGGCACCAGAATCGAACCAAACGTCGATTAGGTCAGTCTCACGCACCATTTTTTGTCCGGTTGCCGAAACAAGTACTATGTTATCAACAAATGGCCTGTGCAGGTCAAACTTGTTGTAGTTATCGTCGCTAAAATCGCCCTCGGTAAAGGTTGCTAGCGGATTGCTGCTCATGAAGCCCGCCTTAACCGATTTCTCGCACTCGTCCTTAAGCTGAGCCACGGAGCCAATGCAAAGCACCTCGCTCCTATCCTCCGATACCCATACAGGAAGCGGAGTTCCCCAGTAGCGTGAGCGGGAAAGGTTCCAGTCAACCAAGTTCTCGAGCCACTTACCAAAACGGCCGGTACCTGTGCTGGCTGGTTTCCAGTTAATGGTGTCGTTTAGCTGCATCATGCGCTCCTTAAGCGCAGTGGTGCGGATAAACCAAGAGTCAAGCGGATAGTAAAGCACTGGCTTATCGGTTCTCCAGCAGTGTGGGTAGCTGTGAACGTGCTTCTCTATACGGAACGCCTTGTTCTCCTTTTTTAGCACAACGCAAAGGTCAACATCAAGGGAAGTATCCTCTTCGGTTAAGTTTGGATCGTAGGCATTCTTAACAAACCTACCTGCAAACTCACCGTAAACCTCAACGTTGATGTGGTTAGCCACAAAGGTTTCATCAATATCCTCTAAACGGTAGAAACGGCCTTGCCTGTCAACCATTGGCTCTGGGCTACCCATTTTATCGCGAAGGATAAGCGGTGCAATGCCTGCGGCTTTTGCTACGCGGTCGTCGTCGGCACCAAAGGTTGGTGCTATGTGAACAATACCGGTACCATCCTCGGTGGTAACGTAGTCGCCACTAATAGTGCGGAAAGCATCGCCTTCTGGTTTAATCCAAGGGAATAGCTGCTCATAGCTAACGCCAACCAGCTCGCTTCCGGCATACTCAGCAAGGATACGGTATGGCAGCTTCTTATCGCCTGGCTTGTACTCTTCAAAACCCTCGTTCTCATTCGCAGCGTTGAAGTAGGCAGCAAGCCTATCCTTTGCAAGGATAACAACAGCAGGATCGCCGCTATATGGGTTAAAGGTTAACACCTTTACGTAGCGAATATTTGGCCCCAAAGCCAACGCGGTGTTGGATGGAAGGGTCCAAGGAGTGGTTGTCCAAGCTAGAAAGTACACATCGGCTGATGAGTCGGCAAATAGGAACTCCGACTTATTGTTACGAACTGCCCTGAACTGAGCAACTACGGTGGTATCCTTAACATCGCGGTAGCAGCCAGGCTGGTTAAGCTCGTGGGTGCTTAGTCCGGTACCTGCTGCTGGCGAGAATGGCTGAATGGTTTTACCCTTGTAAAGTAAGCCCTTATCGAACAGCATTTGTAGCAGGTGCCACAACGACTCAATGTAACGGTTATCGTATGTGATGTATGGGTGTTCCATATCGACCCAGTAGCCCATTTTGTGGGTAAGGTCTTCCCAAACATCGGTATATTTCATTACCTCCTTGCGGCAGGTGTTGTTATACTCCTCAACGGAGATGGTTTTGCCAATGTGCTCTTTGGTGATACCTAGCATTTTCTCAACGCCAAGTTCAACTGGAAGTCCGTGCGTATCCCATCCCGCTTTGCGGTGTACTAGGTAACCCTGCTGGGTTTTGTAACGGCAAAAAATATCCTTAATAGTACGGGCCATCACGTGGTGAATGCCAGGCATTCCGTTAGCAGATGGTGGACCTTCGTAGAAAACGAAGGTAGGCCTACCCTCACGGGTTGTTAGGCTCTTGTGGAAAGTGTCGTTCTGCTCCCAAGTCTTTAACACGTCTTTGTTAACCTGAGACAGATCGAGGCCCTTGTACTCTTTAAATTTCGCCTTCATTTATTGATATTGTTAAACAATTATAAGTCAGCAGGCAGCACTGCCTACTGTGGTTTTGCTGGGTTATTTTCGGCATCGCGGATTTCTACCCTTCAAACAAAATTTCACAAAGATAGATTTCTGAGTAAAAAAAAACAACTATAAGAGCGGGCGATGAGGAAGTTTGAAGAAGGAAGAGGAAGGTGAGGGAGTTAATAGGAAGGGAAAGAGATTCACTTCCTAATTTGTGAGCCCCTGTAGAATATGTGGCGGTGGTGTTCTGTTGAAGGAAACCGCTTGTTATCTAGTCAACAAAAGTTTCTCTTATGACTAACTTAACCTTTGAAATTTCTTTTTCTGTAAGTTTATCAAGCGATTTCACAACTCTTTGCTTGTCAATCGTTCTAATTTGGTCTATGACTATCCAACCATTTTTCTGATTGTGTTTTATCTCAACCCTAGTCGGATAGTTTTTCGACTGACTTGTCATCGGAGCAACAATAAGCGTCTGTAGATGCTTATTCATCTCGTCGGGAGAGATTATCACGCATGGTCTCGTTTTCTTTATTTCACTTCCTATCGTAGGGTCAAGATTAACTAGCACGATACTATATTGGGTTAAGTCCATTCTTCGAAGTTTTCGTCTTCAAAAATGTCTGCCATTAAAGGTTTGTCATCTTGATTTTCATGCATTTTCTTAAACGCTTTTTCCCAGCCCTTTCTAGGCGTAGCTTTTGGTTTAAGAATAATATATCCTTTTTCAAGAATCAACTCAACAGTATCCTTGATATTGTATTTTTCAATAAGGGTCTTACTTAGTCTTATCCCTTTTGAATTTCCAATCTGCACAATTGAAACTTCCATAACTAAAACATTTAAATGTGACTACAAAGTTATTACATTTATTTCGAATTAGCAAATCTTATCGCGAAACCAAGTTGTGGGTAACCAATGGGTTGTATCAATACTTTAGTCAGAAACAAATTCCAATTTGTGGTTGTTTGTAAAATCTGTGCTATATGTGTTCTATTAAAAAGGAAGGTGAGGAAGTTAGCGGGAGTTAATCGGAAGGGAAAGATATTCCCTTTCTAATTTGTGAGCACCTGCAGAATCTGTGCTATTTGTGTTTTATCCTAAACCTTAACCACAGCAATAGCTTTATCGCGGTTCTTGTAGTATTTATAGAGAACCCATAAAATTAGTAGTACATATAGCGCAGCAGCGCTAATTTGCAACCACAAAATTTGTGTGAAATAGAGGATGTTCGACAGGAAAGGAATAGCGAGGATAATATGAGAATATTAATTTGTAATGCGACACGGTTTGACGTATCCGTAACCTATTTTTGAATTAAAAATGACCAGAAAATACAATTCTATTGTTACAGAGTTACTTTTCTATTCTGACGATAAGGAATACACAAATGCTTTTACACAGGTATTAATAAATCGACGCATTGAACTTGAGGTAATTTATCTAAGCCACCAATCGCTACACATCTCTCAAAACGATGAGATTAATAAACTGCTTAAACGCATCCTAAAGGTTAGACAGGAAAAATTTCAGCTTATCAAAAGGCAATATTTTGAGAAGGCGGCAAGCTTACGTGATGAAGAAAAGGAAATAATTGAAATTTTTGAGAAGTATGGATACTCCCTCGATTACTTCTACGATTTGTTTGTACTTTATAACGTAAGCATAAACAAACAAGAAAATAAGATTACGCTAAGAGTTTTCACCGAAAGTCAGGATTGTATTGATTTTTTTGAAAGTATAAAAGCAACGGTGATGAAAGACTAAGAGCCTGTTTAGATTTTCGGCATATCCTTATTGATTTCAAAATCACTTGCCTAATATAATTCCAGTGCGCTTTTATATGAACTTTTTAGATCCTCAATAAGATTTTGTGGCGATACAACCCTAACATTGTCACCCAACGAAAGGAGCTCCATGAAAAAATCTTGAGTAACATAAAGCGTAAGTTTAATAAGCACCTCATTATTATTGTCTTCTAGGATTTGTTGTGACTCATGTAATGGGAGCGATTTAATATACTTGGCTTGTAACGGATTTAAAGAAAGTATCACCTCCTGCAACTCCTGATCATTTGGGCCTATTATTCCAAAGCAATTCTTATAGTACTCATTTACATCAAAGTCCATTTCAGGAGAATAGTGACTTTTTGTAATTTCTAAGCAACTTAATCTATCTAGGGCAAAGCTCTTAACCCTATTGTCTTTTAAATCTTTGGCGAGTAAATACCATCTGCTTCGAAATTCTTTTAGGGCATAGGGTTCAACGAGCCTCTCTGTAACTATGTCTTCCCAATACTTCTGGTGAGAAAATGAGATACGCAACCTATTTTTTATTGCATGCAAAAGACCATAGAGATTTTCGGTTCCCTGAGGTTTCCTTTTTTCAAAATGAATGCAATCAGAGATTCTATCGTATATGTTTAGTGCATTGAATATATCAAATGCTTCAAAGATCCTTTCGGAAACATCCTGATCCTCATCCTGCTCAATAAAGTAAACTTTACGAGATAAATCATACTGAATATCAATATTATAAAGAGAAGAAATGTCTCTTATGTCTCTCTGAAATGTTCGCTTAGAAATATTTAGGTTATAACCCTGAAAATCGGACTCAAATGCTAAATAGTCGGCTATATCAGCAAAAGAAGCAGGGTGTTTTCTCAATTTTTTAACTATTAAGCGATACCTTAGTATGGACTCTCTCTTTGACATTTTAGTAGGGTTTTAGTAAATTTTGTAAAGTATTACATTGGCATCATCGGTTTCTAAAACAAGGGTTTTACCCCAATCCTTAACCTCAATAACATTAACCTTTGATTTGTTCTTGGACAAGAAAAGTTTATTGCCCTCTACCCAATAGTCAACTGTTTCATACTTAGGTTTTACCGATGAATAAATATAGCTAAGCATCAAATTCTTAACATAAACCCGAACTTTAAAATCATTAATAAAAACCAACTTGATTGAAAGCCCTCCTATTTCTGATAGAAAGTAATTTGCCATTTCATCCTCCATTTCCACAACCCCTTCATAAGCACCATCAAGATACATGTAACTTTCAATAGGCACTTTTTTGTTTTTGTAAAAGTTGAGAATTCCCTCTACTCTCAAATCTTCATTGCTTTTGGTAAGCATAATGTAAAAGTCTTTTCCCAAGAAATCAAGGTGCTCATCCCGTTCATCGTGCAGATAACTATATTTCAAATTAAAAGTATCTCCTTTGGGGCTCTTGAAAACAAGAACAGAATCGGCCTCTGCAAATGACTGAAATAGTAGAGTGTCATTATCTGCTCCAAATATCGCATTAGAAAAGACAAACAAGGTGTCGTGGCTAAACTTTAGTATTATATCAGACAGCATTTTATCGTCTGTCGAACGGTATAACTCTCCTTTCCAAATTTTATCCTCTAGTTCATGATAAAGTTTATTACAAGAGGTGATAAAAAAAGGCGTTAGAAGAACTATAACAAGAAACTGTTTCATGGTAGATAGTTTTAATAACCTACTCTTTTAGGATTTTCGGCAAACTCCATCATTAAATTGTTTCGCAAAACTACAAGAGAGGTACGACAAAGTATGTCGCTGTTCATTTTCACATTTTATCAAAAGTAAAAAAGCCTAATTTTTGACGATTTCGAACTCCTAAATGCTCAATCTCACAAAATTCCTCGATAACTTTAAATGTAGTAGTCTGTCCTTTTACTATTTCAAACATTTCACATTTTCGAATGACATTATTTATTTGACCACCAGACAAATCGTATTGCTTTGTCAATTCATCAATTTCAAAATCCGTTAGTATTGGAAACATCTCCTTCCAAATTTCGAACTGTACTTCCTTTTTTGGTTTGCAAAACTCTACTTTAAAAAGGAAACGCCTTTCAAATGCAGTATCAAAGTTTTGATAAAGATTTGTAGTTGCTATAAAAATCCCTTCAAATTTCTCTAGTTCTTCAAGTAGTATGTTTTGGACAGTATTCTCTGTATTTGTTATGCTAGATGTACCTACATCAACTCTCTTTGATATAATTGCATCTGCTTCATTAAACAGTAAAATTGGTGTAACATCTGAATTGTTAACTAATGATCTATAATCGTCAAAGACTCTCTTTATAATCATCTCACTCTGACCGTACCAGGCTGATTTTGTTTGGCTTATATCTAATTTTATTACATCTCTATTTGTTTGCTTAGCAATTTGTAAAACAGACTCTGTTTTCCCTGTTCCTGGGAAACCATGAAATAACACAGTAAGCCCTTTAGGATGTCCTTTACTTGCCATTCTCTCTTGAATCTTTTCAAAACTTGATTTGCTTAAAAGTTCAGCCAATAAACTAATTTGAACATTCTCTTTAGCATTAAAAAACAGTTTTTTTGTTGATATCTCATTGGCTTCAATAATATTTAATGACTTCTTTTTTCTTCTCAATATTTTAAGCCCAGCCTCTTGTGCTAACATTAATGACTTATCTGTGAGACTAATCTCAACAATATCATAGAATTGATTATCTACAATTTTTACAAGATCATGCCTTATCAGTTCATTCTCCTTACTATTAATACTTTGCATATATCTAATTCGCTCAGAAGAATCATCAAATATTTCTTCTGTTATATACCCAACGTCAACAGCGTCTACTCCTGAAAGAGTATCCCAAATTATATAAAGAAAAATAAATGCGTTTATTACTTTTATATTTAAAGCCTCTAAATGCTTTATCAAAAAGAGAGACTGACAAGTAATTCGCAACTCTTGAATTCTTTCTACGAATTGTTCCAGGGTAATCTTTCTTTTCGTCCTCTTTTCCATTAGCTCTCGAATCTCTCCTAATAGCCCAATGCTATCAGTTATACATTTTGCAGCAAAAGAAGGTATAGGTTTTCCTCTAAGAATTGCATCCATTAAAACACTGTTAATCTTTATAAAACTTCCTTTGTTATTTGCAATTATATTGCCAATAGATAAAGTTTCAATCATACCCTTTGCAATAAGAGACTCTAGTTCTTCTAGTATTTCAAACTTTTTTAAATCCTCAAGTTTAAAGTGCTTAACTATACCTGAAAGCGTTACATCATCCCCATCTAAAGAAATTAGAATTATTACAGCAAGAATTAATGCTTCCTTGGGGGATAACCCAAAATAGTGAGACAGAAAGCTTAGTTCATAACTCGATAGTTCTAAGGATGATAATCCCTTTGAACTGCTATAAACTTCATTAATACACTCAAATGTTTTAACTCTTGATATCTGTTCCATTGTTCAAAATTTTATACAAAAGAACAGCCCACCTCCGCCATTATGTGTCGCAAACTAGATCAATAATTGTCCAACCGAATATGACAACTTTTAATTAGCTTTTTATTGTCTTTCCACTTGGTACATGACAAAAAGTATAAAACCAATAAAAAAGGCCATCTTTTATTTAAGACAGCCTTCTCCGTATAAAATCATTTATCCTCTATTTTTTGGACATACCTAGAATGTACTTCAAGTCGTTTATCATCCTTCTATTTTCATCACTATTTGGAAATTTATACTCAAACCTTTCCTCATCCTTAAAGTACTTATATCCATTTGCTTCAGAATCCAACTTAAATATTTTTAGTATCTCATCTGATAATGTTTCACCAGAATTAATTGCAATCCATAACTTAAAGTGATCACCATAAAAATACAGTTCTACCCAATACTTATAGTCTTCATAGTACAGTTGGGCATAACGTTTCTCCTTTTTTTCAAAAATTAATTTGCTATCGCCATTTGACAATTGATTATATACCCTTTGGAGTATAGCAATATTCCAGTCTGCGCTGCTAATAATATTTGAAACCGAAATTAATTTCTCCAAGCCTTTGTCGTTGTCAGCAAACTCATCAAGTATTTTCTCAGCATCCATAATTCTTAGGTTTGATTGATTAATATGTTCAAGTAGCGAAATGTACTGTTCGCAAGCAGCTTTCACGCTATTCTCCTTAGAGCACTCACTTAACCATTTTATTAGGTGGCAAGGATAAATATCTACTAACCTATCAGTAATACATTTCTTTAACCCAATTCTATTTGCACTCTTATTGTTAGATGCGGGTATATAAACAACCTTTTGAACATTATACTTACCATAGCAAGTGTTCTCATTTTCGTTGTGTGCACGTTGAATACAATTGTAGTAATCCTGTAACTGATTAGGTTGGTCTATTGCATTGTTTAGCTTGTTTTCGATAATTACCGCATTATCGCCCCAAGTTATTAGAATATCTATTCGCCTGTTAGTGTCGTCTCCTTTAACTTTAATTGGGTACTCAGTACTTACATTGTAAGAGGCATTAGCATCTATTTTATCCACTTTTATTGTTTTCAAAAAGGATAAAACAAAAAGGTTTCCACAATTATGCTTTGCGTTTGGATTCAAAAAATCAGCAATAATATTGCTATGTACAATCTCCTTTTGCGAAATGTAATTGTAAAGATGAGGAATTGGGCCAAAAACAGGATCTAAATTGCTCGATGATAAAGTTAATCCTTGGATTTTTCCTATCAAAGCATTCATTTCAGAAATCATCATATTATTGTTCTTTAATTACAAAATTAATACTCATAGTTTGGTTCTTCGTACGAAACTAAATACCAACCGAATTCATCCTTTTCAAATTTCATTGAAAAAAGAATATCAGACTCGGTAATTCCCATTGTATATTCAATTAAGTTTTGGTTAATAATACTAAAATCTCCGGTGTATTCAACTCCATCTATTTCATTGTCCCCTTGGAATATCAATTCTCTACGAACAAAAATCCAAGTGTTTTTAGTTTTTGCTGTGGTTGTTCCGCTTATTGGAAACTTTATTAGCTTTAACTGACTTGCTTTGTTCGAAGTAAAATCATTAATAAATGTAACAAAATCTTTTGGGTAATTAGACCCTAACAAAATTTCTGGAATCTCAACCCTCTTCTTTATGGTCTCTTGCTGCTCATTATCAATAAGAACTAAGCGATCGTCATTGAGTTCATCTATTTTATAAGGATATCTTTCCGACTCTGTAATTATTTCTTTTATACCAACTCACTAGCGTCCGAAACTTTTCGGAAACAAGCAAAAAACAGATGAAACCCCACTGAATACGCTAAAAATAATCGAGTTATCCAGAAA
>JAFGDZ010000035.1 GCA_016931855.1 Bacteroidales bacterium
GGGTGACATAAAAGAGGAGGAAGATAGAAGTTAGCGGAATGATTTTCTAATCTGTGTTCATCTGTAAAATCTGTGTTATTTGTGTTCCATGAAGATGGAAATAGCGGAACAACTCCTTTTAACCCGTATTCATCCCAATAATTCGTATTATTTGTGTTATATCAAATTACACTTTTTAACAATAGCAAACACGGCAATTGCCGTGTTTGCTGCATTATAGCGGAGATATAACAATTTTGCGGTTAAAATAGGTTAAGGTTTGTTTGGGTGTGGTTTTTGTGTTAATCAAACTTTAAATTTGAATTTCTAACCTATCCCAAACAGCACGTTGAAACCACTTGTAGCGTTACTAATAGCCCTCGCTAGTTTTCAGAGCCTAAGCGCTGCTGATTTTAGCACAGACACTATTCCAACAATTACGTTTCAGGTTCTAAATGCAGAAACAAAGGAACCAATATCTATGGCTCACGCAATTAATGTAAGCAGAGGTAAAGGAACCATTACCGATATGCTTGGTTACTTCCAAATCCCCATTACCTCTGGCGACTCGCTTAAAGTAACTGCAATTGGGTACTTTGAAATGGTATCGCCACAGTGGGGGCCATTCTCAACCGACACGCTATTCTACACAATACACCTTAACCCAAGGATTTACGAATTGGAAGGAGTCCGATTTTCCCGCTTTAGCTCATACCAACGGTTTCTAAAGGAGTTTGCAGCCCTTAAGCTTGCAAAGGACAAGAATGCCGAAACAGAAAACCTTGTTGCCAAGTACTTTGCAAAAACCATTAGGGACATGGCCATGATGAACCTTCCTTCGGGCACATCGGGGATATCGTTTGGAAAAGACTGGTACGCCAGACAAAAGGAGAAGCTGGAGGAACAACTAGAAAAGGAACGAAAAGCCGATGTTATACGCAAAAAATTTAATGAGGTAATCGTAAACGAGCTAACAGGACTAACGGGAATATCGGCAAATATATTTATGGCCTATTGCGATTTCTCCGAAACGTTTCTTTACGAGTCTAACGACTATTCGATACGCATAAGAATTGTTGAGAAATGGGAAGCCTACAAGCAAGAAAAGGTAAATACGAAACCAGACTTTAGCCCCATTGTTAAACCAAAGAAGAAAAAGAAGGACATAAAAGTTGAAGTCTCTGTGCAGCAAGGAGTAGCTAAGTACTAACTACCGTTCTTGAGATTCAACCTAAAACAATATCAAACACAACAATCATGAATAGGAGCAACAACCTAATAGGAGTACCAACCATTACCAACATAGAAGAGGCATACGAACGTATAAAGGGGCAGGTAAAGCGCACCCCAATTCTAACATCCGAAAGCATAAACAGGATCTCCGGGGCCGAGATATACTTTAAGTGTGAAAACTTTCAAAAGGTTGGCGCATTCAAGTTTAGAGGAGCATCAAACGCAGTACTAAGCCTAAGCGACGATGAGGCGGCAAAAGGTGTAGCCACGCACAGCTCAGGAAACCACGCAGCAGCGCTTGCGCTAGCAGCATCGCTAAGGGGAATACCTGCCCACGTGGTTATGCCCAATAACTCGCCACTAATCAAACGAAGAGCCGTTGAAGGGTATGGTGCCCGCATAACCTACTGCAACCCAACGCAGCAGGATAGAGAGGAAACCCTTGCCAAGGTACAAATGCGCACCGGTGCTGCGTTTGTGCATCCCTACGATAATACCAGGGTTATTTGCGGACAGGGAACCGCCGCAATGGAGCTACTACAAGAGGTGCAAAACCTTGATTCTGTTATTGTTCCCGTTGGCGGGGGTGGGTTAATGAGCGGAACAACCATTTACGCTAAAACGGCATCGCCAAACATAAGGGTTTATGGAGCCGAACCCCGAAATGCCGATGACGCATTCCGCTCGCTACGCGACAACATGCTTCACCCATCGGTAAACCCAACAACCATTGCCGACGGGCTGCTAACCTCACTATCGCCCCTAACCTTTAAAATTATTGCAGGCCTTTCTAACGGCATACTCACCGTATCGGAAAATGATATTGTTGATGCTATGCGGATGATTTGGGAACGCATGAAAATTGTGGTGGAGCCATCGGCAGCGGTTCCGCTTGCCGCAGTGATGGCTAACCCCGATAAATTTAAGGACCAGCGCATTGGCATTATCCTAACCGGAGGCAACGTTGATTTGGATAAGCTCCCGTTTGGCAAATCGCTGGCTACGCTATAGAACAACGGTAAAGGTAGTCCCCTCGCCCTCAACCGACTTGAAACTTATGGTTCCTCCCATTAGCTTTAGCATTTGCCTAGACAAGCTAAGCCCAATGCCCGAACCCGTTCTGCTTGTTGTAAAAAATGGAATAAAGATTTTATCCTGAATCTCTAAAGGAATACCGCATCCATTATCGGAAATGGAGATGGATACTTTTGATTCCTGCAATGTTTGGCAAACCACTCTAATCTGTTTTTTAGCGCGCCCTTCCAGTGCATTAACCGAGTTGGCAATTAGGTTTATTAGTATTTGCTCAAGCATGGCGCGGTCGGCCATAACGCTTACTGGTGCAGCATTGCAACAGCACTCAAAGGCTATGGATTTAGCCTCAAGCCCATTCTGCATTAACCGTTCGACCCCTTTAAGCAGAACATTCAAATCGAAGGTTGCCATGGCTGGCTGGGGCAGTAGCGTTAAGCTGCGGAACTGAGAAACAAACTGCACCATTCCTTTGCTACGCTCCTCAACAATCCTTAGGCCGCTTACCACATCATCAATAAAAGCGGCAGTTACCTGTTGTGGATTAACTGGCTCTCCGGTTGGCTCTACCATAAACTCCATTAGGGTTGATATGGTTGAGCTTATTGGCCCCACAGAGTTCATTACCTCATGGGTTAACACCCTAATGAGCTTTTGCCAGCTCTCCAGCTCGTTCTCGTCAAGTTCGTCTTTGATATTCTGAAACGAGACAAGCTTTATTACCTCGTTATCGGTTCGCATAACCGATGCCCTAACCGATAGCTGAAGCGCACCCGACTGCCCGTAAAACGAGACAAGCCGCTGCTCCAAAGGCCTAATGCGTATAACCAAATCGGCCAATCCTGCCTGTACCTGATCTAGCTGCTGTACAACCGACAAAGAGCTCCTTCCCAGTAGCTCCTTTGCGGCGCGGTTTAGTAGCGATACGCGCCCCGTTTCCTGGTTAAAGGATATTACCCCAACATTAATGTGCTCTACAAGTAGCTTAAAGTACTCGTTCTGACGCTGAATCTCGGTGCGAAAGCGCTGAATATCACTCGACACCAAATTGAATTGCTGAAAAAGAGGATAAAACTCCTTCCGATCCTTTGTCTGAGCGATGTTAAGGTTATAATCGTTGCTACGAATAGACATAAACAGCGTGGTTAAGTCGTAGTTTATTCTATTGATATAACGCGCAAGAAGATATCCCTGTAAGAGCAATAGCACCGAAACGTTAACAATAACCAAAATATCGGCACCGGTAACAATAACCAACGCCAAGCCAAAACAGGTAGCAAGAATGGCTGCAACCCTAATCCAAACTAGTATGTAAAATCTGCGGAACATTATTTAAGGAGAAAGATTTTAAGTTAAAGGTTAAAAGTTAAAGGTTAAAGGTTAAAGGTTAAAAGTTAAAGGTTAAAGGTTAAAAGACTAAACACTAAACACTAAACACTAACCATTACAGCCCATACTTTTCAATTTTTCGATATAGGGTTTGCCTACCAATATTAAGCTCGCGAGCCACGTTGGAGAGGTTTCCCTTATTTCGCTTAAGAGAAGCCTCAATGAGGAGTCGTTCCGCATCATCAAGGGTTATGGGCTCAGCGCCCAGATTATGCTGACTGGCGGGGTTTGCATAAGGCAACGACAAATCGGACACAGTAATAGCTTTCCCCTCACATAAAATCACCGCACGTTCTATGGTGTGGCGCAGCTCCCTAATGTTTCCTGGCCACAAGTATTGCTGCATAGCATCCATTGCTGGTACCGATAGGGCAATGCCCTTTTTGCCGTACCGTTCGGCATACTTGGCTAAATAGTACTCTGCAATATCAACTATATCAGAATCGCGTTGGCGTAAAGGGGGAAGTTCAATTTGTATGGTGTTTACCCTATAAAGCAAATCCTCCCGGAACTGGTGCGTAGCAACCATCTCGCTCAGGTTCTTATTTGTGGCACAAACTAGCCTAATATCAACAGGAATAGACTTGCTAGCGCCAACTGGAGTAATCTCCCTATTTTGCAACGCCACAAGGAGCTTTGCCTGCATGGGTAACGATAGGTTACCTATCTCATCAAGAAAAAGCGTACCACCCGATGCTGCTTGAAATCGACCAACCCTATCCTCCTTTGCATCGGTAAAGGCACCCTTTACGTGGCCAAAAAGTTCACTTTCAAAAAGGGTTTCGGCAATTGAACCTAGGTCAACGCTCATAAAAACCCCAGCGGAACGCTGCGATTGCCGGTGCAGCTCCCTTGCAACTAGCTCCTTTCCCGTTCCATTCTCGCCAAGAATAAGCACGTTGGCATCGGTTTTAGAAACCTTCTCAATGGTTCGGTACACTTGCTGCATGGGCGCCGATGTGCCCACAAAATCCTGAAAAGGAGCCTCCATGCTGCGTTGCAGCTCCTTTTGCTGAACCTTAAGCTGTACATTCTCGCGCCTAGCCCGGCTCAGCTCAACTCCATTGCGGAGCGTGGCAAGTAGCTTTTGGTTATCCCAAGGCTTAAGAACAAAATCGGTAGCACCCTCCTTCATCGCGCTAACGGCCAGTTCAACATCGCCATAAGCGGTAATAAGAATAACCACCATTAGGGGGTCAATCTTATGAATTTCGCGCATCCAAAAGAGCCCTTCGTTCCCAGAGTTTATCCCTGCCGAAAAGTTCATGTCCAGCAAAACCACATCTATAGATTCCTTTTGTAGCGTGGCAGCTATTTGGTTTGGGGTGCTACACGTAACTACCCTGTTTACCTTGCTTTTAAGAAAAAGATTAAGCGATGCTAGAACGCTCTTGTTATCGTCAACAATAAGAATATTACCCTGCATAGATCTACCAAATTTGGGAATTACCAAATCAAAGGTATTCTTTTAATGCAACAGCAACAACGCCACTGTATGATATTGAGACACCTGTTGGATGATTTTGAAGCAGCAGCAGCGCAAATACGCGGCACGTTTACCTTGCATTAATCTGTATATCTGCACCTTTACCTTCATGGCACACCTATTGAAAAAGGGTTAAGCAAACAGATAATACAATAAGCCATGATTTGGATTAACCTGAAACTAACCATTAGAAACCTACTGCGCAACAAGGGGTTTAGCTTTATCAATATATTTGGGCTAACGGTTGGAATGACCACCGTACTACTCCTACTGCTTTGGGTTAATTTTGAGACAAGCTACGACAAGTTCCATAAGAATAGCGTTAGGCTATACCAACTTGCCTGCATGCAAGAGTGGAACGGAGACCGACATCCTATGCCAAACCTCCCAGGGAAGGTTATAGATATGGCAAAGGAGAAATATCCCGAAATTGAGTTTGCCTCGAACGTTAACACATTTGGCGAGTCGGTACTATTTACAATAGGAGACAAAAACGTGTACAAGCATGTGTACAACCTTGAAGGCGATTTCTTTAAAATGTTTTCGTTCCCCATAGTAAAAGGAGACACCACAGGGCTACTCACCGACCCATACGCCCTATTACTATCAGAAACAGAAGCAAAAAACCTATTTGGAGATACCGACCCTATTGGGCAAAGCATTCTGGTTAACAACACCGAATCGTTTAAAGTAACTGCAATATTTAAAGATTTCCCAAAGAATAGCGCATTCAAAGGCTTTAGTTGCATAGGATCCTTTGAGTACCTAAAGCGGAAATACAACTTTTATGACCAAATTGGGAGCCACTGGTTCTTTGGATACGTTCAAATTAAGGAGGGAACACAGCTGGAGGATATCAATAAAAAGCTTGAAACCTTTTATAAGGATTATGTTAGCGAGGAGTCAACCACCACACTATTTCTTTACCCAGTAGCACAGAGTAACCTTTACCATTTGGGCAGAGAAACAGGAATCAGAACAGTTAAGATGTTCACCTTTATAGCGCTGCTAATTCTAGCCATAGCCTGCTTCAACTTTATGAACCTGTCCACGGCGCGTGCATCAAAACGCGCCAAGGAGATAGGGCTAAAGAAAACCATTGGCGCCTCCAGAGCTAAGCTTATTTGGCAGTTTATTGGCGAATCGATGCTAATATCCTTTGTTGCAGTTAATTTCTCCATACTACTTGCACAAGCGCTGCTGCCCGAGTTTAACAACCTAATGGGGCGTGAGCTAACCATTAATTATACCGATATAAATTTTGTTCTAATTACACTAGGCATTATACTAACAACAGGCTTTTTAGCAGGAGTTTACCCAGCATTCTACCTCACAAAATTCAATCCTATAAGGGTTCTCAAGGGCGAAAACAACAGAGGGAAAAGTGGCGCCAGATTTAGAACAGTTCTGGTTGTACTGCAATTCTCTCTATCTATAGGATTAATTATTGCAGCGCTTACAGTTGGGTTACAAATGAACCATATGCGTAACCTAAACCTTGGCTTTAACAAAAAGGATTTGGTGTACCTACACCTACGTGGAAACCTGAACGAAAAGAGGGAACTTGTACGCACAGAGCTGCTCTCTAACCCTCTAATTGAGAATGTAACCTTTGTATCGCACATGCCATGCGAGGTTTACACCAATGGATGGGGAGCAGAATGGGAAGGTAAGGATCCCGAGTTTAAGCCGCTTATAACGTACTTTAGAACCGATCCGCACTACATTAAAACCATGGGCATTGAAATGGCTGAGGGCGAGTTTTTCCCAGAGAACCCAAAGGGAGCCGACTCCCTCTCTGTTGTAATAAACAAAACACTTGCCGATATGATTTCTAGCGAATCCGTAATTGGCAAAACCATAACCCAAAGCGGCAACAACCTAAAGATTATAGGAGTAACCAAGGACTTCAACTTTACCCATATACACGGCAAAATTGAGCCACTTCTTATTTACCTTGATAATGCCTACAACGCGCTACATGCAAAGGTTAACCCATCCAACTATGCTGGTGCGCTTGAGCATATTCAGCAGGTATGCCAAAAGTACAATCCAGGATTCCCTGTATCGCCTGGTTTTGTTGACGACTACCTGTCGTACATGTACTCAGGTGAATCGCAAGCCATGAAAATGCTTATCGCATTTTCCATTCTAGCCATGATTATCTCTCTGCTTGGAATATTTGGGCTAGCCTCCTTTATGGCCGAAGCAAGAACCAAAGAGGTTGGCGTACGGAAGGTTATGGGAGCATCGGTTTCCAGCTTAGTAACCCTATTCTCCTTTGGCTTTACAAAGTGGGTCCTGCTGGCTAACATAATTGCATGGCCGGCTGCATGGTACTTTTTAAGGAACTGGCTAAATGGCGTTTCCAACAGAATTGATATGCCCTACTGGGTGTTTGCTGCCGTGGGCTTGGTAATATTTACCATTGCATTCCTTGTGGTATCGTTCCAAAGCTACAAGGCGGCTTCGCGAAACCCTGTTGAAAGCATTAAGTACGAGTAATAACTTACAAGACATCTCTTTAGGCTGCTCATTAAAATGGGCAGCCTAAATTTTTTCTAGGCTATTACGCGTTAGCGAGCCTTGGGCATCGCCCGTATTTAGAGTGGCACTAGGCTCAAACAGCATAACAGAGACCTCCTCTTTGGCCACCGGACGATGCTCCACGCCCCGTGGCACAACAATTAGCTCATTGGGCATAAGGGTTACCTCCCTATCCCTAAATTCAATGGTAAGCACGCCATCCAGCACATAGAACAGCTCATCCTCAGCATCGTGCTTATGCCACACAAACTCCCCCTTAAACTTAGCTAGCTTAACGCATTGTCCATTGAGCTCACCTACAATTCTAGGGTTCCAATAATCGTTAAACAGAGATAACTTCTGCCAAACATCAACCTTACTCATTGCCAATCATCCATTTTAGTTCGGGTTAAAGTTAACGGCGTAAGCCACATTAACATGCTAGCACCAGCAAAAAAATGTTTAACACCTAACTCATTAACATTAAACGCATTGATTTTTTTGATATCGACAAAAAGCAACAATAATTGTATTTTTTCGTGACACTAGTTGTCATTTATGATTTTATAACTGATATTAGCTCAGTATTTTAACAAACCCTTTTTTCAATTAACCTAACTTAACATTTTTATGAAAACCCAACATTTTTTTAAGGTAGCACTTGCTGCTCTAGCCTTAGGACTTATGTTCCAAGGATGCTCAAAAGAACAAGAGGAGCAGTTTGTAGCCGAACCAGAACAAGGAGCATTTACTGTTCGTCCTGACTTTGCCACTTTGGATACAAGGCCTGAGTCGGTTAAGGAAAACTTTAAGCTAACAGACAAGCACACGGCTCCAGTTAAGCTAGACGAAAGCGGAGAGAAAGGTGCCAAGTACGCCTTGGTAATTGGTATCTCCGACTATTCTGGCACAAGCAGCGACCTTCAGTACTGCGACGATGACGCTTACGACTGGAGAGCTCGCCTACAAGCCGAAGGGTATAATGTTACCATTATTACCGATAGATATGCTACCAAATCGGCAATAGAATCAGCAGTTAACACCCTTGCCAGCAGAGCTACAGCAGGCAACGAGATTGCTTTTTGCTACTCTGGACACGGAAGTAACGGTAACATTGTTACAACCGACCTTTACTACATTAGCAGCTCATGGTTTAGAACCAAGTTCTACTACTCTGCAAGCACTAAGATGATGTTCTGTTTTGACGCATGCCAAATTGGTGCCATGAAAACCGCCCTTAACAAAACGGGCAGAGTAGTTGCCGTTGCATCAAACACTACTGTTTACTCTTATGATGGCGACGCCTCTATGAGAAATGGCGTATTTACATACTACCAAATGCGCGGCTTCGACTACATGGGTTACACCTATTTAGAGCCCGATTGCAGCTACGCTTGTACCCAAATGCAGTCATGGGCTTCGGCAAGAGGTTTAACCGTTGCTCCATCGTACGCCGACTCATACAGCGGAAACTTCGACCTATAAACAACTGCCTTTGCAACAATGACGCTGCGGCCCAAAAGGCCGCAGCGTTTTTTTTCAACTACTCTACCCCACCCGCAAACCACGCTTTAAACGGGGCCACGCGCTCGCGGCTCACAACTATATCCTCGTCAAAATCAACGGTTAGCCTAATTTTTAGTCGGGTTGATGAGTACACTACCGCATCAACAACATGGTTGAGGTTAAGTATAGCGGAGCGGTTACACCTAAAGAACTGCTCGGGATTAAGATTGGCCGTTAGCTCCTCTAGCGTATTATCAAGTACATAACGGCGCTTTTCCTGCGTAACCAGGAAAACGGTGCGCCCCTCGGCATAGAACAGCACAATATCATCAACCCTAAAGGCCTTAATATGCTCGCCCACCCTAACCATTATACGCGTAAGGTAGCTTTGCCTACTTTGCGATAAAGCCTTAATAAGATCGGTGTACGATGCGGGCACCGGTGGCGGCTGCAAAGCGGTTAGCGCCTTTAGCTTATTCATACTCCGCACTAAATCGTCAAACTTAATGGGCTTAAGCAAGTAGTCGATACTGTTCACCTTAAAGGCCTCAATGGCATACTCATCAAAAGCAGTTGTGAATACTATGGGCTGGGCAATGGCTACCTGCTTAAAAATTTCGAAGCTAAGGCCATCGGCCAGCTGAATATCCATAAAAACAATATCAACGGCATGCGCATTAGCCCTTAGCCATGCAACAGAACTGGCAACAGTTGTGGTGTTTGCCACAACATCAATATGCGGGTCGTACTGCTTAAGCAGCAGCTGTAGCATAGCCACGGCAGGCTTCTCATCTTCTATAATTAGCGTTCTCATCCTTTTATCGTTTTATTGCTCCTCAACGGCTATTAGCTTAACCAAAATACGGGTACTACCCCCCTCGCTTAAAACGTTTATGGGCTGATTGGCAAAGTATCTATACGCCCTATTTATCACATCAAAATCATCTCGTGAAAAATCGAGAGGAACCAATCGCCTAACTCCCGTTGCTTCCACAACAAGCAGGTAATCCTGAACAAAAATATTGATACGCAAAGGCTGTGCAGGCTCTGTTATAAACTGGCTTACTAGGTATAGCACAATAGCATGAAGCGTACTTGGAACCATACATATGGTTGGCAACAGGTTGCTAACGCCGGTTAGCTCTACGTTTACTCGCGGTACCGAGGCTCCATTTAGCAGCTGTGCTAGTACAATGAGCTGTTCCACTTCGCTTGACACGCTAACCAAGCTATTTGGCCTTGCTGTAAGCACATGCCTATACACCTCCGATAATGTTTGGGTTGCACTTGCAGCCTCCTGGCTATTGCCGTGCAAAAGCACAACTATACGCTCAAGGTTGGCATACAAAAAAGAGGGGTTAATTAGGCTTTTGTATGTACTAAGCTCCTTCTCTACGCTACGCTGATGCTCGGTTTCCCTACTTATGGCTAGCAGGTTTGTTTTACTCAGATACACCGTACTCACATAAAAAGTGCTGTACGCTACACTCACAAAAAGATATATGGCGTTAAACACAATAAGCTCCGTTGCAAACGATGAGAACCCAACCAGGTAATGGTAATAGATTGACACCATTGCCGAGATAAGTATCAGCGAGAGCCCTGCAGCGGCAAAAACCTCAACCCCCACCACATAGCCTATTAAGTAGTTTCGGTTATCGATACGCTTATAGATTACATGCAGCCCAATCCTTAGAAGCTCCATAAGAGCTGCCGACAGAATTACGCATAGCACCACCTCAACTCCAAAAAAGTTCTCCTTTAACCTGCTAATACTATCAAAGCCCAGTAGAATAAGAAAATAGGCAGCCACTCCAACAAAGAGTGGGACTAGCAGCCTAAAAAGGGGACGGTTTACAATTGTATTAGCGCTCATTCCTATAGCTGTTTTGTAGATGTAGCACCGGAAGCTTTACAACAAATTGCTTACTAGCCTGCACAACAATGGAGCGCGAGGTAAACTGCGCGTATCTTCTTCGCACATTATCCAAGCCAATTCTAAACGAATCGGCTTTTGCCTGCACTGGAGAAAGGTTGTTGGTAACGGTTACGTTGTACTCATTGGCAACAATGGACACGTGCAGCGGGTTATCGCTACTAAAGGAGTTGTGCTTTACTGCGTTCTCAATTAGTATTTGCAAGCTTAGAGGGGGAATAAGAGTTTGCAGTGCTGCGGAATCGACACTAACGCTAATGGCAATGGCATTCCCGAACCTTACGGCCAGCATTTTACAGTAAACCTCGGCAAAGCTAACCTCGCGGCTAAAGGGAACCAGCTTAACATCGTTTGTGGCAAGTATGTACTGATAGGTTTGCACCAGCATCCGAATATACTCCTCGGCCTGAGTGGTATTTGTATGAATAAGCGAGTAAACCGTATTGAGGTTGTTAAACAGATAGTGCGGGCTAAGCTGACTTTTTAGCGCCTCAAACTGAAGCTCGAGCTGTTCGCGACGCTGCGTTATAGCTTTAACCTGCTCCTGCGAGTAGCTGTTGAATGAGTAAAGGGCAAAATCTACAATGGTATAGGTTGCAACCGTTAGTAGGGCAAGAATAAACAAACGGGCAAGCACCTCAAAAACATCAACATTAAGGCCTTGTGGAAGGAGCGCCAGAACATAATCGTTCAAAAGCCAGAAGCAAAGCAAGGTAAGCCCAGATACAATTAGAAAATCTAAAAAAAGTTGGGATAGAAATCTGAAAAACACGCCCCCATGCCAAGGGATAACCCTATTTAAGAGCCAATGGTTGGCCAAGTGCAGAGCGGCACCAACAATAGCCGATATTCCTGCTGCAACGGCATAAAGCAGCGGATACTCGTTGGGCTTGGGAATAAACCCTATTTGGCTAAACAGCAAGTAGGCAAGTATAACAAGCCCTATTAGAATGCTGATTATAAGAACAGCCGCACGTTTTAGCATTTGCATTAGTAAAGGGGACTTAACAAATGTAGCGTTTCTATTTTGAACTGTTAGCGTGTAGCAGAAATAACCAAGGGTTCAGGTGCATTCATGCGTTGCAACAAGAACCCTTGGGGCACCTAAAAATAAATTGGCTACTTAACCTATTTCTTTGCAATCATTACCTTTTCGTAGTCGTAGTCGGATTCCATTTTCTTGGCAACCGAGTCGAAAATGTAGTCTAGGTTCTCATCCTTTGGCATACTTCTGTATATTAGAATCATTGAAGTGGCCCGCTCAACATCAACCTCCATATCCTCAACAACAGCAAGAAGGTAAACGGCTAGTTTAGCATCAACGTTACCCCTTTCGCAGAACATGCGAACAATTTCCTCCTTACCCGAGTCGTGATCAACGCGCTCAAGCACATCAAAGAAATCCTTATGCAACGAGCCATCGGCTGGAAGGTATGGAATTGCCTCGCGAAGTATTGCTGTTGCACCATGCTTGTAATCGCGGTTAGCAAGCGACTCGGCAACCCTAAACATCTCGCTCAGGATTTGCCTGCCAACATTCTGCGAGTAAAGCAAATCAAGCATCAACGCGTACTGCTCCATCTCGTTAGTAAGCGAACCAACCACATCAAAGTAGCGGCTAACAAGTTCTGAATCATTCCCTAGAGAGACATTCACCCTACGTAGGGTAACAGTTTTAGGAGTGTTGCTTGTGTAGCCATCGGCCATAGCAAGTAGCGATAGCACTCCTGCTTTATTTATAGGCTGATTTGGCTTTACGCCATTTGCAGCAACCATCTCCAAGAGCTCATCGCGAAGGTAGCGGTAGCTATCGCCAATGCCCGACACGGTGCGGATGTACTCCCTAACCACATCGGTGTTATCGCTCATTTTGGTAGCCACAACGCGTAGCACTGCCGCCTTTTCGCTTTCTGAGGAGAATTGGCCTACCGAGCGAATGAGCTCAACCATAACCCTATCCTCTAGCTTTTGGCTATTAGCAAGGGGCTTTAGCACATTGCCCTTCTCGGAATTGATGCTCATTCTACGAATTACATCAAAGTAAGCATCGTAGTTATCCAGGTTAATGCGGTACTTGGATTGGAACTTGCGCAAAACGTTTCCCATCTCGGTATTATAGGATAGCGACTCGGTGGTTTGAAGCATCTTTGTCATAAGGTAAGCGTCAAGCGGATACTTATCTATAATGGTACGGAGCAATGTACCCTTGGTGCTATTAGACTCTACACCTTCGATGGCCCTTAAAACTAAAGGCAAATCTTTTTTATCGATACTAGCCTCATCAACAAGCGTTTTTAGGTACATGTTCCGAACGTTAAAACCCCGTACCTCAACGCTATGAAACCCGAAAAAGCTACTGCCAAACGAGAACGAGCCGGAGTAGCTGCTAATGCGCTCAACCTCATCAAGAATACCGTACACTCCCTTGCTCTTATATATTCTCAGCGCGCGCTCTTTTCCGCCCACGCCAGTACGATAAATTGCCTCCTCAAGAACCTCCTGAAGCCACGCCTTCCCATCGCTCTCGTAGCTACGCTCCTTTGCACCCTCGTAGTACTTGCGGGTTAACCGCCCCTGGCTATCGCTGGTAAACTCGAGCCTGCGGCTATTGCCAAAGCTCGACTTTTCGATGGTAAGGTACCCATTGGGCGAAATGCTTTTTATGTCCTTGTCGTTATCGGTAACCTGAACCTTTCCTTTGTAGCGAATCTCGAACTTTGAGAAAGACTCGTTTATTCTATACACATTTTCACGCTTGCTCCAGTCCTGCGGATCGGAAAAGAACCAAAGATTTGAGCTTGCACTAGCTCCTGAGCTAAGAGCTCCCGATACTAGCAGGCCAAAAAGACCTTTTACTATTGATTTACGTGTTAGCATAGCATTCTATTTTAGTGTTGCGTTTTGTTGATATCCAATTTCACGATACAAACATGGCGCATTGCAAACAAGAAAGAAAGCAAAATGTAATCATCAGTTGTATAGATGTAGCGAACGGGAGAATTTGGGTAGTAAACGGGAACGCCTGTAAAACAGGATGGCATAAGCCTACACCCAGTAGGCTTAGCTCCCACAAGGCAAAAAGCAAAGGGCGCAGAACCATGCAAAAAGCATACTCTGCGCCCTAAATTTTATGCGTAGATTTTTACCAGGGCACTTGAACTTATCTACACAATCATCTTGTTAACGAAATTTGCAAAATCCAAATTACTACGCATAAAACCATTTTATATAGAGAGGATTGGCCATTAGGCAGAACCCTTCATTCCAATGGAACACAAACAGATGGTAACGGGTGACCAGTTACTAGTTACGGCTATACCTAGTCTTATGTGCGCCTTCTTAATTCCGATAACTCCCGCTACTTTCTCACCTTCATAGAACACAAATAACACAGGTTTTACAGATGAATACAGATTAGAAAATCATTCCGATAACTTCCGATTGACTCCCGACAACATCCGCATCTTCATAACTACCCCAACGCCTCCTCTTTTATGTCACCCCTTCGGGGTTATAAAATGCAGGGGAAACCGATATTCTACAAATATATCACCCCGCTGGGGTTCAAGATA
>JAFGDZ010000036.1 GCA_016931855.1 Bacteroidales bacterium
CCTCATATTCCTCATCTCCCTCACATTCATCACATTCATCTTCTCCCAATATTCCACCCCTTCGGGTTTGAGGGCTTTTGGCGCTTGAGGTTCGGTGGCAACCTCCTGAGGCTTCCGATAACTTCCAACTACTTCCTCATATTCCTCATCTCCCTCACATTCCTCACATTCCTCCTCTCCCGATATTCCATTTCGCCTCAAGCCTCAAACACCTTCACCTCACCATAATCAACGGATACGCTGAATGCATCGTAAGGGTTTAGGTCGTTAAACAGGGTGGCGAAGGCTCGGATTGGTCCGCCATGAGTAACCACTAGGATATTGGCATCATCATCGGCAAAGGGCAAATCGGCAACAAAACTACAAATTCGCTGGATTACCTGATTGAAGCACTCTCCACTGGGTGCTGGATTATGCACAAAATCGGCAAAAAAGAGCTTGGCCTCGGGCGTTGAGTCCACATCGCTCCAAAGCCGCTCCTCCCAATCGCCAAAACTCATCTCAACAAGCCGCTCATCGGTAAGTACCGATAGGGAACTGCCAGCAATATGCTTTGCCAAGCTATGGCAACGGCTAAGCGGGCTGGAGAATACCGCATCAAAAGCAGTCCCTTGCAGCTTTGCTACAACATCATCAAAATCCTGTGCAAAGGTGCTGCGTAAGGGCACATCGGTAATACCATAGCACAATCCCTGCGGAACGCCAACTGCGGTATGCCTAAGAAGGTAGAGATTCATTACGCTATCGCGATTAGAGTTAAGTAAACCAACACCTCAATAATTTGCTGCAAAGCCCCCAGCACATCGCCAGTGTAACCACCCGTTTTGCGGGTTATGTACCAACGAAAAAGGAGTAGCACCACGGCGCTAACCGCCACTATAACCGCAAGGCTATACACACCAAGCAACAGCAGCGAGGCAAGCCCAATGCAACCCGCAACCACTAGGCTAAGCAGCGAGGCATGACTACCCACAACGCTGGCCTTTGAGGTGCCATCGGTGCGAACATACACCGATGTGAACATAAGCACCACAGGAACAAAGCGGCTATAGGCATGGGCTGCAATAAATGCCAATGGGATAAGCCAAAGCGGAAGCGAGGCCAAGGCCAACAGCCTAACCCCTAGCATACAGACAATACCCACGGCACCATAAACGCCCGTTGAGCTATCCTTCATAATGCTAAGGATACGCTCCTTGGTGTAGCCAGCGCCGTAGCCATCGCAGAAATCGGCAAAGCCATCCTCGTGCAGGGCACCCGTAACCAGAATGCCCACCACAAGGCTAAGCATAACCGAAAGGTGCAGCGGGAAGTAGCCCTCAAGCCCAACAAAAGCCAGTGCCGATAGGCTGCCCACAATAGCACCAACCAGCGGAAAGTAACGAATGGCATCGCTAAGCGAGTGCACATTCATCCCCGCCGACTGGGGTAAGGGTATCCGCGTAAAAAAGCCTATGGCGGAGAGGAAAACCTGAAGTTCCTTTTTCATTCTGAAGGCAAGTTGACTGTTTGTATTTCAACAGGTAACACTAAGTTCATCAAGTCTAACATCTAACGTCTAATGTCTAAAATCTAGCATCTAATTACCATTAGACACGCCAGCACCGGCAAAGCTAGCCATCTCATTTAGGAATGCAATTGCCGACTCGATAATAGGCACTGCCAAAGCCGCACCAGACCCCTCGCCAAGACGTAAGCGTAGCTTAAGGATTGGGTCGGCATTAAAGAAATTCAGCATTTTGCCATGTCCCTGCTCATTTGAGTAGTGGCAGAATATGCAGTGCTCGCGAACACTAGGATTCATTGCGTTTGCAGCAAGCAGCGCCGAGGTTGAGATGAAACCATCAACAAGAATCATCATGCCCTGATTAGCGGCCTCAAGGTATGCACCCACCATCATGGCAATCTCGATTCCCCCAAAGGTAGCCAGCGTTTCGAGCGGGGTGGTTGGGTTGTACTTTTCTGATACCTCCTTTAGGATGTTAAGCTTATGCTGAAAGCGCTCGCCATGCATTCCAGCGCCTGCACCCACGCACTCCTCAATGGTTAGCCCCATAAAACGGTGCATAAGCAACGATGCTGCCGAGGTGTTACCAATCCCCATCTCGCCAAAGCCAATGGTGTTACAGCCAGCCAAAACCTCATTCTTTACAAGGTTGCGACCCTGATTAATGGCCGCTTCGCACTCGGCCATAGTCATTGCTGGCTCATGGCGCATGTTACGTGAGCCGCGGGCAATTTTGGCGCTTACTACGGGTGAGTCGGCAGGAAAATCGAAATCGACACCAGCATCAACAACCTTTAGGTTAACCCCGTTCTTGCGGCAGAACACATTAATGGCAGCACCACCAGCAACAAAGTTCATAACCATTTGCCAGGTTACCTCTTTGGGGAATGGGCTAACACCCTCATCGGCCAAACCATGGTCGGCGGCAAAAATAAGCATGGACGGATTCTTTATGGAGGGCGAAAGCGTTTTCTGGATTAGCCCAACCTGAAGGGCAATATCCTCTAGCTGCCCCAACGACCCCTGAGGCTTAGTTTTTAGGTCGATTTTTTGCTGAAGTTCGGTACGCATTGTTTTAGATTTTAGTCATTAGACTTAAGATGTTAGACGTGATACGTTAATTGTGAAACGACTAAACACCAAACACTAGACACGAAACACTAATACTTAACATCCAAGATTATGGCAACTACCATTTCGTTTCACGATTCACGTTTCACCTCAACAGGTATTCCCGATACCATTAGCACAACCTCGTTGGCTTGCTGGGCTATAAACTGGTTCATCCAACCCTGCAAATCGGCAAAGCGGCGCGACAGCTGATTTTCGGGAATTACCCCCATACCCAGCTCGTTGCTCACCACAAATAAGCGGAAAGAGTGGGCAGTAAATTGCGCCCACTCCTCCTTAGCCTGGTTAAGCGAGCGCTCCACATCGGCATCGTTATCAAAAAAGAGGTTATTAAGCCAAAGGGTTACACAGTCCAACAGCACCGTTTTACCCTCAAGGTTTAGCGCACCAAGGTGTTTCTCCTGCTCAATGGTAGTCCACACATCGCCCCTATCGCGCTGATGGCGCTGAATACGCTGCGTAAACTCAGCATCCCAATGGCGTGCGGTTGCCACGTAAACGGGACTAGCGGAGTATTCCTCCGCTAGCGTTTGCGCGTACCGGCTTTTGCCAGAACGCTGTCCCCCAGTAATTAGCGTAACATGTGCCACCACTACTCCTTTTTGCAGTCAACGGTACGTGAGCACACATCCTTGGTGTATATCCAAGTTATGGTATCGCCCGATTTTACAGGCTGGCTATAGGCTACCTTGCCCGTTGATTCGCCATTTACCTTGTAGTACCAAGCCATTACGCCACGCTCGCCACTAGTACCATCAATGGCAGTAACAATAATGTACTTACCCACCGGATGGGTCTCAACAGTAGCAGCACGCTGCAAAGCGGCAAGAGCGGTAAGGGGCTCATCAAAAAGCACATCAATCTCCTTTGGCTTTTTACCCTCGCCAAAATCAACAATAACGGTAACCTTACCAACCTCTTTGGAGGCAAGGCTTACAGAGGTGCTACCTAAAGATAAAACCGCAAATACAACGGCAAACAAAAGGTTAATAGTGGTTTTCATGGTTAGTTTATTAGAATGAGTATGTGAATGTTCCAATAATTGAGCGACCGGGCATATTGTAGCCATCCTTCTCGGTGTAGTTCTCGTCTAGCAAGTTGGATAGCGTAATACCAAAACGCTTGCTCTTATTTACGGTGTAGGCCACAGAGTAGTCGAACACTAGGTAAGCCGAGTGCTTTAGCATCTTATCGGCTGCGGTGTAACCACCCCCAACGTAGTAGTTACCAGCGTTAATGGCAGGACGAAGCTTAGCAAAGTTATCCTTCTCCAGCCTAGAACCTATGTAGCGAGCATTTAAGCGGCTCGATAGGCCTTTATAGGTATCAAAGAAAATCCCAAAGGAGCCGTTTGCCTTGCGTGTGTACTGCATATCAAGTTCAACGGGAACCATATTGCCTGCGGCATCCTTTTTTTCATCCCCAAAAGTGCTCTCAAAAAGATGAGTGTAGTTGGCATACAGCTCAAGTTTGAACCTATCGGTAAACAGCTTACCCACATTAACCGATGCAAGAACCTCAACCCCACGGTAAGTGCTGCTTTTAGCATTTTTAAACGATGTGGTATCGGTGCTAGGAATGGTGTACTCCACTATACGGTTGCTGTGGCTGGTGCTAAATAGCGTAACATCAGCATGTAGGAACTTATTCTCCGATGTGTACCCCACACCAAAATCGTAGGTAACCGATTTCTCTGGTTCCAAATCGGCATTACCCTTATAGTTCTTAACCCACCAGTAATCCCACTTAGGGAAATACTCCGAAACGCTATACTTACCGGCCACCTTAAAGGCATCGGGAACGGAGAAGGCGCTACCAACGCTAGCATGCAGCTTTACGTTAAAGGGGAACGTGTACTGCGCCCCAAACGATGGGTTAAAAGAGGTATAGCTGTTGCTTGCCGATTTTGACTTGAGCAAATCGTTGGCATCAATTGCATAGTGAATTTGGTCCACACGCGCACCCGCATTCACAAGCAACCCACCAAGCGCATAGGTTGCCTGAGCAAAAACAGCCCCTTTAACAAGGCTATTATCGGGTTGGTAAGCGTTTGTTTCCACAGCCGCATCGCTATAGCGGGTTGAGAGGTATGAGTAGATATCCAAATCGGCACCAACCAGCATCTTAACATTGCCCAAAGCAAAGGCATTATTGGCCTTAACCCCATACTCCCTAACCGTTGCGCTAAGCGATACAAAGCCAGTATCGGAGTTATTGGAGTAGTTCTGAACCGCTTCCTGACTAAAGTATGGCATAATGGTAAGCACATTACTATCGGTTGTGCGCTTTATGCTGGTTTGCAGGTTAAGCCTATCGATATCCTTTTTGCTCTGCCCGTAGCTTCCCCAGTAGTTGCCAGGAGTATTAATATCGTGAGCCAAGGTGTAAATAACATCGGCACTGGTGCTCCAACGGTTGTTAATTGCATGTTGCAGGCGCAGAGTGGCCTCGTGCCACTGGAATGTGGAGTTCTCCATTATCTCGCCGCTAGATTTTGGGTCGAGCATAGCCTCCTCCAACGGATTTAGCCCCAGGATGTTCTTGCTGCCAATGCGGTAGTTCTTAGCCTGCTCGGTGCGAGTATAGCCAAGCGACATGGCCGTTTTGTTCGATAGCAATGAGCTAACGCTACCACCAAGCTTCATGTAGCCAAAGTTGCCTGCCGACAGGGTAACCTGTCCAGAACTTTCCGTTGAAATAGGCTTGGTAATTATGTTGATAACTCCACCCATAGCATCGGAACCGTACAGGGCTGAGTAGGGGCCTTTAACCACCTCAATGCGCTCCACGTTATCCATGTTGATACTTGACGCATTGGTTGATGCCGTTGGGATTCCGTTTATTAGCAGCAGGGTATAGCTACGCGAGTGCGCACTAGGCGAAAAACCGCGCATACCAATGCTTGCAGACATACCAGGATACTGAATGATATCTATATTGGCCGTACGCTTTAGAATCTCGGCAGCATTATCGGAAGGGATAGACATGATAACGGCTCTATCAATAACCTCAACCTTTTGGGGTATATCCTTAAGCTGAGTTTTAGAGCGGGTGGTGGTAATGGTTACTTCCTCTAGGTCAATTCTTTTAAGCGAATCGGTCTGTTGAGCCATTGAGTTAAAACCTAAAAGACATAGCACGCCCAATAGTAAATGCTTACACATTCCTTTAAAATTTATGGTTAAACAAAGCATTAATAACCATAAACTTTCGGTGGGTTCCGGTTACGTCCCGGGCTGTAAATGGAACAATGAAGTGGTGATTGTATCAATCAGTCACATCGCTTTTTATCCCGAAAGCTATGATAAATGTGTACGTGGTAGGTCTTCTGGCTTGTCCTATTCTTGATGCCTTCCCATTTCATTATTAGCGAAACAGTGGCTAGGTGGTTTATCAAGAACTATTACAGGACTTACAGCTGCGGGTACAGCTCCGGACTCTTCTGCAAGCAGAATCACCGGATTCCCTTTTAATCCCAATTTTGTAGCATCAATCTCGGGAACCAAATACGGCGCAAAGGTAATATTTATTTGGTGCGGATGAATGGGTTGTTGTAAAACATCAAGGGAACATGACTACTTATGAGCTAGCCTAAGATTTACACTCCCAACAAGTCAATCATTACACTACAACCCCAGAATTACTTCTCTTCTATCTGTTTTAAAACCCTGTTTAACTTTGATGACACAAGTGGCTCAATTGTTTTTGCCAAGGTATAAACTTCAGTACAGCCTAAATCGGGTTTATTATCAACTATACTAAAAGACTGTTCCGCGTTTTTACTTGCTGTTTCAATATAAATTGGATGCTTCCTAGAATCAAAGCCACCCTTGACTGACCGATTAACCAACCGCTTCCATTCAGAACATTTTTCTGAGTTTTCAAAATTTGGTTTCTGTGAATGAAGATGATAATACAACCATACTTCGAAACACGGATTGCTCAGAGCTAAAGACCAGCCTTCAAACACGCTACATTTCTCCTTGATTCGCTGAATTTGAGATTCTCTTGATTCATCTCTATCCTTATCAATATCAAGAACAATCCAAACCTCGTCTCCTACAATAAAGTTATACTTGGGACTAGGGTTTTCATCCGTTTTAACTATGCATTTCTCTGCAATCCGTAGTAATCCAGCTGGTGAGTTATCTTCATGCGGATGAAGTTTATATACTTCAATGTTAATTCGAGAGTCTAACTCTTTAAAATACTCAAAATAATCAAACTCTCTTTTGGCGCCCTCGCAAAATATATAAATACTTTTAGCCTCTCTATTTGGTGCAACTCGCTCAAAAAGTCTATTGGTTAGTATCATAGTCATGCCAATTTAAATCTTGCAAATTACCTAGAAAGGGTATAGAACCATATCTTCCATTAAGATATCCCTTTTGAATATCAATAGTTTTATGCTCCTTAAAATCATTAAGGGAATACAAGTCCGTTGAACCATCCATGTTTTTCTCTGCAAACCAAATCTCATCTTGCCTAAAGATTTCCTGACTTAACAAGTTCGATTCATGCGTTGAGAATATCAACTGCCCCTTAGTTTTACTATCGAAAGAGAATTTCTGAACTAATTCTTTGATAAGGAGAGGATGAATACTTCTTTCTATTTCATCAATAACAAAAACTTTTTCATCAGATATTACACTTTTAAATGCAGGCACAAAGTCTAGCAATCTCACAGTTCCATCCGATTCTTCATCAAGACCAAAAAGGACAGACTTATTTCTTTTTCCAGTATGTCCAACCTTTAGAGTTTTAACCCAAACTTTTTCATTTTCTTTTACAATAATCAGCTCATCGCCCTTATTGCTACTTAAGCCTACCATCTTTTGGGGAGAACTCTCAACCTCTTTTATTAAATCATCAATCTCTTTCTCATTATCCTCCCCAAAAAATTCCTTAATCTCCTTTTTCTCTGAGGTAAGCTCTGTAATCCCTATATTAAAAGAAGACATTAAATCATTTGCGTAGCTTTTAAACTCCTTATCAACATCAATTTTATGAGCTAAAGCCCTTGGTTTTGAATCAGGAGTAATAACTTGAAGTGTAGTCTCAAACCATTTGTAGGCAATTTTTACGTTTGCTAAGAATTTATTATCTCTATTTGAAAGCAACTTTAGAATTGGCTCATTTGGCTTTACAAAATCCTCAAGCAATACGCTTTTTAGCACTTGACTTCTTTCGTCTTCCTCGAATTCCTTTAAAAAAACGATGCTCGTTTTATTCTTTTCATCCGTTGTTCTTTCGTATATCAACTCGTCCTCTTTTTGTCCCAACCCAGACAAGTATAGTTCTTCTGTTAAAACAGCACTCTCACTCAAAACGATACCATAATAAAAGGCTTTTCCATCCTGAATAAACTCAATGGCAAATATCTGATTTTGACTATCTTCAGAATTATTAAACTTAAATTTTGAATCTTTTAACCTAAATGGGATGGCCTCCTTAATTACTAACCTCTGAAATAGTTCTAAAGATTTAATAAGATTTGATTTCCCTGCTCCATTTGCACCATATATGGAAGCAATTTTTAAAACATTAAAACCATCATAATTATACTTATGGTGGTCAAGTGTTTTTAATCGCTTGTTTGGAATCATGGAAAACTCTTTCCTTTCTCCAAACGAAAATAAGTTCTCAATTACAAATCTAACCAACATGGCGCTCTTTTTTTACGTGATATTTTCACGCAAACATACAACAAAACCACCATTACAACAAATACTATTGTAACCTAGAGAGATAAACACTACAAAATAAGATTACAGTTATCCCTCTATCTTTTCATAAGTACAGAGACAGCGAATATCGCACCCAAACCTAAAATACGTTGCATTGGGTTGTAGCTCCACATCATTTAGCTGTGATAAGGGGATATTGCCAACAAGGCACTTCACCATGCGGATGGTAATGCCGTGGCTAACCAAAAGTACGGTTTGCCCCTGATGCTTTGCCCCCAGAGCTTGAATTACCTCCTTTACGCGGGCAAAAACCTCGGCCAGCGATTCCGACTCGGGAATTGGGTGCAAATAGTCAAACCCATCGGGGAATACCTTCCCCTCCATAACGCCCATACGGCGCTCCATAAGGCGGCTATCAAGCTGCAAGTTGATGTTGGGATGATATTGCTGCACCGCCATTGCCGTATCCACTGCTCGGCGCAATGGGCTGCTATAGATTGCATCAACAGGATATGCCGATAGCTCCATGGCAACGGCCTTTACCTGTTGCCATCCGCGCTCGGAGAGCGTTCCCTCGGTTTGCCCCTGGCAAATGCGCTGGCTGTTCTCCACCGTTTCGCCGTGTCGCAACACAATAAACTCAACCATTACTCTTATCAATATTACTCATCATCCGCTCCGAGACTAGGAAAATAGCAGGCTTTAGGGAATTTGGATTGGTTAGCGTAATAACCACAGTGTTGTAAACCTCCTCTATGTTCTGGTAGGTTAGCACCTCGGTAGGCGTGCCCTTGCAGTACACCTCGCCCTCTCTCATCATAATAAGGTAATCGCAGTACTCGCTGGCAAGGTTAAGGTCGTGGATAATCATTAGAACGGTTAGCCCCAGCTCCTCGTTAAGCCGCTGCAAAAGGTTTAGCACCTGTACTTGGTGGGTGATATCAAGGTGCGATGTTGGCTCATCAAGCAGAAGCAGCTTAGGCTCCTGCGTAAGCGCTTGGGCAATTGCAGCCAGCTGCTGCTCGCCGCCGCTTAGCTGCGACAGCAGCTTATCCTTAAACCGGTAGGTATTGGTAAGGCGCATGTACTTCTTGGCAATGGCGTAATCCTCATCAGTCTCAAAAAACTGTAACGCCTTGCGGTACGGAAGACGGCCAAGTAGCACGTAATCCTCAACGGTAATATTGCCCGTTTCGGGGAACTGCCCAACAATAGCCATATTCTGGGCGCGCTGCCGATTGTTAAATTGCCCAACATTTACATTGTTAAGCCAAATGCTACCGTGCCGCAAGGGCAACTCGCCCGAAACACCCCTAAACAGCGTGGTTTTACCCGAGCCATTGGGGCCAATAATGCCTGCAAAAACACCTTTCTTAAGTGCGAAGGAGATATTGCCTAGCGAAAAGGCGCCAGAGTAGCCACAGGAAATGCCATCAATTTTAAGATACTCGGTCATTTTAGCTGAGTTTGGGTTTTCGCCTCATGTTACTTAGAACCACCATAAAAATTAGCCCGCCAACAATACCCGTAATAACACCAATGGGCAGCTCGTTGGGCGCAATAATGGTACGTGCCACCACATCGCTAACCACAAGGAAAAGGCCGCCTCCAAGGAACGAGCCTATGAGCGATATTCTAAAATCGGAGCCAATAATAATGCGAACCAAATGCGGAATAATGAGCCCAACAAATCCAATAACACCCGCCACCGACACGCAAATACCAGCCATTAGCGATGCCACAACAAACAGGATTCTTATTGCTGTTGATGCATTTATACCCAGATGCTCGGCTTTTGACTGTCCCAGCTGCAAAGCGTTAAGCGGACGGGCAAACAGGTATGTAACACACAGCCCAAAAAGCGAAACGCCAAGCATTAGCCTTACCAGCTGAGTGTTAGGCTCATCGAGCGACCCCATAATCCAGAACACAATGCTATGCAAATCCTCGGCGGTAGAAATCGACATTAAGAACATCATTGCCGATGAGGCAACAAAGCTTATCATGACGCCAATTAGCAGCATGCGGTTAATGTCTAGGCTTCCCTTGCGAATGCTTAGCGTGTAAACCAAAAAGATGGTGGCTAAAGCGCCAATAAACCCAGCCAAAGGGAGCATCAGCATATTAATGGTATGCAGGCCAAATACTATAACTATTGCAACGCCCAGCGATGCCCCGCCAGATATACCCAGCGTATATGGTTCAACCAACGGGTTGCGGTAAACGCCCTGCAAAATTGAGCCCGTTAACCCTAACGAGCCACCAACAGCAATGGCAAGCACTATGCGGGGCATACGAATTTGGGTGAGTACAAAGTACTCCATGCCCTCTTTGCTGGAGAGAATTCTTGGGATATCGGACAGCGCTATGGATACCTCACCCGTTGACACGGAGTAAAGCATGGCGCATACTAGTGCCGCTAGCAACCCTAATCCAAACAGGAGCCATCCTAGGTATTTCTTCCTCATTACTAAAACTCTATGCCTCCACGGCTGGTTACGCCCTTGTCGTACGGATGAGCAATTTTCTGAATCTCACTCACGTAATCGGCCAGTTCTATTACCGATGCCGTTGCACCTCTGCCTGTAAGCACCAGTTCCAATCGGGCTGGCTTATACTTAATAAAGCTTATTAGCTCGCTCTCGGCAAGGTACCCATCGCGAACGGAGATTAGAATCTCATCCATAATAAGCATATCGAATGAGTCATCGGCAATAAGCTCACGCAGCAGGGCTATGCCATTGGCCACATCGTTACGAATCTCGTTCTCATCCAAGCTCTTGTCCAAATGCGGATGTCCCTTGGCAAAAACGTGAACGGTAGCGCCAAACTTAGCAAGCATACCAATCTCGTGGTAGCCATACAGCTCGGGACGCTTATGAAACGAGGCGTAGCAAACCTTAAGCCCAAAGCCTAATGCCCGCGTAGCCAATCCTACAGCACAGGTTGTTTTCCCCTTGCCGTTACCTGTATATATGTGAATTAAGCCCATTGTAAGGTTAAAAGTGAAAAGTTAAACGTTAATCGTTAAAAGTGAAAAGTTAAACGTTAATCGTTAAACGTTAAACGTTAAACGACAAAATACAAAACACTATACACTATACACTAAACACTAAACACTATACACTAAACACTATACACAATCACTTTATAAGTTCAGCAATAGTTTCCAGCGTTTCAACAAAGGTTACGGGTGTTGGGGTGCTGGCTTTATTTGAGTCTATAATAAATATACGCCTATTCTTAGTGGCATTTAGGCTTTTGTAGCCCTCCCAAACCTGCTTCTCCTCATCGCCTACCAGTCCCATTGTAACAATAAAAATCACATCGGGATTTGAGGCAATTACCGCTTCGCGCGATATGGTTCCACGCTTAGTTTCCGTAACAACGTTTATGCCTCCTGCAAAGGTTATGTAGTCGTTCATAAAGGTATTAGGGATAACTGTAAACAGAGGTTTTGCCCCTATTTGAAAGAAAACACGCGGTGCAACCTTACCCTCGTTAAGGGCAACAATCTCCTTTACCCTAGTGGTTGCAGCATCGGTAACGCGCTTTGCCGCATCATCGGCACCAATAATCTTCCCAAGGCGTAGCGTTTGCTGACAAATCTCATCAAAGGATTTGGCAGTACTAAAAACCTCAACCCTAACGCCGTACTTCTTAAGCATTGCTATGGTTTCGGGGTTAGTTATGGTAGTTGCAATTACCAAATCGGGCTTAAGGCTAATTACCTTTTCAATGTTCACCTTAACAGCAGTGGCCACAACCTCTTTGCTATCGGCAACACCCATATCGCAATAGCTGGTGCAGCCAACCAGTTTCGACTGCGCCTCTAGGTAATACACATTCTTTGTGAGCGATGGCGCCAGAGATACTATTCTACCAACACCCTGAGCCTGAACACAAATAGACCCAACAACAGCAAGCAGTACTGCAAATAATATTCTTTTCATTCCCTGTTTTTTTACTGTGAAATTACCTGAATAAAGTTATGATTACCGTCCGAATAGATATCGCCTAAGCTATACTTTACTTCCGATTTAAACAATGGACCATTGTAAACAAAGGTATGATACTCGCCATTCTCGGCACAGGGGTCAACCCCATTAAGCTGCGATATTTCAACAAGGAAAGCCTTATCAATGGTGCGCCCCAGCCAAGAATTGGCAAGTAAATCGGAACGAACAGATACGGTTACGGTTTTAAAATCGGCCTCAATAAAATGGTGCAAAAGCTGATGCGTTTCCATTCCCCACAAGGGGAAAATGGGCGTAACGCCCACCTCGGAGCAAACACGCTCAATCCAATCACGGTGCTGCTGAAGGTATATATCGCCAAAAACACCCGCTGTAACGCCCTGGGTTTCCACTAAATTTGTTACAACCCTCTTAAAATGGTACTCGTACCCCTTGTCGCTCACCCCTTGCTGAATAATGGGCAGCCCCATACACTGGGCTTGCAGCCTAATAAGCTCTGATGAGATGCCATGCGATCGAGATTTTACCCCCTCCTCATTGCACATGTTAACCAGTGCTACTGCGGAGTTCTGCGAATCTTGCAAAAAGCGGTAAAGGGCAAACATGCAATCCTTTCCACCGCTCCACGAAACAAATGCTTTCATTGAAATACTAATGCACTTCCTAAAAAGCCGACAGAAGTAAACGAATCATTACTACCGATACTTTTTTCCCGAAGCTCGTTATACATAAAAGGCAACTACTGGCAGGTCTTCTGGCTTGTCCCATTTTCGCTGGCCTTCCCGCCTCGTCGCGAGACAAAACAGTGGCAAAGGTAGTGCGAAAACGCATTAAGGACTTACAGCTGCGGGTACAGCTCCGGGTTTACACCGGATTCCCATATTAAGGCTTTCTCCAACGGAGAAAATCCACCAATTGTGGCAAAGGTAATTATTTTATTGTTGGATAGTAATACATCTCAAAACATCACCTACACAAAGCAAAGGGGCAGCACCCTGCGGCACTGCCCCTTATCTGGCTTACGGCACATTGCGTAAGCAGCAATATACTAATGATTATAAAACGCTAAACGCAACGGTTAAACCTGCCATTACAATAGAAACCATGCTCATTAGCTTAATAAGTATGTTCAAGCTAGGGCCAGCGGTATCTTTAAATGGGTCGCCAACGGTGTCGCCAGTTACAGCAGCCTTATGAGCGGCAGAACCTTTGCCTCCCATGTTACCCTCTTCAATGTACTTTTTAGCGTTATCCCAGGCACCGCCAGCGTTGGCCATGAATACAGCAAGTACGAATCCGCTGCCAAGACCACCAATTAGTAATCCCATAACACCCGAAACGCCAAATACAACACCAGTAATAATTGGGATGATAATAGCTAGCGCCGAAGGGAAAATCATCTCAAGCTGAGCACCACGAGTTGAAATCTCAACGCAACGCGCATAGTCTGGCTCGGCCTCGCCCTCAAGAATTCCCTTAATTTCGCGGAACTGGCGACGAACCTCTTCAACCATCTTCTGAGCAGCACGGCCTACCGCATTCATGGTTAGTCCAGAGAAAAGGAAGGCCATCATGGAACCTAAGAATACCCCCACAAGAACCTTATAGTTCATAAGATTCACATCAAACCAATCCATAAAATTCTCGATGGTAGCATACTTAACCTGCTCTACGGTAAGATTCTCGCTAATAAGCGCAGGAATTTGTCGGCCCTGCTCAAGCAGGCGTACCATTCCAATTTTTAGCTCCTCAATGTACGATGCAAGAAGCGCAAGTGCGGTTAGCGCAGCAGAACCAATGGCAAAACCTTTGCCTGTGGCAGCAGTGGTGTTACCAAGGGAGTCAAGCGCATCGGTACGTTTACGCACCTCTGGGCCTAGGTGGCTCATTTCGGCATTACCACCAGCGTTATCGGCAATTGGGCCGTAAGCATCGGTAGCAAGGGTTATACCCAAAGTAGAAAGCATACCTACAGCGGCAATACCAATACCATATAGCCCCATGCTTATATTAGAAAAATCGAATCCCGAAGCAAAAAGGTAAGCAAAGGTAATACCCGCAACTACGGCAAGCACAGGAATTGCGGTAGATACCATCCCCATACCAATACCAGAAATGATAACGGTAGCTGGGCCCGTTTCTGCACTTTCGGCAATACGCTGGGTGGGTTTAAACGAATGAGAGGTATAATACTCCGTGGACTTCCCAATAATAATACCCACAGCTAAACCAACCACAACCGAAAGAGAGATAAGGTGCCAGTTAGGCATATCAAGAATATACATAATGCCAAAAGTTGCAATGGCAATAAGCACGGAGCTCACATTAACACCAAATCCTAAGGAGCCCAAAAGGTCTTTCATAGTAGCGCCTTCCTTAGTCTTAACTAAGAATATACCTATAATAGAAAGCACAATACCAACAGCTGCAATAAGCATAGGAGCAATAACAGCCTTAAACTGTAGCTCCTCGCCAGCAGTTAGGAAAGCCGAAGCGCCTAACGCTGCTGTGGCAAGAATAGACCCACAGTAGCTCTCGTAAAGGTCGGCACCCATACCAGCAACGTCACCTACATTATCGCCCACATTATCGGCAATGGTTGCTGGGTTACGAGGGTCATCCTCTGGAATTCCAGCCTCTACTTTACCCACTAGGTCGGCGCCAACATCGGCAGCCTTTGTGTAAATACCACCACCAACACGGGCAAACAGCGCCTGTGTTGATGCCCCCATACCAAAGGTTAGCATGGTGGTGGTAATAACTATAAGCTTGTGGGCAGAGTCAATCTCATCAACAAAGTAGTTTAGAACTATGTACCAAAGCGAAATGTCGAGCAAACCTAGCCCAACAACTACAAGCCCCATAACCGCACCCGAACGGAACGCAACTTGCAATCCGCTGTTAAGCGACTCGCGGGCTGCATTTGCGGTTCGTGCTGATGCGTAGGTAGCAGTTTTCATTCCAAAGAAACCAGCCAAGCCCGAGAAGAAACCGCCAGTGAGGAACGCAAAAGGCACCCAGCCATTTTGCACGCCTAAGCCGTAGGCAAGAATGGAAAAGAAAATGGCCAGCACAACAAAAACAATAATTACAACTTTGTACTGCTGTCTCAAATAGGACATTGCCCCTACACGAACGTGCTGAGCAATTTTTTTCATCGTATCTGTCCCCTCGTCAGCCTTCATCATCTGCTTGAAAAACATCCAAGCAAACGCCAAAGCTAATATAGACGCGAAAGGGATAAACCAGAATAGAGGGTTAGCAATCATACTTTTAGGTTAGTTTAGTTTACGGTTATTACAAACATGTTTTAAAGCACAATTTATAACCACTACTGTATTCTACCAAGATTTAGCCCATTTTTTTTGGGTTGATACAACATTTTTATTAAGTTAGCCTGCTAAATTTATTTAAACAAGGAATACCCCAAACCCAATAGGGGTAGGTGCCCTAGTTAACAGCAGAGCACAAATCAGCAAACAAATACTTTTCTTTTGATTTTTAGTGCACCTTTCGTTTTCCCAAAAGCACAACCATAGACACAGAGGTTACAACCAGCACCACACCCACTGTTTGCCAAAAAGTTAGCTGCTCGCCAAACCAAAATACGCCAACAGCAAGAGCTGTTAGTGGTTCCATTGAGCCCAATACCGATGTGGTTGTAGAACCAATTTCCTTAACTGCCAGTACAAGCGTAAGGTTAGATATAATGGTGGCTACCACAGCCAGAGAGACTAGATTTAGCGCAACCCTTGCCGTAGCAATAGGGGGAATTCCGCCAAAAAGCTGAGCCACAAGAAAAAACAGCACAGTGGCAATAAGCAGTACATAAAAGGTTACCGTGTTACCGTTCATCCCCCGCAACGACGATTTATTTAGCCCCACAATATAAAACCCATAGGCAACTATGGTTATAAACGCATAAATAACCCCACGGGTACTTAAAGCGCCTCCCCTGCTCCACGCCATAAAGGCTACGCCCAAAAGCGACAGCACAATGGCCAGCGCAATTCCCAAAGTGGGCTTTTCCCTGTAAATTACAAACATGATAAGCGCCACCATAACAGGGTAAAGGAAGTTAATGGTAGTAGCTATTCCTGTTGGGATGTATCCATAGGAAAGGATTAGGAACAGTGCGGTGCCACCGTAGCACAATCCACCCAGAATAAACAGCTCCACAAATTGCTTAAGCGAAACCCTAAACGATACTTTTTTTGCACAGATAAACACGCCAAAGAGGATGGTTGAGAAGAAGAACCTATAGAATAGCACAGAGAAAGGGGATTGCCCTCCGTTCATAGCTGCAACCGAAAACAATGGGATAAGACCAAATGTGGCCGACGATATAATTGCGTAGGCAATGCCCTTACTGCTCATAAGAGGATGTTAAGTTTTAACCCTGCAGCTTTAGGCAGGCTGTATAAGTTCCAAGTTTTAAAAAAAGAGGGATAGGCTATTAACGTCACTAAACGCCTTGTTCAAAGGCGCCTATACGCTCCCGCCAGCGCTGAGGCATAGGAATACTCTCCCCTTTATGGTAGTCAACAGCAGCCATAACGCTCTCACTGGCCGATGTAACCTCTCCCGTATCCTCATTATACAGATCCTGATACATGGTTAGGCTTTTATTCCCAATCTTTACAATCTTGGTCCGCACCGCCATTTTATCGTAAAGCGTAATGGCCTTGTAAAAATCGAGCTTTATGCTAACCACTATAAGACCTTCGGGATCCCAGCTAATGCGCTCCTTAAAAACATCGTCGAAGTAGGCAATGCGACCAAGGTCGTAGTACTGCTGGTAAACGGAATTGCTTACGTGGTTTAACTTATCGAGGTCGCTAAAGCGTATCTGAATCGGGGTTTTGTGCAACGGGTTGTGCAGGCTCAAGTTTTTCATCAACTTTAAACTTTTTATGACGGTCTAGCTCCTCAAAAATGGAATTCTGGCTCACAAACTCAGGAACAATCTCCTTCATCTGCGACACTATTGCAAAATTATTATGGCTAGGCAGCAGCTTTATCAGCTTCTCTATATCAGCAAAAACGACCTCGGCCTCACAGTCTTGAACCTTGGCAATCATAATTTGCGAATGATAGGTGGGCAGCGTATTCTCCTTGTTATTTAGCAGCTCCTCGTAGAGCTTCTCACCTGGCCGTAGCCCAGTGAAGTTTATCTGAATATCGCGACCAAGGGCGAGGCCAGATATTTTAATCATTTTTTTGGCCAAATCGAGGATCTTAACCGACTTACCCATATCAAAAATAAAAATTTCGCCACCTTTTCCCATGGCACCAGCCTCAAGTACTAGCTGACAAGCCTCGGGGATGGTCATAAAGTAACGGGTAACCTCGGGGTGAGTAATGGTTATTGGGCCACCAGTCTCTATCTGCTTCTTAAAGCGAGGAATAACCGACCCGTTTGAACCAAGCACATTCCCAAAACGAGTGGTAACAAAACGAGTGACCTTACTAGATTTATTTATGGTTTGGATGTAAACCTCGGCAATACGCTTGCTGGCGCCCATTACGTTGGTTGGGTTCACGGCCTTATCGGTAGATATCATCACAAACTTTTCCACCCCGTACTCAACTGATAAGTCGGCAATGGTTCTGGTCCCAATTACGTTGTTAAATATAGCCTCGGAAGGGTTGTTCTCCATTAGCGGAACATGCTTGTAGGCCGCAGCATGAAAAACAACCGCAGGCTTAAACGCATCAAACATTTTACGCACCCTATACTCATTGGTAATGCTACCAATTACAATCTCAAAATCGAAAAAGTGCAACGATTCTCTGAGCTCGAGGTCAATCTCGTACAACGGGGTTTCGGCCTGATCGAAAAGAATAATTTTTTTAGGCTGAAAGCGGGAAACCTGCCTAACAATCTCGCTGCCAATAGAGCCTGCAGCGCCTGTAACCAGAATGGTTTTACCCTTAATGTCGGCCTGAATACGCTTTTTATCGAGCACTATTGGAGGACGCTCAAGTAAGTCCTCAATTTTAATGCTCTTAATCTGGTTAAAGCTAAGTTCGCCATTAATCCAGGTGCTAACATCGGGAACGGTAAGAACCTTTACGTTGTAGTTAAGGCACTTCTCAACTAGCCTATTCTTTTTAACGGGATCGATGTTCTTTTTTGCTATAATAAGCCTCGACACCTTATGCCTCTCTAGCAGCAGGTCTATTTTATCGGTATTATAAATAGAGATACCTTCTAACTTTTTACCCTCGTTCTTATTATAGGCATCGATAAAGGCTATTACGTTATAGTTAGTACCAGCATCACGATCTAGGGTTCTCTTGGTTACTGCCGCAAACTGCTCTGCGCCGTAAATAATAATATTCTCCTTCTCGCCACCACTATTCTTAATGGTGTAGTACATGGTTTTTACAGCCAAGCGTGAACCTATTAGAATAAACGAGGTGGTAATATAATCGATTACAAGAATGGAATTGGGAATAAGAAAGGCCTGATTGTAGTAAAAATACATCAGGTTGACTACAAACAGCACAATGCTCCCAAACGATACCACAATAAAGATGCGCTCCGTATCCTTTGCGCTTGTATAGCGGATTAGCCCTGCATACGACCGAAAAATAAGGAAACTAAGCGACCGCACAAACAGAAGCACTGGAAGTGCAATTCTTAGCGCCTCAAACTGGTTGTCGCCAATTCTAAATTCAAACCTTATATAATATGCAAACCCTATTGAAAAGGAGCAAATTAGTATATCAATAAGAAATACTATCCACCTAGGAGTGTGTTTTATTGGCAATGACATTTTGATTAACATTTCTTAATGCAAAAGTAAAAAAAAGGTTACGTTGACGAATTATAAAATATGTTTATTTAAGGCGAAGCAGCGTTTTAATTTCTGTTTTCGTCATTAGTTCAGTTAAAGATTACCGCTACTCTCACTAAAAACAAACAACGATGCTAACAAAAATTAAACCAATTGTATTTGCAGCAGCCCTATCGGCACTAATGCTACTAGGTTGCGATTTGGGCGCTCAGCAAAAAAAGAGCTACGACTTAAAAGGCTTCACAACGGTTAGCCTTAGCCTGGCTGCCGACCTTTACGTTTCGCAAGAGGCTGAATACAAAGTTGAGATTGTTGCCCCTGAGTCCATTATAGAGAAGCTAGATGTTTATGTTGACGGACAAACGCTAAAGATTAAAACAACAGGCTTTAAGGCTATCAATTGGCGCGACGACGATGTTAAGATCTACGTATCGCTACCAATAGTTAAAGGGCTACACCTTTCGGGATCGGGCGATATTATTGCGCAAACTGCAATAAAAACCGATGACCTAAAGGTATCCATATCGGGATCGGGCGATGTAAGCATCAAATCCCTAACGGCCCAAACGCTAAAGCTTGCCATATCGGGATCGGGCGACATGGAACTTGCTGGCCCTGCAATCGTTTCTAGCGTTGATGTTGCCGTTTCGGGATCGGGCGATATAGACCTCTCTAGGCTACAAGCCAGTGATGTAGATGTTGCCATTAGCGGATCGGGCGACATTAAGATTTGGGCTAACGAGAACCTACGCGGCAAGGTATCGGGAAGCGGCGACATTTACTACAAAGGGCGCCCCCGGTTCGACGTTAAGGTCTCGGGATCGGGCAGGGTAACATCCCTGTAGGTACTCCGCCTAGGGACGAATAATCTCTATTTCGCCAGTCAAGCCTAACTTTATTACGCTTGATGGAGCCGAGCTAACCGGGCTGTCGAATTCTTGCGAAACAACAAGATCGACCCCGGTTTTTATTCTATCGGGAATTGCTTGGAATGATTTTGGCGTAGCGTCGCCAGATATGTTTGCCGAGGTGGAAACCAGGGGGCGCTTAAACCGGGCTATTAACCGTTTGCAAAAGTCTTGGCTAACCACGCGTATGCCAATGCTCCCATCGGGGGCAATTACATTGGATGCTAAGTTTTTTGCTCCGGGGTAGATTATGGTTAAGGGCTTATCGGTTACATCTATCAATTCCCAAGCAATTTCGGGAACCTCGCGGACGTACGAGGGGATTCTTGCGGAGATATCAACTAAAATAACCATTCCCTTGCTGTGCTTGCGCTGCTTTAGCTCCAACACTTTGCTAACAGCCGCAGGATTTGTTGCATCGCAGCCAATACCCCATACGGTATCGGTTGGGTACAGAATAATACCACCACTGTTAAGCACTTCTAGTGCCTGTTTAATTGCCTCGTCCATAATTTAAAGTTTAGGTTTTGCGCCAAACATCTTATTCATTTTATACCTGCGGTATAAATTTAGCTTACGCCTTTTAGGTACTCCATACGCTGCAATATACTCCTCTACAGCTCTCACCACTCGTGCCGACGATTGTCCATCGGGATAGGGATGGTACGCATCAACAATGCGCTGACGCGCAGCGGCAAAGGGGTCTGAGGTTACCGTTTCGGCATAAGCCAGCACCAGCTCATTTGCGCTAGCAATATCTTTCCACAAAACATTCTCGGAATGGGAGTTTAGCGTAATAACGGGTTTGTTAAGCAGAAGAAACTCATACACAACCGATGAGGTATCGCTAATCATTACATCGGCCATTTGCATGTACTTTAGGATGTTCCTGTCAGTAACAACCTCAACATTGCTCCGTGTATCCGCAAGGACCTCATACTCTTTAACAACGGATGCATCCATTAGGTCGTGAAACTTGATCATAAGGTACAGGTTCTGCTCATCGGCTAACCTAAAAACCTCATTCTTAAGCTCAAGGGTTGATGTAAGCGAAGGGGAAAATGTTGGTGCGTACAAAACTAGCTTCTCCTTTCCAGATAATGCCAATAGCCGATCCCTTTCGCGCCTTGCAGCATCTAGGTTGCGAAACAGAGGATCAAGTTTACACCACCCCGTTTCCTTAACCCGAAAGTTCTTATGCTTAGTAGCAAGCTTATTGAACCTGCTGGTAAAGTATGGCCCTTGGGTTAAGTACAAATCAAAGTAGTGCCTAATACGGAAATGCCCCTTTTTCTCGCCAGCCAACCCATGAAATACCTGAACTTTAACCCCAGGCAAATATGGTGGAAGTTCGTTCCCTGGAACAAAAATGGCGTCGTTTCCAAATTGGTAAACATCAACAATTGATGATGTTACCTTAACATCTCCCTTAAAAGGGAATGAGCCAGCAATGCGTTCCGACATATACCATAATACGCTGTGGCCTTGGTGCGTTAGCTCATCGTAAAGTGGCTTAAGTATCCCAAAAGCGTAGGGATTAACACAAAAAAGGGTTGCTCTCATCCTAGTTGGCTTATACACTAATAGTGTTTAATGGCTGCAAATTTACACCCGAAAGCCCAATAAAAAAAGAAACGGATAGTGCTTAATAAGCACTATCCGTTTAGCTACTAAGCAAAAGCAATGCTTTATGTTTAGAAAATTTTGTTGGCGTTATCGAGATCTTCCCTAAAATCGATTTCCATACAACGAAAATCCGAGATATTAATTGGCTTTACCTCAAGGCTATCCTTCTGGATTGCAAGTTCTAATCCACGTTCAAAGTAATCGTTATCCTCGCACTCCTCAAGGCGTGAAATGAGCTGTTTAACGTCTTTTTGGGCAATAAAATTGATACCTACTGCCTCTCCTTTACCATCAGTAACTTTTTTGGAGATATCCTTAATAAACCCGTTGTTGCTAAGGTTATACTTTACCTCCTCGTCGCCAACCTCATTGTTATTAACGCAAACAAACGACTGCTCCTGCTGAATGAATGGTTTAAGGTGGGCTAGGATACCCGAATCAAAAACCACATCGCCATTAAGCCAAAGTACCGATTCGTTGCGATTCTTGCGTAGGGCTTTTAGTAAGCTCTTAGAGGTATTAGTTGTGTCGAAATTCTGGTTGTAGATATACGAAATATCTGGAAAGTTTTCCATTATTAAGTCCTTCTTGAACCCAACAACAATGTTAATATCATCGGGGTTAAAGTGATCCGACAAGTTGTCTATTTGCTGCTGCATAATAGTTTTGCCGCTCTTTAGAACGGTTAGTGGTTTTGGTAGTGGGTTACCCAATCGAGAACCAATACCCGCTGCAAGAATTACAATTTTCATGGTAGGGGAATTTATGATGCAATTTGTATTTCCTTCTTTTTTCGACCCAAAACGGTAGTTTTAACGCCACCATTACGATCGGCAAGAATAAGTCGCCTAAGCTTTACGTACTTTAAAAAGCAGGTATAGGCCGACAATGCGCTAATAACAAACCCATTATAGCCATCCAGAAAGCCTAACCTAAGAACATAGGCTTTTAAGAAATGCCAACCTGAGTTAACTACTATTTTAAGAATGCTGCTACGCTTCCCAATTCTATGGTACTCTTTTGCAGAGATTGTGCTAAACCTATTTGCTTTATCTACATGCTCCTCATACGAAGCTAGAGTCCAGTGAAGAATATCACCAGTCAGATAGCCAACTTTTGCATCCTTGCTCATACGAACCGTTTCGTGAATATTTAGTCCACCCCAAGCCCCTTTACGCCTGTCGAAGAGCCTGATTTTCCTATCGGGATACCAGTTTGAGTGGTAAATCCACTGTCCACAGTAGTTATTAAGCCTATTGGAGTAGTAGCCATCGAAGTCCCAGGTGTTCTTAGCAGCAAGAATTGATTGCTTAAGCTCTTCCGACAAAGCCTCATCGGCATCAAGGGAAAGGATGTAATCAAACGAAGCCAATTGCACCGCATAGTTTTTTTGATCGCGATACCCCTCAAAGGCGTGTTGATGAAACGTAGCCCCAAGGCTTCTGCATATAGCTTCGGTTCTATCGGTTGAAAAGGAATCTACAACAACCACCTCATCCACAACAGAAAGCACAGACTTGATGCACCTTTCAATATTCCTCTCCTCGTTATAAGTAATAATTACTGCAGATATTTTTGGCATACACTTTAAATTCAAGAACTGTAAACAAAGCGCAAAAGTAGCGATTTTATTTTCATACATGGATGAAATATATCATAGCTAAGCAGACATTAAAAATAGATTAAAAAACATACATTTGTCCGCACTCAAAATTTTAATGTTGTGGTTGAACGCTGGAAACCTGAACTGAACGAGAAAAACATTCAAAGAGCGCGAAAAGTTCTTTTTGATGTTCTAACGCTATTTGACAAGTACTCTGTTAACTACCACTTAGAGGGAGGCACCCTTCTTGGCATTGTTCGCGATAAAGATTTGCTACCATGGGATTACGATGTTGACGTATCGATACCAGAGGAAGAGTCTGCAAAAATCTTAAGCATGAAGCGAGATTTCCTGAGGTTGGGGTATAAACTTACTATCAGAAAAAGCGCGGCCGACCATGGCCCCATAGCCAAAGGCGCATACTCTATTTTTAAGATAAAGCCCTTGCTGCCCTATATCTTCCAAATGGTTAATCCTGCCTACTTAAAACACTTTGTGGTACTTGACATATTTGTAAAAACAAACGATGAAACCCATACCTACTGGCAGGCACAAGGAAAGGTGATGCGCGTGGAGAAGAAGTATTACAAGTCGTACGAGGAGATTGAGTACCAAGAAAGAACTGTGCGCGTACCCAATGATTACAAAGACTACCTCACCCAAAAGTATGGGGATTGGAGCGTACCAGTAAAAGAGTGGAAATGCAGCAAGAATGAAGGCACAATATGCGCCTCCATTCCCAGAAAATAAGACTACTTAAACTGCCACATTAAAATCTCTAAGGGCATCGTTTAGTGAGGTTTTAAGGTCTGTTGACTCCTTTCGTATTCCAATAATTAGCGCGCAGGGCACCTGGTACTCGCCAGCAGGAAACTGCTTGGTGTACGAACCTGGTATTACCACCGAACGGGGTGGTACATAACCCTTATACTCTACTGGCTGGGCACCTGTAACATCAATAATTTTAGTAGAACCAGTTATTACAACATTGGCACCAAGCACAGCCTGTTTACCAACGTGTGCACCCTCAACAACAATACATCTAGAACCAACAAAACAGCCATCTTCAACAATAACTGGAGCCGCTTGTACTGGTTCAAGCACACCGCCAATTCCCACTCCACCAGAGAGGTGAACCCCCTTGCCTATTTGGGCACAGCTTCCCACGGTAGCCCATGTATCAACCATTGTACCCTCATCTACAAAAGCTCCAATATTAACATACGATGGCATCATAATTACCCCTTTTGCAAGGAATGCTCCATAACGAGCAACCGCATGGGGAACCACCCTAACACCAAGTGATTGGTAATCCTTTTTAAGTAGCATCTTATCGTGAAACTCAAATGGGCCAACCTCAATGGTCTCCATTTTTTGTATGGGGAAGTAAAGTATTACAGCCTTTTTAACCCACTGATTCACCTTCCACTCATTGCCAAATGGCTCGGCAACCCTAAGTGTTCCCTTATCTAAAAGATCAATGGTTTCTCTAATGGCATTCTGGGTTTCAGGGTTGCTAAGCAGCTCCCTGTTATCCCAAGCCCGTTCAACTCTATCAATTAATGCTTGCATGGGAAATTTGATTTTGCACAAATGTAAGCTATTTTGCGGTTTTTGCAGGAGCCCCAAGTTAAACCACACAAGCGGCTCATCATCAAAACTAAACACTAACCAATATATTTAGGCTATGATACATATAAAAAAACTAAAACCAATTGCTGTATTCTTAGCCCTTGGTTTTATAGCACCACAGGCCATGACACAAGAACCAACCCGTTACATGACTCCCCCTGCAGAACTTGCTGAGATTATTAATGCCCCAGCAACCCCATCGTTCAGGATTAGCCCCACAAGGGAATACGCTCTACTTGCAGAGCCACAGGACATGCCCGATTTATCGGAGCTAGCACAACCCGAAGTTAAGCTTGCAGGTGTTCGCATTAACCCAAACAACTTTGGGGAGAGCAGGAATAGGTTCTACACCAACATTTCGGTTAAAAAGCTCACCAACAAGGAGGCTGTTCCAGTAACCAATCTTCCTAAAAACGGGTTAATAAACGATATAAACTGGGCACCCAACGGGAAACGCGTTGCGCTACAAATTTACTTACCAGAAACCATTGAACTTTGGGTTGTTGACGTAACCACAGCTAAAGCTGAACGTTGGGCCACCAAGCTTAACACTGTTCTGGTGGGTAGCGCATTTGAGTGGCTTCCCAATAGCGAGTCCATCGTTTACTGTGCAGTAGCAGAAAATCTCCCAGTAATACCGAGCAAACAGGAACTTCCAATAGGCCCCTCGGTACAGGAGTCGAAGGGAAAATCAACAAAGGTGCGTACCTATCAGGATATGCTGAAAGATGTTGACGACGAGCAGCGCTTTGACTACTACACCAAGGTACAACTATACTTAACAAGCAATGGCAACACCCCCGTTGCACTGGGGAATCCAGGGCAAGTACAATCGTTCTCGGTATCGCCAAATGGAGAGTACCTTTTGGTTGACCAGATACTTCGCCCATACTCCTATATTGTACCTTACTACCGCTTTCCTAGATTAGTGGAGATATGGAACATGGAAGGCAAAGTTATTAAGCACCTTGCTGAACTTCCGCTTACCGAGGATCTACCCCAGGGCTTTAGCGCCACCACCACAGGACCAAGAGGTTTTAGCTGGCGTAACGATGAACCTGCCACAATATACTGGATAGAAGCACAAGATAAAGGCGACCCTAAGGTTACGGCAGAGATTCGCGACAAGCTGTTCATGCTTAAGGAACCCTTTAAGGGTACCCCAACCGAGTTTGCCAGCCTACGTTACCGCTATGCTGGCATACAATGGGGCTGGAGCGAATTTGCCGTTATTTACGAACGCTGGTGGGAAACACGAACTGTTGCCACATCATTTATAAATCCAGCTAAAACAGAGCAGCCAGCACAACTCGTATGGGAAAGATCCTGGCAGGATGCCTATGCCGATCCTGGCATGTTTGTAACTGAGCAAAACGAGTTTGGCAAAAGCGCTCTGCTACGCAGCCCAAAAGGCGATAAACTTTATCTGTATGGAGAAGGCGCCTCACCCGAGGGAGTATTCCCTTTCCTTGATGAGTTTGATTACACATCAAAAACAACCGTACACATTTGGCGATGCGAAGCACCTTACTACGAGAGGTTTGTAGCCTTTACCGACGTAGCAAAGGGGCAAATTATCACCTCTAAGGAATCGCTAACCGAGCAGCCAAACTATTTTACCCGCGATATAAAACGCAAAAAATCTACACAAATAACCTTCTTCCCACACCCATACCCTAGCCTAAAGGATGTGCAGAAAGAGCAAATTAGATACAAACGAAGCGATGGAGTTGAGCTTACAGGCACACTCTACCTGCCTGCAGGCTACAAAAAAGGAAGCAAACTACTACCCGTTCTGATGTGGGCATACCCAGAGGAATTTGTGAATGCAGAGCTCGCAGGTCAGATTACCGAATCTAAATTCCGCTTTATTCGCCCAGGAAAGCTATCGCCAATTATGTGGGTAACCCGTGGATACGCTGTTTTAGACGATTTGGGAATGCCCATTGTAGGCAGCGAGGGAGTTGAGCCCAACGACACCTTTATTGAGCAACTTGTTGATAACGCCAAGGCAGCCATTGATGCACTTGCCAACATGAAAGTTGGCGACCCTAACCGAGTGGCCATTGGTGGACACTCCTACGGCGCATTTATGACCGCTAACTTGCTTGCTCACAGCAATCTTTTTGCAGCAGGCATTGCCCGCAGCGGAGCCTACAACCGCACGTTGACTCCTTTTGGCTTCCAAAGTGAGGAGCGCACCTTTTGGCAATCGCCCGATATCTACATGAAAATGTCTCCTTTTGCTCATGCCGACAAGCTAAAAACGCCAATCCTGTTTATCCACGGCGAAGCCGACAACAACAGCGGAACGTTTACCTTGCAGAGCGAACGTATGTTCACCGCCGTAAAAGGGCATGGTGGCACAGCACGCCTTGTTCTACTCCCATACGAAAGCCATGGGTACAGAGCACGCCAATCAATACTGCACACTGCATGGGAAACCGATATGTGGCTGGAGAAGTATGTGAAGGGGAAGAAGTAGATTGAGGAAGAGGAGGAAGTTGAGGAAGATGAGGAAGATGAGGAAGATAGAAGTTAGCGGAATTGTTCCTCCTAATTAGTGAGCATTTGTAGGGTTTGTGTTATTTGTGTTCTATGATAACAGAGGAAGTTGATGGAGATGAGGAAGATGAGAAAGATAAGGGAGATAGAAGTTGTCGGAAGTTAGCGGAAGTTAATCGGAAGTTAGCGGAATTGTCCCTCCTAATTAGTGCGCATTTGTAGGGTTTGTGTTATTTGTGTTCTATGAAAGCAGAGGGAGATGAAGGAGAGGAGGAAGAGGAGGAAGATAGAAGTTAGCGGAAGTTAATCGAAA
>JAFGDZ010000037.1 GCA_016931855.1 Bacteroidales bacterium
TCCATCAACCCCAAGTGGCCTATCAACCTCAGCCATAACCAGCAGCAGCGCTACGCTAAGCTGGAGCGCAGCCACAGGCGCCACCTCGTACGACGTACAGGTACGCCCACAGGGCGGCAGCTGGAGCACCTTTAGCAGCAGCACAACCAGCTACAGCCTAAGCGGATTAAGCTCTGCTACCACCTACGAGTGGCAGGTTCGCGCCACCAATAGCGCGGGCTCAAGCAGCTACTCCTCATACATATCGTTTACTACTACCACCGTAGTGGCCACCTACTGCACCTCCAAGGGTAACACCTTTAGCGATGAGTGGATTAGCAGCGTGGCCGTGGGCTCGTTCAGCAACAGCTCAGCAGCCGCAGGCTACACGGACTTCACCTCCAAGACCATCACCATGACCGTTGGCACGGCGTACAGCGTGACGCTAACCCCTGGTTTTGGCGGCTCGTCGTACGCAGAGGGCTGGAGAGTTTGGATTGACCTTAATGGAGATGCTGATTTTGACGATGCCGGTGAGCTGGTATTCGCCCCAACAGCTACGAGCAAGACTGCGGTTAGCGGTACTATCACCATCCCAGCGGGCACCGCAACGGGTACCACCCGTATGCGCGTGAGCATGAAGTACAACGCGTTCCCAACGGCCTGCGAGACCTTTAGCTACGGCGAGGTTGAGGACTACACCGTGAACATCGTTTCGGGTCAAGCTAACCCTCCTGCAACCCCAACGGGTTTATCCACCTCAGGCATCAGCACCAGCGGTGCAAGCCTATCGTGGAGCGCATCAACAGGCGCCACCTCGTACAGCGTACAGGTACGCCCACAGGGCGGCAGCTGGAGCACCTACAGCACCAGCTCAACCAGCTACAGCCTAAGTGGTTTGGCCGCGGCAACCACCTACGAGTGGCAGGTGCGCGCTAACAACGCCAATGGCTCCAGCAGCTACGCTACGGCAATCTCGTTCACCACCCAGTCGGTAAGCCTAACCTACTGCACCTCCAAGGGCAGCAACTCCAGCTACGAGTGGATAGACCTAGTGCAGTTTGCGGGTATCGACCGTACCTCAGGTAATGATGGTGGCTATAAGGATATGACCAGCATGGTGGCCAGCGTAGCCCCAGGCGGCAGCTACACCATCTACTTCAGCGCAGGCTTTGGCAGCTCATCGTACACCGAGTACTGGGCTGTATGGATTGACTTCAACCAGAACGGCACCTTTGATGCAGACGAGAAGGTGGCCACCGGCTCATCATCGAGCAGCGCCACGCTATCGGCAACGGTAGCCATTCCAACCACCGCACTGCTGGGCAACACCCGCATGCGCGTTAGCATGAAGTACAACGCAGCGCAAACCGCTTGCGAAGCCTTCAGCTATGGCGAGGTTGAGGATTATACCGTAAACATCTCCGATAATCGTAACAATTATAACGACAATCCGTTTGCCGAAGAACTTGGTAACGATGAGGCTGATGTTTACTCAATTTATCCAAACCCTGCATCGGATAGACTTAAAATTACCCTAAACGGTATTGAAGGTGAGGTTTCACTTAGGATTTATGACCTTCAGGGTCGCCTAGTTAAGCAAACTATGCTTAATAACTTCGATACCGAGATCAACGTGGACGATTTGGCTAAGGGTGTTTACATTATCTCCGTTGATGAAGAGAAGTTGCCTATTAACAAGCGTTTTGTTAAAATGTAGTTACTTCTCTGTCTAGTAAAGCAAGAAAAGGCTCGGGGGTTATCCTCCGAGCCTTTTTATCAATTTGTAAAATAAATGTTTACCAGTATTTACATGCTGTTTTAGCAGAAACCTGTTTTGTAGTCTTGCAGCAGAATCAACCCCTGCTTGTTACCTACTACTAAACACAAAACACGATACACCAAAAACTAAACCTATCCCTTAATGGCTTTAATAACATCGTTAGCAATCTGTGTTCCCTGCTTTATTCTATCGCTCATTCCAATGCCATCGCGTAGGTTTCCTGCAATGTACAACCCTGGATATTGGTTTTGCAGCTGGTTTACCATTTCTAGCCTATCGCCAGTGCTTGCGCCGTATTGGGGTATGGCGTGTGTATAACGGAATACGCGTATTAGGTCGGGTTTTACCTCGGTAAGGCCAAGCATATCCTTTAGGTCTGGGATAAGGGCATTAAATAGCTCCTCGTTGGTAAGCGCGGTTATCTCAGGATTTCTAAATCCACCTGTAAATACCGACAGCAGAGCGCCACCCTCTGGTGCCCTATTGGTTAGGAACGATGAAGGGAACAAAACCCCCAGCACTTTACGCTTCTCCTTTGAGGGAACTAGCCCGCCAAAAGCGTTTATTGAGTGCCCTTCCCATTTTTTAAACCCTAGCGATAGCTGGGCAACTCTAGCGTAAAGCAGGTTGTCGATAACCGATTTTTGCCAGTCCGATAGGAACGTAAAGGTTTCTGGTAGGGCATAGGAGCCAATGGTGGTGATTACCTTAGATGAGGTTATGTTTACGCTGCCATCGGGGGTTGATAAGGTGTATTTGCCCTCAAAATCAACTTTCAGATCCTTGCAGCTTAGGGCAATATTCTCATTGCCAACCTCTTTTCCAAGTGCATTGATAAGGTTGCTAAGTCCATTTTTAATGGAGAAGACCTCTTTTGTTGCCTTCTTATCGCGATCGCTTTTGGGCTCTTTTGCCTTTTTTATTGCTCCACCAATAAAGCTGCCATAGCTTTGCTCCAAGTTGTATAGTTTTGGTAGGGCGTATTTGGGAACTAGGTACGATGGGTCGCCTGCGTAAATACCCAAAATAAATGGGTCTATGGCATAGTCTAAAAAGCTTTTACCCATGCGGCGAAGCACTAGCTCCGCAAGCGTTTCGTGAGGATTTGTTCCTGGCTTGCGGAAGGGTTCTCCAAGTATGCGCAGCTTGTCGGCAAAGGAAAATAGGGGGGTTGTTACACCCGATAGTAATCCAGAGGGTAGGGCAACCCAGCGCTTGCCTTTCCATATAAGCCGCTTTTTTGCTTGTGCGTTGGCAATCTCTAGCTGGCAGCTGTGCGATAGTGCCTCAATTAGCTCTGCCGCCTCGGGCGACGATAGTACCCCAGTGTTGGGGCCTGTTTCGTAGGTAAAACCATCGTGATGCTCGGAGTGTATTACTCCACCAATGCGCGATTGCTGCTCAAGAACAATAAAGTTTACTCCTGCTTTTTTTAGGTAGTAAGCCGTTGTTAAACCTGTTAAACCTGCGCCAATAATGGCAACATCAAAATGCTTGTTTGTAATGCTCATTTTAAACCGTTTTTGAGTAGGTCTTGTTCTCTCTGTTTAAAGGATCAAAGCATGCTGCAATGTTCCTCACAAAGAATCGGCCTGTGTTAGTAACAACCAACCCGTTGTCGGTTTGTTCTATTATGGAATCTGCTTCAAGGTTATTTAGCTCATCGGGGGCGTTACGTGCTTGTTGCTTTGCTTGCTGAGTAGTAATGCCAATTTTTGCTGATATGTTATCCCAGCTAAATCGGAGGTTGCACATAATCTCATTAATTACCTCGCGTACGGTAATGTCCTGTATCGATAGCTTGTAGCCCCTTTCTATTGGGAGGTTCCCGCTGTTTATGCTGCTAATGTATGTGGTAACATTTTTTGTGTTCTGGGCGTATGCCGTATGCAGCTGGCTAATTGCCGAAGCGCCAAAAGCAAGAACCTGTCCAGTGGTTCGTTTGGTGCAGTAACCCTGGAAGTTACGGTGCAGCTCATGCTTCTCAATGGCCGAGCCCAGCTCATCGGTTGGCAGCGCAAAGTGATCAAAGCCTATGGCAAGGTACCCAGCGGCAGTAATCTTATTGTAGGCAAGCTCAAGTAGATGTAGCTTAGTTTCGGCATCGGGCATTGGGTATTTTTCCAGCCCCTTTTGGTTTGGGTTGATATTGGGTAGGTGCGCATAGGAGAAGGTCACAAGTCTATTGGGTCTAATGGCCAGCGCAATATCTAGCGTTTGGCTAAACTGCTCAACGTTTTGTAGCGGTAGCCCGTAAATAAGGTCGATGTTTACAGTAGCTTTACCATCCCTACGTATGTGGTTAACCAAATCGGCAACCGGAATTTCTGGTATTTCGCGCTTAACGGCATTAAGCACCTCGTGCGAAAAATCCTGAACACCAAGGCTAAAGCGGTTAAAGCCAAGGTCTATAAGCTTGTCTATGTATTGGTAGTCTAGGTATGCAGGGTTACACTCAATGGCTACTTCGGGTTCTGGAATAAAGGTGTAGAGGCTGTGAATAAGCTCCATGATATCGGCAATTTGCTCTGCCCTTAAAAAGTTTGGGGTTCCACCCCCCCAGTGTATTTGCGATACGCTACGGGTTTGCCTATCAACCAAATCGGCCATAAGCCTAATTTCCTGCTTTAGTGCCTGGAGGTAGCTGGATACAAGTTCCTGATCTCTGGTTATGTGTGTGTTACATCCGCAGTAAAAGCATTTGTGGGCACAGAATGGGATGTGGACGTATAGCGATATGTTGCTTTCCCCTTCGGTATTCGATTGCTCCAGCGATTCTCTAAAATCGGCCTCGGTAAACTGCTGGTGGAAAAAGTTTGCTGGCGGATAGCTAGTGTACCTTGGTATGGCTTGGTTATACTTGTCGATTAAATGCTTTGCTATTAACATGATGCTTTCTGTTTCCTGTTGGGTTAACAACAATTTCGTTTATGTAATTAGGTTGTTAAGTACTACTCCTGCGTGTCGCAATGTAGCGCTTTGGAGTCGTAGGTAAAATATACTACGGCAACAACGCAGCAGGCAATAATGGCTTCAATGCCAAATAGGCCATTGTAGCCAATGGCATCGGCAACCCTACCGCTCATTACGGCAATAATAAGGCTGCTAAGGTGCGTAATAACAATTTGCACGGTAAAGTCGGTTCCCTCACGGCCAGGGCGAACAACATCCATGCTTACCGTGTAAACGGCAACCGACGACATGCCGTATGCTGCCCAAACCAGCGCTACGCCTATGTACAAGTGGTACAGCTCAACCGTTCCCTTTGATATGATGTAAAAGAATAGCGAAGCAATGGCGCTAAGCGATGCAAATATCAGCAGGCTTGGCTTGCGCCCAATACGCTTAATAATGTATCCTCCCAAAAGCGCAAAGCACGATGCCAGCGCTGTGCCAAATATGCCCGATACGAATCCAATTTGCTTAACGGAGTATCCAAGGTCAACCATAAAGGGTTTTTGCATGGATAGCACTCCAATAATGCCCGAGTAAATGGCAAAGAGCATAATTACTCTTTTCCACACCCCTTTACGTGCAAAAAAGGTGAAGGAGTCTGTTAACTTAACCTTTTTAATGCGTCGCTTTGCCTGTTGGTGCTCGCCAATTTTGGGCTTGTAAACCATTACGGGTATTAGCGCAATGGTTACAAAAGCAGCCAGCCCCACAAGTAAGCCGCGCCATCCAAGGTAGTGGTACGCAATTAGCAATACTCCACTACCAACAAGGGTTCCTAAAAAGCTCCCTGCCGATTGCATGCTATTGCCGTACGAGCGCTCCGAGTATTTTAGCGAGAGAATTGCGTATGCATCGGTGGCAATGTCCTGTGTGCCCGATGCTATAAACGCAATTACCATGAGGATGATAATGGTTACAAAATCGGTTTGAAGGTTAAGGAATCCAACGGAAATAATTATGATGGCGTAGAAAATCTCCGAAACCAGTATCCACTTTTTGTAGTGGGCAAGGGTTTCTCCTTTCATATCGACCAGTGGAGCCCAAAGAAATTTGAAAATCCATGGGAGCTTAATTAGCTGTAACATCCCAATGGACTCCAATGAGTAGTTTTCCTGTCGCATTATAACAGGAACAATAGTGCTGAAAAAGCTCATGGGGATGGACTGCGCCAAGTAAAGCGTTAACAGCGTGAAGTACTTCTTAAAGGCTCCCTCTTTCATTATTTTGGTTGATAGGGTTTATTACTGCGATACTATAGATTGTTGCTAAAGGCTAAAGTTAAAAGGATAAAGGAGAAGTTATCTGCTTTACCCTTTTAACTTGGAAATTAAGTAAACGTAAGCTCTAAAACGCTGCTTATATTCTAACCCCCAGCGTTACGCCAAAGCGTGCTGGTTTGCCAATTTGAACGTATGAGTTTTTAAATGCACTAAAGAAGAAGGAGTTGTAATCTTCTGCTAAAATGTTCTTACCCCAAATGCCCAGCTCAAAGTACCTTGTTGCTACCGATACCTTTGCGTTTAGCAACCCGTAAAAATCTTGGTATGCTGTATTGGCATCGTTCCAGTAGTGCTTGCCAACGCCTTGGTAGGTAACATCAAACACAAGGGTTTTGGCAAAACTCTTGTTTAGGTTAAAGGTGTAGCTGGCTCCCACATCAAATGTATGCTCTGGTATGTAGGGGATGTACTTGTCGTTGTAGTTAACGGTTGCCGAAACAACGTACTCATTAAACATTGCTTTGGTGTAACCATAGCTGGCATGCATGCTCAAGTCTCTGGTTAACCTACCAAAAATTTCTGCCTCAACACCACTGCTCTCCGATAGCCCAGCGTTAACAATCATAGAGCCCTGTCCACTAGGAACGGTTTGGTATATTTGTTGGCTTTTCCAGTCAATGTAGAACAAGCTAACATTGGTTGTGAACCTGTTGCTAAACCAGTCGGTTTTTACTCCAACCTCGTAGTTGTAGCTCGTTTCTGCATCGTAGGTGCGATGCTTATCCTCTTCAATGGTTGAGTTAAAACCACCAGAGTTATATCCTTTTGATACCGATGCGTAGGCGCTTCTGTTTTTTCCAAAACCGTACTTTAGGGTAACCTTAGGAACTATTTCAAAGTTCTCAAGGCTATTGTCGAACGCGTCAACGCGGGTAACATTTCCCGATGTGTTCGAGTCGTAGTAGTAATCCAGATTGGACTTCTCGTAGTCGAACCTAATACCCATTGCAAGGGAAAGGTTCTCTAAGATGTTGATGGTTGACTGATGGAAAAATGCAGCTCCACTAACTATTTGGTCGTACCCTTTAATTTTTGATGTAGGACCAGGGAGTTTATACTTTGCAATGCCATCCTCGCCATAGGTTACGTCAACCGTTTTGTCGAACTGCTGCACAAAGCCAAATGCGCCCACAAGCCATTCGTAGTGCTTGTTGTTTTTGCCCGATTTGGCCACAACCTCATGCGAAATGGCGTGTTGTAGCTGATCCTGTTCCACAAAGAATAGCGATTGCGGGGTAAAATCTTGGTCAATCTCCTGTATGTCGTCCAGAAACTGATAGTTGGTAATAGACGTAATGTTTAGCTTATTACCATTGAACTGAAATAGCGCATTGGCCGTAAGTAGCTTGCGGTTGTACGAGCTGTACTTGTCGTAGCTAATATCCGACGCTTGCTGAGTATCCTTGTTGTAAATGGCGTAAGGGTAGCCGCCCTGATTGCTGTTATCAAAGGTAATGCTGTACTCGCTTTTTAGCTTGTCGCTCATTTTGTGAGCAAGCTTTATTCTGCCCGACCAAACATCGGCTTGGTCAACAGGGTCGTTCGTAAATGTGTTTTTGTAAAAACCACCGTTTGAGCCGTAGGTTCCTGCTACCTTAATCCCAAGGTTATCTCCAATGGGCTGGTTGTGCGAGAACGAGGTGCGGTAGCTGTTGTAGTTTCCTCCCGTAACCGATATTCTGGTTGAGCGGCTGCTAAGCGGCGATTTGGTGTAGATATTAATAATGCCGCCCATGGTGTTTCGTCCGTAAAGGGTTCCCTGTGGCCCACGTAGCACCTCTATGCGCTCAATATCGTTCAGCTCAAAATCAAAGGCCGATTTCTCAAAGAACGGGGCATTGTCAACGTACATCCCAACCGATGGGGCGCCAGTTCTTGAACCAATTCCCCTTACGTAAACTGGCGATGTGAGCTTTGAGCCGTAATCGGGCATAAAAAAGTTGGGGATACGCGATGTTAAATCCTTTATAGAGGTTACCTCGCGGCGCTCAATTTCGGCAGCAGTAATTCCCGTTACCGATGCAGGAACATTTTTGGTTGTTTCCTTATCCTTTACAGAGTAAACTACAACCTCTTCCATATTGTAAAGTGGATGGAAGGTGCTGTCCTTAAATTCGCCTACTGTTTGGGCTGCAGCAGGGCTAATGCTTACTGCAATAGTAGCTATTGCAAAAAACTTCTTGAAAGTGTTCATTTTTCCTGTTGTAAGATTTTGGGGTTTAGGTTTTTGCGTTCCAAAACCTTTAACAGAGAAATGTCTTTTGATTTCCACAAATGGTATAATGCGAAATAGGTTCTCTCTGTTAAAGGCTTTATGCAATAACAGGAGGGGGAATGTTAATGAACGAGGTTATAATTAACCGTAGAGTGGGGGTGTTGTGTGCAGCCAGCAGCTGCTGGCGTATGGTGCCGCTAAGTAGCGGTGCAGCCTTAGGTTCTATGCTGTTTTGCTTGACTGGAGCAGTGCTGTAGAAGTTGATGTAAGCGTCGTCTATCTCAATGTAACTTTGAGGATGCTCAAGCACAATGTGCTTCTCCTCGGGAAAGAAACCCTGTGCAGGCACGTTTTCAGGACTCGATGCCGATAGCAGGCAAAGGCTGTACACTATTGCCAGCATAATATATGGAACCGATGATGTGAAGAGCCCTACAAAAAACATCGCCTACTAGTTTTCTCGTTTAGGGTTTCGTGGAAACCACCCTTTGTTTACGCGTTCTTCCTGCTCAATTATCTCATGAATCCCCCATAAAAAGGTGAATCCAAATATGCTTGTTATGGCCGATAGCGTGGTGTTCTCTATAAAGAACGAGGCGCCAACCGTTACTAATCCAACAGCTAAAAAGGCAATCCAAAGCCTTTTGCTAAAATGATACTCTCCAGCAATGCAAGCGTATCGTCCAAACCAAATAATGGCTATGGTTGATATTCCTATAATTATTCCCGTTAGGTTAAGCATCTTTTGGAGTGTGTTGTTGTAATCTATTCTAGTTCTGCTCGTCGCCGTACTTCCTGTTGGGGTTTCGCTTGGCTTGGCCTTTTAGTACCCGTTGGTGCTGCCACCTAACCTCAAAGCTGCTCCAAATAAGACCTGCGCCAAACACTCCAACAATAGTAGCTAAAATATTGCTTAGAAACACCGAAAACCCAAGTAGCGTAAGCCCAATAAATAACAGAGCCAGCCAAACCCTTCTGCCAAAGTGGTACTCTATTTTTACTACAATTGGATGGAATAACCCAATTGCAAAGAATGCCATTAAGCCAATTAAAGGGCCACTGTAGTTAATGTTTTCCAATAAGTGCATGTGCTTTAGGTTTTCATGCAGGGCAAATGTAACAACAGCCAATGCTTTTTGCCCTTGATATTAATCAGCGGCTAAAAGGATACTTTCTAGCTGTGCCGATGCCAAAAATAGCTGTTTTTATTGTAACGATTGTCTTTGTTTGTTCCCCAATGTTATATAAGACCTTGTAGCTATTGCTGTTTAGGAAGGCTGCTTTGTTGTTGAGGTGCGTTACTTGGCTCAAATGCAATTTGTGGGTGTGCCTTTTAAATGCATCGGATTTTCTGGATTACCAATTCCAATGTCGTTTACTTAAGATTTTAGTTTTCCTTGTAGCTACTCTTAGTTTTTTCATAGCCTTACTCTCTACTTCGACAATCCGATACCCTTTGTTAATCCTACCTTTTCAAGGCAGGAGGTTAGCTGGTGCAGCATGCCGTGGGCAACTCGCGTTGCTCATTACCCACGGTTATTGATATAGCGCTACTTTGTGGCTAAATGTTAGTGGACGCACAAAGCCTGAAAGGCTTAAATCTCGATAACCCTAGGTGAAGCCGAGGGAGCAAGAAGGTACGCCTAAATGCGCCCCGAAGGGGGTGCTACATTTGTGCCGAGGCTTTGAGGATGCGCTACCTTTTGCATTGATTAGATGTAACTTGTTAGCCCGCTGATTCTGTAATTAAACAAATACTAGAAAAGGAAGACTAACTAAACGACATTGATTACCAATTCCTGTGTGCGCATTGAATTGCCTTTGGGCACGCTTGCTTTTGCGCTGTACAACCATTCTGGTGTTGTTAAATACCGTAATATCGCGTTCTTTTTAATGCATTTTGTGCCGTGGTTTCATATATTTGCAGCCACTTCTATTCAAAGGGAGTTGTTCGTTTTGATTTGACAAAAGACTGTGCAATAATCTGTTAGCTGATATTTGTCGGCCTTACGAGTAATCACTAGCGCTGTACACCTAACGGTAAATCTGGCGCATAAAAAGCTACGGTATGGCTTTTTTTTATAGCGATTTTTTAGTGGTAGGTTCTGGCATTGCTGGACTTAGCTACGCACTAAAAGTTGCCGATAAGGGCAAGGTTACCCTTATCTCAAAAACAAATCTTGAGGAGACTAACACCTCATACGCTCAGGGTGGCATTGCTGCTGTAACCTATGAACCCGACGACTTTGATAAGCACGTACAGGACACTCTAGTTTGTGGCGACGGGCTTTGTAACGAGGATGTTGTTAGGATGATAGTGCACGAGGCGCCATCGCAAATTAAGCAGCTAATTAGCTGGGGTGTTAAGTTCGATAAAAAGCCCGAGGGCATTTACGACCTTGCCCGCGAGGGTGGCCACTCAGAGCATAGAATACTGCACCACAAGGACAACACCGGCTACGAGGTGCAGCGGGCGCTAACGCTTAAGGTGCGCCAGCACCCCAATATCGAGATATTTGAGAATCACTTTGCCGTTGAGGTTATTACCCAGCACCATTTGGGCGAAGTTGTAAAAAGGGGTAACCCTAATTTATCGTGCTTTGGGCTATACGTTCTCGACCTTAAAACCCAACGGGTTAATACATTTCTTTCAAAATCAACCGTTTTTGCAACTGGGGGCACGGGTAATATTTATCACACCACAACAAACCCAGCCGTTGCTACTGGCGATGGTATTGCAATGGTTTACAGGGCTAAGGGTGTTGTGGAGAACATGGAGTTTATTCAGTTTCATCCCACATCATTGTATCACCCTGGCGAGCGCCCATCGTACCTAATTACCGAGGCTATGCGCGGCTTTGGGGCCGTGCTTAAAACCTTAGATGGCAAGGAGTTTATGCACAAGTACGATAAGCGCGGCTCACTTGCTCCACGCGATATTGTGGCTCGTGCCATTGATAACGAGATGAAGATTCGTGGCGACGAGCACGTTTACCTTGATGTAACGTTTAAGGATGTGGCCGAAATTAAGAGCCACTTTCCCAATATCTATGAGAAATGCCTTTCCATTGGTATAGACATTACCAAGGATTACATCCCCGTTGTGCCCGCTGCCCACTACCTGTGCGGGGGCATTAAGGTTAACATGAATGGAGAGAGCACTATTAAGCACCTGTACGCCATAGGCGAGTGCTCATCAACGGGGCTGCATGGTGCCAATAGGTTGGCTTCAAACTCCTTAATTGAGGCCGTGGTTTACGCCGATAGGGCTGCACGCCATTCCATTGAGGTTTTAGGTAGTATTGAACTTAACTCGTTGGTTCCCGACTGGGATCATGAGGGGACTACCCATATGGAGGAGATGGTGCTTATTACCCAAAGCTATAAGGAGATGCAGCAAATAATGAGCAACTACGTGGGTATTGTACGCTCTAACTTGCGCTTACAGCGCGCTTTGGATAGGCTTGCCATAATTTTTAAGGAGACAGAAACCCTTTACAAAAAATCCATTCTTACCCAAAACCTTTGCGAGCTGCGTAACCTAATAAACGTGGGGTACCTAATAATTAAGAATGCCCAGCGAATGCGCGAAAGCCGTGGCTTACACTACTCGTTGGATTACCCTAAGCATAAGGGCTCGGAGTTTTAGGGGTGTGGTGGTTAAAATGTAGGGACTGATTGAGTTGGTGCATTATTTTATTCTTTCCTAACGCTTCAACCTAACATGGTTACTTTTTTGTGAGCAAAAACGGGATAAATCCTGTTGGTAATTATTTTGTACCTTGCCCTTTACATAAAAACAAACACCATGAAAAAGTCTCTAGTTATCCTTGTGTTAATAGCCGTTGTTGCGCTAGTTACACGTCCATCGTTTACCAATCATCAGGATAAAATTAACGACTCGTTTAAAAGCAAGAACCCTGTTCTTGGCTCCGTGGGAACTGGTAGAATTGTAGCAAATATGGTCGATTATCATAACTACTACATATTTTCCTACACCACCTCGGCTGTTGATGGCGACTTAGTATCCATTGGTGCGTTTAAACTGGTTATCGTTACAAAAGACTTGGATCTTGATTAAGTAGCTTAACTAGTTGGTGGTATAAAGCGGGTAGCTCCGCTTTAAACTCTTTGGGTTTCTCAAAAAAGTTCTCTACCGATACTGCGAAAAACTCAGCAGCATTAAGTCCTGCGTACTCTCTAAACAGATGATTAGGGTTGTCTATTACGTTCTTGCGTTCTATCTCGGCAAGATTCAGTACGGCATTTAAGCGCTTGTCTATATTGTTATCCTTGCGGTTGCTGTACTTAATGGTTAGCATCAGGGCGTGAGACATCTCGTGCAACCCAAGGTTTAGGGCATCGGTTGAGTCCTCATACCCTTTGCAAAAACGTTTCCACGATAGTACAACTATTCCCCTAGGGTTAACCTCTCCATCGTGGCGTTTGCCTGTGAATGGGCTTAAGAATGAGTCGGGGTAAATAAGTACAGTTTTAAATCGCGGTAGCGTGTAAAACTCAAGGCCAAGGGTTAGCTGAACCATAGAGCCTACAACAAACTGCCTTACTTCTGGTGTTACCGTAAATCCATGTCGGCCAAGTATCCTAATTTCTTGTAGTATGCTATGCGTGCGGTAGAGGAAGCGGCTTTTGCTTTTTTCAGGGAGTTGCTTGTAGAAAATAAAGTGTTTGTTATAAAAAGTGTCGAGTCTTTGTCGCTCATCTTTTGTCATGAACAACCCTTTTATAGCCATTACCAGAAGTTTGCTGCGGCTTAGGTTAAAAAGAACAAAGGCAATAATAACTAGTGCTATTAAAAAATCTTCCACAGTAATTTTTGTTATGTCTTGTAAATTAGCTTAATACGATAATTTTAGTAAAAAAAGAATGGCCTTTTTCGTACTTCGTATTTATGGGTTTGTAAAAGTACTATTTTTGCGCTCGCTTTTACAAATCAAATACACATAACTTTTTATGAATCAGGATTCTGTTCTTAAGATCAAGGACACTACCGCTAACCCTGCACCACTTGGCTTGGCTGGGTTTGGATTAACCACCGTGCTGTTGAACATTCACAATGCAGGTCTTTTCCCATTGGATACTATGATTGTTGCCATGGGTATCTTCTACGGAGGATTGGCTCAGGTAATAGTTGGTATTATGGAGTGGAAAAAGAACAACACCTTTGGTACTACTGCATTTACCAGCTACGGTTTGTTCTGGTTAACCCTTGTAACCATTTGGTTGCTACCCGCTGTTGGTGCTGCTGCAAAGCCATCGGCAACTAGCATGGCATTTTACCTTACCATGTGGGGCGTATTCTCAACCTTCCTTTTTGTAGCTACATTTAAGCTTAACCGCGCGCTACAAGTTGTTTTTGGATTAGTTGTTGCCCTGTTCTTCCTTTTGGCTCTAGCAAATGCTACTGGTAGCCACACAATACACACCATTGCTGGTGTTGAGGGGGTAATTTGCGGTTTATCTGCTCTTTACACTGGAATGGCTCAGGTAATTAACGAGTACTATGGCAGATCCGTTTTGCCACTTGGTGCAAAGTAGTTTTTGTAGAATTAGTAACTATATGTAATATGAGAGCGTTCGGTAGCATTGTCTGCCGAACGCTTTTTTTGTTGTCTATTAGTAATTATCGTCTATATATCATTATACGTCAGGGAATAATCGATTTTGAACCTAACCTTGCAAGTAAGTGTTTTGCCGTTTTGTGCAATTTATTTTTCTTTTAGAGCAATCTCTAGTTCCTTAATTAGTTCGTCTTTATTTGGTAAGACATAGGTAAATCTTGATGCAAAAACATTGTTCTCATAACCCCCAAGAATATACTCTGCTCCAATTTCATCCTTTTCTGCACAAATAATTAATCCTATAGGGGGATTATCGTTAATGTCATTAATCTCCATTTTGAAGAAGTTTAAGTACGAATTTAATTGACCTACATCTGATGCTTTCAGCTTGCGCGTTTTTAATTCGATTAAGATGTAGCTTTTTAATATTTTGTTCACTAGCATCCGAAAGTACGAAATTTAAAAATGCCCTCAGAATCCCCTATTTTTGAGTTCGAGAAAAAACTTTAAAATTATGGGA
>JAFGDZ010000038.1 GCA_016931855.1 Bacteroidales bacterium
AGCGAATAATGCAGCTATAACGGATTATGACTAAAAAGATTTGTGCTGTTTTTGAAAAGAGCTATCCCGTAGGGATTTAGTTCAATAAGGGGTGTAGCCAATGTGGGTTGATACTGGAACTTCGGAGCGGTTTCGCCCGCTCGGGCGTTTTCGTCGGGAGATGAGAACGTAACACGCTCTCCCAAACTGGTCACACCCTCAGCCTTTATGCTGAAATATTCTGTTTGGTGTATCTCATAACATTTGTCTAATCTCGCCTAAGGGCAGTTTGCCTTCTCGTTACAGCGGAGACGGGTTAACCCAAGGCGACGGTACAACCTTTTTCTCGATTCACTTTTCATCTCGCCTAAGGGCGAGACAAGCTGTTTAACGTTTAACGATTCACCATTTAATACTATCTTTATGCTTTGTTCTGCGTGGCGTGTAAATGCCTTTCGACCAGAACATCGTGTTTTTGTTGCAGATTAAATTACCCTACAATGGCGCTAGATACGATTATATCAATTAGTGATGCCTCAATTTTTCAGGCCGATAACCTTATTCTTTCCGATGTAAACCTTACTGTGGAGAAGGGAGAGTTTATTTACGTTATAGGTAAAGTGGGTAGCGGTAAAACTAGCCTAATTAAAACCATAACAGCCGAGATTCCGCTGGCAATAGGAGAGGGAACGGTTGCCGGATACGACCTAAAAAAGCTAAAGCGCAAGCAGGTTCCCTTTTTGCGCCGTAAAATAGGAATTGTATTTCAGGATTTTCAGCTGCTATCGGATCGTTCCGTTTACGATAACCTGCTGTTTGTGCTAAAATCCACAGGATGGAAGAACAAGCAGGATATTAAGCAGCGCATTACCGATGTGCTCGATAAGGTTGGCCTTAAGTACAAGGATTTTAAAATGCCCCACCAGCTATCGGGTGGCGAGCAGCAGCGCGTGGTAATTGCCCGTGCCTTGCTAAACGACCCAGAGATAATACTTGCCGATGAGCCCACTGGAAACCTGGATCCCGAAACATCCGAGGATATTGTGAGGCTACTCTGGGATATCTCTGCTTCGGGAAGAGCCGTGATAATGGCAACGCACAACTATGGGCTGCTTAAGAAGTTCCAATCGCGTACGCTCCGCTGCGAAAAGGGAAGGCTCAACGAAACCCAGCAAATGTCTGAAATTGACTTTCAGAGCATGATGGAGATGTAGGTTTTAGCCATTTTATGCATTTTTTACAGCCTATGAGGAGATAAATTCCCTTTTTTAAGGGACTTAGCTAATTATATAAACAAACAAAAGCCCCGCATTGCAGGGCTTTTGTTTTAGTAACGTATTTGCTGGCTACGGGCACCTTTGTTCGTAGTTAATTAAATTCTCTTTTGAGTAATAGCATTGCAGTAGCACCGTTTTAGCGTTGGCAAAATAATTTTTCCCTACCCCTTGCATTTCTTCTCCCTTTATTTAACTTTGCAGTACAAAGTACTTTCAATTATGAGCACAGAACAGGACTATATACGCGATATTGCAGAGATTCGCTCCATGATGGAACGGAGCTCTAAGTTCCTATCCCTTTCGGGATGGGCGGGTGTTATGGCGGGTGTTTACGCTTTAGTTGGAGCATACATTGTGCATGTATTTTTTGGGTTTGCACCGCTTAAAATTGCTTATGACGCTGTAGAACTGGAACAGTTTAGCCTAAAGGGCGCTGTTATGGTGGCTTTTGGCGTATTGGTTTTATCCGTTGGTACGGCGGTGTTATTGTCGTCCCAGAGAGCCGTTAAAAGGGGCGAGTCGTTACTTAACGTAACATCGCGCAGGCTTGTGATAAGTTCGGCTGTGCCATTAGTTGCAGGGGGAATACTGGGTCTGATATTTATGGAGCACGGTTTAATTGGCTTTCTTGCTCCTGTAACGCTTGTCTTTTATGGGCTTGCGCTTTATAGTGCAGCTACCTATACTTACAAGGAGGTAAGGGTTTTAGGGTTAATACAGCTTGCTCTTGGGCTTTTAGGCGCTGCGTTTGTAGAGCTAGGTGTGCTCTTTTGGGCCATGGGTTTTGGCCTAATGCACATTGTTTATGGTATTTATATCCACATAAAACACGAGAGGTAGAACGTGCTGAGTAGCGGATTCCATAAAGCGTTTGAGAGCCGAATACGTTTGGGTATTATGTCGGCTTTGGCGGTTAACGATGCGTTAGATTTTAACTCGCTAAAGGAGTACCTTGATGTTACCGATGGTAATTTGGCAAGCCATATAAAGGCATTGGAAAAGGAGGACTTTATTGGGGTTGAGAAATCGTTTGTGGGGCGTAAGCCCAATACTAAGTATTTTATAACCCCCGCAGGAAAAAAGGCTTTTGGCAATCATCTTGCTGCATTAGAAAAGCTTATTAAGCTGCAAAAGTAGCTTAGTATTAGGTTGTAAGGCTCATGTTTCTTTCAACTTATTTTTTTGGTTTTATACTTTGCATTACAAAGTGCTTTGTATTTTGCGTGTTCACTCAATACTGATTATTTACCATTTTAAAATGATAGCTATGAAAGAACAAATTCTGGGTAATATGGATAGTCCGCAGCAGCTTGAGCGGCTTTATAGGGCAAATAAGGTGCTGTTTAAGAAGGAGTTTAACCTTATTTACTCTAAAGTTGAGAGTAGCGCTGTAGCGCAGGTGTGGTATCAGCGCTTAAACTATGAGCAGCGCGAGATATCGTGGGGTTCAAAGTACGAGCTGCTGTTTGTTATAGCCCTTTCGCTAATTGCTGGTTTAGTTGCAAAGCTACCCAACTTTATGGGAATGGATGCCGATTTTTTTTATCCGCGTAACATTTCGTTCATTGTGTTCCCCATGCTAGCCGCTTACTTTGCCAAGAAAGAGAGCCTGTCGGTTAAGCGGATGCTTATTATTCTAGGGACTATAGCGGCATCTATAGCCTACATTAATGTGCTTCCTGTAAGCGAGAAGAGCGACACGCTAATTTTAGCCTGTATCCATATGCCGCTATTCATGTGGTCCGTACTGGGATTTACGTTTACTGGAGAGCAGTTTTGTAACACCGAAAAACGTATAGACTTTTTAAGGTACAACGGCGATTTAGTTGTAATTACCACCGTAATACTTATTGCTGGAGGCATCCTTTCGGCAGTTACAATAGGTCTGTTTGAGCTAATAAACCTACGTATTGAGGAGCTTTACTTTCAGTACATAGCCATTTTTGGATTGGCTGCTGCTCCTATTGTAGGAACGTATCTTGTGCGTACAAATCCGCAGCTGGTAAAAAACGTATCGCCAGTTATTGCTAAGGTGTTTACACCGCTGGTTCTGGTTATGCTTGTGGTGTACCTTGTAGCAATGGTTTATACGGGTAAGGATCCGTACAACGATCGCGAGTTTCTGCTTATCTTCAATATTCTTTTAATTGGCGTAATGGCAATAGTGCTGTTCTCTGTTGCGGAAACTTCACGGGGAAACGGGAGTAGGGTAGGTATTCTCCTGCTGCTCATCCTTTCTGTGGTAACCATTACTGTAAACGGCATTGCGTTATCGGCAATAGTTTTTAGAATAACCGAGTGGGGTATTACGCCCAACAGACTTGCAGTACTGGGCAGCAATGCGCTAATACTAGCTAACCTGATAATGGTTGCATACCAGCTATTTAAATCGGTGCGCAACGCAAAAATGTTGCTTCTTGTAGAGAATAGCATTGCCTTGTACCTACCTATTTACAGCGTGTGGGCTTTACTTGTGATATTTCTATTCCCATTCCTTTTTGGCTTTATGTAAAAGCATAGCAGCGTGCCACTTCTCTCTGCTGTTACCTCTGGGTTAAGTGGCACCTTTCACACTCATGTAATTACTTCAATTAGTACTCTTCATATAAACTCGTTACAGTAACCAATGAAAGTAAAACTTATTTTGCCCTCGCTAACCGAGGCACGGAGCGCCTTTTGGCGACCAATAAAGTACTCGTTATTCCCTCCGTTGGGCTTGGCTACCTTGGCTGCTTATTTAGATAATACCGATGATGTGGAAATTCAGGATCAGCATGTTGAGAGCCTGAACCTAAACGATACCCCCGATTTGGTGCTAATTCAGGTTTACATTACCAACGCCAAAAGGGCCTATGCCATAGCTCGGCACTATAGGGATAAAGGTGTTTACGTGGCGTTGGGAGGATTGCACGTAACCTCGCTACCCGATGAGGCTGCGCAGTTTGCCGATACTATATTCCTTGGGCCAGCCGAGCAAACTTTTCCTGAGTTTTTGAAGGATTTTAGGGCAAAATCGCCTAAAAGGCGGTACGTTTCCACTAATGGGCGAACCATTCAGAATCAACCCCCTGTTCGTAGGGATTTGATAAAGCGCGAAAAGTACCTTGTGCCCAACTCGCTGGTTATTTCAAGGGGATGCCCGCATCATTGTGACTTTTGCTATAAGGATGCCTTTTTTAAGGGTGGAGCGTCGTTCTACACTCAGCGTGTAGATGAGATTCTTGCCGAGATATCAAGATTACCCGGAAAGCACCTCTACTTTTTGGACGACCACTTACTGGGAAACCCGCGGTTAGCCGCAGAGCTGTTTGAGGGTATGCGAGGCATGAACCGTGTTTTTCAGGGGGCGGCTACTGTTAAGTCCATTCTTGATGGCGACCTGATAGAGAAAGCGGCTAAAGCTGGCCTACGTAGCCTTTTTGTTGGTTTCGAAACCTTTTCGCCCGAGAATCTGAGGCAAAGCAATAAGAGCCAGAACCTTATGCTAGATTATGGGAGGGCGGTTAGGCGCCTGCACGATTTGGGTATAATGATTAACGGGAGCTTTGTTTTTGGGCTCGATAATGATGATCCCGATGTGTTTAAGCGCACCGTTGACTGGGGCGTGAGCAATGCCATAACCACATCAACCTACCATGTTCTTACGCCTTACCCAGGAACCCGCTTATTCAACTCCATGGAGCAAAGCGGCCGTTTACTTACAAAAGATTGGGACTTGTACGATACCCGCCATGTTGTGTACCAAACAAGGGGGCTTACTGCCAAGGAACTGGAGGATGGCTACTGGTGGGCTTACAAGGAGTTTTATAGATGGGGCAATATATTTAAGGCATCGTTTGCACACGATTCGTTACAGCATCAGCTAAAGCATCTATTCTACACTGGTGGGTGGAAAAAGTTTGAGGAGTTTTGGAATATTGTTATCAATACTGGCGGCTTAAAGCGTATGCTTCCCTTGCTAGAACTATTACTTTGTGAGGTTGAAACCAAAAAATCTGATAGAGAAAGTGTTGCAATATTTGTTCGGTAATTTTCTACTTTATTCATTACAAACTCTTTGTATTAGAGTTTGTAATGAATAGTATTTGAAATAGATGCAGCATCTTTTTTAATTAAACCAACATTGTGTTTGTTTAGTTTCTAGGGTTCTATCTTTTTTCTCAATTTCCATATCGGAGAAGGGTAAGAATACTCCTTCAGATCTCATTGCACCAACGTATAACATTTTCCCTTTATACCTGTATCTAGCCTCAATGTATTCGATATTTTCTAGCGTTATCTCTTGTTCAATGATGTATTCTTTTAACTCATTGAAAGAATCAGTGTAATGACCATTTCTTCCAGTTTTAGTGCGATTAATAACGTAATAGAACAATGCGCTTTTTAATTCCTTATCAGATAGGTCTATTAGTTTATATGCTGTTTCTAAAGATTTATTTTCAGGGTAAATGCACACAAGATCACATAAACCGTCATTGATTTTATAAAAAACCTCAACATTTCCTAAGGTTGGATGATTCGCATAGTCAAAGTACAGCCGATCTATGGTAGAATGTTCTGCATTAAAATATCCAGGACTCGAATTTTGAATCTTTTCGGGTGTCTTGTTTAAAAAGGACGACAATTCTTTAAATCCAAAACCAATGGGAGGGGTGTCGTTTTTTGTACATGCTCCTAATACAAAAAGCATAATTAAGGATAATACTAAAGTTCTGTTTCTCATAATTTGTTTATCTGTTTTGCTGTGAAATTGAAATGATAAATACTTTTTAATTAGCCCTGTAAAAATAGGCATTTTGGGTGCTTTGTGTTCGTATGTAAATAGAGTGAACTAAGATTTTAATACTAATTAAGGTTAGGATTTTTATCTTTACCACCTTTAACTGAAAATAATAGGTGATGAAGTTTTTTACAACAACAAAAATTGCACTAGTTCTACTTGTAGCCGTTTTTACGGGCTGTGCGGTTTCAACTAAAACAAAACAGCTAAACACCGAGGGCAGCATGGCGTTACAAGCGGGCGATTATTCAAAGGCATTGGCTGCATATGAGGAGATAATTACTTTGGCTGAGTCCAATAGTAAACAAGCAAAGCCAGAGGTTTACCAAAGTGCTGGGGTTGCAGCTTGGAACCTAAAGCAAACCGATAAGGCTATTGGCTACTTAGAAAAGGTAAAGCAGGCTGATGGTGCTGTGCCCGCTACGTTCTCCACTCTGGCTATGGCATATAATGATATTGATAACCTCTCTAAGGAGATTAACCACCTTGAATCCTATGTAGAGCGTTACCCTACAGGAGAGGAGATAGGCGAGGTGCGCCGCCAGCTCTTTATTGCTTATGTTGAGAGTGAGAACTGGGAGCCTGCAGCTTTAGTATGGGAAAAGCTTGACCAAGAGGCAATGGGGCAGGAGCAGTACCTAACAGGCTATTTAAAGGCTAGCCGGAAGCAGGAAAACGCAAAGCAGTGCGATGTGCTGGCAGGTAAGCTAATCAAACTAAATAAGAGTAACCTTGAGGCTCTTGAGTACTTAGCCGATAAGCACTACTGGTTGGCTGAGAATAGCTACCTGAGAGAAATGAAGGCCTATGAGAAAAATCGAACCAATAAGCAGTACAAGCAGCTTTTAGCCGCGTTTAAAATTGCCAACGTAAACTATAAAACTTCCCGCGATTACTACGAGAAGCTGTATAAACTTTCGCCACAGGCCAGCTATGCTAACTATTTGGGTAATATTTATACGCGTTTAGAGAACAAATCAAAGGCGGCATACTACTATAAGCTTTCCAAGAAGTAAACCATCAATTCAATTATACATTCTGGGTTCATACTTTAGTTGGATTGAACTCAGCGTTATGCAAAAAAAAAAATCCAGAGCACCTGCTCTGGATTTTTTTTGATATAAGTATAGACTAGTACAGGAAGCTAAGCAGAATACCCGCAGCAACCGCACTACCAATAACCCCAGCAACGTTTGGTGCCATGGCATGCATTAGTAGGTGGTTGGTTTTATCGTACTCCAAACCAATTACCTGTGAAATACGAGCGCTATCGGGTACCGCAGAAACCCCAGCGTTACCAATTAGAGGATTAATCTTGTTACCCTCTTTTAGGAACAGGTTCATGAATTTAACAAACAGAATACCTGCAGCTGTAGCAATAATGAAAGAAACAGCACCTAGAAGGAATATATAAAGAGATTTTTCGGTCAAAAAACCCTGGTTTATTTCTATTCCTGAAATAGGATCAATTACTTTTTTTACTGCTTGGGTAGATGCACCAACTGTTACTCCAAGAAGGATGGTTACAATATCAATAAGAGGTCCTTTTGCTGTATCAGCCAAACGCTTGGTTACACCGCTTTCCTTAAGTAGGTTACCAAAGAATAGCATACCCAATAGAGGCAAACCGCTAGGTACAACAAACAGGGTAAGTAGTAAACCAATAATTGGGAATAGTACTTTCTCTAGTTTGCTTACAGTACGTGGAGGTTTCATTCTAATAAGTCTCTCCTTTGGAGTGGTGAATAGTCTCATTAAAGGAGGCTGAATTACAGGAACAAGAGCCATGTAAGAGTATGCAGAAACTGCAATTGCACCCATTAAGTGTGGAGCTAGTTTAGATGAGATAAAGATAGCAGTAGGACCATCGGCACCACCAATGATACCAATAGCACCAGCCTCAGCACCTGTAAACACACCAGTAGCAAGAGCAATAGCGTATGCACCAAAAATACCAAACTGAGCCGCAGCACCAATAAGAATTAGCCTTGGGTTTGATATTAGCGCAGAGAAATCCGTCATTGCACCAATCCCCAGGAATATTAATGGTGGGTAAAACCCTTTTTCTACTCCTAAGTAAAGATAACTCATAACAGAACCTTGTTCGTAGATTCCTATTTGTAAACCTTCTTGAAAAGGGATATTGCCAAGCAAAATACCAAAACCAATAGGTACAAGTAGAAGTGGCTCAAAATCTTTAGCAATGGCAAGATAGATGAATATTAATCCTACAAGGATCATTATACCATGTTCTGGTGTGAAATTATGAAACCCAGTATAGTTCCAGAATTGAGCCAAGTGGTCGATTAGAAAGCTAATAAATCCTTCTCCTCCCATGGCTTATTCTCCTATAGTTATAAGAACGTCACCTTCCATTACAGAATCACCCTTGCCAACGTTAAGCTTAACAACCTTTCCGTCCTTATCGGAGTCAATGTTGTTTTCCATCTTCATAGCCTCAAGGCAAAGCAGTTTTTGTCCTTTTTTTACTACATCACCCTCTTTAACGTATAGGTCAAGAATAACGCCTGGTAGTGGAGACTTAATGTGTCCGGTTCCTTTAGGCGCTGCAGGGGTGCTAGTTTTGGCAACCGATGGATGAGAGTCGGTTGATGGAACTGCGGTTGGACGTACTAGTTTTGGCGTTTTGGTTGGGCTTAATGCTTTATCAACCTCAACTTTGTAAACGGTACCATTCACCTCAACCTCGGCAATGTTATCTTCAACCGATTGAATGTTTACCTCGTACTGGTTACCGTTAATTGTTAGCTTATAGTTTTTCATTATTAGTTAGCGTTTGATGTGATTAACTACGGGAACACTATTCATTATACCATAGATTTTAGAGCTCCATGGAGAGTAGCTTTTTCCCATTTTGTTAATGGTTAGCACTGCACTTTCGTGGTCGTGAATGGCACTTTTGTAAAGATGTAACGCCATTGATATTGCCGCCATCTCTTCACCTGTTGTGTTTTCCTGTGTGGTTTGCCCTTTTTTCTCATCCGTTTTGCTGGATGGTTTTTTTAGGCTCAGGCTATAGATTTTGCTTAGGTTATGAAAAACAAAGTAGGCAAAAGCTAGTACGCCAATAACAACCGACATGGAAATTATAGCCATACCAACACCGTAAGGATCCAATCTAACAAACTCATCGGCAGCAGCAGAAGAGTTCTTTACCTGACCAACCGAAGCAATAATAAGTAATAAGTTCATAGTTACTTCAATTATAGTGGTAGGTTAGAGTGCTTTTTAGGAGGATTAACATCCTTCTTAGTAGCTAGTGCTTGTAACGCTCTAATAATACGGAAACGGGTATTTCTTGGCTCAATTACATCATCAATGTAACCAAACTTAGCCGCAACGTATGGGTTAGCAAATTTCTCTTTGTACTCCTGCTCTTTCTTAACAAGCATCTCAACCTTAGCTTTCTCATCCTCAATAGAGTCAAGTTCGCGGCTAAGTAGTACCTCAATAGCGCCTTTAGGCCCCATAACCGCAATCTCGGCATTTGGCCAAGCGTAGTTAATGTCGCCACGTAGGTGCTTAGAGCTCATCACATCGTATGCTCCACCGTAGGCTTTACGTAGAATGATGGTGATTTTTGGTACCGTTGCTTCACCATATGCAAACAGAAGTTTTGCACCGTGAATAATAATACCGTTGTACTCTTGGTTAGTACCAGGAAGGAATCCAGGAACGTCAACAAGGGTAACCAACGGAATATTGAAAGCATCGCAGAAACGTACAAAACGAGCTGCTTTACGCGATGCGTTAATGTCAAGTACACCAGCAAGGTATTTAGGCTGGTTGGCAATTAAACCAACTGAAACGCCGTTGAAACGGGCAAATCCAGTGATGATATTTGGAGCAAAGTCACGCTGAACTTCTAGGTACTCACCGTAGTCAACAATGGCTTCAATAACCTCTTTTACATCGTAAGGCTTGTTTGCATTCTCAGGAATAATCTCGTTAAGAGAGTCCTCTAGGCGATCGATAGGGTCGTCGCATGGAGCAATAGGTGCCTCCTCTAGGTTATTTTGTGGAAGGTAGCTAAGCAACTTGCGGATAAGTAGGATTCCCTCTTCCTCATTCTCGGCTACAAAGTGTGCAACACCCGATTTGGTTGAGTGAACACCAGCTCCACCAAGCTCCTCTGATGTTACGGTTTCGTTGGTAACGGTTTTAACAACCTTTGGCCCAGTTACAAACATGTAGCTGGTATTCTTGGTCATGATGATAAAGTCGGTAAGCGCAGGGCTATAAACCGCACCACCCGCACATGGGCCAAAAATAGCAGATATTTGAGGGATAACTCCAGAGGCCATGATGTTACGCTGGAAAATCTCTGCGTACCCACCTAAGCTCTTTACGCCTTCCTGAATACGTGCTCCACCCGAGTCGTTGATACCAATAACTGGGGCACCAACTTTCATGGCCATATCCATAACCTTGCAGATTTTGGCTGCAAACATTTCCGATAGTGACCCTCCAAAAACGGTAAAGTCTTGCGAGAACAGGAATACCAAACGACCATCGATGGTACCGTAGCCGGTAACAACGCCGTCCGATAGGTACGACTCTTTCTCCAATCCAAAGTCGATACAGCGGTGCGAAACGAACATGTCAAACTCTTCGAAGCTTCCTTCGTCAAGCATCATTTCGATACGTTCGCGCGCAGTGAATTTTCCCTTTTTGTGTTGGGCTTCAATACGCTTTTCTCCTCCACCAAGCTTGGCTCTTTCGCGAAGAGAGATAAGCTCCTGAATTTTTTGTTCCTGGATGCTACTCATTTGTCTGTAATTTTACTGGGGTAAGTAAGATTGATTATTTATTCTTGTTCTCGCAAAGCTCAGTTAGCACACCAAAGGTAGATTTTGGGTGAATGAACGCGATATCTAACCCTTCGGCACCCTTTCTTGGGGTTTTGTCGATAAGGTTTACGCCCTTCTCCTCAGCTTGCTTTAGCTGATCCTCAATTTTATCTACCGCAAAGGCAATGTGATGAATGCCTTCGCCTTTTTTGTCGATGAACTTACCGATTGGCCCTTCGGCATCGGTCGATTCTAAAAGCTCAATCTTTGTTTGACCTACCATGAAGAACGCGGTCTTCACTTTTTGGTCTTTTACCTCCTCAATGTTGTAGCATTTTAGCCCTAAAACATTTTCGTAGTAAGGAATTGCCTCGTCAAGGTTCTTAACGGCAATACCAATGTGTTCAATGTGAGATATTTTCATCGTGTTGTGGTGTTTTTCTCGTGCAAAATTAACCCTAAACAAATTACTAGACTAGAATATGCAATAGTTTTTGGGCTTTAATTGGCTTGTTTTTCAACATAAAAACGATTGTTTAAGTGGAGCTTGATGTGATGTTTTTATCCAGTTTGGGAATAAAAAGCCCTATCCTGTTGGTACTAACTGCAATCGTTTGCGGGTTTGTGTTTAGTGATTAGTGTTTAGTGTTTAGTGATTAGTGTTTGGTGTTTGTAAACCTTGGACTTTAAGCCTCGAATCGTTCTCCTTTAACTTTTAACTTTTCATTCTTTCACCTTTCACCCCTCACTCTTCGCCAATTATTATCTTGTAAATCTCATCCTGTATTCTGGTTCTGATGTTCATTTCTACTAGTTTGTTGTTAGCCGCATCGGGGTAAACCCTGTTGGAGAGAAAAATGTAAACCAGATTGTACTCTGGATCAACCCATACTAATGTGCCAGTAAACCCTGAGTGGCCAAAACTAGACGCTGAGGCAAATTTGCTCACCGGCGAGGGTTTTTCCTCTCGGGTTTCTGGTTTATCAAAGCCTAATCCGCGTCGGTTACCGTTGGTGCAGTTTGAGCAGGTGCTAAACGTTTTCATGGTTTCTGCCGAAAAGTACTGCTCGTTTCCATATGTTCCGGCATTTAGGTAAAGCTGCATTAGCTTGGCCAAATCGTTGGCGTTGGAGAACAGTCCTGCATGACCCGCAACTCCCCCTAGCATAGCCGCGGCAGGGTCGTGAACATAACCATGAACCAGCTGCTTGCGGAAAACGATATCGTTCTCGGTAGGAGCAATACGTTCCAGCTCGAATTTTTGCAATGGGTTAAAGCGGGTGTAGTTCATGCCTAGCTGCTTGTAGAACAGCTCGCTCGAGAGCTCGTCTAAGCCTTTGTTCCCGCCATTTTCGGCAACGCGTTGTAGGTAAAGGAAGCTTAGGTCGCTGTACTTGTACTTTCCTGGTTCGCTAAGTGGCGATACATTCATCCAATTGAATACAGTATCTCTAATCCCTTCAACTACATACAGCTCTTTTGCTATTACAGATGGGTACGCAAAGCTGTACTTTTTTTGGTAGTATGCTGGCGATGGAACAGAGTGCTTGTGTAGGAACTGCTTGTCCGATATGGCTATAGGGTATTTTACCGATAGGCTTTTGCTCATTAAGCTATCGCCAGGAATTAAGGTTGTCATGGTTTTAATGTAGAACGGAATCCATGCCTGTAGCCCCGCTTGGTGTAAAAGGATATCGCGTACTTTTAGGTTACTCTTGTTATTTGGCTCCTTAAACTTTATGTGTGCGGCAAGGGGTTGGTCTAGGGTTAAGCGCTTTTGGTCTGTAAACTTCATAATAACAGGAAGCGTTGCTGCTATTTTTGTAACCGAAGCTATGTCGTATAGCGTTCGGGTATCAACAGGTATGTTGCTTGTGTAGGTATATCCCCCAAAGGCTTTGTTGTATATTACCTTACCATCTTTAGCAACAAGAATCTGCATGCCAGGTGTTGCCATTTTTGCAATGGCCTCATTTGCAATGGAATCAAGTACATCGAATTTATTTGAGCTAATGCCCAGCTCCTCTGGTATTGTGTATTTTAATCTTGTTTGCTTGGTTATTTGGTTTCCTATTCCAGCCGAGTAGGGAGTTGCTGCTGTTACAGGTAAGCTGCCGGCATTGGTTGTTCCTCCAAAAATTAGCTGTGCGGTTAGCTCCTGAGTAAGCGCACTGTTGTCGTATGATACTATAATGCCCTCAATGGCTCTCGTGTTAAATAGCTTAGAAAGGGCGTATGGCGTACCGAATAGCGAAACAATCATCCGTTTTTGGTACGATAGGTCAAATAAAAAGGTGGCTAGTTTGGGGCTTATGCCAAAGTTTTTTGAGTAGCGATTGTCCAGTGAGTGAAGCCCAACAATAATAAGATTGAATGATTTTAGCGAAACGAGTAGGCTATCGAACTCCTCAATAGGTGCGTCGGGGTTAATGCTATATGTATTGATTGGTGCGTATAGCTCCATTTGCTCACGGAATGGATTACCCTTATCGTAGCCAACCTCAAGGTAAGCAATGTTGAGCGTATCGAGCCTTTTTATGGGCAGTGCATTGTTATTATTGATAATGGTTAGTGCCTTTTCGGTAATGGTGCGCTTAAGAAGCAGCGACGATGGTTGGTTTAAATCGCTAACCAAATTTTGTGTGTCAATTGGCTTAAAGTGATTTAGCCCTACCATGTACTTTGCGTAAAGCACCTTTTTGCAGCGTCGGTTTATCTCCGATTCAGGAAAATCTCCTTTTTCAACGGCTGCAACAATGGCGTCAATGGATTCTTTCACCTTTTCGGGGAAAACAAGAACATCGTTGCCTGCTTCCAACGCCATAAGGTTAAGCTTTATGGGTTTATAGTGTTCCGATACGCCCTTCATATTCAGCGCATCGGTGTAAATAAGGCCGTTGAAGCCCATGGTGTCAACTAGTAGTTTCTGTACTATTCCGTACGATAGGCTTGCTGCTAAATCCTGCGTTTTTTCAAGTGCGGGTATGTTTAGGTGCGAAACCATAACGCCAGAAACGCCACCCTTAATAAGTTCACGGAATGGGTACAGCTCAACGCTATCCAATCGTTCCTTTGAGTGGTTTAGCAGGGGTAGGGTAAAATGCGAATCGGCATCGGTGTCGCCATGCCCAGGGAAGTGCTTGGCGCAGGCAAGTACGCCGTTATCCTGCATTCCAGCCATGTAGGCCAGCCCTTTTTCTACTGTTTGCTCACGGTTCTCCCCAAAAGCACGGGTGTTAATTACTGGGTTTTGCGGATTTGAGTTTATATCAATAACAGGAGCAAAGTTAACGTGTACGCCTAATCGCTTAAGTTGGCGGGCAATATCAGCCCCCATTTGGTAAATAAGGCTGTTGTCGTTTATTGCGCCAAGCATCATTTGGCGAGGGTAGGAGAAAGTGCTATCCAAGCGCATACCTGGGCCCCACTCTGCATCCATGGATATAAGTAGCGGAACCTTAGCGCTTTGTTGTAGCTTATTGGTAAGGATTACCTGCCTTACTGGGCCTCCCTGAAAAAAGATTATTCCACCAACGCCCTCCTTGGTTACAAAGTTTGTTAGCTCATCGGTATGGGCTTTGTCTTTATTGGTGTAACCTGCAACCATAAATAGCTGGGCAACCCTTTCGCGTAGGGTTAGCTTTGCAAAAACGGAGTCAACCCATTGGGTCGATCTGGTTGAATCGGTATTGCTAATTAGGGGATTATGTGTTGATGCCGAAGCGGAAAGGAAACTTATTATCGATGCGCTTAGCGCAATAAACCTCTTAATATGCATAGTAATTATGTAAAAGTCGTTTTTTGCTACGTGTTACAAGTAGTTTCTACAAAACTATATCCAATAATGCTTTAAACAAAGGAGCTTTTTATGTTAAATTGCACTGATTAGGAAAAAATGTGTACCAAACGATTATACGTGGGAGGTACTTGCGGGTTAACCGCTCTATTGATGGTCACTTGTAACCAGTCTCTCGTTACTCTTTAGAATTAAACTTCCCGCGTTGTACTTAGTCATATCACATATTCTGTAACGTAGTTTCCCCGTAATTAACCTAATAAAAAATCAACGTATGAAAAAGTTGTCAAGGGTAATGCTTGCAGCTATCTTGCTACTGTCCTGTGCGGTTTTTGTACAGGCACAAGAGGCTCGCTTGCTCCGATTTCCCACGGTTAGCGCCAATAGCGTAGCGTTCACCTATGCTGGAGATTTATACTCTGTTCCACTTGCTGGCGGAATGGCTCGTAAGCTCACAACCCACAATGGTTTTGAGATGTTTGCTAAGTTCTCGCCCGATGGCAAAACCATTGCCTTTACTGGTCAGTACGATGGGAACACAGAGGTATTTACCATTCCGGCCGAAGGCGGAATGCCCAAACGATTAACCACTACGGCTACTCTTGGGCGCGATGATGTATCTGATCGTATGGGACCAAACAACATTGTTATGGCTTGGACTCCCGATAGCAAATCGGTTATTTTCCGTTCTCGCAAGCAAACTTTCAACGATTTTGTGGGTCAGCTGTTTAAGGTTTCCGTTGACGGTGGATTGTCGGAGGAGCTACCGCTTATTACTGGCGGTTTCTGCTCTTATTCGCCTGATGGAAAGCAGTTTGCATTTAATCGGGTTTTCCGCGAGTTTAGAACATGGAAGTACTACAAAGGGGGGATGGCCGATGATATTTGGATTTTTGATTCGGTATCGAAACAGGTGAAGCAAATATTCGAGAACCCCGCACAGGACATTATGCCCATGTGGATTGGTAACGAGATTTTCTTTATATCCGACAGGGACAGAACCATGAACCTGTTTGCGTACAACGTAGCCTCTGGTGCGGTTGAAAAGGTTACCGATTTTACCGAGTACGATATTAAGTTCCCATCGTTTAACGGCAGCACCATTGTTTTTGAGAATGGTGGATTTATCTATAGGTTCGACGCTGCCTCGCGTAAGCTGTCTAAGATTGATATTAAAATTGCCGACGATAATAGCTTTGCTCGTCCCGAGTGGGTTGATGCAGCTAAGCGTATCTTCTCATACGACCTTTCGCCCGATGGCGAGCGTGTAGTTTTCTCTGCCCGTGGCGATGTGTTTACCTTGCCTAGCTCTAAGGGTATCACTCGCAATATCACAGCATCGGCATGGGCGCACGACCGCTCTGCCACCTGGTCGCCAAACGGGAAGTATATTGCTTACCTGTCGGATATGAGTGGCGAGTACGAAATTTACATGCAGGCTCAGGATGGCTCCGATAAACCCATTCAGCTAACCTCTGGTGCCGATACCTATAAGTATGGCATACAGTGGTCGCCCGATAGCAAAAAGGTGCTATGGACCGATCGCGCTGGTCGCCTTCAGTATGTTGATATCGATTCCCGTAAAGTTACCCTTGTGGAGAAAGGCGAGTTTGGGCTGATTTACAGCTTCGACTGGTCACCCGATAGCAAGTGGATTACCTTCTCGGCTAATGATGAGAATCGCGTTTCCGTTATCTACTTATATAATGTTGATACTAAGGCTAAGCATGCAGTAACCAACTACTGGTACTCCTCATCGGGTCCCGTTTTCTCAAACGATGGCAAATATCTTGTTTTCGAATCGGATCGCGATTTCGACCCAATTTATAGCCAAACCGAGTGGAACCATGCTTACCAAGCCATGAGCCGTTTGTACATGGTACTGCTTTCAAAGGATACCCCTTCTCCCTTTGCATTAGAGAATAACGAGGTAAAGGTTGATGAGGCAAAAGCCACTGCACCTCAGGCCAAATCCGACAAAAAGGGTAAGGCCGACGCTCCTGCTGCAAAACCAGAAACAGCTATTGTTAAGATTGATGTTGATGGTATTGCCGATAGAATTATTGCCCTTCCTGTTGATGTGGCTTACTACGGAAACTACGCTTGTGTTGATGGCAAGGTGTATTTTTCTCAATTTATACCAGAGCAGCGTAAGAGTGTGGCTAAGGTTTACGATTTGAACAAGAAATCCGAAGCTGAGCTGGGCGAAGGGTTGCGTTTCCGCATATCGGCCTCGGGTAAAAAGATGCTAGTGGCAAAGGGTAGAAGCTATGCTGTTGTGGATTTACCCTCATCAAAAGTTAGCCTAGATAAGCCAATTGACCTGTCAAACATGAAGGTTTGGGTTGATTACTCAATGGAGTGGAAGCAAATATACGATGAGAGCTGGCGCCAAATGCGCGATTTCTTCTATGTGGAGAATATGCATGGGGTAGATTGGAAGGCTATGCACGCCAAGTATAGCGTGCTTTTACCATACGTTAAGCATCGTGCCGATTTAACCTATATTATTGGTGAGCTTATTGGTGAGCTAAACGTAGGGCATGCTTACGTTAATAGTGGCGATATGCCAAGGCCAGAGCGCATTAATGTAGGCTTACTGGGTGCTAAGCTTAGCAAGCAGCAGAATGGCTACTTTAGAATAGACGATATTCTTCAGGGAGCATCGTGGAGCAAAACCCTACGTAGCCCTCTTCAAGTGGTTGGCGCAAATATTGCCGTTGGCGATTATATTCTTGCAGTTGATGGGCAAAACCTAAGTGCTACTGCCGATATTTACCAGCAGCTAATAGGAAAAGCAAATCAAACTGTGGAGCTGCTAGTAAACAGCAAGCCCGATTTGGCAGGTGCACGTAAGGTGCTTGTAGAACCTATTGCCGACGAATCGCAGCTATACTACTACCGCTGGGTACAGGGCAACATTAAAAAGGTGAACGATGCCACAAATGGCGAGGTTGGCTACATTCATATTCCCGATATGGGCGTTGATGGGCTAAACGAGTTTGTAAAGCATTTCTATCCTCAGCTTCAGAAAAAGGCATTGGTTATTGATGATAGGGGTAATGGTGGTGGAAACGTATCGCCAATGTTGCTAGAACGTTTGGCACGCGAGCCCTATAGGGCAAATATGCGTCGCGGAAGCAATCTGTCGTCGCCTATCCCTGCACAAACCCACATAGGTCCCAAGGTGCTGCTTATTAATAACTACTCGGCATCCGACGGCGACTTGTTCCCATACGGTTTCCGTCAGCTTAAGCTAGGGCCAATTATTGGGGTTAGAACATGGGGAGGCATTGTGGGTATAAGCGGCTCGTTACCATTTGTTGATGGTGGCGATTTGCGTAAGCCCGAATTCACCAGTTATGGACTTGATTCTGGCGATTGGATTATTGAGGGGTATGGTGTAGATCCCGATATTCGTGTGGATAACGACCCTTACCGCGAGTATATGGGCATAGACGATCAGCTAAATAAAGCTATTGAAGTTGCTCTTGATCAGCTTAAAAATAGAAAACCATTACCTCCAATTCCTGCTGCACCAAATAGGTCTAAGTAGTCGCTTGGGGTTATAGACTATAGGGTTACATTTCCTATACAGGCTAGTTTAACGTAAAAAAGTTTGCCTCTTTGCACTAAGAGGCAAACTTTTTGTTTTAAGTACTACTTTACTATACCAAGCTAAATTACTTTTCACGTCTAACCATTTGTGCTATTTTTGCACCAACAAACACAACACCAATATGATCTCTTTTTTCCGGCGCATATCTTTATTTCTGTTACTCGTAGGTGTATCGGTTACACTGTTTGCACAGCAAACCGTAACAGTAAAAGTGCTTTCAACTAGCGATGTACACGGGGCTCTATTCCCCTTCGATTTTATAAATAACAGGCCAACGGATCATAGCTTGGCTCAGGTTTACACTTATGTAAAGCAGGAGCGGGCAAATACAAACCAAAGCCTTGTACTGCTGGATAATGGCGATATACTCCAGGGGCAACCCGCTGTTTACTACTCAAACTTTATCGATACGGTAAACCAGAACATAGTGCCATCAATTCTCAACTTTATGGGTTACAATGCAGCCTCGGTTGGGAATCACGATATTGAGGCTGGGCCTACAGTGTATAATAAGGTGCGTGCTCAGTACAGCTTCCCTTGGCTTGGGGCAAATATTGTTAACGAGGAAACGGGTAAACCTTGGTTTAAGCCATATACCATAGAGGAGCGTCAGGGGGTTCGCATTGCAGTTCTTGGTTTAACCACTCCTGGAATACCCAATTGGCTACCCAAAAACTTGTGGGCAGGCATGCAGTTTACCGATATGATTGAGTCTGCCCGTTACTGGGTAGAGGTTATTAAAAAGGAAGAGAAACCTCACGTTATTATTGGTCTTTTCCACTCGGGGCACAATCCGTACTATGGCGATCAGAGCCCCGAAAAGCCGCTAAACGAGAATGCATCGGTGCTAGTAGCGCAACAGGTACCCGGCTTCGATGTTATTTTTATTGGTCACGACCACGATAGGATGAACAAAAAGTTTGCTAACGTTGCTGGTGACTCCGTTCTTGTACTTGATCCAATGTCGGCAGCAAAGCTAATTGCCGAAGCTAAAATCACTATTTCCTTTGATGATAAGGGGAATATGATTGGTAAAAGGGTTGCTGGAAAACTGGTGGAAACCCGCTCTTTTGTTCCCGATACCGAGTTTGTTTCAACCTTTGCCGATTTTTACAATAGCGTAAATGAGTTTGTTGATAGACCTATAGGCCGATTTAACACCAGCGCAACCACTCGCGACGCTTACTTTGGCTCGTCGGCATTTGTCGATCTTATTCATAATGTTCAAATGGCGGTATCGGGTGCCGATATTTCGTTTGCTGCTCCGCTATCCTTCGACGTTACCATACCTACAGGTATGGTTTATGTTCGCGATATGTTTAAGCTTTACAAGTATGAAAATCTTCTTTATACCATGAAGCTTACGGGTAAGGAGATTAAGGACTATCTTGAGTTCTCCTACTCACTTTGGCTTAATACCATGTCTAGTCCCAAGGATGACCTAATTCTGTTTAAGTATAAGCCCAATGGCGAACTTCTTTTGCAGCGCGATAACCGGGCATCGTTGCTAAACTCTTACTATGGGTTCGACTCTGCTGCTGGTATTAATTATACTGTTGATGTGAGCAAACCTGTTGGTGAGCGAATCAGCATTAAATCTATGGCCGATGGTTCTGCCTTCGACCTAAACAAGTTGTATGTTGTTGCGCTAAACTCCTATCGTGGAAATGGGGGAGGCGGTCATCTTTTTGCAAAGGGTGCGGGTTTAACCCCAGAGCAGGTAACGGAGAGGTTAATAGGCTCAACAGAGCTAGACCTACGCTACTACCTAATGAAGTGGATTGAGGTGCGAGAGGTTATCAATCCTAAACCGTTGAATAACTGGTCTATTGTTCCCGCCAATTGGGTTGAGGAGGCTAAGAAGCGCGATTACCAGTACATGTTTGGCTCGTCAGAGTTTAATCTTGAGTAGTAAAAGTGAGAAGTAAATTTTTTGGAGAGGAGCTAGAGGGGGGGCGTTTCCTCCCTCTTGTAGAGGAGTTTTACTCGTTGCAAGGCGAAGGTTTTCAAATGGGGCGTGCGGCCTACTTTATTCGCGTGGGGGGATGTGATTTGGCTTGTAGCTGGTGCGATTCACCCATGAGTTGGAATCCTGGTGATTATCCGCCTGTTGCGGTTGCCGATATTGTTTCCCGTGCAGCCCAAACTCCTGCAAAAGCAGTTGTGGTTACTGGTGGCGAGCCTGGGCTTTATCCGCTCGATTATATTTGCGCTAAGCTAAAAGAGAAGGGTGTACAAACTTTTGTGGAAACATCTGGGGCATACAGTCTTACTGGTCAGTGGGACTGGATTTGCCTATCACCCAAAAAACAGCAGCCACCTGTTGATGATATTTACATGAAGGCCGATGAGCTTAAGGTTGTTGTGGCATCACCCGTTGATCTTGAGTGGGCTGCCGAAAACGCCCTTAGAGTAAAAGCGGGGTGCCACCTGTTTCTGCAACCAGAATGGAGCTGTGTAAATGAGATTACTCCGCTTATTATTGAGTTTATTCTACAGAACCCTCAGTGGCGCATCTCCATTCAGGCTCATAAGTACATGCGAATACCTTAGTTGTAAAGGTGAAATAGCATTTTGGTTTAGGTTGATTTAACCCTTTTGGGCATTATAAATTGTATCTTTGCTAAAGCTGGTTGCCAACATGTGCTGGTAGCTAGTTTTACTTACCACCAATAGTCTAAACTGCCTAGCTATGCCTAAACAAATAGCCTCCTTACTACTACTAATGCTGTTGTCTGTAATTGGTCAGGCACAACCTAAGCTATCAACCAAAAATAAAAAGGCAATTGCCCTTTACCAGTCGGCTATTAAGGCATACGATAAGTATGAGTACGATACTGCCGAGAAGGAACTTGAACTAGCCGTTGATAAGGATAAAAGCTTTATTGAGGCTTATCTGCTCATGGCTCAAGTTTACCAAGAAACCAGAAGGTATGAGCAGGCTATTGAAGTATCGGAAAAGGCCATTGCCATCAATCCCGATTTCTTTCCAAATATCTATCTGAATGTAGGCAATCTCAACCTTTTTTTAGGTCGATACCAAAGAGCTCTGGAGCATTTAACTAGGTTTATTTCATATCCTAATATTCGTCCCAACTTACGCGAAAAAGCGAATAAAAGCATTGCTACCTGCCAGTTTGCGGTAAAGGCCTTTGAGAATCCTGTGCCGTTTAACCCCATTAGCCTTGGAAGTAACGTGAATACGCCGCTTAATGAGTACTGGCCTAGCCTGTCGGCCGACGAGAACACGTTGGTAATAACAGTTAACCTTCCTAAGGATTCATCGGCAACCGATATTTATAGGTACGGACAGGAAGATTTCTTTATCTCTCAACGAGATACTAGTGGCTTGTGGGGAATAGCGCGTAATATTGGTGCGCCAATAAATACGGACAGCAACGAGGGGGCTCAATCCATTGCTGCAGGTGGAAATCATATGTTTTATACCGTTTGTCGTGGCGTTTGCAATATCTATGTGGCCGATAGGCTACCCGATGGTAGCTGGGGAAACCCGCGCACTGTTCCTGGTAAGCTTAATGCCGATAGGTACTCCGATAAGCAACCATCCATTTCGCCCGATGGTAATCATCTCTACTTTGTGAGTACACGCCCAGGAGGATTTGGTGGCTACGATATTTGGCGATCGGCCAAGCAACTCGATGGTTCTTGGGGAATACCTACCAATTTGGGGGCAACCATAAATTCAAGTGGCGATGAGCAGTCGCCGTTTATTCATTTCGATAACCAAACCCTTTACTTTGCCTCCAATGGGCATGTAGGGATGGGTGGGCTCGATCTTTTTGTAACCCGTAAGCAGAGCGATACAACCTGGAGCGTACCAGCTAACCTTGGTTACCCTATTAATACTTATCGCGATGAGGATGGCCTAATAGTAAATGCGCGCGGAACCACGGCGTACTATTCATCGGATAGGAACACCGATACTGGGCGCGATATATACACTTTTGCTCTTTACCCAGAGGTAAGACCCATTCCATCGTCATACATTACGGGTACTATCCTCGACGAGAGCAATGGTAGAGCCGTTCCTGCTAACTTTCAGCTAATAGACCTAGAGCGCAATGAGGTTATAATGCATACCAATGCCGATGCTCGGGGGGAGTATATGGTTTGCATCCCATCTAATAGGAACTACGGGCTATTTGCTTCAGCCGAAGGGTATTTGTACCACTCGGAAAATTTTAGCTTGCAGGGCGTTCACTCTATCGATAAACCATTTAGAAAGAACATTTACCTTAAACCCTTTGCGGTGGGACAAGTGCTGGTTATGCGCAATATTTTCTTTCAAACCGATTCGTACGAGCTGCTCTCTGAGTCGGCAGTTGAGCTGAATAGGTTGGTAGAGCTGCTACGCGTTAACCCTTTGGTTAGAATTGAGGTAGGTGGACATACCGACAATGTTGGCTCCGATAGCTATAATCAGCAGCTCTCCGAGAAGCGCGCTAGCTCTGTTGCCCAATATCTTATTGGTAAAGGGATTGATGTGGGTCGAATTACATGGAAGGGGTATGGGGAGCTGCAACCAATGTCGTCAAACGAAACGGAAGAGGGGCGTGCAGAGAATAGGCGTACCGAGATTCTAATTGTTGGAATATAGCAATAGACTCAATGCGCATAGAGATTGTAAAACCATCAGGCTTTTTGGCTCAGTACATTAAGTACTACTGGGTTTTGGAGTCCGATTTGAACGATGGTGCGGTAAGCGAGCGGGTTATTCCAACTGGGAATGTGGAACTTATGTTCCATTACAGGAAGCCTTTTCTCATGTCCAAGAATGGCACTGAACGGTTGCAACCTCAATCAATTATAACTGGAGTTAGCAGTAGCTATGCCGATGTTGTAACTCAAGGAGAATCTGGGGTAATTGCAGTAACCTTTTTTCCTCATGGCGCATATAGTCTATAAAATGCTCCCTCATGGTTTTACGGAGGGGGCATTTTATCAATCCTTAATTCTTACATCAATTTTGTCGCCCTTAATTTTGTAGCAAATTTGGTCGCAGGAGTCGTAGTCCTTTTTCGTTCGGAGTTCTTCGCCGTTTACCACGTAAACATATCGTCCTTTGCTATAGTACTTTGCAACAACAGAGTAGTCTTGGTTCATCTCCAGTAAAATAGTATATGTTGATGATTCTGAGGTGTCTCTGTATATTAGGTTTTCCTTGTCAAACTCGCCCAAATAAATTTCAAGGGGTACATAAGCGTTTTCGCTGTTTATGCTTACGCTAATATCAACGTAAGCATCTACTGGTTTTTCCACATAGCAATTGGCACAATCGGTTTCCTCTAGTAGCTCTAAATCGCAACCAGCTAGGAGAAAGGTTATGCAAAGTGTATATAGTAAGTATTTGGTTCTCATTGTGTAATTATTGCAGCCACTTAATTTGTTTGGGTTTAATCTTGTATTTACCAATACGTATTGGTACTGCAAGTTTAATAGATACCCTAAGATGATTGTTACTTGTTTCTCTAAGCTTGATATACTCCCCCGTAAAAGATGTGTTTACAGCTCCTATTCTATATAGAATTCCGAATGAGGGTATAAGCATAAACTTTGAATCGGCTTTTAGTGCAGTACCCTTGAAGTTGCCCCAGCTATATGCTCCTTTTAGCCCTACTAGTAAACTCAGGGATTTATCGTTTTTTAAGAGGATTGAGCCAAACTCTTTTTCTATCCCCACTGTAAATATGCTTCTTTTTTCTTTTAGTTGATATATTCTGTTATTGCGAAATACCTCAGCAGTCCTTGCCCTTGGGCGTATTGCATAGCCTAGGGTTATATGCGTTTTCGATAGGGTCTCAAACAAGCTAATTCCTCCCTCAAACATGAACTCTTTATTGCCAAATAGCATCCCAACATAGGGAGAAATTTGCGATACTCTGGGTTTAATGGATTTTTTGTACCCTTTCTCTTTAAGTGCCGTGTAAATATCATTTAAGCCCGCTTCCTTTGCTAGCTGTAAGTAGTTATTCCTCTTTTCGTTTGATAAAGAATCTGCATTTAGTTCAATAAGTAGCTTGGCCGCATCGCTTGCTCCATGGTATATTGCTATGGAGAGCGCGTTGTTACCAGAACCATTCTTCTTAAACGGATCGGCATCATATTCCAACAACTTTTGTATAATAAGGGTATCATTAAACTGTGCGGCCGCCATAAGGGGAGTGTACCCCCTGTGGTCGGCAATATTGGGATCTACACCCTCTTTTAGTAAAATATCGAGTGTACTTGTTGCGCCAACATAGGCCGCCATCATTACAGTGGAGTTGCCCATTATATCTGTTGTATGAGGGGTTGCTCCGTAGTAAAGCATTAGGCTTGTTAAGTATGGATAGCCATTAACAACTGCGTTGTGTAGCGGAGTAACATTATAGCTGTTTGCTGCATCAATTTCTGCTCCGTATTTTATCAGAATCTCAGCAATGGTATCTAAATTTAGGTATGTTGCAGTGTGGAGTGCGGTGTTGCCATCTACAGGTTTTGCATTTGGATTTGCACCCTTAAGTAGTAGCAGGGTTACCAGTTGCGGCCTCCCTGTTTGTGTTGCATACATTAGGGGCGTTATTCCGTCCCACGTTTGGATGTTTGGATCGGCTCCATTTTTAAGTAAAAAAGCCACTGTTTCAATGTTCCCTGAGTCGGCCTGAACTAATAGCTGTTCGCTAAAGAAAGTTTTTTTCCATTCTGTACTTAGGCTGTCAGTATTAGTTTCCTGAGCCTGTAGTGGGAGTAAAAATGGGCAAAAGGTTATTACTAGTAGTAGGAATATATAACGCATAAAATGTAATTTTTGATAGCTACCGTTATCAATTTCTATTCCAAACTTAAACAAAAATAAAAAAGCGGCCAGTATTGAGCCGCTTTTTTAACCTCTAAACGCATTATTTACTATAGCTGTGTGGCAATAGTCCTTATTGATGGCGGATTTTGTAAATGTTTCTTAACCGCACATTGGTCGGCTGCTTTAATTATTGCAGCCTTATATTTCTCTGGGAACGAGTCGGGAACTTGGATATCAATAACAATATCCTCAATCAGGTGCGACATAGGGTTGAACTTGTGCTTCTGTGTAATCTTAATCCCGTCGGCAGATATTCCTCTCGAGTCGCAAAAGGCCTTTACATAAAAACCCGCACAAGTACCTAAAGAGGCTAGGAATATAGAGAATGGAGCGGGTGCTGCATCATCTCCACCTGCCATAACTGGCTGATCCGTTAGTACAGTGTGATTTCCCATGTGGGCTTTTACCTGTTTTTTCCCTTCAAGGGTGAAAAGAATGTCCATATGTAATTATTGTTTTGTGGTTTCAGTTGTATGTATATATATGCATAGTAACATATGTGTTTAAAAAAGGTTTAACGCTATTAAATAAAATGTTCTATTCCAATAGTCGCAATCTTGTTATATGGGCTATGATTTTGGCAAAATAGTTAGAGCCGTGTATTATAAACCTCCTCTTATAGGGCAGCAATGAGTATCTGCTGTGCTGTGCAATTAGCTTAATTGCCTCCAGTTAGCTCTTTCCCTAAAGCGGATAGATGTTTTTAAACGTTCTGTCCAGCTTTGTTTTTCTGTAAATCTTTCCGATTTTTAAGCCTTTATAAAGAACTATAGTCAAACCTAAATTCTTATAAACCTAAATCGATAATATGAATAGATTAAGAAGCATTGTTGCCTTGGCGCTTATCGTGTCTGCATCAACAGCAGTAACGGCTCAGGAGCAGGAGCCTAAAGAGCAGGGGTACACCTTTACTATGGTTAAGGAGGTTAAAACTACCGATGTAGAGAATCAGCACCGGTCTTCAACCTGCTGGAGCTTTTCGGGTGTGGCCTTTTTGGAAACCGAACTCCTTAGAATGGGGAAACCTGCCGTTGACCTTTCCGAGATGTATATTGTGCGCCATACATACGCTGGTAAAGCAGAGAAGTATGTTAGGCTACAGGGATCGATGAACTTTGCTGGCGGAGGCTCTTTTTACGATGTAATTGAGACCATTAAAAAGTATGGTATTGTTCCAGAGCAGGCTTACCCTGGGTTGAGCTATGGCGAGGAGGCTCATGTTCATGGTGAGCTTGATGCTGTTACTAAGGCTTATATTGATGCCGTAATTAAGAACCCTAATCGTAAGCTCTCCACTGCATGGAAAGCGGGTTTTGATGGGATTCTTGATGCCTACCTTGGCGTTCGCCCTTCTACGTTCACGTATAATGGTAAGGAATATACTCCTAAGTCGTATGCCGAGTCTCTAGGGCTAAATATTAACGACTATGTTTATGTTACCTCTTATTCTCACCATCCGTTCTATAGCAACTTTGTGCTAGAGGTTCCTGATAACTGGGCTTGGGGTGGTGTTTACAACTTGCCATTGGATGAGTTTGCGCAGGTTTTTGACCATGCCATTGACAACGGGTACTCTGTAGCTTGGGCTAGCGATATTAGCGAGAAGGGCTTCTCTTACCAGAACGGAGTAGCTGTTGTTCCTGAGGCTAATGTGGCTGAGATGTCTGATTCTGAAAAATCAAAATGGACAGATCTTTCTCCACGCGAAAAAGAGGCTATGCTTTATAAGTTTGAGAGCCCAAGTTTCGAGAAGAAAATTACTCAGGAGATGCGCCAAGACGCTTTTGATAACTATCAAACAACCGATGATCATGGTATGCTGATTGTCGGAATAGCCAAGGATCAAAAGGGGAATAAGTACTATAAGGTGAAGAATAGCTGGGGTACTACCGATAAGTACAACGGATTTTTCTTTGCTTCGGAGCCCTTCGTGCTGTACAAAACCATGTCGATTATGGTTCATAAAAACGCCATTCCAAAGGATATTGCAAAGAAGCTAAAGCTGTAGCCATTTGCGCGTTGCGTAAAAGCCAGCGATAATCTGCCAATAGTATCATGTAAAGATTATTGCTGGCTTTTCCTTTTAAAAGGAAATACAAGGAGTGATGTTATTGTCAATTACAAAAGTTTTAAAGAATAGTATTCTATTTATATAATATTTACGCTATCTTTAGCTATAAACTCTAAAAGTTTCGTTACTATGATGGACTTAACGAGGCTCTACATTAAGGGTACATCTAAAACCCCTGAAATTGATTTTGCGCCGGGTAACATGCAAGTATCGGGAAGGTCGATTCCTGAAGATGCTCTTGCTTTTTACCAGCCAGTAATACAGTGGCTTCAAAACTACTTAGTGAATCCGGAAAAGCAAACAAAGGTTAGCTTCCGCATAGAGTATATAAATAGCGGTTCGAACCGTTTTGTTTTTACCATTCTTAAGCTCTTTGATGAGTGCTTTAAGAAGGGGAGCGACATTACTGTTAGCTGGTATTACGAGGAGGATGACGATACCATTAAAGGTCTGGGTAAGGATCTTCAATCGTTAATGGAAATCCCCATTGAACTGGTTGAAATTCCTTAACGGGTAGCATTATTAGTCTTCATCGTCATCAAATTTGTTTCCTTGCTCATTTGTGGAGGGAATTCCTTTGGAAGTGTCGTTCATGAAGTGAATGGTAATCCAAGCAATATCCTTTAGGAAATCAACTTTTCCTATTTCAACCCTTTTTATTTCTAGTCCAGTTCTATCCTGTAAGTCGGCAATAAGCTCAGCCCTTTTGCTGGGCTTAATTAAATCTATCCGTTCGTAAATAACCACCCTGTGCGATAGGTGCCTAAGCATCATCAGTCGTTCAAGTATAAAGGTGCTTATAAGTATTGCGGCATTGGCAAAGAGCAGCTCAGCGTAGCTAACCTTTTTTGATGAGATTGCGTTTATAACCGATACCGTAATAACTAGGAACAGATAGGTCATCTCCTTTATTGGTATGGGGTTGGTTCTGTATCTTATAATTCCAAAAACGGCAAATAAGCCTAGTGCAAACCCTAGCTGTAACTTTACGCTAGCCAACAGGAAGCACATAAAGAATATTAGCAGGCCAATTAGCAAAAAGGTGAAAAGATAATCTTTTCTAAGTGTTTGGGGGTAATACAAGTATCTTACTATTGTAACCAGCATTACAAGGTTTATTGTAAACCGTAGTATCATGGTTATAAAATCGTTGGAGTTAATCACCTTTATTCCAAACAGTCTAAGCTCATCGGACTGTATAATGGTAGTTAGTAAATCGTTAAGCATGGGTTATGCGTTTTACGTTTCTAATTATCGCCTTAAAGCTATTAGCTTTGATACTGGGTACTAGTAACGCCGTTCCAATGGCGTACTTGCTAAAGGATGCGGGTCTAAAGTTATTTTGTCTTAAGTGATGAACCAGAGGGCTTTCCTCTTCCCGCTTGTCTTGCTTTACCTCAATAATGCATAGGCTAGGAAGGCTTTGTGTGTAACCAATAGGGGTTGAAACGCTTAGGTTTATATCAATAGTTACCCTCTCCTTGTAGCTTCTGCCTATTAGTGATATTCTGCTAAAATCGGTAGTTAGTGTGTGCTTTAGCCCTTCTGCGGAGTAGGGCGTGTTCTCATGAATGAACGATGTGATGGTGCTATTGTTTGCGCCGTCTAATCCTCCCTCAACTCGCATTTTATTGGTTCTCCCTTTGGGGGTTTTAACCTTAACCTCAAGAAAAGTTTGCTGGGACGCAATGTACGACCTTACCCTAATTTTATACCTTAACGGTCTTTTGTTGTGGTGCGCAAGGTACATGTCTCGGTTTTCGGTGTCGAAATACTCTGTATGGTAGGGGAGTACGGTACATTCCTTTATGGTGAGGATGTAGTAGTGATCCTTTATCTGGTTAAGAATTTCGGGAATCAGGTTAGCGTTAACTAGGTACTTTTTGTCAACCCTATTCATAAGCTTTGCCCTATCGGCCTCTTTTAATCCGATAGGTGGAAACCCTAGTTCTTGTATTATACTCTCAGTATTCACGCTGCTTAATGCTTGGTGTATTCGTAAACCTTACGGGTTTTTAGTTTTCCGTCGGGGCCATAAATTTTGCGCTCAACCTTCAGGTTCCCGTTGTATTGGGTTACCTCTTTGCGTATAATTTGCCCTTTGGGGTTGTATGTTGTTTCGGTGGTTAGGTTACCAGCGCCATCAAATACATACTCCATGTGCCTTATTACAAAGCCCTGCTCGTCAAATTCCTTTTCAAGTATAGTTCTGCCTTTTTCATCAAAAGCGTACTCTGCCTCTTTAAACTTAACTTCGGCTCCATTCTTAAAGGAATGCTTCCAAACAGTTTGGGTTTTAACAGCGTTTTCCTTTAGCTTCTTTTTGCTTTGAGCGGTTGCAATGCTGGATAGGGCAATTAGCAACGCTATAATTAGCAACCTTTTCATGTTAAAATATTTATGCTAATGTATGAAAATGTGGTAAATAAGTAATGTATTGAACTTATCTATACGAGTATTTGCGAATTTTGTTTTTATAAGGTATTTGGTGTAGGAAGTGGGTATTTGGGTTAAAAGCTGTATTTTCGAAAAAAAACTAGAGTATGTATAAGTGTAAAGTTTGCGGATATGTTTACGATCCAGAGGTAGGCGATCCCGACCATGGTATTGCGCCAGGTACTGCTTTTGAGGATATTCCTAATAGCTGGGTTTGTCCTGTTTGTGGAGTGCGTAAGGATGATTTTGTGCCCTTTGAACTATAGTAAAATGGGTGGAACTTATCCGCCCATTTTGCTTATTGCTGGTTAAAGTAATGCCCAAAGGCCAAATATTTTTGATGCGAATAGCAGTATTATAATTATTAGGAACCATCTGGTAAAGTTGGCTCCCCAGCTAACTGATAGCCTCGCTCCAACTATGCCTCCAACTATGTTCCCAATGGCAGATATTAGTCCTATTCTGTAGTCAACCTGATTGTTGAGCACAAATATTAGCAATGCAAATGGGCTGTATATAAGAACTGTTAGCACCTTAATGGCGTTTGCTCTAACTAAATCGTACCCCGCCTTTAGTACTAATGCCGATAAAAGAAAAATACCAACGCCAATATGCGTAAACCCTCCATATAGGCCTATAGCAAGAAAAATAAGCATTTCTTTCCATGTAAGCTTAGCCTCAATTTTATCTTTAATGCCTTTGGTCCAGCGGGTGGGGTTAGAGAACAGAATGAATATCATGAATAGCATTATTACAGCAAGTAGTTTCTCAAATACTTTGGTATCTATAGATGCTGCTATTTGAGCCCCAGCAATGGATCCTATGGCTATGGGGATGGCTATTTTCACGCCTTTTTTTAGGTCTAAAACGCCCTTCTTGTTAAAGTTTAGCGTTGCGGCTAATGTTTGAAGTACAACGCCAACTCTTATAGTGCCATTGGATATGTTGGCAGGCATTCCCATTGCCATAAAAAGGGAGTATGTTATTACGGTTCCGCTTCCGGCAATGGTGTTAATAACTCCAACAAGAAAACCTGCCATTATAAGTATAGAGATAACTTGCCACGTGTAAAGATTCTCTGGGTTCGCTATAAAATCAATGATATTCATACGTACCAATAAAAGGGAAACCCCCAAAAGAGCAGCCTGTGTGGAGCTCCATTGGGGGTAAAATTAAGTGTTTGAGTCAGATTACTTCTTCTCAGGAATATTCTTAAGCACCTCAAGTAGGAGATCCCAGAACTTAACGTTTGACGCAATGTCAAGTCTTTCATCGGGAGAGTGAGCTCCTCTAATGGTTGGGCCAAAGGAGATCATATCTAGTTCAGGATACTTTTCAAGGAACAGGCCGCACTCAAGCCCAGCATGGATTGCTCTTACTATAGGCTCAACGCTAAATAGCTTTACGTAAGCATTTTTAGTTACGGTTAAAATCTCTGAGTTGGTGTTTGGTGCCCATCCAGGATACCCTTCGGAGTGAACTACGCTAGCGTTAGCAAGACGGAAAACGCTCTCTACCATGTTGGCAATATCTGTTTTAGATGAGTCAACAGAGCTACGCTGGCTGGTTGTAACTAGTATCTGGTTGTCCTGTATGAATTTTACCGAGGCTAGGTTTGTTGATGTTTCTACAAGGCCAGGGATTTGGCTGCTCATGGCAATTACTCCATGAGGACAAGCGTAAAGCGCATTTAGTATGTCGTATTGGGTTGGTTCATCAATAACCCATTCTGGCATGTTGCACTCCTCAAGGCTTAGGGTAAGGTTTGGCTCCGTGTCCCTAAGCTCGTTCTTAACATCGGCATGGAATGTATTAAAATCGGCAACAACGCTCTCCTTATCCTCCTCGTGAACAACAAAAACAGCAACAGATTCGCGGGGAATAGCGTTCCTAAGGTTTCCTCCATCGAGGTTTGAAAGCCTAAGGTCGAACTTGCTTGTACCTTTCCACAGGAAGCGGTTTATGATTTTTATGGAGTTGCCAAGCCCCTTATTGATATCGTCGCCAGAGTGCCCTCCCTTTAGCCCTTTTACAACAAGTTTGTATGCAGTAAATCCACTAGGTACTTTTTCCTGTTCGTAACCAAAGGTGGCAACGGTATCTACGCCACCAGCGCAGCCGATAAATAGTTCCCCTTCATCCTCAGAGTCAAGGTTAAGGAGTATTTTTGAGTCGAAAAAGCCCGGCTTCATCTCAAAAGCACCTGTTAATCCAGTCTCCTCATCCACCGTGAATAAGCATTCAATTGGGCCGTGAGGGATATCTGTTGCTACCAGTAGCGCTAGTTGTGCTGCAATGCCAATTCCATCGTCGGCACCAAGTGTTGTTCCAGTTGCCTTTACCCATTCCCCATCAATTCTGGGTTTTATAGGGTCTTTAAGAAAATCATGCTCAACATCGCCGTTCTTTTCGCAAACCATATCCATGTGACTCTGAAGAACAACGGCTTGCCGATTCTCCATGCCAGGGGTTGCGCTCTTTTTTATTACAACGTTACCAGCCTCGTCGCGGTGGGTTTCTAAACCATGGCTTTTTCCAAAGTTGATAAGGTATTCAATAATTTTATCTTCCTTTTTGGAAGGGCGTGGTATTTGGCATATCTCTAGGAAGTATTTCCAAACCTCCTTAGGGTGTAAGTTACCTATCTCTTTCATTCGAATTATTTTTGTGTGACGGGTAAACTTACACCATTCATGTTTTGTATGCAAGGGTCTCCCGTTTTTTTTCTGGTTATACAATAGTTTGCCTTACTTATTTGTCCTGTTGATTTGTAAAACCTCTTTTCTTTCAATGTTTTTTGAGCGTAAAGGAGGGGCGCTGTTTTACAACATGCGGACAGTAAGCTAGTTGAAATGTGTGCTCTTTTTTAGTGGGGTATACATTAGGGGCTGAGTGGCAACAATTGGCGTGGGTGTTCGTTCTATAGTTTCCTTAAAAGAAAAGTTTAATTTTGTGGGAAATTACGTTAAACGAGAAAGTATAATGATAAATGATACGGAGCTTTGGCACCTGCTTTCGGCTGCAATTAGTACGGCTGTTAGGGCAGGGGGATTAATTATGGACGTTTATAACTCCGACGATTTTCATGTAAACCTTAAATCAGATTCAACGCCGCTTACTCTGGCCGATAGAAAGGCTCACTCCGAAATATCTAACTCTTTGATGAAGACCCGTATTCCTGTTCTTAGCGAGGAGGGACGTAATTTGCAGTACGAGGAGCGTAAAGGCTGGGAGTACTTTTGGCTAGTTGATCCACTTGATGGCACTAAAGAGTTTATAAAGCGCAATGGAGAGTTTACTGTTAACATAGCTCTTGTTTACAACGGCTATCCAATAATGGGTGTGGTATATGTACCGGTTAGCGGGAGCCTATACTTTTCGGTAAAGGGGAAAGGCGCTTTTTTAATTGAGCAAATTTTACCCGAGGTATCGGCCGATTATATTGCTCAGGATCTACTTCATTCGGCATCAAAGCTCCCTATTGCCACGGAGCGCGATAGCTTTATAGTTGTTGGTAGCCGCTCGCATATGTCAAAGGAGACAGAGGAGTACATTGCCCTGCTAAGAGGTAAGTTCCACAAGGTGGACTTTAAGCCAAGAGGCTCATCACTTAAAATTTGCATGGTAGCAGAGGGGAATGCCGATGTTTACCCTCGCTTTGCCCCAACTACAGAATGGGACACGGCAGCTGGTCAGGCTGTTGCAGAGGAGGCTGGGTGTAGCGTAGTTTCTGTTGATGGTAATGAGCGGTTGGTTTACAATAAGGAGAATCTTGAGAATCCTTGGTTTATTGTGCAACGGCGCGCAAATCTTTAATCACATAATTATTTAAATTATGCTAGGCATTTCATTACTCGAGTGGCTGGGCTATTTAGCCTCAGTGTTAGTTGCTATCTCACTTTTAATGAGTTCTATTGTTAAGTTGAGATGGCTGAACCTAGTGGGTTCAGCGGTGTTCTCAACTTATGGATTCCTTATTGGGGCTCTTCCCGTGGGCTTTATGAACGCGTTTATAGTGCTTATTAACGTTTACTACCTCTATAAAATATACCATAGAGAGGAGTATTTTCGTATTCAACTTGTAAATGCTACCGATGGTTATTTAAAGGCATTTATAACGTTTTACCACGATGAGATAACCCGTTTTTTTCCCCATTTTAAAAAGGACGATGATAAGGCCGATATGCTTTTCTTTGTTACTAGGAATATGGCTGTTGCGGGTCTTTTTATGGGACAAAAGCTTAGTGCCGATACCGTTGAGGTAATAGTAGATTTTGCAATTCCTGAGTATAGAGACTTAAAACTGGGACAGTTTATCTTTACCGAGAATCCCGATGTTTTTACTGGCATGGGAATTAAGAAGCTGGTGTGCAATACCTCGTCGGAGCAGCACATTAACTACCTTAAGAAGGTTGGGTTTACGGCAAATCCCGATGTAGGAACAAATGCATATACACGGGAATTTTAGGCTAAACCTCTAGTAGCCAAACAAGCACATCGTCAATTTGCTCGTAATCACCACGCCAGTCGTAAAGGAAATGCTCTAGGAACTCCTTTTGCTGGTGTAGTGGTTGCGATGCTGTTTTTTGCAAAAGCCCTCTAAACTGGGCAATCCCTATTTTCTTTCCTTGCTGCCCATCAATCTGATCAATGTAGCCATCGGTAAATAAGGCAATCCGGTCGCCAGGCAGCACGTTTATCGACTCCTGTTTGTAAGGGGTTTCCTTTGCAATCCGGGAGCCTATGGTGTACCTATCGGTTTTGTAGGTTTCAATTCCTGTGCTTCTAATAACGGCAAAGGAGCTGTGGGCTCCACAGTATTCTAATGTTCTCAGTTTGGGGTTGAAACAGCACACCACTAAGTCCATTCCGTCCTTAATGTCGTATGGATCTGTGTTGATGTATAGATTCTTATCAATGTCGTTATTAATGGAGTTCACAATATCCTCAGGGTTGGATAGACCTTTGGCTATAGTTGCATTCTTAAGCATATCGTAGGCTAACAGGCTCATAAAAGCTCCTGCTACACCGTGTCCGGTGCAATCAACTGCTGCAAACAGGATGCTTTCTCCGTGTGGATATATCCAGTAAAAATCGCCACTAACAATATCCTTGGGCTTGAAGAGTATTTGCTGGTTTGCAAAAAAGCCTTTCAGCAGATTTAGGTCGGGGAGGAGCGCCTTTTGAATTCTAAAGGCATATTTAATGCTCTCCTTAAGGCGGTTGTTCTGGTTCTCAATGTAATCTCGTTGTGCTAGAATTTCTTCGTTTTGCTGGCCTAACTCGTTATTCAAATCTTCTAGCAAATCGCGTTGGGTCTCAATTTCCTCTTTTTGCTGAGATATTTCGGCATTTTTTAGTAGTAGATTCTTGTTGTGCTTTCGTTTATTAACAAGGCTTATATAGATTATGCTAATACTTGTTATGAGCAAAACGCTAGCTATTAGTAGGAATATGTTAAGTGTATGCTGACGCCTTATTTTTAGTGTGTCAAGGGCTTTTTGCTGATTCAAAAGCGTAATAGCTTGCTCCTTCTTCTCCGACTCGTACTGTACTTTTAGCTCATCTTGAATCTTAAGGCTTTCAATATTTTTTAAGGAGTCTGACACCTGCATGTAGCGTTCATGGTATTTAAGCGCACTCGTTTGGTTGTTTTGCCCTTTAAAGGATGTGTACAAGCCCTTATAGCACTCCTTTTTCCACTCTGGGTTGTTGCTCTGTTCGGCAAAAGTTAAGGCTTTGCTGAAAAGGGTTTGTGCTTTGGTGTGGTTTGCGTTGCTGTTAGCTAGGGCTCCTAAGTTTATTAAAGTTGCTGCTTTTCCATTTATATTTTGGGTTTCTTCAAAAAGCGCGTATGCTTCAAGCAAGCTCTCCTCCGATTGTGGGTAGTTTCCCATTTCTCGTTGGAGCTCTCCTATGTTGTTAAGCGTTTTGCCCAGCTCATTCTTATTGCCTAGCTTTTTATCAATCTCTAGTGATTTGTTAAGGAATTTTAATGCCTTTGAGTAGTCCTTTGTGTTTTTGTATAGAATGCCTATGTTGTTGCTAGTTAGTCCAATACCCTTTAAATGATTGGCCTTTTCGTAAAGTTCCAGCGCTTTTAGGTATAAATCTATGGCTTGCTGGGTGTTGTTTTGGGTTTCAAAAACAATCCCAATGTTATTCGTAATATTGGCCATGCCAATAGTATCCTTTTGCTGCTCTTTTATGCGTAGGGTTTCGTAAAAAGTTTCTACGGCTTTGGCGTAGTTTCCTGTGGACCAATATATTCCACCTAGCGTATTGTAGCATACCGATAGGCGTTTTAAATCGTTTAGCTGCTTGTTTATTCCAATGGCCTCGTTAATGTACGCTATGGCAGAGTCGGATTTGTTTAAGTTGAAGTACGATGATGCTATATATTGTAGGTTTGCTGCAATTAGGGTGGAGTTCTCAATACTTCTTGCGGTTTTTAGTGCGGCATTGAACCGTGGTATTGCCTGCTCAAACTCTCCTTTGGCATGAAATGTACGCCCTTTTGTTTGCTCAATTAGCCCCTGAATTTTTTTGTGCTTCTTACTTTGGGCAAGTACCTGAAATGAGCTTATAAGGGAATCCCCCCTGGTGCTTCCTAATAGTGGTGGATTGAGGCTATTTAGAATATCTATAATTAGTGCAGTGTCGGTTGGAGCTGTATGTAGCCTGTTTAAAAGAGAGTCTATTTTGGCCGATTGACCTATAGCTGTTGGCAATTGCAGCAATAATCCTGAAAGTAGAACTATAATTTGCTTCGCAATGGATGCTGTCAAACCCTTCATCTGCATTTAATTAGAAAAGAACTTAAAAGTAATTTATTATTCGGATTCCAAACCTCTTTATACAGAAAAACTAGCGTATTTTATTCACAAGAGGCCTAAGCATATACACCCAAAGTGCCGATAGGCCAAATGAGACGATGGTTCCCCACACAATTCCTACTTTGGGGTAGAGCCAGCTAACCGCAAAACCGTACACAACGATGTTGGTTGAGGAAACAAGCATAACCTTACCCGTTGCCCTAGCAAAAGCTTTGCCGGCGGTAACTGTGAGTATTACCATTGATGATAGCATAACCGCAGGAAAGGTTGATGTTACTCCAGTCCAAAATGCACTGCCCGATTGTCCCACCACAACAGCCGCTCCAACAACGCTTCCTGAAAAGATGGCTCTGGTTAGCACTACCTGCATTGTAGGTTTTACCCGTTCCCTAGGTAGCGAGGGTATATTCATAAAGTACTCCGTTGCCGTAAAGGCTCCAATTACTGTTACTGCAAACAAAAGTATTCCTAAAGCAGCGCTTAGCGGAGGCATATACGATGCTAATACGGCAAGGATAAGCCACGATAGTAAGCTTAGAATAGTTGCTTTAGCTACGCCATGCTTAGCGGTTGCAATAAAAACTAGAAGGAATATGGTGTCTATGGTCATGCCTATTGGAACAAACTTGGTTGAGTCAGCGGCAAATACAGCCCCCTGAGTTAGGGCAATGAACAGAACCGATACAAGAATTGTTGATGGTAAATTGGCTATTAAGCCGCCTAGTTTTGACCCTAGCTTTTGAGCTAGTATTGTGGCTGTGCTAATCCATAATCCGGCTATTACTATGGATAATCCAACCTTAATTAAAAAAGAGCTGCTTTCCATTGATCCTGAATGATAGTTGCTTGTGATTGTGTGGGGTAATTAAATACCTTTACCTCAAAGGTGATAAATAAATAGGAATACTTACAATAAAAAGGGAATCAATGTTGGAGTACGCATTAGTTACGGGCGCATCAAGTGGAATAGGTCTTGAGTTTGCTAGGCTTTTTGCGGGCAAAGGGGTTAACCTTATTTTGGTTGCACGTAGGGAGGAGGCTCTTGTTAAGCTCTCCGAGGAGCTAACCCGCGAGTTTGATATTCGGGTTAGCATTTACTCAACCGATCTCTCCGATGTATCAAACAGCAACGCGGTTTACCAGTTCTGTGCCAATAATGGATTGAACGTTAAGTACCTAGTAAATAATGCTGGGTTTGGGCTAGCGGCACCCTTCTTTTCTATCCCTTTAACCAACGAGGTGCAAATGATAAACCTAAACGTCTCATCGCTTGTGGCGCTTACCAAGCTGTTTGGGAAAGATATGGTTGATAGGGGCGAGGGGAAAATCCTTAATGTAGCCTCTACCGCTGCCTTCCAGCCTGGGCCTAATTGGGCTGTTTACTTTGCAACCAAGGCATTTGTGCTGTCATTCTCCCAAGCATTGTGGGCAGAGCTGCGCGGAACGGGAGTTACACTAACCACGCTTTGCCCAGGGCCAACAAGTAGCGAGTTTGGCGCAGTATCGGGAGGCGATAAGTTAGCCTTTTTTGATTCAAGGCTGCCCAACGCCAAGCAGGTAGCCCTGTTTGGCTTTAAAAGCATGATGAGGGGCAAGCGACTGGCCATTCATGGGTTTAAGAATAAGTTTACATCGCTGGTTCTAGTTCCTATTACCCCTAGAGAATTGTTACTGCGAGTGTTACTCTGGATGCTTAAGTAAAGGGGTATTGGCAAAGATGTGCTGTTTGCACAAGGTTGTTTTACATACACGTGTAATATATAACTTAAGGGAAACCAATTGGTTTGGCTCTTTTTTTACGTAAATTGGTTGCTGGTTATGCTTTTTTAACTATTTTTGTGCCCAATTTGTGTGTAATCTCTTACTAGGACATAGGAGCCAGTAATATTCCACGCAATAAACAATCAATTAAACACAACAGAAATGGATCTGATTAAGGTAGCGGAACAGGCTTTCGTAGTAGAAACACCTATGTTCCCTGAGTTTAAGAGTGGCGATACCATTACCGTTCGTTACAAAATTAAAGAGGGTAACAAGGAGCGTATCCAGAACTTTAGGGGCGTTGTTATTCAGCGCAAAGGTTCTGGTATTACTGAAACCTTTACCGTTAGAAAAATTTCAGGTGGTATTGGTGTAGAGAGGATTTTTCCTTTAAACTCACCATTCATCGATGGAATTGAGCTAAACAAAGCAGGTAAGGTTCGTCGTGCACGTATTTTCTACCTACGCAACCTAACTGGTAAGAAAGCCCGTATCAAAGAGAAGAAAATGAAATTTGATACTAATAATCAGAAGAAATAAAAAAAAGCCCCAGTTTTTTGGGGCTTTTTTTTTATACCCCTTGCTTTTATTAGATTTTTTGCGCTATATTTGCACTCGCAAAACGGAAAAGGCTCCGTAGCTCAACTGAATAGAGCATCTGACTACGGATCAGAAGGTTACAGGTTTGAATCCTGTCGGGGTCACTAAAGCCA
>JAFGDZ010000039.1 GCA_016931855.1 Bacteroidales bacterium
CGCCACGCGTATGGAAATCATCGGAACTGAAACCAGAAACATCAATAAGCTACAACTTATCTGCAGATTACTACGGCAATTGGATGCGTATTAGCACTAACCTTTTCCGCACAGATTTAAAAAATAAGATTGGCTTTACAGATGCAGATGCCAAGGTTTCTGCACTAGGTTATGATTATCAGTGGAAAAACATTGATGATGCTTTTGTTCAGGGAGTTGAGCTATCAATCATATCAAACATCAGCAATCAACTTGATGCGGGTATAGACTTTACCTTTAACCAAGGAGAGTATAAAAATTCACGAGAAGATTGGGTAGGTACTCTCTACGAGAAAGATAGCAAGTATATCCCTCGTTTTGCGCAAACTACCGGGAATGTAAAAATTGAATACCGTCCAAAAAACTGGATAATTACCGCAGCAGGATCATTCTATGGCTCAATGTACATCGATTATATGGCCGAAGAGAACCCTTCGCTTGCCAAGATTAAAAAAACTGATCCGTTTATGCTTTTCAACGCAAGAGTTTCAAGGCAAATTGGATGGGTAAAACTTTACGCAGGAGCCAATAATATTTTTGGGTACGTTCAGGACGAAAAATATTTAGACGATGCAGCCTTCATGTACGCCCCTGTTTACGGAGCCATGTTTTACGCGGGAATTGCAATTCAAATAACACACTAACCAACACTAGCCTCGTATTCAATATAATACAATATGATTGTCCGCTATCATGCCTAAAATGCCTAGTATCATTGTAAAGCACACGTATTCTAAGGGCTTAACTTTTGTAATAAGCTGATTATGTGTATTTATCTTTATTATAAAGTATGATTCTAGCGTTAGATGTAACTTTATTAATAGGCTTAGGTCTTTAGCAGACAATCATTAAAACAAATAAAGTTAAGGCCTTAGATAAGTGTTTTTTTGTTGATTTAACTTGAATTTAGCATTTTACCAATAAAACGAGGGTATCCAAAAAGCAATGGACACCCTCGTTTTATTAATCTGCCTATAAAAGCTTAAGAAACTACCTTTGCATAAACTAGCTGTTAGATCATTCTCCCCAATCAGCCCTCAATACAACAAAGCTCTCTTACTTAAACTCATCAATATCGTAAGCCAATTTCAGAATTTTATAAACCCGGCCATCGCCGTCGGATATTGGAACGTAGGTTTCAAGGAAAACAAGCTCCTTATCGCCAAACTTATGCTTAACCTTCATTTTCTGGCTAAATCCAGATTTAAGGGTTGCCCAAAACTGGTTGTACTCCTTTTTCTGCTTTTCGGACATCTCTATGTTTGCAGTATGATGGGATCCCACAAGCTGCTCTCGAGCAACGCCAACCCTATGCAGGAAGCTATCGTTAACCGATATTATGTTGCCATTCATATCGTACTCAATAACAAAGGCCGAAGAGTTAAGGGATGAAACAAACTCCTCCATTTCCGAGGCCTTACGTGCAGCCTCTTCCTGGGTTGCTTGCAGCTCTTCCATATTCTGGCGCATTTCCTCTTCCTGTGCAGCCATCTCCTCTGCCTGCTGCTGCGATTGCTCTAGTAGGTAACGGGTGCGTGCATTAATTCGTACAGCAAGAATTGTAGAGGCAATGCTCTCCGCAACCTTCTCTAGGAACTCTATTTCAAATGGTTCTAAAATCTTGAACGATGCCATTTCAATAACACCCAGCACCTGCTCCTCATGCTTTAGGGGAACAAGAACAACGCAACGCGGATTTGCACTGCCCAAACCAGAGGTTATCTCCACGTACTCATCGGGAACCTCGGTTATGAATATGGTTTCGCGCTCAAGCGCACAAGCACCAACAAGACCTTCTCCCTTTTCAATTCGCTTAGTTAGGAACTTTTTCCTATCCCAAGCAAAGGTAGATACTAGCTCAAAATGCTCATCGTTCTTATCCTCGTCGTTTAGAAGGAAAATACCACCTTGATTAGCTCCTACGTACTTAACCAAGTTACGAGTAACCTCATCGCTTAGCATTTGCAGGTCGCTATTATTGCGTCTAAGCACATCGGCAAACAGCGCAAAACCTTCATTTGCCCAAGTGCGTTTAAGGTCTTCCTGCTTACGTAGTGCCTCCTCCTCGTTAGCACGCTTAAGGCTCTGCTGCATCTCAATAAGCGACTTGCCCAAAACATCCGATTGGCTAAGAAGCTCCAGTTCACTATCAAGTGCACCTTGCTCAATATCCCTAGCAAAAAGGGTTTTATTTCTTAGCCCTTCTATAGAGATATTAAGGGCTTTGCCCATTTGCTCAATCTCGTCGCCAGAATCAATTAGTATCGCCATGCTCTCGTCTATCTCTCCCTTCGATAGCCTATTAAGCACATTTGTTAGGCTTGCGATGGGCTTAGTTACATTGTTCGAAACAAATATTAAAACAAAAATGAGAATTAGTAGCCCTACAATACCTACCAGTAATGAGATTAGCAGGTTTTGATTTGCACTGGCCAAAATAACATCAACAGGAATAACAAGCGCTAGAGACCATGGAGAGGGAATGTAACCAGGCTTAATGGGCGAAAAGATAACTAGGTACTCCTTCCCCTTTTCGTCGAAACGTGTAAAGGTAAACTCCTCGCCTTTTTGAACCTTTTCACCAATCTGGTTCTTTTCAAAATCGGCAGCCCAAATATCGGCAAGGTTTTTATTTATAAGCTCTGTATCAAAATGCCCTGCAATTAACGATTTATTGGATACAATAAATGCGTAGCTTCCTTCTACTGGCTTAACCCCCGATACCAATTCCTGCAAGGATTCAAGGCTCACATCCAAACCAACCAGCCCCATATACCGGCCGTTAATGGTAACAGGTGAGCTTATTGTTGTCATTAGCACTACTTCGGCTTTACCTCTTAGCCCCTCATCAAAGTATGGTTCCCAAAGGTTCTCTACACCACCCTTTTTAAAGCCTCCGTATAGGTTTGGGTCGCCATCAACGCTTCGGGTTTCGGTAACATGCTTAAGCTGTCCACCTTCGCGCCAAACGGTATTAACAAACCTACCATAGTCCTTTGTATAGCCAGGAACGTAGCCGTAAAACTCCCAGCTATCCCAAATTGAATAAACATGAGGATTAGCATCAAGAACGGGGTAGTACATCTCAAGAAAAAGCTTTTGCCACTGCTCTACTGGCATTTTCTGATAAATAGAAAATGCTTGAGTTAGCGTACGTGTAAGCGCTAAGTCGCGCTCAAAGCCACTTTCTACATCTTTTGCTGCTTCGCGAGCGGTTAGTATAGCGTTCTTGTTGGCATCGGCAAGCATGGCCTGCCTCGACGACATTACAATATACCCAATTGCTACTACGTAAAGGAATGCTGAAGTAGTTAAAACAAAAAGGATGATCTTTTGGCGAATTTTTAATCTAAGCTTCATGGACTCTAATTTTTTCGACCTTTAAACTTAGTTCATTTTTAGAAATAACACAATGATAGCATAACTTTAATCCTACTTTATCACCTGATTGAAACATAATTACTTGTTTGCTAATACCTGAAGCAATAACCTTTGACCTATTTTTAACAAGGAGTTTTTAAATTGGCTCAGGCCAAACTTGTTTACACAAAAAAGGAAGTGCGCTCAAATAAATTAGGATCAACCACTTACAATCAATTCAGATAAAAAAACAGGGACTACTTGTTCTAATCATCTTTTTTTCAGAATATTACAAGGCAGAATAGCACATTATAGCTCCAATAAAGCAGCCCCTACACACTGCTTTATCGGACTTCTATTTCATTATAATAACACGCAGCATGAACCGGTTTAAGAATTTTGTTCTACTCCTAATACTCATCTTTACTGCAACCGTATATCCAGTTACAACCCAAGCGCAGCAGGGCATACCCTATACATCTAACTTTCAGATACCCGATAACATAAAAGGGAGAACGCTTCAAATTACTGAGGATGATAAGGGAACCATTTACCTGCTTAACAATAAAGGGCTATACACATTTGACGGTTTTCAGTGGGATATAGTATTTAAAGGGGAACGCCCGCTCTCATTTGCTATAAATAAGCACATAATAATTAGCACAGAAAAAGGGCTCTACTTTATAAATAGGGAAACAAGCAAGCCGCAAACAGTACAGCCTATTACAGATACAACATACGATTACTACCACAAACTAATCCACTCGCAGGAAAAGATTATTGCCATAGGAACGCAAACCGTATCGGAAATAGACGTTAGCAACGAGGCTAAAGCAACGCCCATATATAGCATTAACGATAGTACCCAAATACTTACAGATGCTTTCTATATTGGCAAAAACCTTTTTATTGTTAGCAATCAGAGCAGCATACACAAAGTTGAAAGCACTAAGGCAACGCGCATTAAAATGCCGAAGGAGCTAAATAATGTAAACATACTTTTCCCTAGTCAGCAGGGGGTATTTATTGCTGATAGCAAAGGGAACCTGTTTGAGTTCAACGGAAATCAGTTTAAAAGGATAGGCATAAGCGACCAAGATTTTGTAAAAGAGAGCATCATTACAGCAGGAATTGCCATTAATGAGCAAACCATTGCTCTCTCCACCCAGCTGGGTGGATGCATTGTTATAAACATTAAAACGGGCAAAACAAAGCATGTACTAAACTACGAAACAGGCCTACCCGATGATGAAATACAAACCGTTGGTAAGGATGTAAACGGAGGCTTATGGATAGCTCATGGGATGGGTATATCGAGGGTAGATTTAAGCCTTCCCATTGAGACCATAAATCATATAAGGGGGCTTTCTGGTTATATCTTATCTGCAACAAATAGTAATGGAAGCTACTACGTTGGAACTAGTGAAGGACTTTTTGTTTTGGAAGAACAAAAAACGTTTAAGGAGATTACCGTTAAAAGAACCCCTAAAACCGAGAAATCGGCTGAACCAGCAGCAGTACAAACACCCCAAAATGAGAAGCAAACCGAAACGGAACAGCCCAACGCTAAGAAAAAACGGTTTTTTGGCAGATTGTGGCAAAAAATAACCTCATCGGAAGCTGTAAATGAGAAGGATACCACACCCCCCAGCCTAAATCCCGCTGCGCTAACCCAAAGCAAGACAGAAAAACCAGAGAAGGCACAGCACAAGAAAGTGCTTAAGCTGCAATCTGTTGAATATTTTTATAAAAAAATTGAGCCGCTCAACGGCAAATGCACTCACCTTTTACTTTTTAACAACCAGCTACTTGCAGGAACATCAACGGGACTTTACTTGGTATCGGGGGGCACAGCAAAAACGGTACTACCCAGTACACAAATTAACGCAATTAGAATTACTAAGAGTAACGGCATAATAGTTTCTGCCAATAGTAGCCTCTACGCCATTTCTAGCACGTATCAGTCTAATCATATCCACAATTTTGGGAACGAGCAAATAAAATCGATAGCCGAGCATAACGATAAGAGCCTAATTATTACCACCGAAACAAAGGTTTACTATGTAAAAGCAAATAATGGCAAGCCCCCTTTTATATCGTCATATGAGCTTCCAGCAACTGAGCACAACACACCTATCGCATTTAACATCGGGAATACCGCTTACCTACTTCTAACCGGAGACATTTACCAGCTAACCAATAACGATACCTTTAAACGCGACACCTCTATTACAAAAAAAGCAGTAACCAGTATTATTGCAGGACAAACAGATGCTTGGCTACATACCCAGAACGGATGGATACACAAATCGGCAACCAATGAGAAGTTAGGTAATGCAGCACCCCTGATAGGGTTGTTTGATAAAATTACCTCCATTTACAGCAGCAGCAAGCAGCTGGTTCTGGTTAGTAATAACAGCCAAATAGTACTAATACAAAATCCAACCCAAAGCCATATAGCAAGCAACCTCCCGCTATTTATTAAACAGATACTCGATTACAACGGAGCCTTACTACACCCCAACCATATAAGCCTATCTAAGGAACAAAGCGCAATAACCATTAGAGTATCGGCACCATTTTTCCTAAAGGAGCAATCTACCCAATTCCAGTTTATTATAGAGGGGCTTATGAGGCGGTGGTCCGACTGGAACACCACCCCAGCCATTGAGCTACCCTACCTCCCATCCGGAGAGTACACCATAAAGGTTAGAGCAAGAGATGCGCTACAGCGCGAGAGCAACATTATTCCACTATCAATTTACATACAGCCACAATTTTGGGAAACACCCTGGTTTATTGCACTTTGCATTCTATTTATTGCAATTGCCGTATTCATACTTATGAAGCTAAGGGAACGCCAACTTAGGATAGAACGCGACCTACTGGAGAAAAAGGTAAAGGAACGCACTGCCACCATAGTCAAACAAAACCAGGAACTTAACCTACAAAAGGATGAGCTGGCAATACAAAATAAGGAGATACTTCAACAAAAGGAGGAGATAGAAACACAACGCGACGAAATTGAGCTGCAACGCGACCAAATCGTAAAACAAAACGAGGAAATAACCCAAAGCATTGTTTACGCAAAACGAATACAAACCGCGGCAATGCCCAAGAAGGATAGTATAAGCAAGCTGCTGCCAGAACATTTTGTGCTGTTTATGCCACGCGATATTGTTAGTGGCGACTTTTACTGGACAGCACAAAAGGGCTGCAAAACCATAATTGCTGCTGCCGACTGTACAGGGCATGGCGTACCGGGTGCTTTTATGAGCATGCTTGGACTATCGTTTCTAAACGATATTGTTACTCGCAACCAGGAAACCCAACCCGCTTTGATACTTAATACCCTGAGGGAGTATATAAAAACAACACTCGCGCAAAAAGGAACTGAGGGCGATAACAAGGACGGAATGGATATTGCCATTTGCGTTATTGATTACTGCGAGCAAACCATTGAATTTGCTGGAGCCTATAACCCATTATACTACATCCAGAATGGAATTTTTAATGAGATTAAAGGCGACAAAATGCCTGTGGGCATTCACGTTAAGGAAAAGGCCGTGTTTACAAACCACACGATAACCAGTAAGGGGATTGACATGATTTACCTTTTCTCCGATGGGTTTGTTGACCAATTTGGAGGAGAGCGCAATAGCAAATTCATGTCGAAGCGATTTAAAGAGCTGCTTACCAACATACATAAGATGCCTGTTAAGGAGCAGCATAGGGTTCTGAAAGAATCATTTGACAAGTGGAAAGGCGACAACGATCAGGTTGATGACGTGCTAATTTTTGGTATCAGAATTAGCGATACAAGAGAGTGATATAAAGCGAAGTATTGACTTTACTTTTATATTTAGTATCTTTAGTATTGTTTTTTCATTTTGATTTCTGGGCATAACCACACCAAAAGTAGGTACTGCTACACTAAGCGCAAATACGTTAGCACCTAACTACTTTAGCGTAAAAAATGATTGTAAAACTATTTTATTATGAAGGGGTTAAACAGACTTGCATTTGGCTTGTACCTTGCAGCAACAAGCCTTGCTTTTATCTCAATGATATCAAACGTATTAACTCTATCGTCCCTACACTGGCTTAAAGCTAGCATGCTAGTACTAATCCTTTTTTATGTTCCTATTGTGATGTTTCCTCACGGTAAGTTTTTGCTACAAACTATGAATTTGGGGGGGCGCATTATTCTTACCATACTCATTGGAGCTATATTCCTTATGTCCCTAATTTGGGGAACCACCAGCTGGTTTGGGGAGCCTAATTTTTACCTTGGGGTACTTTCTTTTCTAGCAGGATTAGCCATGTTAATGCTGCTACATCCAATAAAATCAGTTAAATATCAACTTTTTAGTATTCTAGCGCTATTCTTTGCAGTACTACTAACAAGCCACATACTAAACGGCACGCTTTAAATACATGAGTTGCAGCACATGCACCTATGAACCATTGCCTTAAAAAGACATCCCTATTACTCGTTATTGCCATACTTGTTTGTGCGCAGCATTCTCTTTCGCAAGAGAAAACATTTCCCTATAAGCTTAAATTAGAAACGGAAATTCCAATTATTGCTACTGGACTTGGGCTTACTGCAATCAACCGCTACGCAATAAAGGAACCACTGCCACTAACAGCCACTCAAATATACGACCTCAGCGCCTCTAGTATAAATGGCTTTGACAGGATATCTACAAAAAAATTCTCCAGCAAAGCGGAGAGCACTAGCGACTTTGCTCGAAACGCACTGTTTATTGTGCCCGTAACACTTGGCCTAAAACCTTTGCTTAACAAGGAGTGGCAACAGGTTTTAACCCTGTCGGTTCTATACATGGAAACGGTTTACCTTAGCAGGGAGTTCACGGCGCTAACCAAAAACACGTTTAAACGCAAACGCCCATACCTGTACAACCAGTCGCTCACACTTACCCAGAAACAGGAGCTATTTGACGAGGGAAGCCCACAAAAATCGTTTGTATCGGGGCATACATCAATAGCGTTTTGCTCTGCTGTGTTTCTGTCAACCGTTTATACCGACTTATATGGCAAAAGCGGATACTCCACTCTAATATGGGTTTCCAGCCTATCGGCTGCAACGCTTGTGGGTTACCTTAGAATTGAGTCTGGCATGCACTTCCCGTCCGATGTGCTTGCAGGCGCCGCCTTAGGGAGCATTATTGGCTATGCCGTTCCCCGCATGCACAAGCAGAGTAGTAGCAGGGTAAACCTAACGTTAGCGGGTAACTTTGCCCAGCTAACCCTTCGCTTTTAACAAAAAACGATGCCCTGTATAGAGCATCGTTTCAAGCAAATCAGTCAATAGCAAAGATTCTACTCGGCCAAAAGAGCCTCTATTAGTTTGGTAGTTTTGTCAACATACTCCGTGTAATGCACACCTGTGCCTGGCCCGCTAAAACCAGTGTGAACCGAGCGTATTTTACCGGATTTATCAATTATTATTGATGTTGGGTAAGCCATTTGTCCCTCTAAAACGTAGAGAATGGAATCCCTATTCTCTCTGCCCCTTGCGCCTGCGTAAAGGAAAGGATAGGTTGCACCTGTTTGTTCCTTAAATCTATTAATGGATCTAAAAGATGCCTCTCTATCGTTACTCTCAAAGCAAAGCGCTACTACACGTAAGCCCTTATCGCTATACTTATTGTAAAACTCGGCAAACAAGCGGGTTTCGTCCATACAGTTTGGGCACCACGAACCCGATGCTGAAACAATTACCACTTTGCCCTTAAACTCATCGTCGTTAAGAGAAATGGTATCGCCAGTTGAGTTGGGTAGAGCAAAGGTAAAGGGTTCACTTCCTAGTTTAACCCTAACCAGCTCATCAGATTGGGGCAAGGTAATGGTATCGTTTCGTGAGGCCTTCCATGTTGACCGCCAACGGGGGCTTCCCAGAAAACGGCCATCAACAAGTTGTCCATCCTCACTAAGGGTAGCGGTAAACACTACAGTATGCGCTCCATCAACACCCGATAGCATGAACTTACTGCCCGATAGTACACCTTGCAGGTAACGCATATCGCCTCCTGGGCTAAGAACAGAGCCAGTAACAACGCCTTCCTTTTGGGTAAACTCGCCAATCATAACCGAAGAATCGGGTTGACCTGGATTCTCAACCATTTCCCAACGCCCTCCTACATTGCCAACAGGCGCATCTGTAGCCCATGGGAATCGATTAACCTCGCCCTTTAATCCGTAGAATGCGTAACCATTGCCCAGCAATTTACCCTTAGGATAGTAGGTGCCAACTAAGGAATCGTTGCGCACAGTAAAGTAGAACTCGCTAGTAAAAACAGGCATCCGCATAAAAATAGTATCGCCTAAGCGCCCCATTTCGGTAACAGATATAACCTCGTCTGCATTAATAACCTCAACGCGCTCCACACCTTTAGCATCGGTGTAGTGCTTCATATTGAATGGAACCTGTAGCGAAGGATCTTCGGTATCGATATTTAAAACACCTAGCCAGCTTCCATCGGAGAAGGTGTTTTTAGGCTCACCGCACGAGCCCATAGCGCCCAATAGCGCTATGCTTAGTATTAGCAGTCGTGTTCTCATTATCAAACAAATAGTTTAGAGGTTTTATAATCTGATTGTAGCTAGAGTACAGCCTATTATGAACAAGCGTAAAAATGGGCTTTTTTTTGGAAATCACCTAAAAACTAAAGTTTTGTTATTTTCGCATAGCATTAAACTTTCTCTAAGGTATTAATCTAATCTAATTGTTAACCTAAATTAATCTCTAATGAAAAAAAGCAAATCTCTTTGGTTCATTTTATCGGCAGTAATGCTACTGCTAAGCTTTAATGTACCTGCACAAGAGTTTAAGTACGAATCTATTGCAGGCGATCCGCTAAACACTCGAATTTACACCCTCGATAACGGGTTAAAGGTTTACATGAGTGTTTATAAGGATGAGCCTAGAATTCAAACCTACGTAGCCGTTCGCGTAGGGGGCAAAAACGATCCAAAAGAAACTACTGGTTTAGCTCACTACTTTGAGCACATGATGTTTAAAGGAACTCCCAACTTTGGAACGCTTGACTGGAACCGCGAAAGCATTCTTATCAACAAGGTGGACTCCCTTTTTGAAATTTACAGGGCTGAAACCGATAACGACAAGCGCGCTGCCATTTACCATGTAATTGATAGCATCTCGTTTGAGGCTTCAAAACTTGCCATTCCCAATGAGTACGATAAGCTTATGAGCGCAATTGGTTCTACAGGAACCAATGCTGGTACTTCATACGACTATACCGTTTACATTGAGAATATTCCTAGCAACCAGCTGGAGAATTGGGCTATTATTCAGTCGGATCGCTTTAACCAACCCGTTCTTAGGCTATTCCACACCGAACTGGAAACCGTGTACGAGGAGAAGAACATGTCGCTAACCAACGACGGCAGAAAGGCTTCGGAAGCGCTACTAAAATCGTTGCTGCCTAATCACCCTTACGGACAACAAACCGTTCTTGGCGAAGCAGAGCACCTAAAGAATCCATCCATGAAAAACATTAGGGAGTTTTACCAAAGGTACTACATCCCCAATAACATGGCGGTTGTTATGGCTGGCGATTTTAACCCCGATGAGGCTATAAAGGTAGTTGCTCAACATTTTGGCAAGCTAAAGGCAAAAGAGCTACCCGAATTTAAGTACGAAAAGGAAACTCCAATAACCCAACCCGTTGTTAGCGAGGTTACTGGACTTGAGGCCGAGAACGTACTTTTAGCTTATCGTTTTAAAGGTGCTAACTCCAACGAGGCGCTTATGGCCGACATGCTTTCCATGATGCTTGCCAATGGCAAAGCAGGGCTTATCGACTTAAATATCAACAAAAAACAGCTAACGCTTGGTGCAGGGGCATACAATATGAAGCTTACTGATTACTCTGTGCTTCAGCTGTATGGCCGCAATAAGAACGAGCAAACACTAGAAGAGGTAAAAGACCTTTTACTGTCTCAAATTGAACTACTTAAGAAGGGTGAATTCCCCAATTGGATGCTTGAGGCTGCTATTAACAACCTAAAGCTTAGGGAGATGAAGATGTACGAATCGAGCAACGGACGTGCACGGGTTATGTACATGAGCTACCTTAATAACATTGCGTGGAAAGATGCCATTAACCAAATTAACGAGTACGGCAAAATTACTAAAGCCGACCTTGTTAAGTTTGCCAACGAGCACCTAAACAACAACTACGTAGTGGTTTACAAGCGCAAAGGAAACCCAGAGGAAATTGCTAAGGTTCAAAAACCTGCCATCACGCCTATCCACATAAACCGAAATGCAGAGTCTGATTTCCTTAAAAAGATTAAGGCCAATACGGTAACCCCTATCAATCCCGTTTTCCTTGATTACGATAAGGATATCACTAAGCTTGCACTAAACAAGAATATCGATATTCTGTACCAGCAGAACACCGAGAACAACACCTTTACTCTAGTGTACTACCTTCCATTTGGTAGCAACAGCGACCCTTCAGTTAACCTTGCAGCGCAATACCTGCAGCTAATAGGAACATCAAAGCTATCGGCCGAAGAGGTTAGCCAAGAGTTTTACAAAATGGCCTGCTCTTACAGCGTTTACCCTGGCGAGGATGAGACCTACGTTATGCTATCGGGATTGAGCGAAAACGCACCCAAGGCCATTGAGCTATTCGAAGCGTTACTTAACGATGGCAAAGCCAATCAGGATGCGCTAAACAGCATGATTGCCAATATACTAAAGAGCCGCGAGGATAGTAAGCTTAGCCAGCGCAACGTATTTGCAGGCTTGGTAAGCTATGCAACCTACGGCAAGCAGTCGGCTTTTACCAATATCGTTACAGAGGAGCAGCTAAAGTTTCTAAAAGCCGAAGAGCTTATTGGCAAGATTAAGCAGTTTACCTCTTACCCACACAAGGTTATTTACTATGGCCCTGAGAAAGCTGCCGATTTTAAAAAGGCTATAAGCAAGTACCACAAGGTTCCAAAGAAAGCCCTTGATATTCCTGCTGAGAAAAAATTTGAACCCCTTGAAACGCCTAGCAACAGGGTACTATTTACCGACTACGATGCTAAGCAATCGTACCTACAAACCGTTACCAAAGGGGGCTTATACAATGCAGCCCTTGTTCCTACAATTCGTATGTATAACAACTACTTTGGTGGAGGTATGAATGCCATTGTGTTCCAAGAGATGAGAGAGAAACGCAGCTTGGCATACACTGCTCGTGCAACATACAGCGTTCCAAGCACTCCTGCTAAACCATTTATGAATAACAGCTTTATTGCAACCCAAAACGATAAGGTTATTGATGCATTTAATGCGTTTAATGAGCTCTTTACCGATATGCCAGAATCTGAAACCGCATTTAACTTGGCAAAACAGTCTATCCTATCGGATATTAGAACCGAGCGCATAACCAAACTCGACATAATTTGGAGCTACCTTGATGCTCAAAAGATGGGTAGCAAGGAGGATATTCGTAAAACCTACTTCCAAACCATTCCTAACATCACTCTTGCTGATATTAAGAAGTTCCAACAAGAATACGTTAAGGGCAAACCAAAAACCTATGTTATTCTAGGTAAGGAGAGCGATTTTAACTTTGAAGAGATTGAAAAGCTTTACGGCCCAGTTACAAAGGTTAATCGCGAACAAATTTTTGGATACTAAATCTACTTATACCTCTAAATACCAAAGGGCTGCCCACACGGGTAGCCCTTTGTTTTTATATGTCGGCATAAACTTTTACATTACCACAAAGTCTTATACTCATAACCAAAACCCAAACCCATGATAAGAATAACGCTAAGCCTACTCCTATTTACCCTTGTGCTAGGTAACACTATGGCTCAGGACAGGGTAACTGGATTAAACTTTGCCACCCGCTCCGAGGTTATAGCCAAACACGGGATGGTAGCAACAAGCCAGCCCCTTGCTACTCAAGTAGCCCTTGATATTCTTAAACAGGGAGGTAGCGCTGTTGATGCTGCAATAGCCGCAAACGCAATGCTTGGACTGGTTGAGCCCACTGGTTGCGGCATTGGTGGCGACCTGTTTGCCATTGTTTGGGATGCCAAAACCCAGCAGCTTTACGGCCTAAACGCCAGCGGACGTTCACCCAAGTCTTTAACCCTTGAGTACTTCAAAGAGCAGGGTATTACGCACATTCCTGCCCTAGGCCCACTACCCGTTTCGGTTCCTGGTTGCGTTGATGGCTGGTTTGAGCTGCACAAACGGTTTGGGATCATTAAAATGGAGGCTATTTTATCGCCTGCCATAAGCTATGCCCGCGAAGGATTTCCGGTTACGGAGCTTATTGCCTACTACATGCGCTCATCGTCGTACAGGCTCTCGCAGTACGAAAACTTTAAGGAGACCTACATGCCCAGCGGCAAAACACCTGAAAAAGGAGAGCTATTTAAAAATCCCTACCTAGCAAACACTTACGAAGCTATAGCCAAAAAGGGGCGCGACGAGTTCTACAAGGGTAGCATTGCCAAAACAATAGATTCGTACATAAAACGCAATGGAGGGTTTCTCTCCTATAATGATTTGGCCTCGCACAAATCGGAGTGGATTACCCCTGTTAGCACAAGCTATAGAGGTTACGACGTTTGGGAGTTACCACCTAACGGACAAGGTATTGCGGCACTACAAATACTAAACATCCTTGAACAGTACGATATTAAAAGCATGGGCTTTGGTAGTGCAGAGTATCTTCATCTATTTATTGAGGCCAAAAAGTTGGCGTTTGAGGATAGAGCCCGTTACTATGCCGATCCCGCTTTCTCAAACATCCCTGTTCAAGAGCTTATATCAAAAGAGTACGCAAGGGAAAGGGCCAAGCTAATTAACCCCAACCGTGCGGCAAAATCCTACGATGCGGGAATACTTAGCTCTCCCAGTACCATTTATCTAACGGTAGCCGATAAGAATGGCAATATGGTTTCGCTTATACAGAGTAACTACAGGGGCATGGGCTCTGGAATGACCCCCGATGGGCTAGGATTTGTACTTCAGGATAGAGGCGAAATGTTCTCGTTACAAGAAGGGCACCCCAATGTATTTGAGCCAGGCAAAAGGCCATTCCATACCATAATTCCTGCATTTATAACCAAGGACAGCAAGCCTTGGATTAGCTTTGGCGTTATGGGTGGAGCCATGCAGCCACAGGGACATGCACAAATTGTGGTAAACCTTATTGATTTTGGCATGAACCTACAGGAGGCTGGCGACGCACCCCGAGTTCAGCACGATGGCAGCTCTGAACCTACTGATGAGAGAATGACCAATGGTGGTGTTGTTTTTCTTGAATCGGGATTTGATTACCACACCATTCGAAGCCTTGTACTTAAAGGCCATAAAGTTACATACGATGTAGGTGGCTATGGAGGCTACCAAGCCATAATGTGGGATGCAGAAAAGGGCGTTTACTTTGGTGCATCGGAATCCAGAAAGGATGGAAATGCTGCGGGGTACTAACCGTTTGTAGCACTAAGTACACAAAGCCTACTTTTATATCGATATTAGGGGTAATCAGCAAAAAATGATTACCCCTAATTTATACTATCTTTACATATCGTAAAATGATGAGGAAATGAAAAGTGCAGCCATTTTTGGAGGAACAGGATTAATTGGAAGTAAGCTTATTAGCGAACTGAACATGAACCCAACCTATGCCCATATTTTTTCCTTTGAAAGGAAAAGTGAGCCTAATTCCCTTGGCAAACTGGAGATACTTCCCTTATCTGCGGAGCACATTACATTCCCCAGCACACTCGTAGATAGCGTGTTCTGCTGCATTGGCACCACAATGAAAAAAGCGGGTTCCCAAAAAGCATTTAGAGCCGTTGACTACAACCTTGTGCTAAAAATAGCCCAAGCAGCCAAGGCTAATGGGGTAAAGAACTTTGTGGTAGTTAGCTCCATTGGCGCAAACGCCAAGAGCAATAATTTTTACCTAAAGGTTAAGGGCGAAATGGAACAAGCACTTTCCAGTATAGGGTTTGAACACCTAGTAATTGTTCGCCCATCGCTACTGCTTGGCAAGCGTAAAGAAACACGAATTTCCGAAGGGCTTGGAAAGGTATTCTTCAAGTTATTCTCCTTTATATTTGTAGACTCACTTGCCAAGTACAAAGGAATAGAAGCCCACGATGTAGCCAAAGCCATGATATTTGCAGCACAAAACAGCACAGAGAGTGTAATTACCTTAGAATCTAACAATTTACAAGATATTGCCGATGAGTACACCAACCGTTAACCCCACCGATTTTTTAGAATTGCTCCGTAGCCGACAAAGCGTTAGGGCATACAAAAGCACACCCGTTGAAACCGAAAAAATTGAGCGCATAATAGAGGCTGGCCGCATTGCTCCTTCGGCATGTAATGCCCAACCCTGGAAGTTTATTGTGGTTAACGACACCGAGCTTAAAAATAAGCTGGCCGATGCCACATCAAATAAAATTATTGGAATTAACCATTTCACCAAGCAGGCTCCAGTACATATTGTAATTGTAATGGAACCAGCCAACTTTAACTCAAACTTTGGAAGCGTTTTTAAGGATAAGCAGTTCCCTCTAATTGACATTGGAATTGCAGCACTACAACTTTGCCTACAAGCTAAAGCCGAAGGTTTAGGAACCTGCATTTTAGGTTGGTTTAACGAGAAGGACGTAAAGAAGCTTCTTAACATTCCCAAAAGCAAACGCGTATCGCTAATTATTACACTGGGATATCCCCAAACCGATGATATACGCGAGAAGCGGAGAAAAGGTACTGAGGATATTTTATCAATAAACAAGTACTAAAAGCACAAGTAAATCCGAGGGTTACAAATTATGCGTACTCTCGGATTTACTATTCAATAGCAATGGAGAGTTAGCTGCACTTCCCGTTGCAATATCACACGATTCGGGTAGAGCCACATAAAAGCAGCTTCCTTTGCCTAACTCACTCTCTGCCCAAATTGTTCCGCCATTAAGCGTTACAAAATCTTTACAAAGAATAAGCCCAAGTCCCGTCCCCTTCTCATCGTTGGTTCCTCGCTTAGAAAAGATCTGCTTACCAAACAGCTTAGCCATATCATCGGGCATAATCCCCCTTCCTGTATCCTTTACAGTAAGAACAACAACGCCGCTATTTCGTAACGCATTAACAGTTATTACATCTCCCTTAGAGCAAAACTTAATGGCATTACCTACCAAGTTGCGAAGAACAAGCTCAATCATGTCCTTATCGGCAAAAACCATAACCCCATCCTCAACGTTATTCAATATGCCAATCCCTTTATCCGATGCCCTATTATGGTAAAAGTTCATCTGACTATCAGCAATCTCAAAAAGGTTGAACTCACAGGGGTTAACCACCATGCCCTGCATTTGGGTTTTGGACCAGTTTAGCAAATTCTCAAGCAGCGCAGAGTTGTACCCAACATTTACCGATAGCTCCGAGAGGAACGAACGAAACTCCGCCTCGGTTAAATTACCCTCCTTGGCTAGGTTAAGTAGTCCAATTAACGAGTACAAAGGGCTACGTAAATCGTGAGAAATTATGGAAAACAGCTTATCCTTAAGCGCATTAAGTTCTACAAGCTGCTCTGCTTGCTGCTCTATTTCCCCCTTTTGGCGATTAATTTCGATGTTTTTCTGAGCAAGAATCTTGTAGTTTTTTCTTTTGATGTTATAGTTGTAGAGTATTAGCCCCGAAAAGCCAAGAATAGTAACGATAATCAAAAGATAAATATTCCTCAACAGCTTATTCCTATTTATCTCTGCTTCCTGAAGCGCTTTCTCCTTGCTCAACAGGTCTATCTGCATTTGCTGCTCTTTAGATATTTGCTCTGCAACCTCCAGGTTCTGCTGCTTCTGCTGTAGCTCCACGCTCTTTTCCAAAAGCGCAACCTCAGTTGCAGCCTTTGCTCGCTGCACCTCCTGCACACGAACAGTAGCACTGTCAACAATTCGCTTTGCCTGCTGATCCTTGCGCAGCGCCTCTTCCTTTTGTATTTTGCTGGTTAAAGCCGAAAATAGGTTAAAGTACTCTGTTGATTTTTGTATATCGCCCATCTTTTCCGAGGCCTTGGCCAGAAGGGAGTAACAATTCCGCATCTGCTTGGTGTCGTTCTGCTCCAAGGCAAGGTTTAGCGCCTCATTTAATGTACTTACCGACTTTTTATAATCTCCCTTTTCAAAATATGCGCTACCCAAGTTAATTAGCGATGCGGAAACATCATTTTTCCTATTCAGCTGCCTAGCATAACCCAAAGCACTATCAAAATGCGATAGCGCAAGGGAATAGTCCCCCATCTCGGAGGCAACCATCCCCATATTGGTATGAATAACATAAGCCCCATTCCTATTCCCTATTTTGAGGGTCATAGTAAGAGCCTTATCAAAGTACTGCAGGGCATTCCGTAGATTCCCCAATTCCCAGCTAGCGGTTGCTGCCTGATTGTATGCGCTAGCTGCCTGATTGTAATCGCCGTTTTTTTCTAGCTGCTCTGCGCTTTGCACCGATTGCTGCACAGAACCTTCATCTAAAGAAAAAACAAAAGATGCTGCTTTAGCCCCATTTAATGGGAGCACACCCAAAAAAAGTACTACTACTAAAAGGCTAAAAAAGCGTGATTTCATCTTTAATCCCAACTTTACAACGAATAAAAGCAAAGCATCAAAAAAAAAGGGCTCCTCATTAGGAACTAAATGGGCCTAACTTATTTGGTAAAAATAGCTATTGAGGAAACTCAACAGACTAATACTCATCAAAAAAAATGGCACCTTACAATATCATTCTTGCTAAACTATCAAACAGCAACTAAAAACCATCAACTTTGGCTGCCGATTTAACGCATTGGCTCTGCCACATGACTTTCTCCGCCAAAAAATCAATAAAATCCTGAGAACCAACAACCTTAACATCCTGAGGCAACCCCAATACAAAACGACCAACCCCTTCAAAATTCGACACATCGGCCTCGTAAACATAAGATCCATCGTTGTTCTGGATAAGGGCGGTTTCGGCCAAGGGATACTCCTCTTTTAACAGATTTGCTGCACGAAGATTTAGCTCTATGCACACCCTCTGAGTTTGGTAGCCTGCCACTCGGAAGTGATCCAGATGCCCCATCTTATGATGCTTCTGGTGCAACCACTTGCTCCCCGTAATTATAACCGAACCTACCCGCGATGTTTTGAAAACCTTGTTTAAACCAGAAACAGGGTCGTAACACCATACGGAAAGAAAATTGTATGTAAAGCCAAATGGCTCCACAAGCCTATCGCCAATGCTATTGCTATTTGAGGAGTGGTAATCTTTAAGAATTACCTGCATGCCACTTGAAATAGCATCTACCAAATTTGTAACAATTTCTGAATTAGCCTTTTTTACAATTGTTGCCGCCACATTCCTAGCCTCGTACAACGAGTACAACTTCTCTACAAGCTGCTGCTTTACTGGGTTGCCATCGTCAATTATGTCTAGTGCTCGGCTTAACACATAGGCCTCCTCTGGCGAAAAGTACAACAAGCTGCTTAGCTCCTTGTACCGTGGCGAGACCTTATCAATACTATACCTACCATTAATTCGTTCTACCTGAAATCCTACCTCCCTAAATGTCTCTAAGTATCTGTAAATTGTACGATTGGTGGTGCTAAGCATTTCGGCCAACTCGGAAATTGTGTATGTTTTTCTTCCGCTTAGCAGTAGTAAAAGGCGTAAAGTTCTCTGGATTTTTTCTTGTTCTACCATGATTTTGAATTGTGATATAATAACGACTTCATTTTATATTAAAACTATAAACAGATAATGACATATCTCCTGACTAATCGCATATAATAATGCTTTTTTGACAAACGGAACTATATTCCTGATTAACCCAAAAGGCAGCAAAGCATTGCTTTTTTATGTTGATGCACTAAAAAAACATGAATCAGCCTAACAAATTATATCCATAACATACCCATTGGGTACTCCCCCCACAAACATTGCTGCTACCAGCAAAACAATAAGCTCTTGCTTGGTTCTACAAGGAGAAGGAGCCATGGTATAATTATACAAAAAACAGGGTACGTTGAACCAACAAGTGGTTTTGCTGTTACTTATAACAAAGAAAAAAGCTGTACGCAGGAACAATGGCAGTGGAAGTTGGGATCAAATATAATTTAATGCCTTACCCTTAAGTACGAAGTAAAAATTGTTGAAACAGAGGAGCTATAAATAAATAGTCCATTTTTCTCTCCAAAAGCAGGGCTGCTCCCCTGCTTTTACTTTTTAAACTGATGATGCCCCTGCAGCATAGCAAGTTTTATACTTTTGCCAAGCTACTTACGTATCAATACTCGAATAGCATAAACAATGAGCAGCACAATCAAATCCATATTCCCCGTAACCGGCATGTCGTGCGCGGGTTGCGCAATGAGCGTAGAAACCATGCTAAAATCGGTAGAAGGCGTTACCGATGCTGGTGTAAATTTTGCAAACCAAACGGCTTGGGCTCAGTATGACCCACAAGCGGCTACACCGCAAAAGCTACAGGAGGTTATCCGCTCCATTGGCTACGACCTTATTATTGAATCCGACAATCCTAACAAGGAGGCTAGCGAGGCACGCGAACGCTCCGAAAAACAGTATAAGCTACGCACAATATACTCGGCACTGCTATCGGTTCCTGTAGTTGTACTTGGAATGGGCTTTATGCACTGGCATCTCTCACCTTGGATATCTATGGTTTTAGCGGCGCCTGTTGTATTCTGGTTTGGCCGCGGATTCTTTGTTAATGCAGTAAAACAGGCACGGCACCTTATGGCCAACATGGATACCCTTGTGGCCTTAAGCACCTCAATAGCCTTTATTTTCAGCGCATTCAATACTTTTTTCCCTGAATTCTGGATTAGCAGAGGGTTGCACCCACACGTTTACTTTGAATCGGCAACTGTAATAATATCCTTTATCCTACTGGGTAAATGGCTCGAGGAGCGCGCCAAGAGCAAAACCGCATCGTCCATTCGCAAGCTCATGGGGCTTCAGCCATCAACGGTAACCAAAATTGTTAATGGCGATTTTGTGGATGTGCCAATATCTGAACTTAAAGCCGACGACCTTGTGCTGGTTAAGCCTGGCGCTAGGATTCCTGTTGATGGTGTTGTTACAAACGGCGAGAGCTACGTTGATGAGAGCACAATCACCGGTGAACCCATACCCATTGCCAAAGGCGCCAGTTCAAAGGTTTTTGCAGGAACATCCAACCAAAAGGGCAGCCTTACCATTAAAGCGCTGCAAATTGGCAGCGAAACAGTACTTAGCCGTATCATCAAAATGGTTGAGGATGCACAGAATAGCAAAGCCCCCGTACAAAAACTGGCCGATAAGGTTGCTGGTATATTTGTACCAGCAGTAATGGTAATATCGGCACTAACGTTTATAATATGGCTTGCCCTTGGCGGCGAACAGGGCTTTATTCACGGGCTGCTAGCCATGGTTACCGTACTAGCCATTGCGTGCCCCTGCGCACTGGGTCTTGCCACTCCCACTGCCATTATGGTTGGAGTTGGGCGCGGAGCCGAACTAGGAATTCTAATTAAGGATGCCCAAAGCCTTGAGCTAGCGCATAAGGTTGACACTATTATTTTTGATAAAACGGGAACGCTAACCGAGGGCAAACCTCAAGTTGATACCATTCTTTGGACCGATGCCGATAGCAACAAATCGTTACACGAAGCGGCTATACATGCCATAGAATCACGCTCGGAACACCCACTTGCTGCGGCCATTGTGGAGCATATCAACCTTAAAAACGGAGAGAGCGTTGATGTAACCAACTTCCAATCCATTCATGGAAAAGGTGCATCGGCAGCAATTAACAAGCAGCAGTACTACATTGGCAACCCCAGCCTTATGGAGGATAATGGCATAAGCACAACTCCTTACCAAAGCAGCATATCAAATTGGGAAAAAGAGGGAAAAACGGTGGTACTTTGTGCAGCAAACCAAACCGTTGTAGCCGTTATTGCCATATCCGATAAAGTGAAGGAAACTACACCACAAGCAATTACTCAGCTTAAGGCAATGGGCATAACGCCCATTATGCTCACCGGCGATAATACGGAAACAGCCAAAGCCGTTGCCAAGAAAGTGGGCATTGAGCAGTACTACGCACAGCTACTGCCAAACGATAAGGACTCCATAGTACAAAGGCTAAAAGCCGATGGGCACACAGTTGCCATGATTGGCGATGGTGTTAACGACTCGCAAGCGCTTGCCCGTGCCGATGTTAGCATGGCCATGGGTAAAGGCTCCGACCTTGCTATGGATATATCCAAAATTACCATCATGAACTCCGACTTAGCGCTAGTGCCAAAAGCCATAAAGCTGTCGCAGCGCACCATGCGTACGGTTAAGCAGAACCTTTTCTGGGCGTTTATTTATAACGTTATTGGCATTCCCGTTGCGGCAGGAATACTCTATCCTATAATTGGTTACCAGTTTGACCCCATGATTGCTGGAGCGGCAATGGCGCTAAGCTCAGTATCGGTAGTATCCAATAGTTTGAGATTGAAGAGGGTGAGGGTGTAAAAAACTGCCACACAAGAAAAGTATTAACAAGTAAAAAAACGTTACGTTAAAGGAAGTAATTCTCTTTAAGCGTAACGGTTTTATTTTTACAAAATCCTAATTGCGCCTTTTTACCATTCTAAAAGAAAAGTAAACTATGCTTAAGAAAATACCCATAAAGATTGTCATCCCCCATGTTCTTGGGTGGTTAAATGGGTTTACAAATCTATCTCCAATATCATAGAATAGTTTAAAAGGCTCAGCTACGATATCCCAACTATTCCACCTAAGAAATCGCCCAACGTAAATACCAAAACTTCCTGTAAACAAAAGCAAAATAGAAATAAATGGGATATATACTGGCTTTACAAAATCGCGTAAAACTCGTTCAATATCTAATAAACTTAAGAATCCAAAAAGGAGACCAGTCCATGCAAACGAGAGAATCAATATAAGGTCAAACCAAATGGGCATGGAAGAGCGCAGCCTAAGGTGAAACAAATCCGTTAGAATATAAGGCGCATTAGGAAAGAAGAGCAACCATGCTGCAAGCAAAAAGAACAATACGCCTCGCGATTTCTTTAACGAAGGTTTAATTACCACCACACTTGATAACGCCCAGGGGATAAAGGCAAGAAAAAGGTTCCAATTAAGAAACAAAAACACCTTGGTATCGGAATATACATATCGAAAAATTGAAACACCAAAGCAAAACAAGGATAATGCACCCATGAATAGCGTCTCGTTCAAACGCGAAGATTCTCGTAAAGTCTTTAGCATAGTTCAATAATTTTGGGAATAAAAATTAGCAAGCCAGTAACCAAAGCAACAATGGAAGCAATTAGAACACCTGCGGCAGATATATCCTTAACTCGCTTAATATTATGATTCCAATTGGGAGAAACATAATCGGCCAAGTTTTCGATTGCCGAGTTCACTGCCTCAAGAGAGATTACGAGTCCTATTGCTAAAACTATGGCAACCCACTCTAAAGCAGAGATATTCAAAACACCTGCTAAAACTATTGCGCAAATAGCAGCTACTAAATGAATCCTAGCGTTGTGCTCCTCCTTAAAAAGGATTCGCAAACCATTAAAGGCATACTTAAAGCTGTAAAGCCGTTTTAATATAGAGAATCTATTCCCCTTCATATGCTACTATAATCTATACTGAATTAGACTCTTCCTCATATCATTATAAAGGCCCATTTCCAATAAGGGAATAGGCCTTTAAATAACGCTTCAATATTGTAAATATTACACTGGCTTATCCTTTAAAAAAGTCCCTTGGTACAGTTCCTCAAAGGCATCATTAAGCTCCTTTTGGGTATTCATTACAATGGGGCCACGCCATGCAATTGGCTCATTAAGGGAGTTTGATAGCATTACCATGAATTGAGCAGAATCGTTTCCAGCACTAAACGCCATAGTTTCATCTGCGCTCAAGACATAAGCATTACCGCCACTTAGCGCATCTTTTAAGCCATGTATGCTTACGTTACCCTCAAGTACATACACAATAATCTTGTTGTACTGTTTTACAGGAACTTGAACCACAGCATCGGCATCCAAGCTAACGTGATAGTATTCAACAGGAAAAACCAGTTCCTCGGCGCTTCCTTTAACCCCGTTATACTCACCGCTAATTACAGCAACAGTAGAGCCTGCACCATTGACCTTGGGTATTGACGCCGCCTTAATCTCGCGGTACCGGGGTTGCATCATCTTATGCGATGCAGGCAGGTTTAGCCAAAGCTGTATTCCCTCCATGTGCCCATCAACGGGTTTGGGCATTTCCTGATGCACAATACCGCTACCCGCAGTCATCCACTGCACATCGCCAGCACCAATGGCACCCTCATTCTTAAGGCTATCGGCATGTTCAACCTTTCCCTTTAGCATGTAGGTAACCGTCTCAATCCCCCTATGCGGATGCCAAGGAAAACCGGCTAAATAATCATCAGGATTGCTGGAGCCAAAATGGTCCAGAAGTAGAAACGGATCGGTATTGGAAGTGCTATTGAAAGCAAATACTCGTTGCAACTTTACTCCAGCGCCCTCCATGGCAAACAGGGATTTAAATCGTTGAATAATCGATATCATGTCTAACAATTTTTAATGTAATACTTACTTGGCCACACAGGTGTAGCAATAAATATACGTCACTTTTCACATTTTAGTGCACTGTACATGCACTTTCTACAATTAATAGGGAAGGAATCCGTTTTAGAGAAAACAATTAAGGTATATTTGAGTGACAAATGGAACAGAGCCCTCTACGTAGCATGCAAGCAGAATGGCTACATAAGTTGCATCATAAATAATCTGAAAAAGAGCTAAGGGGCTATTCCCTTCGTCCATTAATTTTGTATTTTTATCCGATTTTACTGAAAACCCGCGGTATGCTTCAAAAAAGAGTAACCTACACATTAATCGTGCTGAGCCTTTTTATAGGCACTGCCTTAGCTCAGGAATCGAGCATTTACACTCAGGCTGACAAACACTACAGGGAAGGGCTTCATCTCTACGAGAAGGGGAAGTTTGGCGCAGCCCAAAAGCTGTTTCAAAAAGCTGTAGCCGATTTTGGCCCCGATGTTAACCAGCAAAAAGCCGATGCTGAGTTCTACTACGCCATGTGCGCCATTGAGCTAACCAACGCCGATGCCGAATACCTTATTGGCCAATTTATTGCAAAGTATCCTGAAAGCCAAAAGGCAGACCTTGCCTACTTCCAAATGGGAAAGCTAAGGTACATGGAGCGCGACTATAAGAATGCGGTTTACTGGTTTAAGAAAACCAATAAAAACGCCATTCACAAGGACTTAAGACCCGAGCACAGCTTTAAGTTAGGCTACAGCTACTTTAGCCTAGGACAAAAGGATGATGCCAGCCGGCTATTCTTTGAAATTAAGGACACCGATAATAAGTACGCATCGCCAGCAACATATTACTACGCTCACATTGCCTACGAGCAAAAGAACTTTGCCACTGCCCTTAAGGGATTTACTAAGCTAAGCAACGACGACACCTTTGCTCCGCTAGTGCCCTACTACATTACACACATTCACTACCTGCAACAGGATTACCAAAAGGTTGTTGACTACGCTCCCGATTTACTTGAGTCAGCATCGCCCAAGAGAGCACCCGAAATTGCTCGGCTTATTGGAGAGTCGTACTTCCATTTAAGGAACTACCCCAGCGCCATTACCTTTTTTGAGAAATATACAGAGAAGGCCCAGTCCATTTCGCGAACCGACTACTACATTATTGGCTTTACCTACTACCGTAGCTCCAACTTTGAGAAAGCCGCTCAAAACCTTGAACGAGTATCAACCGAGGACGATAGCCTTAGCCAAAATGCATACTACCATCTTGCCGATTGCTACCTTAAGCTAAACGATAAGAACAAGGCACGCCAGGCCTTTGGCATGGCATCAAAAAGCACATACGACCCTATAATTAAAGAGGATGCGCTCTTTAACTTTGCCAAAATAACCTACGAGATGTTTTACTCCCCATTCAATGAGGCCATTGATGCCTTTAGGGAGTACATCGACCAGTACCCCGATAGCCCCAGAACCGATGAGGCCTATAACTACCTTGTTCTAGCCTACTCAAACACCAAGAATTACAAGGATGCATTAATCTCCTTAGAAAAAATTCGGAATAAGGATGCGAATACCCGTGGTGCCTATCAACGGGTAGCGTTCTTCAGGGGGATTGAGCTATTCCAAAACCTGAGCTACCAGGAATCCATTGAGAAGTTTGACCTCTCGCTAAAATTCCCTGAGTACAACAGAATCCTTATGGCCCAGGCGCTATACTGGAAGGCAGAAGCAAACTACCGTTTAGGAAACTTTGAGGCTGCAGCAAAGGATTACAATGAGTTTATACTCACCGCAGGTTCTTTTGAGCTACCTGAGTACAAAATAGCCCACTACAACTTGGGCTACGCCAACTTTAAGCAGAAAAAGTACGACGACGCCATTGTTTGGTTCCGCAAGTATGCCGATATAACTGCCAAGGAGCTAACCCCAATGCTTGGCGATGCGCACAACAGAACGGGCGACAGCTACTTTATTCAGCGCCGCTACTGGGTAGCAATTGACTACTACGATAAAGCAATAACAGTAAACACTCTTGATGGCGATTATGCCATGTTCCAAAAAGCATTCTCGTTTGGATTGGTTGAGCGCCCTGAGAAAAAAATTGAAACCCTAATTGCTCTTTTGGAGAAGTACCCAGAGTCGAGCTACCTTGACGATGCGCTTTTCGAAATAGCCGAAAGCCACATCATTCTAAACCAACCCCAGGATGCCGCCAAGTACTACAGCCAAATTGTTCGCAACTACTCGGGGAGCAGCTACCACGTAAAATCGCTGGTTCAGCTAGGTCTTATAGCCTACAATAATGAGCAATCCGACTCAGCAATGGGGCTTTACAAGCGGGTTGTTGAGCAGTACCCCGGAACAGCCGAAGCCAAGAACTCCCTTACTGGAATCAGAAATATTTATGTTGATAAAGGCGATGTTAACGCATACTTTACCTACGCAGGGCAATTGGGCAGCTTCGCAAATATCAGCATAGCCGAAAAGGACTCGCTAACCTACATTGCCGCCGAAAAGCTCTACATGGAAGGAAACTGCAGCAAATCGTCGGTTGGGTTTAGCAGCTATCTTGCAGAGTATCCTAAAGGGAACTTTACCCTTAACGCATCTTTTTACCTTGCCGATTGCCAGCTACGCGAGGGACAGACCGATAAGGCGCTTCAAAACCTAATATTTGTAATCCAGAAACAGAAAAACGCCTTCACAGAACAGGCTCTACTTAACGCATCGCGAGCTTACATGCTACAAAAGAAATTTGCCGAAGCATTTGAAACGTACACCATGCTCGAGGATTTGGCCGAGGTTAAGAACAACCTGCTTGAAGCACGCATTGGCAAACTTAGAGCCGCATTTGCGCTTGACCGCCACAACGATGCCGTTCTTGCTGCAGCAAAGGTTCTTAGCTCCGATAAACTTGCAGAGGAACAGGAACGCGAAGCCCGATTCAAAATGGCAAAATCCTACATCGCGCTTACCCAAATAACCGAGGCTTTTGACCAGCTCGCTACGGTAGCCCGTGCTCCCAAAACCATTGAAGGGTCGGAGTCAAGGTACTTAATGGTTAAAATACTGCACCAGCAAGGCAACCTGGATAAGGCCGAAGCCGAGGTATTTAGCTTTGCCGAGGTTAATACACCCCACCAGTACTGGCTCGCCAAAAGCTTTGTGCTACTGGCCGATATCTACGCCGATAAGGACGACTTTTTCCAAGCAAAAGCAACGCTACAAAGCGTTTTGGACGGATATAGCAACACAACCGATGGTATTATTGACGAAGCCACCAGCAAGCTAAACGAGCTTGTAAAAACTGAAAAGGATAAGCAAGCGGCAACAAAAACAGACACCATCGAGATTAAGTTTAAAGAATAAGCTACGGGTTAACAAATCCACAAAGCCATGCAATTGAAATTATCAACTACAGCAATACTACAAAGCATACTAGCAACGGCCTTCGTTTTAGGTTCCTTTGCCTCATCGGCTCAGGACGACAAGCTAACCAAGCAGGTTCAGGTTGTTAGGCCCTACGAACCTACCATTTCCGACGCCTTTAAGCTAAACCAGATGCCACGGGTACAGGACACGCTCAAAATCGTTCCAAAGTTTACCTACGCAATAGCCTCAAGGCCTATTGTACCCGGCTTAAGGGTTGACCCTATTACCCCAGCCAGAATGGTTGCCGAACCCCAAAGTAAGCTCCGCATTGGATACGTAAGACTGGGAATTGGCACGCACACATCGCCCTTAGCCGAGCTCTACGTTAACCAGCTTAGAAGCAACAACAACGTATTTGGTGGCTGGCTAAAGCACAAATCATCATTTGGGAAAATAAAACTCGATAATGGGGTAAAAAGCGATGCCGACTATAGCCGTACTGCAATAAATCTTTTTGGCAAAAGAATATTTAGCAGTTCGCTTCTTTGGGGCGATTTGGAGTACAACAACAAAGGCTTTACCTACTATGGGTACGACACGGCTAACCTAACCGCCGATTTAAACAATCAGGATAGCAAGCAAAAGGTTAATAAGCTAGACGCGGCACTAGGGTACCACTCAACCCATACCGACTCAACCCACTACAACTACGCCTTCTCAACCAATTTCAGGTATTTCTCCGATAACTTTAGCATGCAGCAAAACTCCGTTGGACTAAATATAAGCGGGAACAAGTTCTTTAAAGCAGAACAGGTGGGTGTTGATATCGCCATAAAGCACATAGCAAAAAACGAGAAGCTAGACTCCATAAACAACACCATAATTAGGTTCTCTCCTTGGATTGGGCTATTTGGAGAGCAATGGCGCGTTAAAGCAGGAGTGCAATACCTATACGACTCCAATTCGTACCAAAAAAACACCTTTTTCTACCCCATAGCCCACCTTTCTTACGATATCATAAGCCACTATCTAATTCCTTATGTTGATATATCGGGCAGACTAGAGGAGAACTCATACGACAAAATACTAAATGAGAATCCATGGGTAGTTCCAGGCATTGACGTTTTCAATACAAACCACAAGATGAATTTAACCGGTGGAGTAAAGGGTAATTTTAGCGCAAACGTTTCGTATAACGCCTTTGCAAGCTACGCAATTGCCGATAGCATGTACTTTTACGTAAACACCACCATAGACCCCACCAACCCTCTATTTAACCGCTTCGATGTTGAAACCGACAACATAACCCAAACCAAATTTGTTGGTGAGCTCACCATTGCGGCATCAAGCAACCTAAGCTTCTACCTAAAAGGGCAATACCAATCCTTTACAATGAAGGAGCTAGCCAAACCTTGGCACAAGCCAGAGCTAGAAGGACAATTCTCCATTAAGTATAACCTACGCGATAAAATACTTGTAAACTTTGATATCATTGCCGAAGGGAAACGATTTGCGAAAACTGCCGACATCGCTAATCCTATCACAGAGCTAAACGGATTAGTTGATGTAAACATAGGCCTACAGTACAACTACAATAGGCGTTTAGGTGCATTTCTAGACATCAACAACATAGCGGCATCAAAGTATTCACATTACTACCTTTACCCAATGCAGAGGTTCAATATTATGGCAGGAGTTAGCTATACCTTTTAACGTATAATTCCGTCCGTCAAAAAGCCTGATTAAACTCTACTAATCAGGCTTTTTTGTTAGTAAAAACACACCCACATAGAAACCAAAAATTGCATTTTTTTTGCTATCTTTGATGGATGCGCTATTCAAGTGCACTTTTATTGATAATCAACAATTTATCAATCACCACGTAACCGATTTTCGATCGGGTGGTAATTGATTGGTTTTAGAAAAATAAAGTATGAGCAACCAAGAGAACTTAACTGCAAATGGGAAACCGCAGTACTCTGCCGATAACATTCAGGTACTAGAAGGGCTTGAGGCCGTTAGAATGAGGCCTGCAATGTACATTGGCGACACAGGAGTAAAAGGCCTTCACCACCTAGTTTACGAAGTTGTTGACAACTCCATAGACGAAGCTTTAGCTGGATATTGCCAAAACATAGATGTTATAATCAACCCCAACGGCTCCATCACCGTTATCGACGATGGACGTGGTATTCCTGTTGACCTCCACGAAAAGGAGAATCGCTCTGCCCTTGAAGTTGTAATGACAGTACTTCACGCAGGGGGAAAATTCGACAAGGGAAGTTACAAGGTATCTGGAGGTTTGCACGGGGTTGGTGTGTCTTGCGTAAACGCCCTCTCAATTCAGCTCATTGCAGAGATTCACCGCGACGGCAAAATATACCGTCAGGAGTACAGCAAAGGCAAGCCACTAAAGAGCATTGAAGTTGTAGGAGATACCGATAAAACGGGAACAACCATAACCTTTTTACCCGATAATAGCATCTTCACCCAAACGGTTGAGTACAGCTACGAAATTCTAGCCTCAAGGCTTAGGGAGCTTGCTTACCTTAACAAGGGCATTCGCCTAAATATCACCGATGAGCGTGAACTTGAGGAAAACGGAAACGGAGGCAAATTCCGCTCCGACTCATTCCTCTCAGAAGAGGGTTTAAAAGAGTTTATCGGCTTCCTTGACGCCAACAGGGAGATGATTATTGAAAAGCCTATTTATATTGAGGCTGAAAAAAACGATGTTCCCGTTGAAGTGGCCATGCAGTACAACTCCTCTTTCTCTGAGAATATCCACTCATACGTTAACAACATCAACACCATTGAGGGGGGAACCCACCTAACTGGATTTAGGCGTGCACTTACCAGAACCCTTAAAAAGTACGCCGATGATTCGGGAATGCTCACAAAGCTAAAATTCGATATTAATGGCGACGACTTTAGGGAAGGGCTAACCGCTATTATCTCTGTAAAGGTAGCCGAACCACAGTTTGAAGGGCAAACTAAAACTAAGCTAGGAAACTCAGATGTTAGCTTAGCCGTTGACCAAGCGGTAAGCGATGCGCTAACAAACTACCTTGAAGAGAACCCAAAGGATGCCAGAACCATTGTTCAAAAGGTAATACTTGCCGCCCAAGCTCGCCATGCAGCTCGCAAAGCAAGGGAACTAGTACAACGTAAAACCGTGCTTTCAGGCTCGGGGCTTCCTGGCAAACTAGCCGACTGCTCCGATAAAGATCCTGCTAAAACAGAGATTTTCTTTGTAGAGGGTGACTCTGCGGGTGGAACAGCAAAACAGGGTAGAGACAGAGCTTTTCAGGCCATTATGCCACTTAGAGGTAAAATCCTTAACGTGGAAAAGGCCATGCAGCACAAGATATTCGAAAGCGAGGAGATTAAAAACATCTTTACGGCATTAGGTGTAAGCATTGGTACCGAAGAGGATAGCAAAGCGTTAAACCTATCGGGACTTCGCTACCATAAAATCATTATTATGACCGATGCCGATGTGGACGGAAGCCACATTGCAACGCTAATTATGACCTTCTTCTTCCGCTACATGACCAACATTATTAAGGAAGGGCACCTTTACATTGCCACTCCCCCACTTTACCTTGTAAAAAAGGGTAAAGATCAGGTTTACTGCTGGAGCGAAGAGCAACGTACAACCGCAATAGAGGAGCTAGGAAAAGGGAAAGACTCTTCGGTTCACATTCAGCGCTACAAAGGTCTTGGAGAGATGAACGCAGAGCAGCTTTGGGATACTACCATGAATCCTCAAACACGCATTCTGCGTCAGGTTACCATTGCCAGCGCTGCCGAAGCCGACCGTATTTTCTCAATGCTAATGGGCGACGAGGTTCCTCCACGCCGCGAATTTATTGAGAAGCACGCAAAATACGCTAAAATTGACGCATAGGGAGCTATTCCCATAGCATCCACAAAACGCAAGAGGCTACCTAATTAGGTAGCCTCTTGCGTTTTGGCACGTATCAAAAAAGAATCTACCTCGAGAAGTTCTCTGGAATCTTAAAGTTCATTGATTTGGTAAGCTCCCCATTTTCACCAAACAAATAGGCTGCGCCAAACTGACGCCCACGCTTAAAGGCCACCCTCCCCGCAACAGAACCATTGGGGTAATAAATGATCCATATATTCTCTGGCAATCCATTAAAATAAAAGCCTTGCATAACAAACTGCCCCTTACTATTGTAAAACAGCCACTCTCCAGCCTTATTGCCACTAACGTAGTACCCCTTTTGCCGTAGCGCTCCGTTCTCGTAAAGAACAGTCCATAACCCATCAAGGGAATCGTTAACAAAATCCCCATAGCTATTAAGCGATCCACTAGGAAAAAAACTTCGCCAAGCGCCATTTCGCTTGTTGCTACTATAGCTCCCCGTTTCGGCAATAGCTCCGCCAGGAAAGAAAGCCGAGTAGGTACCCGTAATTTCACCGTTTAAGTAGTTCATGGTATTCATTACAGCACCATCAGGATAATAGCCTGTCATAACACCTGTAATTACCCCTTTTAAGTAAAATGCCTTTCGCTGAACGGTTCCATTCTTGTAATACGTATATAATGTATCCACAAACTTCCCGTTTTCCTTTTTGCCTCGGTAGTTTACCTCTCCCGTTTCAAAAAACGATTCCCAAGCACCATCCTCTAAACCGTTAGCATAGCTAAGCTTAAGGCGAATTACCCCCTCGCTACTATACACTGTACTTGGGCCATCTAGGACTCCATCCGCATAGTTCGATTCAGAATCTACCTTCCCATTTGGATGATATGTTACAAGAATACCGTTAAGCAAATCGTTCCTATAGTATCCATACTGATAAAGCCCACCCCCTTCGTACCAGAACTTAAACTCCCCAGAACGCACGCCGTTCTTATAGGTAAACTTTGACTTACGAGCGCCAAAGCGATGGTAAGTAAGCCAAACACTATCGGGCTTGCCCTCATGGTAAAAGCCTTCTTGCATCACTCGCCCTTCGGGGTAGTAACTAGTGTAAGAACCGTGATAGATGGTATCGCTATTCTGCACCTTAATCCATATAGTCTCTGCAATATCCCCAGAGGGGAAATACTTAGAGATCATAAAATTAGTTTGAGCGTAAGCTAAGGAGCTTAGAACTAGGAATCCCAAAAGAAGTACCTTCCGCATTATTCTGATTGCTTAATTGCTAGCTATTCTGTAAGCGGACTGGCCTCATCAGGCGTTGGTACTACACCGCTCTCTTTAACATCAATAACAATTTGGGCTCCCTCTAGCGCGTACTTAGGGCCATAGTCAACAATTGCAGCCAAAGCATACTTCCCAGCAGGTAGCTGTCCTACTGGCAGAGTAAGCTGTACGTTCCTAGTTGCCTTTGGGAATGTTTCTACCTCAATAGGAGGGAATTGCTTCTCCTCAGCAGTCATCATGTTTGATGCAATTAGAAACACTTTGCACTTAGTAATTCGCTCGCCCAAGTTATCAAGCGATAAGTTAAACAACCTATCGCCACCAGTACTAGCTGTTACATCCTCTGCAAAACTTGTAACCTTAACAGAGTTTGTTGAGTTTGATTTTGGGGTTTGCGACACCGTTACCCCAATTCTTCCGCTAACCATAACGCCTGCACCAAGGGTTCCCTCTGCGCTCCAACTGGTCTGCTCGCGCGTAGGCTGAATAAAAAGCATTGCCCATGCTGCGCCAAACTCCTCACCAGGAACCAGCATACCTACCTGTAACGCCATCTCTTCGCCAGGGTTCAGCTCAAAAAAGCTAGGGTTAATGTTCATCCAATTAGCACAGCTACGTTTAGTTGAGTTAGGAGGTAAAAACTCCCTTCCACCATCACCTTTTGGGAGGTAATCGGAAAGAACTACCATAAACGAAGTCTTTTGGTTGCTGTGATTTCTCACATTTATAGTTTTTACTTGGTTCTCGCCAGGTTCTGCGCTAAACTCCAAGTTAACGGGAGCAACCTCAAAATCTTGGGCAAAAACACTTACTGGAGCCAATATCAATAAAACTCCAACAAAAAACAGAATGTTCGAACGTTTCATAAAGAGGGTTATAGTATCTTGGTAAAGATAAATAATTAGCAAAACTTTAACAATAGTATCAAAAATGGCTCAAATCCATTAACCTGTCTAGCTCTTTTTACATAATTATTGATAAACCACGCGTACATGTACATTAGCGGGCATACAAAACATCATTATAAGTAGTAACCACACATGAGAATAGTAACCTAAACGCTGTGGTTTCTCTACACAAAAACGCATTCGTCAAAACGCCTAGCGAAAAACGCTACAAGCTACCCCTTAAGCATAAACACAAAACAGGGTTACGCAGCCCGAAGAGCATAACACATTCTCCCATTTCAGCAAACACCCTACTTCTACACACAAACACTTGCAATTACAGGGGATAACACAACTATACAAAAATCACTACAGAAAGAAAAAAAACTGTTGCATACTACTAAACAACAAAATCAGTCCATACAAACAAAACATCCACTTGTCAAAATTTGCGCAGTAAAATCAATTTTTAAGCAACGACATGCAACATGTAAACAACATTTATTACTTTTAAGTAATTTTTTAAAAAACTAAACTTGCAAAGGTGACTACCATTAGAGCCCTTTTTTTAAACCTCTTTTTGTTTTTTCTAATAGCCCTAGGGAGTAGCATATGCACAGCCCAGAACATTGTTACTATACCTCAAGAAAAGCAGACCGAGATTGATCGGTTCCTAGAGCTATCCCAACGATATAAGCAAGCAGGAAATCTACAACAAACCATCTTTTATTTAAACAAAGTCGCCTTTATTTACTGGGAGAATGGAGCACTAAGAGAGGCCGTAAACTATTTTCTAGAATCGGTACCGCTTAACGAAAAGGTGCAAAACCTATCCGACATTAAAGCAATATACAGTAATATAGGGCTTATTTATACAGATCTTGACAGGTTAGACCTAGCCCTAGAGTACTTTAATAAAAGCTTAGATATTAGGCGCCAACTCAACAACAAGGCCGAAATTGCAGCCGGGTTAATAGATGTTGCCTACTTACTAACAGTACAAAATCAATTTGAAAAAGCCATTCCTCTTTTGGACGAAGCATACCAGCTATCGCAAAAAGTAGGAAATCCTAGGCTAACGCTTAACTGCCTAAGGCTGCTTGCCAACTGCTACGAGCGCCTAGGTAATATTAAAAAGGCTACAGAGTACAATAACCTCTTTGCTACGTTTGAGCAACATCTTGCCACCCAGCAGGTAAAAGTTGAATACGAGGAAATTGTGGGTAAAACCCAGGTTGAGGCAGAGAAGGAACGCATGGAGCGCATGGCAAAGCAGCTAGAGCTAGAGTACCAAAAGCTAATGTCCAAAGCTAAGGAGGACTCGTTAGGGTTTGTGGTAAAGGCAAAGCAGGACAGCCTATTTCAGGCAGAACAAGTTGCAAAGCAGCAACAAATTGAGATTGACCTTATTAATAAGGATAGAGAATTAAAAGAGGTTCAGATTAGCGAGCAGAAGGCTCGCGAGCGAACCCAGCAAATGATTATTTACTCCATCTCGATATTCCTTTTGCTACTAACGCTTTTGGCCTTAGTTGTTTACAAAAACTACAAGGATAAGAAGCGAGCCAACGTATTACTAAGTGAGCAAAACCATGAGATTCAAAGACAAAAAGATCAGATTCAGCGACAGAACGAGAATATTACCAAAAGTATAAACTACGCCCAAGGCATTCAGAAGGCACTACTCCCCGCACAGAACTACTTACAGGAGTTTTTACCCGACAGCTTCATTTTCTTTAAACCCAGAGATGTTGTAAGCGGCGATTACTATTGGTTTAGACCAATTATTCTTAATGGATCCGATATTTATAACCCCGATGAGGATAAGCTCGCCATTTCTGCTATTGACTGTACGGGGCACGGTGTACCAGGTGCATTCCTTTCTATGATTGGCTATAACCTACTTGACGAAATTGTTGAGAAAGGGATACATAACCCTGCTGATGTACTTGTTGAGCTAAACAAAGGTATTAGACGCACGCTAAGACAAGACGAAACCGACAACAGAGACGGTATGGATATGGCCTTGTGCATAATAAACAGGGCGGAGAAAATGGTTGAATTTGCTGGGGCTAAGAATCCTGTAATATACGTTAACAATGGAGAAACCTTTAGAATAAGGGGCGATAAGGATTCTATTGGAGGAGGAACAGATAACCTGCAAAATGTAAAATTCACCACCCACCAAATAAAAGTGGAATCGCCAACATGGTTTTACATTTTCTCAGATGGTTTTATAGACCAGTTTGGAGGAGCTGAAGGTAGAAAATACATGATAAAGAACTTCTCGGAGCTTTTGCTTCAGCTTCATTACTTACCCGCAACAGAGCAACGCGAGCGGCTTAAGCAAGAGATTAAAAACTGGATGGGAGACATTTACCCTCAAGTAGATGATGTTCTTGTAATTGGCTTTAAGGTTGAACCTTAAAAAGCCTTTACTAGCAAGCAAAACATCGCTTTTTATCAAAAAAAGCAAACTTTTTTAATAAAAAGTTACTACAACCATACAAGAAACAGCGCTTTTAATATATTTTTACTTAACGAATTAGGCTTTGTAGTAAACAACCCTAAATAATGATGAAAATGAAGAAAATGATTATTGGAGTAGCAATGCTACTCTTTGCTAACGTGGGATTTGGGCAGATTTCCGATAACGCAGTTATCCCTGTATCTGTAACCCTAAACTCAATTTTGAGGCTAACTGTAGTCTCTGGTGGTAACATCCAATTTGTTGTAAATACCATTGATGACTACACATCAGGTATAGCAAACTCACCAAGGTACACAACTCGTTTTAACGTAGCTTCATCTAGGGATTTCAATGTTCTTTTATACTCAGAAAGTGCCGCATTCTATGGAATGAACTATGAATCTACAGGTGGTACTGGTAACCAAATGGATCTAAACAATGTGGGTTATGTTATTGATAACATAGGCGGTGCAACGGGTACTACTGTTGCTGTTGCTACAGTAACAGGACTTTCAACAGCCTCAGCTCCAGTATTATCGGCGGTAGATGCAGGTTCTAGCACCGTAAATACTTTTGATATTAAGTGGGAGTTGGGTACTACTGCTAATGCATCAATGAATGCTCAAACCCTTCTAGGGCAAAGTTTGGCATCGGACACCTACGTTACCAACGTATTCATTAATGTTGTTCCAATTTAGATAGTCGTAATATTTCAGTATCGAAATAAATGACTAGCTAGTTTTTAAATAAAAAACTTGAAGCCGAGCGTTACCCGTTTGGCTTCAAGTTTTATAACAAGACGTACAACAAATGTTATCGCATTGGACAAGAGTACATAAATTAGCTTTTTCCTTGGGGTGTATTATAGCCCTAACAAGCGCTGCTTTTGGGGGAAAACTATACGCTCAGGATCCATTGGCTAAAATAGCCATACTAAAGGGTAGCAACGCCATTTTTCATGTGAACACTCTTGATCAGCTCAATTCTGGAGTTATACTAACAAACTGGAGCAAAATGACGTTGTTCTTTAACAACTCTAAATGCGATGGATGGGAGCTAACAATAAGTGCAGACAACGTTGCGCTAGTTTCATCAACCGACACCATACCGCTAACCTCCCTTTTAATAGAACCAACGGTTACTAATCAGGTAAACGAAACCAGTTTGCAGATTAGCTCTACCAGTTTCTCCCCTTCTATAGCAGACACATGGATGCTAAAAGGAACTGGAATAAACGCTGTTGAAATTGAACTTTCATTAACCTACAAACTAGGAACAGTAACATCTCTTTTAAACTTTGATAGCGGCTATTATCTTGTAGGGCTATCACTTAACCTATCCCCAATAAATTACATTCCTTAAAATGAGATTTAACCTATTACATAAAAAACTCATTTTTTGGCTATTAGCAACAGCATTACCGTTAACTAGTACCGCTCAGTACTTTTTATACAATAACGAACCCACAAAACTGGAAATATCTTTTGCTCAGCACTCAGTAACCTCCAGTGCCAAGCAAACATTTTTTAATGCCCTAAAAATAAAAAACCAAGGGAATAAAACAGAGGTTGCTACCCTAAACATTACTGTTCCGCAGGGGTGGAATGTTATTGGTCAGGATAAAAGGGAAATATCCATTGAACCTTACGATTCAATCTTTATTCCCATTCGCGTTGCAGTGGGAAGTGAGGCTCGGGGCGATATAGGCTATAGCGTAATTGCCTCCCTAACGGATAATAGAGGGAACACCATTAAAAACGAGTACTGCTTTGTTAAGATTCCCCGAATATCGGGATTTAGAATAAAGAATATAGACAGATTTAGGTTTATTGATCCAGAAAAAAATACTTCTAATTTTAATCTAACGTTAGAAAATAGTGGGAATAGGCAAGAGCTTATAACCATTATGATGGAAGCAGATCCTGATTTATCCGTCGAAGGAGGTACTAGCATCTTTGTTAAGGATGTAACACTAAAAGAGTATAATGATACAACGGTTTCGTTCAATATTAGGTTAGTTAACTCCACCTCATTTGGGAAAACGATGTACAAACTAAATCTTCGCATCAGTTCGCAGGATACTATTTACCAACAAAATGTGTGGTTTAAAAGACTAGAATCCGATTATATAAACTATATACCTCCCTCTTCAAAACCTTTAGTTATAGAGGTTACTGCGCAAGGATTACTAAAGGAAAGTGAAGTACCCGGAATAACTGCACTTGTAGAAGGGAATATCATTCTTAAGGAAAGGAAATCCCTTTTCTTTTATTACAGAAACTTTACATCGAGGGAACCTGAGGATTTGTACAAGTACAACCGAATGTATGTAGGTGCAAGCATAAATAACTTTACCATTGAGATTGGGGATAACTTTAGGTCAAGTGAGGTTTCGTTAGTGGGAAGAGGCGCTTATTTAAGGTATGCAAAGAAACAGTATTCCGCATTCTTACTTGCAAACAAAGACGTTAGACTTAACCTTTATAACTACTCAGGAAAAATCCGGTTTTCTCCAAAACCATCAGTCTTTGTTGAAACCGAATACATTTTGAATAAAAGGGATGGGAATAACGCATTAACATCGCACTTAGCCATTGCCAAAACAACGCTACCAATTGGGACAAAACAATCTATTGGCCTAATGGGAGCCTATAACATATACAAGCAGGACATTAACGGAAAAACTAATCATACTGGGATTGGGGCAGAATTTGTCCATAATTTAAGGTATAATCAGATTTCCAGTAACATAAGAGCCAAGTATGGTTCACCAGATTATATAGGAGGCTATAGGGGGCGATTTGACGGAACCCTCTACATTAACTACAACCTACTAACAGGCAACAATGTAAGGTTACAATATTCTGAGAATAGATTTGAGTACAATGTGACTGGCATTGGAAGTAATAACAGTTCATCGTTAAGTAGAGTGTCCTCTATTGAGTACTTACATGCCCTCACTCCCAGAATTATGCTTATTGCTGGGCCAGGAGCAGATCATTACCTATGGAAAAACTTAGCTGGATACGACCGTTCCGTTCCGTTTAATGTTTTTGCACCCAAAGCATCTATTGCAACTAGATTCAGACTAGGCGGGGGATATACAATTCTAACACCAAAAATAACCATAGGCTTTCCTCGTGTTACTGATGCACCTGAAAGAGAAGACGATACAAACAACAACTTACGCAAAAACCAATTTAATTACAAAGAGATTAGCATAAACCTTCGCTCTTCAAAAGTTGGGTTAATCTCCTCCTATATCTCAGGCCCAAAAACAGTATTTGAGCTAATAAACCATTACTATACCTCAAGACCCTTTAATTACCTTAGGATAATGCCAACCTACGACTCATATATCTATAAAAACATAATAGAGCTTAACGCAAGCCTTTCGTACAATAACGACTTGGTATCTAAATCTAGTTACTCCAACATATCGGCTCAGCTGCAATGGCACCTCAAGCACGACTGGCTAGTTAGAGCTCTTGGTGTTTACTCTCTTCAGAACAGAAAGGATATATACGAGGCAACCCAATCCTACCAAACCTTTTACCTAGAGGCAGGGATACGAAAAGAGTTTAACCTTAACCACCCAGGCGTAAAGTACCACGATATAGAACTTGTTTTCTTTAAGGACTTTAATGGAAATGCCACACAGGATCAGAATGAGCCTGGCATAAAGAACATTCTTGTTGAGATTAATAAGGTAGAAGGGGAAGAAGCCAGGTACGTTCCTGGCGATTTTTATAGCACACAACTTCTATCCAATGCATACGGTAGGGTCACTCTTGAAAATATACCAGAAGGCAACTACACCATAAACTATTACGCCGTTGGCGATGATGCTGGAACATTTAGTAAAGCTAATGAGGATTCGGAGTTTAGGGTTTCCTTTACAGGCAACTACTACTTCCCTTTTGTAGAAAAGAATAAAGTTTTTGGTAAAATAATTCTAAACCGCAGCAAGCTCTCTGGCCTTGGGAACATTGATGTTTCTAACGTGCGAATTGTTGCCATCGATAGTCATAAGCGCTCCTACTCTACCCTAACCGACAAGAATGGGGAATTTGTTCTATTTGCCCCAGTAACCGATCAGTACTCAGTTTCTATTAACAACATTTTTTACGAGAATTTCGACCTACGCCAGAACAATTTCATGGTTCAGTTCAATGGCTACAAGCAATTTGAGGTAAACTTTGTGTTTGATGAAAAGGTAAGGCGAATAAACTTTGCACAGGGCTTTGAGAACCAGCCTGAGGGAGTTACTCAGGTTAGGAGAACAAACATTAGAGGAACAGTTAAGGATGCTAACACCCTAACCCCAATAAGAGCAAGAGTTAGCCTTGTAAACTCAACCAACAATACAACCATAACATCGGTGTATTCTAATGCACAGTCTGGCGACTACGGCTTCTCTTTCCTTGCTGGCGACAACTATGCTCTTGAAGTAGTTGCCGAGGGCTACTGGTACATTTCGGAGAACCTAAACCTAAATCAGGTTACCACATTTATGAATGTTACCCGCGATGTAATGCTTAAACCCATTGCAGTTGGTTCGCAAATTGGGCTAAACATACCATTTAACAGCAATAGCGCAGAACTGGGCGCCGAAGCCGTTTCTGAACTAAACCGCTTACTAACACTACTTAGGGACAACCCAACGGTTAGAATTGAAATTCAGGGACATTCTGATGACCTTGAAGCATTAAGTAACTCAACCATATCGGAAGAACGAGCTAAAGCTGTTGCTCGTTACCTTATTGAAAAAGGCTACAGCAACCTAGCAACAAAGGGAATGGGAAATACAGTGGCTAAAACATCAAACGATACAGAACAAGGTAGAGGTCAAAACCGTAGGGTTGAAGTAGAAGTACTAAGTAGATAAGGAGACGTAGCGGTTGCCCTTAAACGAAAACATGTTTTTCCACGTTTCACCTTTAACTCTGTAGTATGAACCTTCAATTCGCAAAATACCACGGTGCTGGGAACGATTTTGTTATCATCGATAACAGAACAAACACCTTTGCCCCAACCATTGAAAATGTAAAATACTTATGCAATAGGCGCATTGGCATTGGAGCCGATGGGCTAATGCTGCTTGAAAACGATGAAGCCCTAGACTTTAAAATGCGGTACTTCAACTCCGACGGGAACGAGAGTACTATGTGTGGCAATGGAGGGCGCTGCATTGTTCATTTTGCAAAACAGCTTAATCTCACCAACGATAATCCCAAATTTATGGGAATAGATGGAGCGCATGAAGCCAAATTTATTGATGATGATACAGTGCAGCTAAAGATGAAGGACGTTGACTCTTTTACAGCAGCAGACGATTACTACTTTATAGACACAGGATCGCCACACTACATCTGCTACGTAGAAGATATTAAACAGGTGAACGTGAACGAAGCGGGAAAGTCCATACGAACTACATTTAACACAGAAAATGGTGGAACCAATGTAAACTTTGTGCAAATTGGCAACGACACCCTTTTAATTAGAACCTTTGAACGAGGCGTAGAAGAGGAAACCCTAGCGTGTGGAACAGGTGCTGTAGCATCGGCAATTGCAACCCACCATTTCCTAGAGAGCGAAGAAAAAGAGCTAAAGCTACAAGCTTTAGGAGGAGAGCTAACCGTGTCGTTCGACAAATTGGCAGAGCTTAAGTACTCTAATATCTGGTTAACCGGACCAGTTAAACACGTTTTCAACGGCATTGTTAACCTTTAAACTTTTGGTAAGCCTAGGTGTTTATAAAAACAACTAGTATTTTTACTCCCAATTTAATCCGCGTAACAGATAAAACACAAACTATGCTCAAAGAGCTCCGATTACATGAAACTCCTGATAGCTTTGAAGTTATACTTGATAAAGACAGGAGCCGTTTTGAGTTCTACGGCAAATCGATGCCAGAAGATCCAAACAGCTTTTTCATTCCAATACTTGACTGGCTAAAGGAATACGTAGAAAACCCAAACCGGGAAACTATTATTACCTTTAAAATTGATTATTTCAACAGCGCATCATCAAAAAAACTTTTAGACATGTTTAGCATACTAAGCGAAATACACAAAAGGAAGATGGTGATTGTAGTTAACTGGTACTACCGCCCAGTTGATGAGGATATGTTTGAATCAGGAGAAACATTTGCCGAGCTTTCAAAAATACCTTTCAAGTTTATACCCTACTAAACACCTTTTGCTGTAACAAACTTATTAATAACGAAAGGGAAGAGAGCTAAAAACCTCTTCCCTTTCATCATGTTAAGAGTAACAGTAGGCACAACCTAAGTTAGAATGTGTAAAAAATGGCAGTTGTTAGCTAATCAATGTTAACTAACAGCACAAGGCATGGGGTTTGTTTGTTATTTAGAGCAAACAAAAAATTTAATCACCATGAAAGGACAAAGAATACTTACAACATTTGTTGCTGCTCTAATAGGTGGTATTGTTTCTGTTGCTGCCTATTCACTACTTTACACAAACCAAAATACGGGTATTACCCCATCAGTAACCAACGCTAAGCCTGTTATGCTTACAGGCCCAGTACCTGACGATAGCAATGCCACAACATTTACCTATGCGGCAGAAAGATCGGTACACGCCGTTGTTCACGTAATGACCACTTACCAAGCCAATACAGCGTATAGCTACGGGAATCCACTCTTCGACTTCTTTTTTGGGCCACAAAACAGACCAGAACCCCAACCCCAAATGGGAAGTGGCTCTGGTGTAATAGTTACACAGGATGGCTACATTGTTACCAATAATCACGTAATTGATAATGCCGACAAAGTACAAGTTGTGCTTAACGATAAGCGCACCTTTGAGGCAAAAATAGTGGGACGAGATCCTAGCATCGACCTTGCTCTACTTAAAATTAGCGCCGATAGTGACTTGCCCTTCATCCCCTTTGGAAACTCCGAAGCACTAAAGGTTGGCGAGTGGGTTCTTGCCGTAGGTAATCCTTTCAACCTAACATCAACCGTTACCGCAGGAATTGTGAGCGCCAAGGCGCGCAACATAAACATACTTAGGGAAAGCTACGCCATTGAATCGTTTATCCAAACCGATGCTGCAGTAAATCCAGGAAACAGCGGTGGCGCACTAGTTAACCTTAAAGGCGAACTTATTGGGATTAATACCGCTATAGCATCGCGCACCGGATCGTTTACGGGCTACTCCTTTGCTATCCCCACAAGCATTGTTCAAAAAACGGTTCTTGATATTATTGAGTTTGGCGAAGTACAACGCGCAATACTTGGTGTTTACCTTAATGAGATCAACCAAGAAAAAGCCAATGAAATTGGGCTAAAAGACATAAAAGGGGTTCTTGTTAAAGAAGTAAATGAAGGTGGAGCTGCCGATGAAGCAGGATTAGAAGTAAACGACGTAATCACTCACATTAACGGCGTAGAGGTTAACAGCTCATCGCAGCTACAGGAGCAAGTAAGCAAGTACCGCCCCAATGATAAGGTTGAAGTATCTATAATTCGCAACAACAAAAAGAAACAATTTACAGCAACCTTACGTAACAAGAAGGGCGGCACAGAAATAGTAAAACCAACAGAAATAAACACGTTACTAGGAGCATCATTTACAGAGCTACCCGAGCCGCAAAAACAGAAACTAGGACTAAAATACGGCATTCAGGTAACTGATGTAACTGAGGGAAAGTTCAGAAACAGTGGGATTAAGAAGGGCTTCATCATAACCAAAGTAAACCGCACTCCTATAAGAACTACCGACGACCTTAAACGCGCATTCGAATTTGCATCGGGAGGAGTACTTGTAGAAGGAGTTTACCCTAATGGCGTTGTTGCCTACTATGCTGTAGGCATGTAATGTTAAAAAAACTTACAATCCTAGGTACACCAGCTACATGCTTCTTGAATTTGATGATAAAATGCCATAACTTCGCATAAATTTTTGGGTTAAGATGAGACAGTTAAAGATTACAAAATCAATTACTAACAGAGAAAGCGCTTCGCTGGATAAGTATTTACAGGAGATTGGGAAAGAAGAACTTATTACAGTAGAGGAAGAAGTAGAGCTTGCTCAGCGAATTAAGAAGGGCGATCAAGAAGCACTTGAAAAACTAACTAGAGCTAATCTACGCTTTGTTGTTTCTGTTGCGAAACAGTACCAAAACCAAGGGCTAAGCCTTCCCGACCTAATTAACGAGGGTAATTTAGGCTTGATTAAAGCAGCCGAAAAATTTGATGAGACACGTGGTTTCAAATTTATCTCGTACGCAGTATGGTGGATTCGTCAATCAATACTTCAGGCTTTAGCAGAGCAATCGCGAATTGTTAGGCTTCCTCTTAACCAAGTAGGATCGCTTAATAAAATTAACAAGGCGTTCTCCAAATTTGAGCAGGAGTTTGAAAGAACCCCATCGCCAGAGGAGCTAGCAGATATCCTTGAGCTGCCCAAGGAGAAAGTTTCCGATACGCTTCGCGTTAGCGGAAGGCACGTGTCTGTTGATGCGCCCTTTGTTGACGGGGAGGATAACAGCTTACTTGACGTCCTTGTTAACAACGACTCGCCCAATGCCGACAAGTCGCTTATAAACGAGTCTCTTAGCCGTGAAATTGAGCGCGCATTAGCAACGCTTACCGAGCGCGAACGCGATATTATCAGGCTGTTCTTTGGCATTAGCGGATCAGAAATGACCCTTGAAGAAATTGGGGAGAGATTTGGGTTAACCCGCGAAAGGGTTCGTCAGATTAAGGAAAAGGCAATACGTAGATTACGTCATACATCAAGAAGCAAACTGCTGAAATCGTATTTAGGATAATCAATCACTGTTAAGTCCTAACAGAAAGCCTCGGGATATATCCGAGGCTTTTCTTTTTTACTCAACCAGAATAGGCTTGGGTGCGAGCGTTTCAGGATCAATCTCAAACTCATTCAGCAACCACACCTCTGTATCCGACTCTGGATACTTCCGTATTTCCATTGGCTGCCCTAGCATTTGTACCACTTTGGTTGAATCAAATCCATTCATAACAATCATTCTAAAACTCGGGGTTGCATGAACGCCCCGTCCGCCCCTGTAGTACCAATTTTTATTGGTTTCATGGTACCATATTTTTAGATTGGGGAACACATGGTAAAGCCTTACCCCTTCTTTTTGATAGCATTGTGCTTAGCTTTGCATCCCAATATGCCGCAATACCATATTTTACACGAGTTTCACTTGCAAAGGAGTCTATACACTTAACCCTTTCTGGATAGTAATTCAACAACCCGCCTAGGCTTACAACCTCCTTACTGCTGCTATAAAGAGCCGCTAACCCAGCAAAAGACACAGCAATACAAAATCCCGACAGCAAAGCAACTCTCCTCCTACTCCTTACATAAACAACCAAGAAAAAGCCTAAGGTTAATACCCCAAAGTAATGGGCATGGATATTAAACCTTAGTATAGCCGGGCTCACGTAGCTCCCATTAATAATTGGAGTAAATATAACCATTGGCAGAAAGCCCCATGCAAAAAGCGCAAATGCCTCATACAACGACAAGCGAACCTTTACGCCTAACTTTCTATTTCTATACACACGCATTAAAACCGCGGCTATATAAGTGGATAGAAGCATAAATGCCAGAGCAGTCAAAATAATAACCACGCCACTTACTGCCCCATTCTTTATGTAGCCTGAGTACTGCCGAAACATGACCTCAAATGATGGAATAATATTCGAAAAATTGAACATTTTCCAATCGGTACCAATTATCTTAATATAGCCCAGCCCCTTTACAATAGAGAAAACAGCAAGTGCCAAGATGGTTGATAAAACCGTAACCACAAGAATGCGCCTTGCCTGTATCTTCTTATCATCAACAAGAAAAAATAGCAGCAATGCAAACAGAGGGAACACAAACGAAGGGATAAAAAGCTTGTCGTTAAAAGCCCCTAAGAAAACAGCTACTGCTAATAGCCACAAGTTGCGCCTACTATGCGCCCGTAGCTCCCTTAATGCAAACAGCAACGACATAAGAGCCATTATAAAAGCCCCTGTGTGGTAGCTAACACTATAAAGGTAAAATGTAAAAATAAAGTCGCCCGAAACTAGAGCCGAAAGAGGAAATAACAGGATAAGGAGGTTTGTGAGAGCTAAATGATAGAACGTAACCTCCTTGCTAATTGCGCACAGAGCAGCATTAAAGAGTAAGGCTATTAGAACAACCTGCGTTAGGCTGAAAACAAGGCAAGCCAACTTAAAATTGGATAAAAAGGCGCTGATTGCGGAGAAAAGGAAAAAATCGGGGAAAAGATTTGGCGCCGCATTGAGGTTCCATCCCTTTAAGCCGTTCCATCAACAAAAATATCCCTAAAGATTGATGGTAAGTAGAGCGTATCGGAGTTAATGTAAACAGAAACTTGCTGTGGGGTTAGCACAGAAAAGACTAAAAGTGAGAAAAGCACAATTAGCAGGAGACTTAAAATCCATCCCACAAGAGGGATAATACTTACTCTTTTAAAACACATAATGGAGACTAATTAAATCTCCTGCTAATTAAGTAAAAACTGAGCTATTTACAATCCTTACACTCCTCTAAATTCTTATTGTAAACGGCCATAGCACGGTTACTCATACCCATATTAGAAAATCCTCCATCGTGGAACAGGTTCTGCATGGTAATTTTACGGGTTAAGTCGCTGAACATGGTAACACAGAAGCTAGCACACTCATCGGCCGAAGCGTTACCAAGTGGCGACATCCTATCGGCAAAATCCAGCAGCGCATCAAAGCCCATAACCCCACTACCAGCGGTGGTCATGGTTGGCGACTGCGATATGGTGTTAATCCTAACCTGGCGCTCGCGACCATAGATATAGCCAAAGCTACGAGCTATGGACTCAAGCAAAGCCTTTGCATCGGCCATATCGTTATAGCCATAAAGGGTTCGCTGAGCAGCAATGTAAGAAAGCGCTAACACAGAGCCCCACTCGTTAATAGCATCGAGTTTCCAGCATACTTGAAGTATTTTATGGAATGATATGGCGGAGATATCAAGGGTCTTATCAAGGTAATCGTAATCCAAATCGTCGTAGGTTCTACCCTTTCTAACGTTTGGAGACATACCAATTGAGTGGAGCACAAAATCGAACTTTCCACCCAATTTCTCCATCCCCTCTTTAACAAGCCTCTCTAAATCGGCAACATTTGTTGCATCGGCGGGAATTACGAATGAACCTGTACGTGCAGCCAATTCATCAATTGTTCCCATACGCATTGCAACAGGTGTGTTGGTAAGCACAAAGGTTGCTCCTTCTTCATGAGCTAGCTCTGCCACTTTCCATGCTATAGAACTCTCGTTAAGGGCTCCAAATATAAGCCCACGTTTTCCTTTTAATAGATTATGCGACATAATCGGATATATTGGTTAATCAATGACAAAAGTAATCTAAACTGGTGTTTAAAACAAAAAGCAGGATGAAAGGGTAATGGTTAAGGGTAAAAGGTAAAAGAACTTGTCTCCTCGCCTTGGGGCAGTTTGTCTCGCCCTTAGGCGAGAAGGCAAGCTGCCCCAAGGCGAGATTAAAGAATAGCTGTCACTAAAACGTGTAGCCTTGCAAAACTAGCGCCTTTGTACCCCCAATATGTGCTATAAACAACCAGTACAATAAATAGTTCGACAATAGGTATAATCTACCTAAGAGAACGGGAACCTAGAAGCAAACAGATTGTTTCAACGGTTACTCCTTAGACAGTAACGCCTTGGCATTAGAAAGGGCAGCATCGGTAACAGTTTCGCCGCTTAGCATCTTAGCAATTTCAACAATACGCTCATCGGCTGATAGCTCCTTGATACGGGTTGCCGATACGCTTGTGGAGTGATCCTTGTACACCATGTAATGGTGCTTACCCTTTGAGGCTATTTGGGGTAGATGCGTGATGTTGATTACCTGCATGTCGGTTGACATTCGGTTAATGATACGCCCCATCTTATCGGCAATTTCACCTGAAACGCCTGTGTCTATCTCATCAAATATAATGGTGGGTAGGTTGGACGATTTTGCCATTAACGACTTTAAGGAAAGCATTAATCGCGAGAGCTCGCCACCCGATGCCGTTTTGGATAGATCCTGTAACGGCATTGCCTTATTAGCAGAGAAAAGAAACTGCACCATATCGGTTCCCCATGCATGGAACTCTGAACTTTGCCTTATATCAACCTTAAAATTACCAAACTTAATTCCTAGTTCCTCTAACATCCCTACAACCTGCTTCTCCATTGCTGGTGCGGCTTTGGCACGGGCAATGGTGAGCTTTTCTGCAGCCTCAACAAGTTTTAAGCGCACCTGCTCTAGCTCCTTTCGGTGCTGCTCTATATTATAATCGGCATTGCAAACGGATGCAACACGAGCGTCGATCTCATTACGAAGGGTAATTAGCTCATCAGCAGTGGTTAACCGGTGCTTTTGCAGGAGCATAAATACTCTATCCAAGCGTACAGATACCTGCTCCAGCTGCCCTGGATCCAAATCGATAGAGAGGTTTTGCGCTTCGGCATCGGCAGCAATATCGCGGAGCTCAATCCTAGCGCTTTCCAGTCGCTCGGCCAGCTGTTTTGCAGAGGGATAGAATCCCTCAATGCGCCTTAGCGCGGTTTCCGCATCGCGAATTACCGATACAATAGCCACCTCGTTACCATTAAGCGCCTCGTAGGTTAGCGTAAGTGCGCTCTTAATCTCCTCTGCATGGGTTAGCTTTTGCTGTAGCTCCTCCAGTTCCTGAACTTCGCCAGCCTTTAGCTTGGCATCGTTTAGCTCCTGCAGCTGATGGTTGTAATAGTCAAAATCGGCTTTGTCCTTTGCCAAATTCTGCTCCAGTGCCGTTAGGCTATCCTTTGCCTTACGGTACTTGTGGTAAAGAGAGGTATAAGAGGTAAGGTTTGTGGCAATACCCGCAAAGCTATCAAGCACGTTTAGCTGAAAATGCCCTGTACCAAGCATTAGGCTCTCGTGCTGCGAGTGAATATCAATAAACTTGCTCCCCAGCTCCTTTAGAACGGTAAGCGTAACGGGAACCTCGTTAACAAACGCACGAGACTTTCCTGCCTCGTTAATCTGGCGCCTAATTATGGTAGAGTCGTAGTAGTCTAAATCGTTATCAGTAAAAAAATCCTTTAAATTATATGCCGAGATATCAAAAAGTCCCTCAACAACACAGCTTTTTGTAGTATCCTTTAGTACGTTAGAATCGGTACGCTGTCCCAGAATTAACCCTAGGGCACCCAGCAGTATTGACTTACCGGCACCTGTTTCGCCTGTAATAATATTTAAACCTGCATGGAACTCAATATCGAGATGATCGATAAGCGCGTAGTTCTGTATGTGCAAATTTTTAAGCATAGTAAAAAGGCCTCTGATTAGATACTATTACCCGATGAGGCGGTAATGGTTTTATACTTTGATGCGTTAGAGTTGTCAATCTCAATTAGCATGTTTGCCACCCTTGCCTTTTCGGTTGGGTACGACTCCTTAAACAGGCTAACCAGCTCGTCGCTTTTAGCATCGAAAAACATTTGAAGAAAGAAAAGGTATGGGTCGGGCTTTTCACGGTACACAACCTGCAAATCGGCAATAGCCTCGGAGATAGCCGCACGGCTCTCCACCACCTTTTCGCTCATTGGGTCCAGGCCAAGCCTATGGTAAACGTAGTAAACGTTTCGTACCCTACGGTACTTAGGGTTAAGAATGTTCTCCACCATCCAGTACCTATTCTTGCGGTTGCCCTCGTAAGCCTTCCATCCCCGCTCAGGGGCATTCTGCGCGTTATTCACTATATGCTCGGCCTTTTGAAAGTACTCCGTTCCGCCCTCGTAGGAAAAGGAGTCGTAATCTAGCCCCAGTATCATATAGGCATAAAAAGCTAAGGTTGATGTAAGGTTGCTCAGGTGGCTATTCTCGCTAAACTCCAGCTTATCGTACTCCAGATACCTAAAGTGCAGGTTATTGTCCTGAAAGTTGAGCATTGTGGTGTAGTACGATGTGTTATAAATAGGCCTACGGGACTGTATTTGCAGCGTGCCCTTATACTCATCGGAGCCTAATTGCTCAGTTATGTTGAGCATAATGTTGCACTCAATGCGCTCATCAACAGCATACACATGGTTTGTCCACGAGGTGTTGTTCATAAACTCGTAAATAGCCGTTTGAAGCGTTTGGAAAACGGTACGGTTGGTTCCCTGAATTTTTGAGGTATTTACCTGAATATTACACTTTAGCTCTTGAGCGAAAGAAAGATAAGGCAAAGTGATAATACATGCAGCTATGAAAAATCGTTGTAACATCAATCCTGATTTTTAGGTTTAAAAATCAGCCCAATATCAGGAACCGGATTGATAGCGATGAATTACGTCAACTATATCGGCTGCAACCTGATTCTTAGGCTTTAAATCGAACGGAACAGATTCACCACTCTTATGAATAATGGTAACCTTATTGGTATCGAAGCCAAAGCCAGCTCCCGTATCGTTAAGGGAGTTTAGCACAATAAAATCGAGCCCCTTTGAGGCTAATTTTTTGGCAGCGTTCTGAGCTTCGTTGTTGGTTTCAAGGGCAAAACCCACAAGAACTTGGCTAGGCCCTTTTTGCTTACCTAATTCGGCTGCAATGTCTTTAGTGGGTTTAAGAACAAGCGTAAGGCTGTCGCCCTCGCGCTTAATTTTTGTATCGCTGCTAATTTCGGGTGTAAAATCAGCAACGGCAGCCGCCATAATGGCGATATCGGCACTAGGGAAATAAGATACTGCAGCGGCATGCATCTCTGCTGCAGTTTTCACTTTAACCACGTCCAAATTATCACCCAAAGGGATATTGGCCGTTGGCCCAGTAATAAATATAACGTTTGCTCCCTGAGCAAGAAAAACCTCGGCAATGGATTTTCCCATTTTACCGGAGCTGTAGTTTCCAATAAAGCGAACAGGGTCAATAGGCTCATAGGTAGGCCCCGATGTAATAAGCACGGTTTTCCCTTCAAAACGGCGTTGCGACGCAAAGAAGCGCTCAACCGCATCAGCAATAACCTCTGGCTCTTCCATGCGGCCTTTTCCAGATAAGCCGCTAGCCAGTTCGCCTGTTGCGGCTTCTATAATTACGTTACCCCTATTCTGCAACGTGCAAATGTTTTGCTGTGTAGCAGGATGTTGGTACATGTCCAAATCCATGGCAGGAGCAACCATTACTGGACACTTTGCAGACAAATAGGTTGTTAAAAGCAGATTATCGGCAACACCAGTGGCCATTTTAGCCATGGTATTAGCGGTGGCAGGGGCAATAAGGTAAAGGTCGGCCCATAATCCTAGATCCACATGGCTATTCCAATCACCATTCTCGGGATTATAAAAATCAACGAGGATAGGATTTTTACATAGCGTAGCAATGGTAAGCGGCGTAATAAACTCCTTAGCAAGAGGGGTCATAATAACCTTAACCTCAGCGCCACGCTTAACTAGCAACCGAATAAGTGTTGCGGCCTTGTAAGCCGCAATACTTCCGGTTATACCTATAATAATGTGCTTTCCTTTGAGCATTACTACTCTGCCTTTTCTTCGGGTTCGTTCATACGGAAATACAACTTCCCTTCAATAAACTCCTGAGTGGCAATAAGTACAGGTTTAGGAAGACGCTCGTAGAACTTAGAGATTTCAATCTGCTCACGGTTCTCAAAAACCTCCTCAAGGTTATCGGTATAGTAAGCAAACTCCTCCAATTTACGGTTAAGCTCGTGCTTCATATCCTGCGAAATCTTATTTGCGCGTTTACCGATAATCGTCACGCTCTCGTAAACATTACCTGTCTCGGTATCGAGTTTGTTTAAATCCCTGGTAACAGTTGAAGCAGGGGCATTTGTCTTTTTGAAGTCCATATTTCTGGATTGATTTAGATTCCTAAAACTTTAACTGAACGTTCATGCATTTCCTTGGCGTCTTTAGCATAACGTGACTCTGGATATTCTGCTATAAACGTAAAATACTCGTCGATTGTTGCCTGAAAACGCTCCTTGCGTTTCTCTGGCACGCTATTATCGGCCAAAAGATACGATGAGCGTACAATAAGGTAAAGCATCTCCTCACGGTGTGGCGTGTTGGGATACTCCTCCAAGCTGTTCTTAAGCGCTACAATAGCAGCCTTATACTCAGACATATTGTAGTATAGCTTTGCGCTTAGGTACGATTTTTCCATAAGCTTCTCCTTAAGCTCCTTATGAATATCTAGCACTTGTTGGCGCTTAGATGTACGAGGGAACTTTGAAATGAACTCAGAAAAAGCAGCAATAGCAGCCTGTGTTGTCTCCTGATCCAAATCAGGACGTGGAGACATCTCGTAGAAACAGTATGCGTACATAAACTCTGCCTCCTCAGCAAAAGGGCTGCGGGGGTAGGTTTTTCTAAACTTATCGAAGTAGTGACCGGCTAGTAGGTAATCGCCCTGATTGTAGTTACCTAATGCAAGGTAGTACTCAACAGTATCAGCACGTTGGGTGCCCTTGTAAATAGGAACAAGTTGTTCAAAGAGCATAGAGTAACGGTAGTGATCCCCTTTTTGGAAATACTCAAGCGCCTTTTGGTACTTGAAATCGTAATCCTTACTCTTTAGTATTTTTTCAAATCCCTTGCACGAAACAAGCAAAATCACAGGAAGAAAAATCAAAACAATCGTTTTTCTACTCATAAAAAGACTCCCAATTGGCTAATTTATCAATAATAACCTATTTGGTTACAAAATATTGCATAACCATTTTTCAAGCAGGCAAAGTTAGCAGAATTATAGTAAATAGAATAGGCTTTAAGTTAAAAAACGCTATTAAAATGTGAGGGAGTAGAATTATCAAGCCAAACAAAATGGTTCCCAACGCACGCGAATATGCATTTTAATTAAGCACACTTTGGCTTAACCTAATGTTGGCGTGCGGTTACCGTGTACGTACAAATCTGTATAATGTATTCCGTGCCAATCGGCATACGTGTTCTACAGCCATACTATGCGTACTATGGAGCAAATACTTTTGGATGGTTTGCAAAAAAATGTACTTTTGCTCATCTTTTAAACCCCAATAGTTTAGTAACCACTTAAAATCTTATAGTCGTGGACATTTTTGACAAGATAAAGAAGAGTATGGGCCCTATTGGCAAATACCAAAAGGAAGGACATGGCTACTTCGCATTCCCAAAATTAGAAGGTGAGATCAAACCAAGAATGACATTTCGTGGCAAAGAGGTTCTTACCTGGAGTCTTAATAACTACCTTGGCCTGGCCAACCACCCCGAAGTAAGAAAAGCCGATGCAGAAGGTGCTGCACAATACGGTATGGCTTACCCAATGGGTGCACGCATGATGAGCGGCCAAACCCGCAAGCACGAGGAGCTTGAGCAAAAACTAGCTGAGTTTGTAGGAAAGCAATCGGCATACCTGCTTAACTTTGGCTACCAAGGAATGATTTCTATTATTGATACCATCCTTGACCGCAACGACGTTGTTGTTTACGATTCCGAAGCTCACGCTTGCATTATTGACGGGCTACGCCTTTTCCCTGGAAAACGTTTTGTGTTCCCTCATAACGACATGGATAATCTGCGCAAGCAGCTTGGCCATGCAACTCGCTTATCACAAAAAACCGGAGGTGGAATTCTTGTTATCACCGAGGGTGTATTTGGCATGGCTGGCGACCTTGGCAACCTGCGCGGCATTGTAGAGCTTAAGAAGGAGTTCAACTTCCGCCTTCTTGTTGATGATGCTCACGGTTTTGGAACCATGGGTAAAACTGGTGCTGGTGCTGGCGAGCACTTTGGCGTTCAGGATGAGATTGACCTATACTTTGCAACCTTTGCCAAAAGTATGGCTGGCATTGGTGGTTTTATTGCTGCCAGCGAAGAGGTGGTTAACTACCTTACCTACAACATGAGGTCGCAAATCTTTGCAAAATCGCTACCAATGCCTATGGTTATTGGAGCGCTTAAGAGGCTAGAACTGCTACAAACCCAACCTGAACTTAAGGAAAACCTTTGGAATATTGTTGGAGCACTTCAGTCTGGGCTAAAAGAGGTTGGTCTGGATATTGGAAAAACAGAATCTCCTGTAACCCCAGTTTACATGTATGGTGGTGTACCTGAGGCAACAAACCTTGTATTCGACCTTCGTGAGAACTACGGTATTTTCTGCTCAATTGTGGTTTACCCAGTTATTCCTAAAGGTCAAATTTTGCTTAGACTAATCCCTACTGCGGTTCATTCCCTTGACGATGTTAAGCAAACTATTGCTGCGTTTAAGGAGTGCCACGAAAAGCTAAAAGCGGGTAAGTACGATGCTGAAAAAATTGTACAAATATAATTTACATACTACTACACAGCAACAAAAGCCAGCGTTTGCTGGCTTTTGTTGTTTGTGCAAAAATCATATCAGTATAAAAAAAGTTTAAGCAGATTTAAATAAACGCACAATCGCCATCGCCCTCCTCAAACCTAATGGTTACATTTTGAAGTTCATTGGCCAAACTCTCGGTTGCATAGTACTTACGATAGTGTTTGCGCGATAGCAAAGAGAATGGTTTTATTGATGATAGCGCATCTACCATTGCAGGCTGGTAAACCGTAAGGTAGTTAACCTTAAGCTTAGCTGCGTGCGCCAGTAGAACCCTAGCGGCCACTTTACGGTAAAACGGAAGCACAAAGGAGTACGGAACGCTCATGCTACGGTTGTTTATGTTGATAACAAGAAAACCTACAAGCTGCCCCGAAAAGTATAGCTTAACAAGCAGCTGATAGTAACGCTTAGGGGCAGAAGAAAAGTAGTACCGTTTCCCCACCCTATCGCCCAGCGGGGCGTTAACAAGCCACGGGAAACGGAGTATCCAAGCCAAATCGTACGACTTGCGCTGGGTTAGCGTTCCCTCGCACTCCTTCTCGAACATGGTTGCTATTTCATTATCGGGCCGGTGCAGGTACTCCAGCTCCACTTGCTCGCCAGGGCGTGACCTGTATGCCAGCAAGGGCATTAGATTTACCAGTGATAGCAGTATATCGACAGCCTTGAAGAGCGGTTTGAGTTTATGCGAAAACCCTTTTCGTCCAGGAAGCAAGTGGGCAAAGCATGGCCGCAAGTAAAACCGCCGCCCCTCGAACTTATATATACGCTTAAACTCGCCAACCTTATCGTAAACCGCCTTTGACTCTGGGGCGTAGTTGGTAAACATTAGCCTATGGTTCCAATCCTTTAGTGCCTCATCTAGTAGCGCTGAGGCAATTCCTTTACGGCGCTGCTCTGGATTTACCCAGTTACCACTTAGCCAGCCTACCCTAACCTCGCCATGCGGCAAGTGCAGAATATCGGGCATAACGGTGCGGTAGCCAACCAGTTCCCCATTGTAGTGGGCAAGGTAAAGCACAACATCGGAAGGATTTGCGCGCGGATTTGCTGCATGCGATATGGCTCTGTGCCTGCTAATTGGCACATTATCGCGCTCGGCTAGTGAGGGGTCGTTGGCTAGGGGAATTAAATCGGATACTCGTACTCGTGAAACTTCAATCATGGTTGATAAGTCGTTTTCGGGTGCCTGTTTTCGGTTATCTTGTAGGTACTATTTGTTTAGCCTAGATAGAGAAACCTTTTAACAAGATAGTAAAATAATTCCCCTCCCAAAATTTTTTTAGCCGATTTGTAGCTGTACTCCATTGGGATACGTTGGAAGTGCATGGGATGCTTTCCCCTTTTTATGCCCGACGTGCCAAAGGCCAAATCAATTCTAGTGTTGGGTTGATTCTGCAAATGGGAAAAAAGGGGGGCCTCAACGCCAATATCGGAGAAAGGGAATGAGAATAGCTGGGGCTGATTTGGGAAATACGTGTTAACCCAGCTCATGCACTGGGTAACCTCAGCAAGCTGCTGCTCTGGAGTAAGTGTTGAGAAATTGGGGTGGGTGGCGCTGTGCCCCCCAATAGTAAACCCTTGTGATGCAAGAGTTTTTAGCTGACTTAGCTCAAGGTAGGGCTTTTGGGTGGCTAGGTAGGTATCAAAATCAACATCAACATGATTTGCTATGTCGGTAAGGCTGGTAGCATCGGTGTAACCCAGCTTAAGCAGTGAATTAACGTTGTAAACCGATTGCAACGAGGGGTTACACAGAATGGCATTGGCAATAAGGCTAACCTTACAGCGGTAAAACAGCTCCCTGTTATCAACAAAACCTGTATTTACAAAAAAAGTGGCAGGAACGGAATGACGCATAAGGATTGGGGCAACCACACTGTATAGCTCACTAAACCCATCATCAAAAGATAAAAAGAGGTAAGGTTTACGCCCGCGCGTCCCTGTTTGCACAATGCGCACCAGCTCCGATGCGCCAATTGGTGTAAAGTGCTTTAGCATGAACTGGAGCTGCGCGCTAAACTCGCTTGTATTACAAATGGGGTATAGATGCTTAACGTGTGGCGGGGGATTATCGCTTACTAAATGGTAAAAGGGCATAAAAACCCTTACACCACTTAGCCTTAGCAAAGCAGAGAATGGTAAGTACGGCGCCATTTTTTGGAAGTGTTGTTTCATGGCAGCATCAGCTTTAGCGGCCAGGGCAAGCGGTTAATGCGCACATGGTCGTAATTACTGGGTGTTGCTCCAAACCCAGCGTAAAAGCGAGCAATGCTTGGAATGGTTGAACCCTCAAAATCGAGCACAAGGCGCGACTCAGAGTTCTGCATAAGGAAGCAATCTATAAGCCCAAACATGGCCCTACTCCCCTTCCCCTGTGGCGACGATGCCGCCGAAAGGTATATAACCTTCCCATTGGAGCGGATAAAGAAAGCAGCGGCGCATAGCTCATTCCTGTTAGAGTAGGCCATGTACACCTCGCCCTGCCCGCTCCCTGTTGCTGCGGCAATAATCATCCGTAGCTTATTTAGGTTTGCAGGGGAAATTGGCACGGCCTCGTGCTCCTTTTTAAATGCAATAAAATCATCAACAGTCCCTCCTTTTAGCACGGTTACACCATACGCAACCGACTTTGATACGTTACGCTTGGTATTTGCAGAGTATCGGGACGACAAAACACGGAAAGGCTCTATTAAATCGAGCTGGTAGGTTACCCGTGAATTTACTGCAGCGCCCAATAAAGAAGCCCGTGTAAACGTATTTAGGTTGATGTTGATATACCTATACTTGGCAGGGATGGCACTAAGAAAAGCGTTAACCGTATTGGTATTAAGCTGTTTGGTAGAAAAAAGCCCAAGTTGCTGGGTAAACAGGGGTTGGTAAAGGTAGCTAATGCCATACTTTTGGGCTGATACTAGGGGGAAAACGGCATCGTAATTATCGCCCACCAGCGCATCCCACTGTCCTGCAACAATATCGAGGTACCAGGAGTAAGCGTAAACTATACCATTTACAGAACCAGATATGCAGCTATCCCATTTAGCAACATCTATATCGGCGCTATGTATATACCTAATTTTCAAGACTAAACCGTTTTATTTCGCCCATTATTGCAGGAAGAACGGTTTCCCATCCCTCCCACTCGTTAATACCTGATAACGATTCATTGTGCCACAAAATTATATATGTACCGCCAACATTTCGCACTGCTTTGGCCAAGTGGAGCGCATGGGAAACCGCCTTAACGGTATCGGCGCCACACTCCCTAAGCAAAGCCCGATCCATAACAGCAAAGGGTACAACCATAATGGGCAGCTCGCTCTCCGACTCCAAGTCGTAAAACGGGAAGGCAGTGCATGTGCCAGCCCTAAATCCGCACGTATTGGAGTACCCCATGGAATAATCGGCCTTAATGCCCAGGTCGGCCAAAAGCCTGTAGGTGTATGGCATTTTGATACGCAGAAAGTGCTGCCGGCTCTTGCTAACCTCTGTGTTAACCACAAGGGATAGCTGTGCAACCTCCTCCTCTACTGATTTTGCGCTAAGACCAGCCCCGTACGATGGGTGAACACCCACCTCGAACTGCCGGGAGATACGCCGTACCAAGCGGCGCATGGGGCGCTTGCTCAGGGAAACGCGCTTATCGTAGTGCCCATACTTGCCCCCAAGTATAAACCACACAGCCCAAGGGTATGGAGAAAGCAAGGAGTACAGCTGCTCGTACACATCGTAGGTATCGTGCTTAAAGCCAAGGATAACAAGGTAACGAGCGGCTAAATCGCTAAAGCGAAAGTAAGCCAAATCGCGTAGAGAACCAAAAAAGGTTCTGCGAAAACCTTTATGCCGATACGCAAAGGCATTATCGATATCGATAGTTGGGACAAAATGGAATTTGCGTTTTGGCAATGTTTGCTTAGGAAAAACCGTAAACAGCTCATCGCGCAGCGCCATTGCCCACTCATCAACCAATGGCCTGCCCAGCAAACCCGCCTTAAAGAGCATGCTTTCCTGATACGGAAAACGACCGTGGCTGTCGGCTGTAAAGGGCAAGTACTCCTCGTAACGGGAAACTAGGTAGAACGATGCGGCAAAAAGATCGAAAGGAATTTTTGCCTCATCGGATGTTACAAACACTACGGGTAAGCCGTTCCAAACGGAAAGGCTAAGCGGTTGCTCGGTAATATCCATCTCGGTTAGCAATCCATGCGGTACTATATTTACCGCATTGGATACGGAACTACTGGTATAAGCGATTACCGGACCATTAAAGGAATCTATTTTGGACTTACTGGTGCTAAAGGTGACCGTGTAGCCAAGTATATTCCCCAAAAGGAATTTGGCAATGTAGGTTAGCCTTGGCGTAATGCTGTTGGTATATACTAGAAGTTCCACGGTAGATGTTTTTGCTAGTACTAAGATAGGAAAAAGAGTGGAACGGGAAACGGGAAACGGGAAACGTGAAACGTGAAAAGTGAGACGTGAAAGATTAAGATAGATGTTAGATGTTAGACTAAGATAAGGGCTATACACCAAAATCTAAAAACCAAACACTAGACACTAGTTTCCAAACACCAAGCACCAATATCCACCTAATCCAGCTTAACTACGGTAATTCCTGTTCCGCCCGAATCTACCCGCTCATCGGCAAAGGATGATACAAAGGGAAGGGTTTGCAGGTACTCCCTAATTAGCTGACGAAGAATGCCATTACCTTTTCCGTGCAGAATACGCACCTGAGATATTCCAAGCATAAGCGCCTCATCTAGCAGTTCTTGCACCTCGAGCATGGCATCATCGGCACGGTAGCCACGGATATCGATATCGGACTTAAAGTTAAGCCGCTTTTTATGCACATCGTATGTTGATGAGGTGCGGGGCTGCCTAACTTCACGGTTCGACTTGCGGTACTCGGTACTAGAAATACGCTGAAGCCTATCTATTTGAACGGTGGTGAGCATTTGCCCAAAGCCCACCACAGCGGTATTTGGCCCAACGCTTACAACCTCGCCAGGAATATCCTGTCCAGCAAGTTTTACCTTATCGCCAGGAGCAAGGGGCTTATCCTGATCGTCCTGAACAGGTGCACCCTTTTTGGAGGGTTTAGCATCGGCCTCGCCCGTTTTTGTTTTACGCTCATCGCGGCGCTTCTGCCTATCCTTTATCTGAGCCATTTTGCGCTCAATCTCCTCATCGGAAGCGCCATCGGCTAGCTGCTGCTTAACCTCCTCCTTAAACTGCTCTAGATTGCTGCGCAGCTCGCGGGTACGCTCCTTCGCGGCATCAGCCTCGCGAATCTCACGAATAGTATTCTCAATGCGCCTGTTAGTTTCGGCAAGCAGCGCTTGCGCCTCCTGCTTTGCCTGCTGCACCACCTCCTGCTTCTTAGCTTTAAGTGCGCTTAGCTCCGATGCCAGCTTCTGCTCCATCTCCTCAATGCGCTTATCGGTAAGGCGAATCTTATCGCGTTTCTGCTCCCAGTAGCGCTTATCGCGCGATATCATGCGGAGATGCTTCTCAAAGGTAACGTAATCGTCGCCAACCTTACCAGAGGCAATTTGCAGCAAATCTTCGGGAAGGCCTATTTTACGGGCAATCTCAAAGGCAAAGCTGCTACCCGGCTTTCCTACCTCAAGGCGGAACAGAGGCTCAATCTTAACATTATCAAAAAGCATTGCGCCATTAATAATACCGTCGGAGTTGCTGGCAAAGTGCTTTAGATTAGAGTAGTGCGTGGTGATAATCCCAAAGGTTCCCGCCTCGTTAAGCTTGCCAAGAATAGCCTCGGCAATGGCACCACCAGCTACGGGTTCGGTACCCGAGCCAAACTCATCAATAAGCACCATGGTTTTGCTATCGGCATACCTAAGGAAGTGCTTCATGTTGAGCAGGTGGGAACTATATGTACTTAAATCGTTCTCAATGGACTGCTCATCGCCAATATCAATGAATATCTTGTTAAAGATACCCATCTCGCTATTCTCCGTTACAGGAGGAAGGAACCCACACTGAAGCATGTACTGCGCTAAACCAGTGGTTTTTAAGCACACCGATTTTCCTCCTGCGTTGGGACCCGATATCAACAGTAAGTGATTCTTATCGTTTAGTTCCAAGGTGAGCGGAACTACCGACTTGCCCTCCTTTTTTAGCGCTAACATTAGGAGCGGATGCACCGCATTGCGCAGTGAGATTCCCGCCTTGCTATTTACAATGGGCTTGTTACCAGCTACATTTAGGGCAAACAGCGCTTTGGCACGAATAAAGTCTATGGCACCCAAAAAATCGTACGACAGCATCAAATCGGGTAGGTACGGGCGAATGCTATCGGCAAATTCCACAAGGATACGAATAACCTCGCGGCGCTCCTGATACTCCAAATCGCGAAGCTCATTATTCATCTCAACCACCTCAACAGGCTCAATGAACACGGTTTTACCTGTGGCCGACTCATCAAGCACCAACCCCTTAAGCTTGCGCTTATTGGCAGCAAGCACGGGGATTACGATACGACCATCGCGAATGGATGGTGACGCATCGGACTCAACAAGACCCTCCGACTGCGCGCTCTTAAGAATGCTGGTTATGCGCTTTGAAATGGAGTTCTGTATAGACGAAATGGACGAGCGGATTTGCGCCAGTTCTGGCGAAGCGTTGTCCTTTACCTTGCCAAACTTGTTAATTATAGCATCAATCCTATCCGATACGTAGGGGAAATACGCTACTGGCTTGGCCAAATCGGTAAGGCGAGGGTACTTTGGCTCATCGCCCTTTTTGAAGAATGCAAGTAGAGCACGAATGGCATCGAGCGAGCGGCGCAGGTTAACCAGCTCCGTCTCATCAAGGTAGGTTCCTTCCCGCTTAATGCGCTCCAAAAAGGGAGTGGCATCAACATAACCATCAACAGGAAAGCCATCCTCCATAATAAGGATAGATTTCATCTCGCTGGTTTCGTCAATAAGGCGCACAACGGTTTGGTAATCGCTAATAAACTGAACCTGTTGCGCATTGCGCCTTCCTAAAGAACAAAGGCAAAGGCCTGCAACATGCTCACGAATGCGATCGAATCCTACTTTAGATTCAAAAGACGATGGGTAAATACTGTCCATTTTAGCTGATTAGAGCACAAATGTAATGATTTTGGCTTTGAGTTAAGAGGAATGAAAAAGCCGAAAACCAAAAACCTTACACAATTAAACCCCAACGGCTAGCCAATACGAGGAAGCGACCACTTAAACCTAACGGCCAGTATGCGAATGGAGATAATTATTAACACCGTAATGCTTGCTGCCCAGCCAGTACCCATGCCCAGCCAGCAAAGGAACAGGTAAAATAGGCCTCCAACAAAACAGGCCGTTGCGTAAACCTCCTTACGGAAAATAAGGGGAACCTCGCCCGAGAGAATATCGCGCACCACGCCGCCAAAAACGGCAGATGTAGTACCCATAATTGCCGCAATGAATGGCGACACGTTATAGCCCAACGTTTTTTGCAGCCCCACAATGGTGAAGATGGCAATACCTATGGAGTCGAAAAGGAAAAGAGTGCGGCGTAACCGCTCTATATGCCTTTTAAAAAGAATACTGATCCCAATTCCTGCAAGTACGGCATACAGGTAGTTAGCATTAATCATCCATCCCACAGGATGGCTACCAATAAGCATATCGCGAATAGTACCCCCGCCCAAAGCGGTAACCAACGATATTACTGCCGCACCAAACAGGTCAAATTTCTTATCGGCAGCGGTTAAATAACCGCTTATAGCAAACACTAAAGTCCCTAGCAGATCTAGGGTGTAGATGTATGGGAATTCTTGAATCATGGCGCAAAGATAGATATTTCTACACCCTTAACAATCCTCTAAATCCCCTAACTGCGTAGTACGATGCGGCTCCGTTATGGTAAATAAAAACCCGTCCGTAACGATAATCGCCAAATAGAGCGCCACCAAGCTTCCTTACCTCACTAGGGGTTTCTATCCAACTTGATGTTTTGGCATCAAACGGCTCCAACTGCTGCAGCTCTCTATACTGATGCTCTGTAAGTAGCTCAACGCCCATACTTGCAGCCATTGCCTTTGCGCTGCCTGCAGGTTTATTTTCCTTTCGATCGTTCAAAGCCTGGTCATCGTAGCAAAGGCTTCTTCTGCCCTTAGGGGTTTCCTTGGAACAATCGCAAAAGAGGAACTCACCTGTTTGTGTATCAAAACCAACAACATCTGGCTCACCGCCAGTTTGCTCCATCTGGTTAAGCGTCCAAAGCTTTTCCGAATTAGCTTGTAGCTTAACTACAATATCAGGCCACGCAAGTACACTATGGCGGTGCATATTGCTCTGAAAACGCTTCTGCAGCAAGGCAATTAACGCATTGCTGCTATCGGGTAATAGCTCTCTGTTCTGCATCATACCAAAAAAGTTTAGAAAATGGTTAGCAATACTAAACAAGTTAAGCGCAGCGATGTACCAAAGGCAACTACTTTTCCATTTGTTTTGATAGGGAACCAAGGCATGGGCTCACATCAAAGTAAAGACCTTCGATATCCGCCTCATTAGGTTGCACAGTAAGGTAGTCGTAGTGACCAATTAGGCTTTGCGAACCACCAAACTGAAAGCCGAGAATATCAAGCAAGAAGTACTCGTGCGAGGTTTGAATCACATAAAAAGCCGTCTCTTTGGAAACCCCATCGCCAGAGCTAACTATGGCATCAACAATAATGCTCATCCGCCTAAGGTTATCTGAGGCTTTTATGGAGTCGCCCTGTTGGTCGTAGGCATAAACCTTTGACCCAAGCGCTTGAAAACCGAAGGGGTTAGCCTGTAGCATGGAATCGCAGAATGCAATCATAAGCTGGTAATCGGCTGCAACCAGGGAGTCCTTTCTGTAAATTGCGCTCACGCTATCGCGATAGGTAGAGCTACCATAAGGCGAGTAGTTGGAGTGGAAAGTGTAGCCATAGTAAAGGTGGCGCTTCTCCTCCAGCGACATTGTGGTATCGGCAAGGTTAAACCGCGCCATAAGATTGGAATAAAAGAGGTTACTACCCTGAAGTGCGATATTTTTTTCGATATCAGCATAGTTAGGCTTTTCAAAAACCCACTGTTGTGCCAACGATAGAGACGATACTAACAGGAAGGTTAACGATACAATAAGTTTATTCATAAACTGGGCTTATTATGGTACAATTTGTATTTACAAGGCTAATGTAGTGGATTTCAAAGCATGGTCAAAAGCATTCAACATACATTAGCTTTTGGGTTAAAACTAAGAACAAAGTAAAAACAGATTTAAACCCATTGGGTTCGCAACGCATTGCTAGAATAAGATTCTACAATCGGCATAAAATCCATAAGAGAAGCCTAATGCATAGCTAAAATAGAGAAAATCTAAATAGATTAGCTAGAGCATAATGCGTATCTAAATTATCTATCTTTAAGCCTCATTACCCCAAAAATTAAACACCATGGATAAGAGTATAAAAGGAACTGAAACAGAGAAGAATCTGCTAAAAGCCTTTGCAGGCGAATCGCAGGCTAAGAATCGTTACACCTTTTTTGCAAAGGTTGCAAAGGAAGAGGGTTACGAGCAAATTGCTGCCCTTTTTATGGAAACAGCCCTACAGGAGGAGATGCACGCAAAAACTTTCTTCAAGTACCTTGAAGGGGGAATGGTTGAGATTACCGCATCGTACCCAGCAGGCATTATTAGCACTACTGCAGAGAACCTAAGAGCTGCTGCAATGGGCGAGCATGAGGAGTGGGCAGACCTTTACCCTATGTTTGCAGAAATTGCAGAGAAGGAAGGCTTTAAGCGCATTGCTACTACCTTTAAAATGATTGCTAAAGTTGAGAAGGAGCACGAAGAGCGTTACCTTAAGCTACTTAAGAACGTTGAAGAGGGCAAGGTTTTTGAAAAGGATGAGGAAATTGAGTGGGTTTGCCGCAAATGTGGATACGTTCACAAAGGGAAAAAGGCACTTAAGAACTGCCCTGTTTGCGAGCATCCAACGGCATACTTTGAGGAAAAAGCAGAAAACTACTAGACTTTTTGCAAGCACATAGCTTTACATTTTCGTTATAAACAGGACTACCGCAGACAAACGCTGCGGTAGTTTCGTTTTAAAGCAAGTATGCTAGCTTACTTTTTCACTTTAATAGTGCATCCAATAGCCTTAGTTTCGGTAAGTGCAAGCTTTTTCCCCGCAATAAGTGCATCAATGGCATTGGCCAAATACTTCTCCTTAACGGCTGATTCATCCTTATAGTTATCGTCAATTGTACCTATGTACTCAACCATAAAATCGGCACCCCTCTTTTGTAAAAGGTAAACGTGAGGTGTTTTAGTAGCACCATACTTAGGATATACAAGTTGCCCTTCATCAAACAGATAAGCAAATGGGTATCCCTTTTCCTTTGCACGCTGCTGCATTAGCTCATAAGAATCTTGAGGCTGAACTGAAGGATCGTTAGGGTTTATGGCAATTACAGGATACCCCTTAGCGGCATAGGTCTTATGCAAATCGATAATGCGCTGCTCATACGCTTGAGCATAAGGACAATGGTTACAGGTAAAAATTACCACAGCACCCTTAGCGTCCTTATAGTCGGATAGGGCAACCATTTTGCCATCAACATTTTTAAGATTAAAGTCGGGCGCTTTATCACCAACTTTTACTCCTTGAGCCAATGCAGATAGCGATGCAAGCGCGATAGCTAACGAAATTAGTAGTGTTTTCATTTTTGAACGTTTGATGTTAGGGTGAAACATGGACAGTTAAACACAACGCTTAGACCGGATTAAAACTCTTCTACAATTTCAACCAGTTCCTCATATGTAAAGGCCCGCTCAAAGAACTGGCGCTTAGGCCCCCTGTATATAACAGTTGCAGGAATTGAACCCTGCCACTCGGGGCTAATCTTATTAATCCATGTATTTGTATCGGGATCATCCAGCATAATTACCTGTGCCGTAATATCGTGCTCCTTAAGAAAAGGGAGTAACCGTGAATCGTAGTACTTTGGGAAATCGAGGTTTACCAAAAGAACCTTTACGGGGCCATTAGAGTACTCGCGCGATAGCTTCTCTAAATGGGGAAGCTCCTCAACACAAGGAGTACACCATGTGGCCCAAAAGTTAACAATGTAGGTAGTATCGTTACTCTTGTTAAGATAGGGCTCTAACCCACTGTAATCAACAATGGGTACTGCCAGTTCACCTGTAGGCCTCTCCCCTCTTGTGCACGATGCAGCTACAGCCGCAACAAGTAGCATATAAATTACGAATCGTTTCATTACTATCAATGTGTGTTTTTTATAGATAAGTAAACGAATATCAAGGACTAATGTTCACTCCTTATTAAATTGAGTAGTTTATAAAATGGTGTAGCCTATTGTAATTCGCCTATTTTTGCAAAAAAATTGCCATTGGAATCACTTATCGAATTTGGGTACTACGGACTTTTTGTTGCTAGCTTCCTTGCGGCCACAGTAGTTCCATTAAGTTCAGAATTTGTATTTATTGGATTACTAGCAGCCGGAGCAAACCCCATTATTGCAACGGTTGTAGCAACGGTTGGTAACACTTTGGGCGGTGCTACAGGTTACGGCATAGGCTACCTTGGGAAATGGGAGTGGCTTGAGCGATACTTCAAGGTAAAAGAGGCGCACCTACTAAAATGGGAGCAAAAGGTAAAACGCTACGGCACTACCATTGCCTTTTTTGCTTGGCTGCCCGCAATTGGCGATATTATTCCCATTGCACTAGGTTTTTTTAGGGCAAAATGCTGGAAGGTGATGCTGTTTATGCTCCTAGGCAAAGCCTTTAGATACGCCATTTGGGCCTACCTAACGGTAAAGGGGGTTGAGCTATTTGTGAGATGATAAAGTATAATGCTGGTTATACAATAAAAAGTCGGGCAGCTTAATTGTTAAGCTGCCCGATGTTTTTATATCGGTCGCATGTTGGTCTTGTTTGGGAATTTGAAACAATATGTTCATGACTCAAGAGTAAAAAAAAGTGAAGATGTTTCCAAGGACATCTCTACCCAACTAAAATTAACGCCATTACTAGCAGTTTCTTCTACTGTCAAGCAAGTTTAATATCTTGGTTTAGCAGTTCAACGTTAAAGTTAATTTTTGCATTCAACGCTTTGAAAACTTTAATTATTGTTTCAAATCTTGCATCTGTTAAACTGTTTTCAAGTTTTGAGATTTGTGATTTCTTTACACCCACAAGCGCTCCAAGTTCCTCCTGTGTTAAATGACGTTCTTTTCGAGCTTGTTTTATTGCCTCACCAAGTAAATCGAGGCGTAATTCGTATTCGAATGTTTCACGTTTTGGTGATCCTCTTTTGCCGATATGCTTGTCAATCATTTCGTCCAAACCGTATGTTTTCATTCCTTCTGTTTTCATGATTCCTAATTTTTTTGTTCAAAATAAATCCGTCGTAATCTCTCTGCTTTCTCTATTTCACCCTTTGGCGTTTTACCCGTTTTCTTAATCAAACCATGAGTAGAAATCACAACCGTATCAATTTTGTCAGTCCTGTCCCAGAATGCGAAAAGTCGGTAATGCATTTTGTTGAACAAGGTTCTGAACTCCCAAATTTCATTGGTCAACTTCTTGAATAGTTCCTTGCTATTGGTTACTTGAGCCTTTCGTATATTATAGTACACTTTCTCTCTTGCTTTTTCATCAAGACCTTCTAGAAAATCAAAGGCTTCTTCAAGAAATCGAACTTTAAACTTTTCCGTCACCTGTTTCAGTTTCTGCAAAGATAAAAGTTTCTTTTTAAGGAAACAATTTTTCGAGAGATAATTTCAAAATTACTGGCAACTATACTGTTAGTAACGGTACTGCATTTGCCCTTCAAGAGTTGAGCAGTTTCGAAGTAAAGGGCTAAACCACACTGGTCTATCGGGGGTATTACCAGCCTCAACTTTGCCTCTCCACTCCTCATCATTATAAATCTTTGAATCCCGGAACTCATAGTACGAGAAAACGGAACCAACGGCAATATGGTACTCCCCGTTGATAGGCACAACAACGTAAATATCATCGGCATGCCCAACCGCCACATTAAGATTTGTTCCATTATAAACGTACACATCAGCAATAAGAGCCATTGACTTTTCTCTATCGGGCAAATGGTCGGTTTCTAGTAAACCCAATAGGATGTACTCAATTGTACCACCAATGTAGTGTAGCGCATCGTATTCATCTTTAGTAACAGCCTCTCCATTCACTTCCTTTTGAGCCACTTTATAAAGCAGTTCACCTGTTGATTGTATTCTTTTTAGCTCACCTTTAAAAGTAGGTTCATATTCGGCTAGTTCCATTAGCCAATCTACCAAATCAAGGGATTTTTTCCAGAACTGGATATTGGGTTCAACATAGCTAATATGCATTGGAGGTTCTGGTCCTCCACCCTGCCCACACTCTGCAGCAAAGGGCTTTTCTTGGTAAAGGATTAAATCGTGCTTAATATGGGTCCAAGAAGCTAGCATTGTGTTAAGCTCCTTACGATTGTAAGCGCTGGTTTTCATAAATCCGGGATAGGATTGCTCCTCATCGCAAGCAGAAAGGGCTACCTGAACACCTTTGAATCCGTAGTTGTTATCCCACGCGGTAAAATCAGAGAACTGCTTCTTTAGCTTATCTAATCTAGGAGAGAACTCCTCCCAACTAGCCCCATCCTTATACTCATTTAACAGAATGTTTTCCGCTTCACGATTTCCGAAAACGGCAGGAATATCAAGCCCTCTGGGGAATGGACGCTTAGATTTATCAAAATCAATATGCACAAGATTTGAAAAGATTTCTCCGCTTAAAGAATGGGTGCTAGATAAAAAGTATAGTCGTTGAGTTTCGGCCTCTTTAACCTTAAACCGCTCGCCAAACACCCTTTTTACCCTCTCCTTATTGAGCCCCATTAGCTCCGAACGAACCTTGTTAACGGCTTCGTCACTTAGTACCGTTTTCAAATCGCCACTAGGAAGGACTTTCATTAAATCGGTTAACGACAAGTTATCCTCTACTCCTGCTAGTTTCTCTATTGAGCTTAAATAGTTAGCCATGCGCTTCCTACTTACCTCATTCTGCTTAATTGTATGAGCAAACAGAATAAACCCTTTTAGCTGATTGCTATCGGACAAATCAATCCCATTTAGGCTAATCCACTTAAATGCTCTAAAGTAACGCTTTAGGGTATCGTTCTTGGCATAATGCCCCCGTGGCTTAAGCTCGCTGTAGCTAACAAAATCGTTGGGGATAAGCACGGGTTTGCCTGCTCTCTTTATTGCTTCTACTTCATCCTTGTAAATATCGTTATAAGCTGCAGGAACTGCACTCAGTGAATCGGTAATTGCATATAGAGCAATTGCATTGTACGCTTTTGCCCACTCTATGTAAGGAACTAGTGACTTATCAGCCTTTTTATCTAGCTGATTCAAACTCTTCTGATTGCCAACCAGGATTGATTTTAGCTCCTTTGACAAGAAGTTCTGGTCATACTTCTCCAAAAAGCAGGAGAAGTACTTATGAAGGATAAATAGGTACAAATCGGTAGTGATGTAATGCGGAATGTACTGATACGCATTCTGATCGTACACAAAGAATGGCATCGCCCTATTTGCCTCAACAATGCTAAAATTTGTAGAATGTAAATCGGAAACCACCTCGTTTGGGACTGAAGCAAACTGCTTATAGTTTACTACAAGATCGGCATTGTATAGCTGATTGCCATCTTTACTCACAAATTTGTTCTCCTTACGCCTATTCTCCTCGGCAAGGATTTTCTCAATAATGCCGCGTTCCTCAGCATTAAGTGAAAGGTTGAAGGTATCCACATCAAATATTGGCATATACCACTTCTGCCTGTTGAAGTACCCCCTTAAAAAGCCATCGTTGAACAGATAACCATTCCTTGCGAATACCTCATTACGAAGCAATCGGAGCTCATCGTAGGGAACTGAAGATAAATCTGCAGGAAGCTCCATTACAGGAACGCCAGTGTAGCTCACGTTAAGCCAATCATAAAACTCTTTAATATGAGGAAGCTCATAGTAAGCCTTTAAAGACTCTTTGTTCTCACTATACACTACGGTTGTAGCCTCGTCTTGAGCCTCATCTTGCTGTACTATTTCATTGTCGCTCGATGTACTAACATCAGTATTAGAGCCCTTTTTTGTATTGTTACAGCCCCAAAGGCTAGCTGCAATAATTACTATTGCTAGCTGCGTGATAAGTTTTCTCATTATTTAATCGATTTTATCCATTTTACTCAATGCAAAGCCAAAGTTATCCCAAGTATAAGTGCCCTTATACTGGTTACCCAGAGAATCCTGTTCTACAGTTTGAAGATAGTTATAATGCTCAATCCTGAGCACATTAAACGCAAGTAAATCGTGTACAAACTTGGTCCCCAACCACAGAGCCTGAAAGTTCCCGTTGCGAAGCGTAAAAATATTCAACCTCTTTTTCACCACAGGATCAAACTTTACAGACTTTGCTATACCAACAAGCACATCATCAGCACCATCGTTATTGATATCCGCAATTTGCAGTCCGGAAACATCACCTCGCAAAGCGATAGGATTAAAAGCATTGCCCTTGGCGTGAAGGCTAAGGATGTAATAACCTGCTTGCATTCTTTTTACGGAGGCCGTAAACCGACTAGCAGGGAAAAGCCACAGATTGGATTCCGCTCCAAAATCAACGTCACTTGCAGCAGTTACATTCCAAACATCATTAGTATAAGCTAATCCTATATCAGTTGATGAGCTTAAGTTCTCCTCAACAAACTGAAATTGCTCAGCAAAGGGGACTACTTTGGGCATATAGTTCACGAGTTGTAAAGGCCTTGCCCTTACCGATAAGCGTCCATCTTCTATGCTTGCCTCAACAACTAACGATTTACTTGTATTGGGCAAGTATGCATCGGCAACAAAATTCCCTATGCTGTAAAAAACGGGAACGCCATTAACAAACTCCACATTCTGAATTACATGTGGGTGATGCCCTATTATTAAATCGGCACCAAGGCTAACAAGCGCTGTAGCCAGCTGACGCTGCCAATTGCGGGGCTGAGTTTGATACTCAAACCCCCAATGCAAGTAAAGGATTAGGGGGATACGCGGATTCTTTAACGAGAATGATTTTACGGCTGCTTTTAAGACAGGAAATGAGGTATCGCAATAGTTCCCATGAAAATTGGTTAGGTTGGCTGCGATAACGGCTGCTTTTTCTCCTTTGCTAGATACTATTGAAGGCTCAAGATTTTCACCAACAGGGCAAATACCATTGTGTGTAAGTGCCGATAATGTGCTGTGGAAACCGCTTAAACCAAAATCTAACGTATGATTATTGGCAACAGAAGCATGTGTAACTCCTGCCTTTTTAAGCGCCTCAGTTCGGTTGGACGGAGCCCTAAGGTTAAACTTAAGGGATTGCCCCTCGCCCGAGTCGGCATAAACACCCTCGTTATTTATGAAGAAGTAATCACCTGTACTGATACGCTGAATGGCGTTAACCAGAATTGTATCGCCATGAAGCCGTAACTCATCATCAACCCCTCGGTCAAGGATAACATCGCCAGCAAAGTTTACTATTAGCGGCTTTTCCCTTTTGCATGCTACTAAAGTGAAACAAACAAGAGCTAAGGCTGATACAATCCTTATTACAGAGATTTTTAATCTACAATCCATTTACAAACAGCATAAAAAACCCAATTGCTAGAAAAATAAATGTGAATGTAGATATTATTGCAGAAAATACCGTGGGCAATGAAAGCAATATGTAACGCTACGCGCCCATAAACCTCTCGTGCAATCGTTTAGCAAGCGTTTGCCCCCACTCAGAAACCTGAGCCTTTGCAATGGTATCATCTGATTGTGAGCAGAATCCCTCGGCACACCGTAACCCAAAGGTTTGGTTAACTCCATGCTTTGCCGATATCATGGCGCCTAAGTAAAGGGCTTGTTCCGTTTTTTCCTTGGCAAGGGCAGCCTCCACTACTGACAATGCTTTAACGTACTTTTTCTGAGCCAGATAAATATCAACCAAAAGGGAGACATCCTGCTGTGCGTAACCCGATTGGGTACAAGCCTGCTGTGCCTCGTCCTCGGCCGAAGCGTAACGCTCACGTAGCATGAATACCTGAGCCAAACGCCTATGCCCCAATAGAGGATTCGCTTTCCGCAAGCGACGGGCAACATCGGTTGCATAGCGCAGGCTGCCGCCCTGCGCCTCGGGTAGCTGAAGCAGGGTATCAATAAGTGCGTTGAGCAAATCCTCGTTAGTTGGGCTTTCATGCAGCTGCTTCTCAATGCTTTTCTTGTGATTTTGTAGCTGCTGCAGCTCATCAAGCACAGCCCCTTCCCAAAACGGTACTTCCTGCTTATAGGCGGCACGGGCAATGGCATGGGCACCTACAGGACTGGTTACAAATAGCAGCGATATAATTATAAGCGCCTTGGCTGTAATGCCAAACTCATCAAAATGGATTGCTAGGCCTATTAGGATTAGCGCCAAACCCAACGTTGCGGCTTTGGTTATTGCCGACATGCGGAGGTAAAAATCGGGTAAGCGAATAATCCCTATGGCGGCAATAACAATAAATACAACTCCACTAAGAATAAGTACAACGCTAATGATATCGTATAGAGGCATTATTTTCGTCTTTTAGTTAAGTAAAAAGCAAACGACATGGAGCCCAAAAAGGCGATAAGCGATAGCACTACGGCAACATCAATAAAATGAGTTGACTCCCAAAGGATAGAAAAAACGGCAATTATTGCTATTACTATAGTGGTTATCAGATCGAACGCGGTTACCCTATCGGGTAGCGAGGGTCCCTTTATAAACCTATAGAGCACCAGTAGCACGCTAGCAGCTAGCACTACAAGAACAACCGAAAGTATTATTTGCATAAGGGTCATAAACGGCTCAATTTTAACGAAAAACTTTAATAACGCGGCGCTCAAATCCATCCTTTAGCTCCTTAACCAAAGCATCGGAATCGGCATTGGGGATGTACATGGCGTGAACAAAAAGGTGCTTCTTATCGGCCGAGATGTCCATACTTAGCGTTCCCGGAGTAAGCGACAGAAGCGTTGAGAATACGGTTAGCTCCAAATCGGACTGCGTATCGAGCGGAACGGATACGATACCCGCCTCCATGTGATGCTTTTTGGTTAGCACCTCCCTAGCCACAGCAATACTGGCAACAAACAGCTCCTTGATAAAGTAGATAGCCAGCTCAACAAGCCATATAACCTGAAAAAATGCGCGGCGCGACACAAAAAATGATACCAACCACCCCGCAAGGCTGAATAGCATAAAGAAGCTTACTATGGCATGCGCTTTAACTGGCTCGGCCTCAGTGGCCACTACACCGAGTGTGGCCACTGCCGAAAGTGCAAAAATCCATGTGAGTAATCGAATCATATCGTAATAAGGTTATTATCAACATCAAAAAGGCAAAGTAGATTCTCAAAAATAGATACCTACCTATTTAACACCGCGTTTATGTAATCGGTTCGGTTAACCACGTACTGGGCAGCCCTCTCGGCATACTCAATAAACTGATTTGGGAAAAAGCTAACACCTAGGATAATCACCGTTAGGCAAAGCACTACCAGCACCATGCTGGGATAGCTTTTTGCCATTTGCGAGAAGGTTGATACGCTAAACGAGCTTCCCTGAGGCAGCGGTTTCCAGAATACCTGATTCCAGATTTTTGTCATGGAGAAAAGCGTAATAAGGCTCACAGCAAGGGATACGGTAACTATTTCCCAATCGCCAGCCATGAAACCGGCCTTGGCAAGTATAAATTTACCCCAGAAGCCGGTAAGCGGCGGTACGCCCGTTAGCGCAAATGCCGATATGGCAAAAACCAGCGCCAGCAAAGGGAACTGCGTTAGCACGCCACCCAGCTGCTTTAGGCTGTAGCTCCCTGCCACACGGTTAACCAATCCACTAATAAAGAACAGGTTGGTTTTTACCAGTACGTTATGTAGCAGAAAGAACAGGGCTCCGGCTATTGCCAACGGAGTACCTATGGCTAAGCCCATTATCATGTACCCAATTTGCGATACGATGTGAAAGGAGAGTATCTTCCTAAAATCGCTTTGCGCTGCTGCGCCAAACACACCAACAACCATGGTAAAGGCTGCTATAAGCATAAAAACTACGCGGAACACCTCGTTCTCCGAAATGGGGAAAACGATGGTAAAGAATCGGATTAGCACGTAAACGCCAACCTTGGTCATTAGCGCCACCACCAGCGATGAGATGCCTATTGGGGCGGTATGATACGTTGCTGGTAACCAAAAGAACAGAGGAAAAACGGCGGCCTTAATACCAAAGCTCACCAAAAAGAATACTGCCGCAACGTTTGCCAAGGAACTTTGTCCTAAGCTATCGAGGGCAATCCCGGCAGCAGCCATATTCACGGTGCCCGTAAGCCCATAAATAACACCAATACCTGCCAAGAATATGGTTGATGAGAAAACGTTTATTGCCACGTACTTTAGCGTACCCTCCAGCTGCGCCTTTTTCCCACCAAGGGTAAACAGCACAAAGGAGCTAACTAGCAGCACCTCAAACCAAACGTACAGGTTAAACAGGTCGGCAGCCATAAAAGCGCCCGTTAGCCCCATTAGTAGGAAAAAGTACACCACGTTGAATAGCGCCTTTACCGACTCGGAGGTGAACCACTCGTACGAGTAAAACCACGCCAACAGGGCAAGTAGCGATGCCATAGCTATCATCCCTGCCGAAAGAGCATCTACGGCAAGCATAATGCCGTATCCATGAAGCCAATCGCCCACGTTTAGCACAATCATGCTATGCGCTACGGTTTGCTTAAGCACAAGTGCCGATACCACAAGATGCAGAACTACAAAAAGATTTCCAACCCAACGCTGAGCACGGGAGTTCCCCCACAAAAAGAGGTTTAAAATTGCAGCAATAAGCGGCAAAAGAAGAACAGAGGAAAGAATAAGCTGATTGTACTCCATGCTAATCGTCGAGTTTATCGGTTGTGTTAAGGTCGTCCATGTTAGCCGTTCTTGTTGATAGGTAAACCCGCTTCAACAGAACAATGGCAAAGGCCTGTATTCCAAAGCCAATAACAATTGCGGTTAGAATGAGTGCCTGCGGCACAGGGTCGGCAAAGGGCACCTCAATGGTATCAGCAGCCGATGGAATAAGAGCAGGCACACCACGGGTTAGCTTTGCCACTAGGAACAGGAACAGGTTTGATGCGTAGCCCAGCATCATTATGCCTATAATCATCTTCATCATCCCCTTATGCAGCAATAGGTACAAGCCTGCAGCATAAAGCAATCCTGTTAAAATTGAGAGCAATACGTCCATGCCTAGTATTTTGTTAGAATAAACGTTACGTTAAGCACCATCCCCACAACAAGAATGTAAACCCCAATATCAAAAAGAACGGGAGTTCCCAGTTTGCCTATTAAGGGTAGCGTTATGCTGCTCCATAGCCCTGTCATAAGCGGAGCGCCCACAAAAAGCGACATCGCCACAGCAACAACAGCAACAGCCAAACCAACGGCCATTAGCCTAATTGGGTTAAGCCTATACCGCTTGGTAGTTTCCGTTGCCCCAAAAACCATGGAGTGCAGGAAAAAGCCAATGCCAGCAAGTAAACCGCCAACAAAGCCACCACCAGGTAGATTATGCCCCCTAAACAGCAGGAATAGGGAAAACAAAAAGAACAGCGGCATAAGTAGTCGTACAGTAAATGCCAGTATTACGGTTTTCATTGGTTTTATTTTTAGACTATAGACTTAGATGTTAGATGTTAGACTTAAGAAAATATGGCTTATTCTAACTTCTTCCACTTCATCATCTTCCTCTCATTCATCATCTTCCTCAACCTTTTGTTACTTTTATCTCCATTAATCGCCACATGATTATGTGGCGCTACATATCTGAGACAAACACTCGGTTTTTGTTAGA
>JAFGDZ010000040.1 GCA_016931855.1 Bacteroidales bacterium
CCTTAGAGGGGTTACGGATACTTCATTCTTTATGTTTAGGCTGGCTAAAATTTATGCTTAGTCCACAACTTTTTAAAGTGATCCCTATTAGCCCTTAATCCTATCGGGATTGTTCTTTATAAACGCATCCCAACCCTTTGACCCGCTTAACCCTGCTAGGGGGCTGGTTTGCTGGTAGTGGTGACAAACAGCTGCGGCTAATCCGTCGGTGGCATCCAAGTACTTCTGCTCAAAGTCCTTTACCCCCAAAATGCTCTTTAGCATGGCGGCCACCTGCTCTTTCGATGCTTCTCCCTGTCCTGTTATTGCCTGTTTTATTTTTCGGGGTGCGTACTCAAAAATGGGCACGTCGCGCGATAGAGCTGCAGCCATTGCAACACCCTGTGCTCGCCCCAGCTTAAGCATGCTCTGCACGTTTTTCCCAAAGAAGGGGGCTTCAATGGCCATTTCGTCGGGTAGGTATTCTGTTACCAGCTGCTGCACCCGCTCGTAAATAGCCTTAAGCTTTAGGTAGTGATCGCCATATTTTTTTAGGTCGATAACACCAAGCACTACAAGCTCAATGTTGTTCTTACCGCTGGTTTTAATTACCCCATATCCCAAAATGTTGGTTCCAGGGTCAATCCCCAAAATAATTTTTTCCCTAAGCGATATTTCTGTGTCTTTCTTTACCACGATCCAATCTCCTCGTAAAGTCCTTTGCCCACAACCAATTTGCTTTTAATTGGCGTTGCGCTTGCTTTGGTGCTTGTGTATCCTAAGTGGGTTAGCGCAGCGCTTAGGCTCGACTCTGTTGTGCTGCCAAATGGTACGCGAACGTTATCGTCTGCTTCAATGTCAACGGGAATTCCGTTATAGTAATCGCCAAAGCCTTGGCTGTTAACAAACCTAAAGCATATTGGCACAAAGGCCCAATCAAACTGAGTGTACATTAGGGAGTACATCCCAACGGGTTTGCCGTAGGTTTTGCCTCCCACCACCGTAACGCTCATATGCGGCTTAAGCCCGCTTATTATTAGCTCACTTGCCGATGCTGTGGCGTTAGTAGTTATAATAACAAGGTTGTTGAGTGCTAGTGAGTTATCAACAGGGCTAAGGTATAGACTTTTATTCTGGGAGGCCGATTTTTTGTTGTGCTCCTGTGTTAGGAATAGCGCTCCGTTAGCTTTACTCCCGCAAATTTGATTGGCTAGTAAATGCGATACCCCTACGCTGCCCCCTCCGTTGTACCTAAGGTCTAGTATCAGGTTGTTCACTCCTTTGCTAAGAAACGTGTTAAACACCGAGTTTAGTTCATCAATGGTTGGGGTAATAAATCCTTTTAGCACAATGTAGCCAATGCTTAGGTTGCCCAATGTATATACAGAGTCCTTTAGCACGGTATTCATTTTTAGTACCGATTTGCTAAACGTTTGCTCAACTACTTCTCCTTTAGGGTTAATAAAAGAGAATTTTTTTAACACACCCCCTTCCGATGGGCCTAGAAGTGCAGTGTAGTTTTCGGGAGTGGGAGCGGTGCCATCAATAGCGGTAATTTGCCAACCCCTTCTAACACCAAAGGTATAAAGGGGTGAGTTTTTGTAAACGAACGATACCCAAAGCTTGTTCTCGGAATCAAAGCTAGACCCAAACCCAAACCCAAGGAACGCCCCCTCCTCGTAGTACGATTTTAGCTCCTGTTTTGTGGTAACATAGCTCCACTTGTCAAGCGTTTTGTATGTAAGCGCGTCCATTAACGCTGCTGGATCCTTGTACGATAATGGATTAACGTTGGGTACTTGAGTGTCCCAGTAGTAAAGGTTTTGCATAATCCAGTTAAGCTCTGTAAGGGCAGACTCGTCGGCAGTTAAGTAATCATCGTCATCTTGGCAGCTAACCATGGAAATGGAGGCTAAGCCAAGGGTGATAAGGAATATTTTAAATAGGTTTCTATTACTCATGGCTACATTTAGTTTTATCTAGTTGGATTATATTGGGTAAATTTAGCTGTTTGGCTCTGCTTTTCCTGCTCTTTGGTAAATAACGCTGCCAATAATCACAGCTAACCCTGCCAGCGTGGTCCAGTAAATGTGTTCTTTAAGCACAGCCCATATTATTACTAACGACAGAAAGGGGACAAAGAAAACTATGTTCCCCAGTTTAGCTGTCGATTTTGTATGGCTTAGCGCCTTGAGCCATAGTACAAAGGTGAATCCCATCTCAAACAGCCCTATATATACCGATGCTATAGCTCCATTTAGGTTGATGTTAAAGAAACTGGGCCTAAAAAGTCCTACGCCAAGGCACAGCAACGTTGCCACAAGAAAGTTCCAGAATAGCTTAACAACCTCATCGCGGTTGGAATCGCGAACATTGTATAGCCAAAATAGCGCCCATATTATAGAACTTCCCACAGCAAGGGCTACCCCCAGAGGATTGCTCTTGGCAAAAACAGAGAAAGAACCCTGCGACGAAATTAGTACTACACCAATAAAGCTCAAGATTAGCGCAAAGAAACTTCTGAGCGATAGGTGTTGTCCTAGTATGGGTACTGAAAGTATCACCATGGCAATGGGCCAAATAAAGTTAAGTGGCTGTGCCACTTGAGCGGGCAAGAGGCCGTAGGCAATAAACAGCACAAAGTAGTAGGCAAATGGGTTAAGAAAACCCAAAAACAGGGACCACTTAAGCTCGTTTCTTGTTGTTATTCGCAGCTCTTTTAGCTTTCCCTGTAGCAGCAGTACAACAAAAAGGGCTACTGTTGATGTTAGGGAGGCTAGGAATAGTAGCTGAACATGGTCAACATGTCTTAGCGCAATTTTAAACGCCGTTGCCGATGTTGCCCAGAACAGTATGGTTAGGCCAGCGTAAAGGTACGAGCGGTTAGTACTATTCATGAGTTGTTGGTAAGGGTAATGCAATAGTAGCAAAAAAATGGTTTTGCCTATGTGGTGTTAGCAAAGAAGTTTTGGCAATAAAAAAGGGAACTCAGTGCAGAGTCCCCTTCTCAGTAAAACAGCAAGTGGTTTACTGTATATCTATTATATTAAAGCCGCAGTATGGTTGTAATGCAGCAGGAATTTTAATTCCGTCGCCTACCTGATTGTTCTCTAGTAAGGCCGCTAGTATTCTTGGTAGCGCTAACGAGCTCCCATTAAGCGTATGCGCTAGCTGGGCCTTTTTGTCGTTCTCATCCTTAAAGCGAAGCATTAAGCGGTTTGCTTGGAACGATTCAAAGTTCGATACCGAGCTTACCTCTAGCCACTTGTTCTGTGCGGCCGAGAATACCTCAAAGTCGTAGGTTAGGGCAGAGGTAAAGCTCATGTCGCCACCGCAAAGCTTTACAATGCGGTAAGGAAGCTCCAGCTTCTTTAGTATGCCCTCAACGTGCGACACCATTCCTTCTAGACTTTCATACGATTTGTCGGGGTGTTGCACCTGCACAATCTCAACCTTATCAAACTGGTGAAGGCGGTTTAATCCGCGCACATCCTTGCCATATGAACCTGCCTCGCGCCTAAAACAAGGCGTGTAAGCCGTCATCTTAACGGGTAGCTTTGATGTGTGCAGAATTACATCGCGGAAAATATTGGTAACAGGGACTTCTGCCGTTGGAATTAGGTAGAGGTTATCTACCCCAACATGGTACATCTGCCCTTCCTTGTCGGGAAGCTGACCGGTGCCGTAGGCGCTGTCCTCATTCACCATTAGCGGAGGCATAACCTCAGTGTACCCCGCAGCGGTGTTCTGATCAAGGAAAAAGTTAATAAGCGCCCGTTGTAGCTTTGCTCCCTTCCCTTTGTAAACAGGGAATCCGCTACCAGTTATTTTAACACCAAGTTCAAAGTCTATAATGTCGTACTTTTTTGCTAAATCCCAGTGGGGGAGTGCATCTTGCGATAGTTCGGGCATGCTTCCTCCCGAACGAACCTCTAGGTTGTTGGCAGCGCTAACACCAGCAGGAACCGATGCGTGGGGTAGGTTTGGTAGCAGAACAAGGGTGTTGCTAAGCTCCTTCTCTACATCGCTCAGCTGAACGGTTAAATCCTTGCTTAGCTCCTTTAGGTCTGTTGTTTTTTGCTTAGCCGCATTGGCCTCGGTGGAGTTTCCCTCTTTAAATAGCTTGCCAATTTCCTTAGCCAAAGCGTTTTGCTCTGCCAGGTTATTGTCTAGTTGTTGTTGCATTTCACGGCGCTGGTCGTCAAGCCTAACAATCTTCTCAACCAGTTCCTTTGCATCAAAGTGTTTAACCGAAAGGCGTTTAACCACCTCATCCTTGTTGTCGCGTACAAACTTTAGTGTAAGCATAAGCCCTTAACTTAGATGGTTCAAAAAAAACAAATCTCCTGAATATGCACCCTAAGGCGCAATTACAGGAGATTAAAAGTACTAAAAAATGCGTTGCGATAAAACTATCCTTCAAATGGAATTATCGATACGTAAGATTTATCGTCAGCTTTCTTGCGAAAGTTAACAGTTCCGTCAATTAGTGCAAATAGGGTGTGGTCTTTACCAATACCTACGTTTACACCTGGGTTGTGTCTGGTTCCACGCTGACGAACAATAATGTTACCTGCTTTAGCAGTTTGGCCACCAAAAAGCTTTACACCAAGGCGTTTGCTTTCTGATTCCCTACCGTTACGTGAGCTACCAACTCCTTTTTTATGTGCCATGACTCAATAAAGTTTTTTCGGTTACGCTACAATTTCAGAAATCTGTACTTGGGTTAGGAATTGGCGATGGCCTCTTTTTAGCTTATAGCCTTTCCTTCTCTTCTTTTTGAAGATTATAACCTTATCTCCCTTTAGGTGCGAAAGTATCTTTGCAGTTACCTTTGCATTCTCAATTGAAGGGGCGCCAATAGTTACTTTTCCTTCGTTATCAAGGAGAAGTACATTGTCGAAGTTCACTTCAGAACCTTCTTCGCCTTCTAGGCGGTGAACGTAAATTTTTTGGTCCTTCTGAACCTTAAATTGCTGACCGGCAATATCTACAATCGCGTACATCTTGAATCGTTATGGTTGTTCAACACTTTTTGGGCTTGCAAAAGTACAAAAGTAAAATTGAATCCCAAAGATTTACATACTTTTTTTGCACCCATTTTTGGCTTATACCCATATGATGACGAACGAGTAGGTGTTTGGCCGTATTCTGGTTGCAAAATTCTGATGCAAAGATGCGAATATTTTTTTGACCTTCATATTTTATCTAGCATTCTTGTATTTTTTTTTAAATTCGATTAGGTTTGTAGATTACTCAGCAGTGCCTGAGCTTGGAATACAAAGCATTTAAGAATGAATAAAGTGAGGTTGAACGTCCTGGGAATTTCGTATAGCCAGACACAATCAGGTGCCTATGCACTAGTTCTTAGTGAGGAGAACGGAAAGCGCCGCATACCTATTATTATAGGTGGCTTTGAGGCGCAATCCATAGCTATTCAACTTGAGGGGCTAAACCCTCCGCGCCCGCTCACTCACGACCTGTTCCTCAACTTTTCCAAGTCTTTTGGTGTTGAACTTATCGATGTGCAGATTTATAAACTTGAGGAGGGGGTGTTCTTCTCAAAGCTACACTGCGATAACGGTAAGAAAGAAGTATTTATTGACGCCCGCACCTCCGATGCCATTGCCCTTGCGCTACGCTTCCGATGCCCTATTTATACTACCGAGGACATACTAGAGAAGGCTGGTATTGTTCTTGAATTTGAGCCAGAGGAGGAGGAAGGTAAGGGAGATGAATCCAATGAGCCCCAAAAAGAGGATCGCGAACTGGATTTACTTAAGCAAATGTCTATGAGCGAGCTCCAATCCATGCTCGACGATGCCATTGAGAACGAGGACTACGAAAAGGCATCCCGTGTTCGCGACGAAATAAATAGCCGATCTTAAACTAAACCGTTTTACATGATTAAGAAAGTAGTTTATGGACTAGCCATACTGCTAGTCCTAGTTGGAGCAGCTGTATATGCTTCCAATAGTCAACCAGCCGACTCCACTCAAGTTGCTGATACCGTTATTGTTGCTGCTGATATTGATAGTGCCTCTGTGAATCCTATTCTGGAGAATGATTCAGCTAAGCTTATTCCTACCAAGAAAACTTTTTCGTTCAGCTTTGTTGGGCTTATGCGCGGGCTGCTTGGTATGCTTGTTCTAATAGCAATAGCCTATGCCTTTAGCTCAAACCGGAAAGCGGTTTCGTGGAGTGTTGTGGGTATTGGCCTATTAATACAGGTTGTGCTTGCCTTTGCTATATTGCAATTTGCCCCAGTGCAGTACTTCTTTGATATTATTGGGAAGATGTTTGTTAAGGTGCTCGATTTCTCTAAGGCAGGTACCGATTTCTTGTTCGAAGGATTTCTTGATACTAGCAAGTTTGGCTTTGTATTCGCCTTTCAGGTGTTGCCCACCATTATTTTTTTTAGTGCACTAACTAGCCTTTTGTTCTACTTAGGTATTATACAAAAGGTGGTTTGGGGGTTAGCTTGGTTAATGACTAAGGCAATGAAACTTTCGGGTGCCGAGAGCCTGTCGGTTGCAGGTAATATCTTTTTGGGGCAAACGGAGTCGCCCCTTATGATTAAGGCCTACCTTGAGAAGATGAATAACTCTGAGATGCTGCTGGTAATGACTGGTGGTATGGCTACCCTAGCGGGCGGCGTGCTTGCTGCATATATCAGCTTTTTAGGGGGCGACGATCCTGTTCAGCGTCTTATATTTGCAAAACATCTGCTTGCCGCGTCAATTATGGCAGCGCCGGGGGCTGTTGTTATCTCAAAAATCCTAGTTCCCCAAACCGAGGAGATTAATACCAATGTAGAGGTATCTAAGGAGAAAATTGGTAGCAATATTCTTGATGCTATCTCAAATGGAACTTCAGAGGGGCTTAAACTTGCGGCTAATGTGGCTGCAATGCTGCTCACCTTTATTGCCTTTATTGCCATGTTCAACTTTATTGTTGGTAAAATTGGCGATTGGACCAATATTAATGGTTGGATTGCTCAGGTAAGCAGTGGGCAGTACAACTCATTGTCGCTACAGTTTATTCTGGGTTATACCTTTGCTCCCGTAATGTGGTTAATTGGCGTTTGTAAAGAGGATATTACCCTTGTTGGTCGCTTGCTGGGCGAAAAGCTTATTATGACTGAGTTTATTGGTTATGTAAGTCTTGCTGAGCTTAAGTCGTTGGGCGCTTTTGCACAGGAAAAGTCAATTATTATGGCTACCTATATGCTTTGTGGCTTTGCTAACTTTGCATCAATAGGTATTCAAATTGGGGGTATTGGCTCCCTTGCTCCCAATAAGAGGGTTTTGCTATCGAAGTATGGAATGCGCGCTCTTCTAGGAGGTACGCTTGCATCGCTTGTTAGTGCTACTATTGTTGGGGTAATCTTGGGCTAATTCTAGTTTGATTATAGGAATACCAAAAGGGTGCTCGGCTTAGGTTGGGCGCCTTTTTGTATTTATGCGCATTGGGGCTATTGGTATAGTTGCTAACAGTTTTAATGGGCAGTAGGATAGACCCGTGTTGAGAGACAAATTACTAGCCACGGTTGTTCTTTGTTTCTGTAATTCCTCCACTTCCTCTACTTCCTCATTCTCCACTTCCTTTTACTATCTTTGCCCTCCGAAATTTTGTAGGGTATATAGGGATGAAGTTACAATCGTTGGAGAATAAGCTGCTATCGCTTACAAAGAAAGCCATCTATGGGTACACGATGGTTGAGGCTGGAGATAAAATAATGGTAGGACTTAGTGGAGGAAAGGATAGCCTAGCGCTTCTGGATTTGCTTTACCGCTTGCAGAAATCGCTCCCAGTAAAGTATGAGCTGATGGCCTGCCATGTTGTGGCTACTGATATGGATTATGAGGTTGACCGTACTTTTCTTGATGATTTTTGCCAATTGCGGGGAGTGCCCTTGTACTATGAGGATATAACGGTTGAGTACTTGGCCGAGCAGAAAAAGTCGGCCTGTTTTGTTTGCAGCTGGAAGCGCCGTGCTGCTTTGTTTGATTTGCGGCACAAGCTGGGATTTAATAAGCTGGCACTTGGGCATCATAGGGACGATGCAATTGCCACCCTGCTAATGAATATGGTGCACCATGCATCAATAAGCGCCATTCCGCCTAGCCTAAGTATGTTTGGTGGCGATATGCATCTGATTCGTCCGCTAATTCTTGCTCCTGAGGCTTTAATTCTGGAGTACACCACGGTAAAGGGCTATACCCGCGAAAAGAAGGTGTGCCCGTACTACAACCAATCCGATAGGGATGGCATAAAATCTCTAGTAGCACAAATGCTGCACTTTAATAAGGATGCCCAAACCAATGTGTTTAGGGCTATGCAAAATATTTATCCCGATTATATTGTAGGCCCAGTGGAGGTAAAATAAAAGCGGATGCTGTGGCTTTTATCCTAACATCCGCTTGCTTGTATTAATGTTTGCTTCTGCTTACATCCCTTTTCTCGCCTTTTTTTCCATGGGTAGTATGCAGCTGTAAACAAATTGGTTAACAGGGGTGGGTACGTTGTGCTTAAGCCCAAGTTTTACAACGGTTCCGTTCTGATAATCAATCTCCGATGGCTTGCCCTCCCACACGTCGCGCGTTAGCGATGAGGTGGACTCTGGAGGGTAGCTATCTATAAAGGCAATGGTTTTACCCAGAAAACTCTCGGGGATTTTAACCCCAATTCTTTGCGATAGGGTGTAAACCTCGGTAAGGAGGTCAATCATAAGTTTCCTTGTTTCTGGGGTTGTGGTTAGCTCGCCGTAGTTGGTTTTGGATACGGCAAGTAGCCCGCTAACGCAAATGGAGATAAACTTCATCCAGAGGTCGGCTGTGATATCGGTAGAGGCCTTGGAGTCAATCTCTGCCTTATCAAAAACCTCCTTAATAAGGGCAACGCGGGGCGTTATGCTTCCGTTTATCTCGCCAAAAACAATGGCAGGCTTAATGCCAAAGTGGTTTATTACGCCTGGCGAATCTATCTTGCTAATTATTCGGCATAGCCCCCCAAGTACATTGGATGGATTAAGGTGTTGTGAGAGTTCTTCTGCCGCCATTACCCCGTTCTGTAGCGGAAGAACTACCGTGTTTGGAGTAATAACGGTGGCTAGTTCCTTTGCCACATCGGGTACTTGCCATGCTTTAACGCCAAGTATCACTAAGTCGGGAGCATTAAGCTTGCTGATGCTATTGGTAACGCTTACATCTTTTGCGTGAAAATCACCTAGAATGCTTTTAACTTTTAGCCCATTGCGCTCAATTGCGTTTAAGTGCTCACCACGTGCAACAAGGGTTACGTTGTAGCCTGCGTGGGCTAGCTTAGCCCCAAAATATCCGCCTACACCTCCTGCTCCAATAACTGCTATTTTCATGATATATAGTTTAGTGCGAGACTAGTTCCTCTGGCGCTTTGTAAGGGGAAATGCCAGTTCTAGTTCTTCTCGCTTTTGAGTCTCTATAGGGTCGAAATCTATTCTAATGTTTTGAGGTTTCCAATCCAAAATAGTTTAATGGTAGATGTTGTTATCCCAGCTAAACCTAAGAGTACACAGGCAAGACCTATTGTGGCTGTTTTAAGTACAGTATGGATTGGTGTGGGTTATTGTGAAATGCTAAATGGCTACTGGTTTTATTCTTCAACCATGTTGGGCTGGTTGTGGTATTGGGCTTCTAGCTTATCTATAACAAATTGGGCCCATAGCTTAACCTCATCTTCATTTTTGTAGTCGCCAGGGGTTACGCCCAGTAATACCTTTCCAATAAGGTTGCCAAACCATCCGCTCGATGGCATTTTGCCACCAAATACCGCCTCGGCAATAGGCGTAATGCCATTGGCAATTTTGTTGGGATAGGTTAAGGCGTTATCTATACGGCTTTGTTTGGTTGAGGTAATGGTTCCGCAAACCGCAAAAATAGCAGTAGCAACAAGGCTTAGGGTGTTCTTGTTTATGCTGATGAAGTTTGTAATGCCCTCGTTAGGCGTGTTGCCCCTAATTGCAGCGCCAAGTATCACCAGCCGATAGGCTGATAAGTCCATGTGCTGCGAGTTGGCCGGAGCTAAATCTACCGAGTAGCCAGCCGATTCCATATGCTGCTTAACGTAATGTGCAATTTCCTCTGTTGCTCCAGAGAACGAAGCGTAAACAATTAGAATGCGTTTCATGGCCTATAATTTGGTTTGCTTGGGGCAAAGTTATTGGAATAGTTGGATGGGCGACAGGTGGGTGTTATCTTTTCTTTAGCTTAATCCGCAGATTCAATACTTACAGGGATAGCCAAATTATTGTTAGCATTAAACCAAATGCACAATACCACTTCTATATACCTTGGTATGCTTAGGTCTGCCCCTTGTTCAACGAAATCAAAATCGATAACAAGGTTTAGCGTTGCAAGAATTGCCACAAAAACGCTAAAGATTATTCCCCCAACAGAACTCTCATGTATTAGGGGGAGAGATATGCCCGAATAGCTAAAGGCAGTTGCTGCAAAGTAGTATAGAGCAATGCCTGATGTTAGTGAGCTTTCAATTAGGGTAACGTTTTTATCGGGATTTATTAGCTTTAGCGTTTGTCAATATGGTAAGTGGCGGTTTGCGGAGCGTGTCATTATCCACCGAAATAAATGCCCGAAGTGGGTTGTAATGCCCTAATTTAATGCTTTTTTTGCTATTTGCTATATTGTGTATGTGCCTAGCATGAGCATGTGTACACTTTGGCGAAAACTTTGGAAAAATGTTGAAATCATTCTGTTACCGCACGTGTCCCCACGCGTGGTAACCAAGCAAAGGAATTGGTTGGTTTTGCAAAGTAGCCATAGGAGCTATTTGGGCTAGATAATGTTTTGTTGTCGCAAAGCCACACGCGGGGACTGGCTTCGCCGAACTTGCGCAGTATGCTCGGTTCATGCGGTAGCAGGGATATGCGAGACCCGTACGTACGGTGGAGTGAGAGGCTCTTTCCGTCAGCTTAGCTGGCGGGGCAGTCTCCTCGAATGTGCCTTCGTGCTTTTTCCCCTCGCTCTTTGGCTTGTAATTCTAGTGATTTAATTATTTCAACGTCAGACTCAATGCCAAATAGTCGACTAGTAACAGATTCTCTAGTCTGAATTACTATTTTGTAGTCATATCTTTTGCCAAATGAAGCCTTTTCAAGTTTTTTGATGGCATCTTCAAGTGTTTCATAATATCCCTGAATTTTAACAGGGACAGGATTGCCATTAATTTGTTCTTTTAAAAATCCGTCAATTCCTGAATTTCGCTGAACAGGAATGGCATTAATGTTTTGAAGAATGGCAAGCTCCTTTTCTGTTTTTTCAAGATAACTTTCAGTTCCTTTATTTAATAATTCTGATTCTGTA
>JAFGDZ010000041.1 GCA_016931855.1 Bacteroidales bacterium
AGGCTGTTCCTTTCACTGGGGCTGATGATGCAGATGCAGAATTTTCATTACCTTTAACTAACTTTTTAACGGCGGATAACGCCGCTGACGGAACTCTCCGGCAGCCCAAACCACCAACCGCCAACCAATACGCCCCACCCCCCATTTCGTCCGCACCTCCAGCCTCAGCCAGTTTATCCTACCCTCCCCACTAGCCCTTTTCTACCTTTTGCGAAACAATAAAAACAGCTACTTTTGCCGCCATTAAATTGCTAATACGTTACAGTCATGAATATTACAGAACAGCCCAAGCATCAGGAGTTTCAAATTGCAGGAGTTGTACATATGGAGCCGCTTAGCGCGGTGCTTGCCCTAACCGACCATAACGCCCTGTTGGTTGATGTGCGCGAGGAGGAGGAACTGGAGGTTATCCGCATAGACTCAACCGAGGTAGTTTACAAGCCCATTTCGGGCATTGCCGATTCGTTCTCCGATTTACCAACCGATAGGATGCTAGTTGTGGTTTGCTCCAACGGTATTCGCAGCACCAAGGTTTGTAACCTGCTAATGCACCAAGGGTATAAGAATGTGGTAAACCTTGATGGCGGCATAACCCAGTGGTTCCGCGATGCGCTACCCGTACTTATGCGCAAGCACGAGCACAACCACGGCCACAACGATGGTAATTCCTGCGGATGCTGCAGCGGTGGTTGCTGCTAATCTTAAAATCAGCAGTAGTTGTATTTGTAAATTCCTTAATACCTACCTTATATGCTCTTTCTTTGCAAAGCGTGTAACGTAAAGTTTGAGGCCGAGGGCGAAAAGCAGGAGTGGCTTGATGCAACTTTTGGCCCTTGCAGTAAGATTGTGGCTGCGTGCCCCAGCTGCGGCGTGGCTGCCGATGAGTATCGTGCTCCCAAGCAGAGTGCAAATGCGCCATCGCATGGTCATGCCCCCGCTTGTGGCGCTTGCTGCGGTGGTTGTCATCATTAGCGTTCTGCATCAATCCTTTGGTGTGCTGCTTTCCCATTAGGTCTTTATCGCCAAAATTTGTATAATTGAGGCTATTACCAAGGGGAGGAGTACCATGGCAGAACTAAAAACTAAACAGAACAGCGCCAGCGTTCACGATTTTATCAATTCCTTTGCCGATACCGAGCAAAAACGCGACGATAGCTTTGAGCTGCTCCGGCTAATGCAGAACCTTACTGGCTTTGAGCCCAAGATGTGGGGCGATTCCATTATTGGCTTTGGTAGTTACCACTACAAATCGGAGCGTAGCAGCCAGGAGGGCGATTGGTTCCTGGTTGGGTTCTCGCCGCGCAAGGCTGCCATATCGCTTTACGTGTATTCTGGAATGCCAGAGCATGAGCATCTGCTAAAGTATTTGGGCAAGTTTAAAATGGGACGAGCCTGTGTCTATGCAAAAAAGCTATCGGATATCAATATCACTGCGCTTGAGCGCTTGGTTAAGGAAACAGTAAGCTTCCTTCAATCTAGGTATGGCAAATAGCAAAAATCTTCTCATTGGTTTAAAACGGCTTGCATATGACAGTTACTGAGATACTATCTAAGCTAGAATCTTTGAGCAACCCTAAGGTACGGGCGCACAACGCCAAGTATGGTGCTGGCAGCAACCAGTTTGGTGTAAAAATGGGCGATATTAGAGCCATTGCAAAAACGTTAAAGCAGAACCATTTGCTGGCGTTGCAGCTTTGGGAAACGGGTAATGTTGAAGCCCGTTTTTTGGCCATTCTTATTATGAACCCCAAGGAGCTAAGCGTTGCCGAGGTTGATGCAATGGTGCGGTCGGAGCGGTTTACCCATGTGGCCGACTGGTTTAGCAGCTACGTGCTAAAGCAGCACCACGAGCATGAGGCCATGCGCCAAACGTGGATGCAGAGCGATGACCCTATGGCTGCACGTGCTGGGTGGAGCCTAACCGCCGAGCGGGTGGCGAAGAATCCCCAAGGTTTGGACCTGTCGGCACTGCTGGATAGGATAGAGGCCGAGATGCCCAGTGCAGCCCCAGAGGTTCAGTGGACCATGAACACCACCCTAGCGCAAATTGGAATTTGCTTTGCCCAGCATCGGCAGCGGGCGTTATCCATTGGCGAGCGCTTGGGCATTTACCGCGATTTTCCCGTTTCCAAGGGATGCACATCGCCCTTTGCGCCAATCTGGATTAGCGAGATGGTGCGCCGCAAGGAGCAGTAATCCTGTAGTTCTCTCCCCGCTTGGAACTGTAACCCAAAGAGGTTGGCTATTCCTAAAACGCTATCTTTACCACAGTAAACAGAACAAAATGCTTAAAACGCTTATATTTATTGGAGCAGGCGGATTTGTGGGCAGCATTGCCCGATATCTGCTCTCGCAAATTATTCAGCAGAATGCCACATCATCGTTTCCTTGGGGAACGCTTGTTGTTAACGTGGTAGGATCGTTGCTAATTGGGCTATTCTACGGATTATCGGAGAGGGGCGCAATTGGAAGCTCAGAGGTGCGGCTATTTTTAACAGTTGGCCTGTGTGGAGGGTTTACCACCTTTTCCACTTTTTCCAACGAGAACTTGGCTTTGCTGCGCGACGGGCAATTTTCGTTTTTTGCAATGTACGCCTTCGCTAGCGTTGTGCTTGGACTAGTTGCCGTTTTGGGTGGATTTGCCTTAACAAAAATGTGGAACTAAGCGTTTATTTGTACGGAAAAGCCTAAATTACATGGCGTAACAAACAATTGGGGTATGAAGTTACAAGGAAAAGCTAAGTTGCTACGAATCTTTGTTGGATCGTGCGATAAGGTAAACGGAACACCACTTTACGAGTTTATTGTTTATAGCGCAAAGCGATATGGCCTTGCCGGTGCAACCGTGCTGCGGGGCACCATGGGGTATGGCGCCAATAGCATAATCCGCAGTGCCAAGTTCCTGTCCATATCGGAGGATTTGCCCATTATTATTGAGATTATAGATGAGTCGGAAAAGATAAACCGTTTCCTTTCCACCATTGATAAGTACCTAGATAACGCCACTTTTGGCTGTCTTATTACCACCGAGGTTATTGATGTTATTGCCTATAAGCCCGCCAAAAAGAGGGATGGGTAGCGCTCCCTTACGCTGTTAGATGCCTGTTTTTATAGGTTTATCCTTTTTGGCGATTTTTCTCTCTATTAAATTTCGTAACAAAAAACGTCCCTCCTTTTTTGCATATTGAAATTTATGACGTATGTTTACGACATAAATCAAGGTGCAAATGACCTACCATAAAACATCGCTGTTCGATTCAGATTTACAGGAACTTGCTGCGCTGGCAAAAACGCTGTCGCACCCAGCCCGTTTGGCAATACTGCGGTATTTGGCAAGTGCCAACACATGCATCTCGGGCGATATTACTAGTGAGATACCCTTAAGTCGCACAACAGTATCGCAGCACTTGCAGGAGCTAAAAAAGGCTGGGCTAATTCATGGCGATATAGATGGCGCCAAGGTTTGCTACTGCATTTGCCACGAGCGGATAAGCCTTGCCCGTAAGCTCTTTGGTGGATTTATTGATGAGATTTGCAACTCGCAGGTTAATGCCTGCAATAGCGCTGTAGTAGAAAAGTAGAACAACCATAAACACAACAATCATGCGTATTCTAATCCTTTGTACCGGAAACTCCTGCCGTAGCCAGATGGCCGAGGGGTTCCTAAAGTCGTTGGACTCCTGCACCGAGGTTTTTAGTGCGGGAACAACCCCCGCTGGCGAGGTTCATCCGCTGGCCATAAAAGCCATGAGCGAGGTGGGTATCAATATCGCCCAAAACAAACCTAAAAGTGTTGACGAGTTCCTTAGCCAAAGCTTTGATTATTTACTAACCGTTTGCGGCGGAGCAAACGAGTCGTGCCCAGCATTTACGGGCAATGTAAAGCAGCGCTGGCACATCGGTTTCGACGACCCTGCCGATGCCACAGGAACCGAGGAGGAGAAGATGGTTATGTTCCGCCGGGTGAGGGACGAGATTGAAGAGGCCTTTAAATCATTTCATAAAAGTCAAATAAAGGGTGAACATGGATGCAGCTGCTGCGGATAACAAGGACATTAAAAAGGTAGTACAACAGAAGTACTCCCTAATTGCCAATCAGCAAAAATCGGGATGCTGCTGTGGCTGTGGTTGTGGCGATAATGAGCCATCAACCGATTACACCGTGTTTAGTGAGAGCTACGATAGCCTAAAGGGCTACACCCCCGATGCCGACCTAAACCTTGGCTGCGGCCTGCCCACGCAGTTTGCGCAGATTAAGGCTGGCGATACCGTTGTTGATTTGGGTTCAGGTGCAGGCAACGACTGCTTTGTGGCTCGTGCCGAGACTGGCGAAACGGGGCGCGTTATTGGTGTCGATATTACCGATGCCATGCTTGACAAGGCCAGAGCAAACGCCGCAAAGCTGGGCTTTAGCAACGTTGAGTTTGTTAAGGGCGATATTGAGGATCTTCCGCTGGAAGGCAGCATTGCCGATGTGGTGGTTAGCAACTGTGTGCTAAACCTAGTTCCCAACAAGGAGCTGGCTTTTAGCGGTATTTACAGGGTGCTAAAATCGGGTGGGCACTTTAGCATTAGCGATGTTGTGCTTAAGGGCGAGCTGCCCGATGGGCTGCGTAACGAGGCCGAGATGTACGCTGGTTGCGTTTCGGGAGCAATACAAAAGGATGATTATCTAGCAGGATTAACCCGTGCTGGCTTTGTGAATATCACCGTTCAGAAGGAAAAGGAGATTGATATTTCCGAGGATATTCTACTTAACTTTCTAAGCCCCGATGAACTACAGGCCTACAAAAGCAGTGGAACAGGTATCTATAGCATAACCGTTTATGGAGAGAAACCCTAGCCTCTTACAAACCTAAACCTTACTCAGAATGTCTGACTCAAAAAAAATCGGCTTTTTCGAGAAGTACCTAACCCTTTGGGTAGCCCTGTGCATTGTTGCGGGTATAGCTATTGGTAGCTTTGCTGGCGATAGCATCAGCTTTTTAAGCAGCATGGAGGTGTATAGCGTTAACATTCCTGTGGCTGTTCTTATATGGGCAATGATTTACCCTATGATGCTTCAGGTTGATTTCTCATCAATAAAGAGTGTGGGCAAGCGTCCTAAGGGATTGCTGTTAACGCTTGTGGTTAACTGGCTTATTAAGCCCTTTACCATGGCGTTTTTTGCATGGATATTCTTTACCAAGCTTTACGGCGCATTCATTAACCCTGAACTGGCTGGCGAGTATATTGCTGGTGCCATAATACTGGGAGCTGCTCCGTGTACCGCTATGGTTTTTGTTTGGAGCTACCTAACCAATGGCGATGCTAACTACACGCTGGTTCAGGTATCGGTAAACGACCTAATAATTCTAGTAGCTTTTATCCCCATTGTGGGTTTGCTGCTGGGCATAACCGACGTTACCATTCCGTATGAAACCCTAGTGGCATCGGTGGTGATATTTGTGGTTGTTCCCTTGGTGGCGGGTTACGCCACAAATCGCCTGCTGATTAAAAGTAAGGGCGAGGAGTGGTTCAAGAACCAGTTCCTCGCAAGGCTAAAACCCGTGTCGATAATTGCGTTGCTAACTACGCTGGTTCTGCTGTTCGCCTTTCAGGGGCAAACCATTATTGATAGGCCGCTAATTATTCTGTTGGTAGCCGTTCCGCTGGTTATACAAACCTACTTTATCTTTTTCATTGCGTGGTATGGTGGCCGTATGCTTAAGCTGCCGCACGCCATTTGCTCACCTGCTGCAATGATTGGCGCCAGCAACTTCTTTGAGCTGGCTGTGGCTGTGTCCATATCGCTGTTTGGGTTGCAGTCGCCAGCAGCAATGGTTACCGTTGTGGGTGTGCTTGTTGAGGTTCCCGTAATGCTATCGCTGGTTTGGTTTGCCAATAGAAACAGGTACTAACCGCTTTTTTATGATATGGAAAACCCTGACTGGCTGGTTGCTGGTCAGGGTTTTTTTGATAGCCGTTTTTATTAGAATTGAATCTTATAGCTGATATTTGGAAGAATGCCCACTACAGATAGCTTCTCTATTGCTTGCAGCTTGTCGTTGTAGATATAGCCGTACTGTCCAGTGTAGCCGCCAATGTTGAGAACTTTCAAGGAGAACTCGTGTCCAGTTTTATGCTTGTTGATTTTGTAACTAATAGTGATATCTGAAGTAAGAGCCGCAGGGAACTGACGGCTGAATGCGCGTGTCTCGTCAAATACAATGTCATGCTTACTCTCTGATGCTGCAATATCAATAGGAGTAAAATGGTCGCCGCCCTGATAGCTTAAACGAAGATTGGCGCTGAACATGTTTTGGTCGTGTTTGCCTACCATCCATTCCTTGCCAATTAGCCCATTGATAATGTATCCGCGATTATACCTTGTATCCCTCCAAACACCATCGCCCCCGGTGTATTTAGAATCGAAAACAGACCCCGATAGTAACCAGTAGTAGCCTTTATCTAGGTAGCGTTCCAGAGTAATATCGGTGCCATAGTTTACGCTTTTCCCTTTATTAATAAGCGCCCGGTCTAAATAGTAACTGTCATAGTTTATGATGGAGAAAGAGGTACCCTCTTCTACCGGAACGTTGAACAATGATTGGTAGTATGGCTCCACTTTCAGGTGGATATTGTTTGAGATTCGCCAATCGTATGATAGCACAAAGTGGTGGGCTTTGGCAAAATCTAGCTCCTTGTTTACATCATTGCCTGCCTCTTTCACAAAGTAGTAATCTAACCGTTCGCGCCGACTATGCAGTCCATAAGCGGCAGATAATGTGTGATTGGGCGCTGCTTTGTATTTAAATCCAACCCTAGGCTCTACCGACCAGTTGTTGTTTAAGGTGAATAGCTGAGCTGTGAGGCCTACGTTTGCCGATAGCTTGTCTGTAATGTTAAACACAGAGTTACTATAAGCCGAAACCATTATGCTTGAGCCATTGCCTTTGATGATTTGCTCAATGGGGGAGATGTTGGGTACAAGCGTTTCGCTCAGGTTATACTCTAAATCATACAAAAGTCCAGTAACAGTAACGCCCGTTCTGTTTGTGTGGCGGTTGCTGAATTTCTTGTTGAGGTATGTGTTGAAAACTAGGTTCCAGTCGCCATTACGTATATCTACAATGGGTTTGAGCAGGTTGTTCTCAAGCATTTTTACATCTTGCTTTGTGTGGGAATAGGTGGCAGCCAAGGAACTTCTTAGATATGTTCCTTTACCCAGAAATATCTTGTGATTTACACCTCCTGCTAGTTTAGCCAAATCTGTTTTAATATCCTGCTTATCCGAGTAGGTTGTCCAATCTATTTCCTCTAAGGGTTTAACCTTGTTGCCATCTAGTAATCCAAGCCCCCAAACAGAGAATGTTCCCGCCTTGGCTGTTGGGAAATTTAGTTTGAACGATAAATCTTGATACTTCAAATTCAGATTCCCAATAAGTCCGCTAACCAATCCTGTTGCTGAGTAGCGGTAGTTTACAATGTATGAGCTTCCACTCTTGCTGCTTAACGGCCCTTCCGATGCAAGGTCGAGCCCTAGTAATCCGAATTGTACCGTGTGCTCATGCTTTTGGTTGTTGCCATTGCGCATAGACATATCAAACACTCCCGACAGGGCATTGCTGTACTCGGAAGGGAAGGCGCCATTAAAAAAATCGGAGTTCCCCATAACCTGGCTGCTAAGCGCCGTAAAGATACCTCCGCCTAAACCAGACATATCAGCAAAGTGTGTTGGGTTAGGTATCTCGATACCCTCCAAGCGCCACTGTAAAAACTGGGGCGAGTTGCCATGCACCGATATGCTGTTAGTTGCTAAGTTCCCCGCTACTCCCGCAAAAGAAGAAACCAGTCGTGCAGGGTCGTCAAAACCTCCTGCAAAGCGGTTGGTCTCCTCTACGCTGAACATCCTTGCCCCAGCTAGTGCCATGGAGTTAAGTGGCTGCTCTTTGTTGACCGCTGAACGTATTACCACTTCATCTAGGTTCATAATCCTCTCTTTTAGGGCAATCTCATTATACCCCTCCTTTGCCGATGTTAGTAGCTGTTCCCGTATAGTTAGCGGTTCATATCCAATGGCTGAAACCTGCAAGTTATATCGGCCTATGGGGACATTGGTGATTCTAAATCGCCCTAGGGAGTCCGTTGCAGTTCCAGTGCCATCCTCATTTATCAATATGGTGATGTAGGGCAACGGCTCTCCCGAGTTTGCGTCCCTAACAACTCCCCGAACGGTTTGTGTTTTTCTTTCCGTTTTTACATCCTCTTTAACCTGGGGGATGATTATAATATGCTTTTCGTTCACTTTGTAGGTGAACCCAGTGTCCTTAAGAATTGTGGTGAGAACCTCTGCTATAGATTTGTTCTCGAGGTTTACAGAGATTTTGTGCTCTGCATCAAACTTGGTAACATTGTATGCAATGGAGTATTTGCTCTGCGCTTCAATCTGTTCAAACACCTGTTTGTAGGTGATGTTATGCCCTGTGACAGTTATTTTGCCCTCTTGTGCGGATACGATTGTTGAAAAAGCAATAAGTGCAAATAGATATAGATGCTTCATTAAATCTCTCATTCTATTGTGATTGTAATATTTTTGCCGTTAGTGGTATATGTAAATCCTTCTCCTGTAACATCTTGAAATACGTTGAGGATTTGGGTTAAACTCTCATCGTTTGTGAACTTAATAGAGTACTTATCTGTGGGTAGTGACGCTTTTGAGTAGATAAAACTTACGTTAAACCTTCGTTCTAGCGCATTGAAAATATCCCCCATTGTTAGCTCGTTGAATAGTAGTGAACCATTGCGCCAAGTGGATGTGCTATCGGATACGCCCTGTAAAACAGAACTTTTGCTGGCTATGTTATAAACCAATTCCTGATTAGGTTGAAGCGTGTACTTTTCCTTAGACAGCTGAATGGCTACCTTTCCGTGTGTGAGGGTGGTGGTTACTAGCTCGTCGTTGGGATAGGTTTTTACGTTGAACTGCGTCCCTAAAACAGTTACTGAGAGGTCTTTGGTTGTAACCACAAAGCGTTTATACTCATTTCGCACCACTGAGAAATAGGCCTCGCCTGTTAGCGTAACATTTCGGAGAGAGTCGCTGAACTTATCATTATAGCTAATTTTGCTACAGGCGTTCAGCCATACCGTAGAACCATCGGGTAGTTGAATCTCTTTTTGCTCTCCCGCAAGCGTAGCTACCTCTATGGTATTAATGCTGCTGCTCTGATAAATCCATATACTTGCAATAACTATAAAAGGGATTAATGCCGCGGCAACACGGGGGAGTGTATGTTTTATAAATCGGTTGTGGTGGCTTTTTATTCCGATTTTTGCGTTTACCTCACGGAGCGATTCCCGTGTGGCCCTGTCTGCTCCACCATCTAGCTGTTCCCATATTTGGAATAGCGCCTTGTCTTTCTCCTGCGCGAACTCACTATCTACAAGCCATTGCTGGATTTTTGTATTAGTCTCCGGATTATGTTGCTTCCCGAAGTATTGGGCAATCAGTTTTGATATGTAGTTTGCCATTGCTTAGAATTTTAGGTTGAGTTTACCTCCGGTTTGATAGTTCCATTTCTCTTTCTTCTTGTCATACTGATATTCGGTCTCAATGCCAAGCTGAGACCCTTTGCCAAAATTCAACACCAGTGATGCTCCTGAACTGGTTTGTGGCAACAGATTGCTAATGGTTGGGCTCATTGGGCTGTCAGTAAGATACTGTCCCCAAGCGTTGAGGTCTAATTGATTTGTTATGGCGTAATTGATGCTGAATCTAGCTCCGGAGCGGTCGGTTCCGTATGGAAGATGGTTTGTGAATTGCTTTACGGCAAGTAACCCGCCTGTTAACTTTAGCTTGCTGTTGGGTTTAAAGCCCAGTGCTACATAGGCAAGGTTGTAGCTTGCGAGATTTTGATACTGTTTTTGCTCTCCCTTTGTGTAAAGAAATATCCCTTTATACAGTGGCAGTATGCCGTTATTGCCATAATGCTGAGGTGATATTTTGAAAGTTGATTTGCCTATAGTAGTGGATTCGGTTGAATTCTGGGTGCTTAGGTAATCCAGATGCATTGTTCTTGCATCAACACCAATAGGTTGCAATGGTATGTTAATGAGCTCCAGATTTATGATTGTCTGCTTCTTATCTGTAGTGAGAATGTTTTTATTGTTCTCACTTTGTGCCATTGCATGAAAAGTAATGAGCACATAGCCCGTTATAAAAAGTAATGTTCGTTTCATATTCGCTGCTTATACATGTATTACAACTTGCAGCGATAATACTCCCGACCCCGATTAAAGAAAAAGGCAAAAGAATAGCGAGATTATTTTCCGAAGTTCCTGCAGTGCCAAGCTGAGCTGGTTCTCTACCGTTTTTTTGCTGATGCCTAGTGTGTTGGATATATCGTTGTTACTCATGCCCTTGTTACGGCTGAGTATGTATATTTTCTGGCGCTGTACGGGCATCCTGCTAACCGTTATCTCGGTGAGTAGGCTTATTTCGCGGGCAAAGAGCACCTCCTCAGGAGTGGCCACATCACTAGTGTATTGGAAACTATTCGTGTAAGTTTGTTCTACTAATTTATGCTTGATGAAATTAAAGGCAGCGTTTCGTGCTATAGTATAGATATATGCACCAATAGGTTTTTCTTCGTTCAGGGCTTCGCGATTTGTCCATAGCTTCACAAACACATCTTGCGCTAGCTCTTCTGCATCAGCATCCGATTTGATAATACCATCTATAAATAGGCGTACTTTTTTGAAATAGAATAAAAACACCTCCTCAAAAGCCTTATGATTTCCCTTGCGTAAAGCTTCAATTGTCTCTTTCTCCATTTATGTTGCTATTACATCTAATATAATACAACTAAGTAGTGTATTACACCCGATTTTTAGCTAATTGAACGATTATGATTCCTTAATCCTCAAGTAGCTCTTTCTCCCAAACGATAGGTAGTAAGCAATTGGGAGTGCGCAAATAATTAGTGGAGTTAAGTAGTATCGTTCGTTAAAGTTATTTGTAAGGCTTAGTATTGTTGGGATTATTGCAACAGGGAGCGCTGCAAGTATAACTCCAAACTTTAGCCCTTTAAGGGTTACTCGCTTGGGCTCATTATTGTCAAGATGTAGCGTAAGGGTTTGGCTACCGCACCAATCTATTTTGGCAGTAACGGCATATTCCCCTTTGGGTAGGCTAAACTCCTTGGTTTCACCTGGACTAATTTTGCCAATTAGGTTGTTGTTTGCATAAATTCTATAGTTGCGTCCAAGGTCTAATAGCTGTGTGTTTCTGTTAATGATAAGATTCGGCATTGTGTATTCTGTTAGTTTCTATTTTACTTTCTGCTCAATATTAAACTCAATATTCCATTCCTTTACGTACTCCTCAATTGGGCCAAGGCCAATTTCTTTGCGGCGCTGGTTTACGTATTCAGGGTCGATTAGTTTATATAGCACGTACTTACCTGTCTCTGTGTCGGTGGTTATTTGTGAGCCGTACACCTGAGGTAACCCCTTGTACATGTTAATTCTATCCTCTAGCATGGCTAGGTGATGGCCCATTGATTCCCCTTTTAATACCGATTCTCGCAAAAGTGGTAAGTATTTTTCCTCTATCTCCACTGGAGCATGTTGAATAATGAGCCATAATGCTGTATTGCCCTTTTTTCCTACTAAGCTAATTCCAACCCAGCCTCTTGTTTCTATAATCTCAATAACCTCTTTTTCGTTAATGCTGTCCTGTTTGGCAATTGTTTCCCAAAAGAAGTCCATCTCTTCCGAGCCTCTTTCAAAATTTTCTAACGCCTCATTGTAAAGCAGCCGTAGGGTTTGATCCTTAACATATATTTTCTCCAACTTTTCCTTTAGGGGCTTATCAAAGTTTTTTTCGTACTCGTCTAGGTTGGCTTGTACTAGTTCAAGTATGCTATTCCACTGCGATGTTTCCCTAAGCCCTTTTAAGTCGGAGTCCTTACTCATCCACTTTGTGTTATTATACCCAGCGTTAGCTGCTTCCCTTAAAAGCGATAGTGCGCTTGTTGTATCGTTCCCTAGTGAGCATGCGCAAGCTGCGTTGTAGTATATGTCAGCATCGCGTTTTTCGTGTTGCAGGGCCTGTTGGTAGGTTTTGCAAGCATCGCCGTACTTTTTCATGCTTAGCAGGCTATCGGCTTTGCTTAGTAGCACGTTTTGCTGTTGGGCGTATATTGTTCCGCTAATTACAGTGGCTAATAGAAGTGGAAAAAATTTCATGGATTAAATTGGGGTTTGTTTTGTTCTCTAAAAGTATTAAGCAACTTGAGATACTTTCTCTGTCGATGAACTTTTTTGCTGCTCAGAAAACGAATTCTCATAGTTAACCGCTTTATTCCCTACCTTTGCACCACACATAATATCCATAACAGTTGATAGATTCCATTCTAAGCCGCTTAGGGTTTACATCCCTAATGCCCATGCAGAAGGCTGCCATTTCTGCCATCGCCCAAAACGATAGGGTTATTCTGCTCTCGCCAACAGGCTCGGGCAAAACGCTGGCATACCTTATTCCTGCCATCGATTTTATCAATCAGCAACAGGAGGGCGTGCAGGTTCTGGTAATTGCCCCTTCGCGCGAGCTGGTGCTGCAAATTGAGCAGTACTTTAAGGGTATGGGTACGGGCATTAAGGTGAACGGTTGCTATGGTGGTCACCCCATGTGGATTGAGGAGCAGAACCTAACCCAGCCCCCAGCCCTACTGGTGGGCACTCCCGGTAGGCTAGTGGATCACCTGCAGAGCCAGAATTTTAACCCCGCATCGGTTGGTATGGTTATCCTGGATGAGTTTGATAAGGCGCTGGAGTTCGGCTTTCATAACGAGATGTCGGCCATACTGCAAATGCTGCCCAACGTAACCAAGCGCGTGCTTATATCGGCCACCCAAACCGATACGCTCCCTGAATTTGCTGGTATGGATAACGCCACCACGCTTAGCTTTTTACCCGAAGCAGAGCAGGAGGCGCAGCTAACCCTCCATGTTGTACGCTCAACCGAGCGCGATAAGGCCTACACGCTGCTACACCTGCTGTACCACCTAAAGGGCGAGCAATCTATTGTGTTCCTTAATCATCGCGAGGCGGTGGAGCGCATTCATAATATTCTTGCCGACAATGGCATCCACGGCTCATTTTACCACGGGGGGCTCGATCAGCATGTGCGTGAGCGCGCGTTGGTTAAGTTCCGCAACGGTAGCGCCAATGTGTTAATTTGTACCGATTTGGCCTCGCGCGGCCTCGATATTCCCGAGGTAAGGCATATTATTCACTACCACCTCCCAACCACCGAGGATGCCTTTGTGCACCGCAATGGGCGTACTGCCCGAATGAACGCTACGGGCGCGTCGTACCTTGTGCTAAGCGGCGAGGAGGGTGTTCCTGCCTACATTGCCGAGGAGCCCACGGAGCTTATGCTACCCAGCAACCTTTTACCTCCCAATCCACCGCGCTTTACTACCCTTTACATAGGCAAGGGCAAAAAGGATAAGGTGAATAAGGTTGATGTGGTGGGATTCCTTACTCAAAAGGGTGGCCTGCGTAAAGATGAGATTGGGCTTATTGAGAGCAAGGATTTCTTTACCTATGTGGCCGTGGCATCGGACTGCGTCCCAAATCTACTAATGCGCGTTAAAACCGAGCGCATCAAGAACATGAAAACGGTAATAGAGGTATCGCTTTAGCGATTATCATATATTTGTAGGAATAATAGGGGCTAAACAATGAATGTGGTTTACATCATAGGGATATTTCTTTCGCTTTTCCTCTCGTTCCTTCTCCTTACCAAAAAGGGGAAGGGGCTACCCGATAAGGTTTTAGCCATATGGATGGCTGTTGTGGGGCTACACCTATTTAGCTACTACATATACTACTTAGGCTACTGGGGGAAATTCCCGCATCTAATTGGTGTGTTTGCTCCAGTGCCCCTTCTTCATGGCCCCCTATGCTATTTGTATGCTCTGTTCTCTATTCGTAAGGAGCGGCGGTTAAGGGCTTTGGATTTTGCCCACTTTATTCCCTTGGTGGCCGCATACCTTTACATGATTCCCTTCTTCCTGTTCACAGCCGAGCAAAAGGTACTTGTTGATAAAGGGTTGATTGACGATTTTGGCACCTTTACGGAGCTGCTGCTGGTTGCTTTTGCTGTATCCGGATTAAGCTACTCGGTACTTTCCTATAGGCTTATTGGCAGGTACCAACGGTTAATTGGGAATAACTTCTCATACGATGAGCAAATAGACCTTTCCTGGCTACGCTACTGCATTTGGGGCATTGCGGCTATTTTTATTGTTGTAACCATTGGCTCAATTCTAACCGAGGGGTTAAGGCTTAACCTTGGCTTCGATATCAACATAGTTTACTACTCCCTTGTGGTGATTTTTATTTTATGCATTGGCTACTTTGGCATTAGGCATAGGGATATTTTTTCTGATAATGTGCAGCAGCCAAGCCTGCAAATCTATGAGCCCAAAACTCAGGGTGAGTACAAAAAGTCGGGGTTGGATAGCGATACCGCAGCATTGCTGCATAAGGAGCTTATTAGGGTGATGGAGTCCCAAAAGTTGTACCTTGAGCCTAAGCTTACCCTTGGCACTCTTGCCGAGCAGCTAAAGGTATCGGTAAACCACCTTTCGCAGGTTATTAACCAGTACGAGGGTGTAAATTTTCACGATTTTGTAAATAGGTATAGGGTTGATGAGTTTAAGAGCCGCATTGCCAATCCCAAGTACAAGGGATTTAGCCTGCTGGCTATAGCTTTCGATTCTGGTTTTAACTCCAAATCATCCTTTAACCAAATCTTTAAAAAATCAACAGGGCTTACCCCATCTCAATACCTTGAGCGTTCTGCAAAGGGGTAACTCACATTTTCTTTTGTTTTTTGGTGTTTGGCTAATTGCGTTGTAATCAATTGAAAAGACGCTTGTGCCTATAGGTTTGCACCACAACTTTGTCCGTGCGTATAGGTGTGAACGATTGGCTTTGGGCTGTATCGCAACTTTGTCCTCAAATCAAAATCAAATTGGAGGACAAATATGCTTACCGTTCAGCGTTACAAGCACCCCTTTCTTTTTTATAGCCTATCTACAATTATACCTTGGATATTCTGGTTTGGTGCAGGGTATTTAAGCCGTCACACCGCCGGAAGTCCATTCTACCTAAAGTTGTCGGGCATACTTGGTGTAGTTGGTTTGCTTGCACCTGTTGCCGTGGCCTTGGCTTTTATGCTTCCCAATAGGGCGCTGCGCAACGATTTCTTCTCTCGGTTTTTCAACTTCCGTGGCATTAAACCCATATACATTGCGCTTACTCTTTTGCTGATGCTTGCAAGCATTCTGCTGGCGCAGGCCATATCGTTGCTGTTTGGCTACAGCGCAACGCAGTTCCGTTTTGCCGAGCATTACTCGTTTGCATCAAGTGTGCTGCCCGTTATGTTTATTCTAATAGTAGCACCACTACTAGAGGAGCTGGCTTGGCACTCCTATGGCACCGACTGCTTACGTCAGCGGTTCAGCCTGTTTACCACATCGGTAATATTTGCGCTGTTCTGGGGTGTTTGGCACTTCCCGTTATCAACCATCGAGGGCTACTACCACAGCAACGTGGTTGAGTCAGGGGTTATCTACTCGCTCAACTTCCTTTTTAGCCTAGTCCCCTTTGTGCTTATCATGAACTGGCTGTACTATAAGGCCAATCGCAATATCCTTGTTCCCATAGTTTTTCATATTACCGCTGGGCTTTTTAATGAGATTTTTGCAACGCACCCCATGAGTAAGGTTATCCAAACAGGGCTGCTAATTATTGTTTCGGTGGTTATTGTGCTGCGTGAGCGCAGTTTCTTTTTCGGTAAAGAGTATTCTGTTCCTTGCCATAGGGATAATAGGGCTTAGCGTCTCATAAAATATGGTGTGACTTGGTGTTTTATGAGTTTAAAACAGGCCTGTACTGCAAAGCAAAGTTTAAATCCAATGGTTACCATGCTACATATTTGTTCCAGTTGTGCTAAAAAGATGGGTTCTGTACCTTCTTATTTTTCAATTTATTGTATTTACTATAATCAATTTTAAGCGATGAAAAGAGCTTTTGTTTTTCTAGTTGCGCTGATGCTTTTAAGTGGCGAGGTGTTTTCCCAAAATCTTACGCAGAGCGTTAGGGGAGTAGTGGTTGATGCCTCTACAGGTGAGTCGCTAGTTGGTGCAACAGTTATACTTGTGGGTGTAGAGCCCATTGTTGGTACTGCCACCAATGTTGATGGCGAGTTTCTGTTGGGAAGCGTGCCCGTGGGTAGGCATAGCTTTAAGGTTAGCATGGTTGGCTATCAGCCTTTGGCGGTTAATGAGCAGATGGTAACCTCAAGCAGGGAGCTTAACCTGAAAGTGGAGCTGCACAAATCGGTTACCGAACTGGATGCTGTTGTGGTTAGCGTTAAAAAGGATGCGCCGCTAAACTCCATGTCAACGGTTAGCGCGCGCCAGTTTACGGTTGAGGAAACGCAGCGCTACGCTGGTGGTTTGAGCGACCCTGCCCGTTTGGCCTCATCGTTTGCGGGGGTGGCAACGCCTTCGGTTAGCAGCAATGGTATATCGGTTAGAGGTAATAATCCTGGTGGGTTGCTTTGGCGCGTTGAGGGCGTGGAGATTCCCAATCCCAACCACTTTGCCAACCTAACCGTTGTTGGGGGCGGCATGATAACTGTACTTAGCAACCAGATGGTGGCAAACAGCGATTTCTTTACTGGTGGTTTTTCGGCAGAGTATGGCAATGCCCTTTCGGGTGTGTTTGATATTAAACTGATATCTGGAAATGAGCGCAAGCGGAATTACACCATGCAGGCCGGTTTGCTGGGTATCGATTTTGCCACCGAAGGCCCTTTTGCCCATGGCAAGCAGGCAACCTATGCGCTAAACTACCGCTACTCGGCAATGGGGCTAATTGCCCCTTTTCTCCCCGACGATGCGGGTATCCTAAGGTATCAGGATTTTTCGGCTAAGCTTACCTTCCCAACTAAGCGGGCAGGCACTTTCACCGTGTGGGGGCTTGCTGCTTTAGATGGAATTGATATGGATGCACTGGAAAGCACAGAGTGGGAGGCCAATACCGATAGGGATAACTCCCAAACGGCGCTTTACATGTATGCCGCTGGCCTATCGCATAGGGTTAACCTTACAGGGAAATCGTACCTAAATACCTCTGTTGCAGCAACAGGTAGTGGGTTAAGTCATGAGGAGCAGCGCGTTCAGCTAGATTTGTCGGAGTTGCCACAGTCCGATGTGGAGAATAACCTGTGGCGCGTAACCCTACAATCGGTGCTTAGCACCCGATTTGGTGAGCGGCACTCAAACCGCACGGGCTTTTACATAAATCGTTTGGGGTACAACGTTAATCTATCGCAGGCGCTAGCCGATGGCGAGCAACCAACCCTTATTGCCGACCAAAGCGGCAGCTCCATGCTGTTTCAGGCGTTTAGCCAGTCTAGGGTGATGCTCACCAATCGCCTGTCGCTTAATGTGGGATTGCATGCCCTTTACTTCCACCTAACCAAGCAGCACTCCATTGAGCCGCGCATGGGCGTGAAGTTTGATTTGACCTCGCGCAGCAGTTTGGGCTTTGCCTATGGAATCTATAGCCGTATTGAGCACCTGCCCGTTTACTTTGTCCGCTCATCGGGTGCTATGCCCAACAAGGATTTGGACCTGATGAAATCGGAGCACTTTATACTATCCTACAATATCAAAATAAATGATAACCTACGGTTCTGTGTTGAACCCTACTTTCAGCAGCTTAGGGATATTCCCGTGGCACCCATTGGCTATCTATCAACTGTAAATACCGAGGAGGATGTGTTTTTTAACCACCAGCTGGTTAGCAAGGGGAGCGGCCATAACGTTGGGGTAGATTTTACCTTGGAACGATTTCTAAGCAAGGGGTTCTACTACCTGGCAACTGCATCGGTTTTTGATTCAAAGTATAAGGCCATTGATGGCATTGAGCGCAATACCCGCTTTAACCGAAACTACGTTCTAAACCTTTTGGTAGGGAAGGAGTGGCAGTTGGGACGTGCAAAGAATAACATTTTGGGGGCAAACCTACGATTGAACTACATGGGAGGCAATAGGCGAGAGCCTATTGATTACGCCGCATCGCTAGCAGCAAAGGATGTGGTCTATTCCGAGAGTGGTGCCAGAGCCTATTCTGCTCAGTTTGACGATATGCCCGTAGTTTCTGTTGCTCTGTCGTTCAGAAGGAATAAGCCTCGCTACTCCGCAGTTTGGACGGTTCAGGTGCTAAATGCATTGGGAACAAAGGAGTTTAAAACCGATTACTATAACCTGAAAACAGGAACTATCGACTCGAAATTTGATGGTGTAATGGTGCCAAATATCAGCTACCGCGTGGAGTTTTAAACTTATTAGGGATGAAGAAAAGGGCATCGGATTTATTCTGATGCCCTTTTTGTGGTTGTATTGATTTATCTATGTATTATGATAAACCCAAGATTTTCTGCGTGGCATCGACCAGTGAGCCGAAAAACAAGCAAAGTTGGCGTTAAAAAAAATCTGCTGTTCGAGGCACCGACCGAAGGGAGGTGTGAGTTCAGATTTTTTAGCCAACAACGCGTAGTTTTTCGAGCGAAGTGGGCGCAGCCTTGAATTTCTTTGCTTCCTTTCTTGTTTCAAGACAAGAAAGGAAGTGGGGTTTGGGGCAAAGCCCCATTTTTAAAGAGCGATTTAAAACTTGTTTTTGTTTGGTAAGAGGGAGCAATATTCGATTGTTGAAGTTAGATAAAGTTCATTCTTTTTGCTTTTCACATTTTTGCCCTTCTCCTCAAGCAAAAGCTCCTTGCTACGGCAAATGAGTTTAGTGCGATTGAAACAAAGTAAAGCGCAAGTTGGGTGTAGCGCAGCGGCATATTCTCTGGTGCAGCCTGCCCAATAATAAATCCTGTAACAAAGCAGCAAACTCCAACTATTAGCACTACTCTAAGATTTTTGGGCATTGTGTTATTCCTTTTCATGATAATCTGATTTAAAGGCTCTCCTTAATTTTTACTAGCTCATCCATAATGGGGTAAACCTCGTTCCTTATGCGCCAAAGCCTAATAAGGTAGCCAATGGTTGTAGAGGCAGCAATCATCCCCGAAATAAAAAGGTGAATCTGAATTCTCTCCAGCATTACCTCGTTCTCTAGCATGGGCCATACCAGCAGGTTTGCGCCAATGCCAAGGGCTACGCTAAATAGCACAAAGGGCGATTTGAAAATGGCATTCTGCTTGGTTAGCAGCGCTAGTGCGGCATTAATAAACTCATTGGTTGGCTTGCCAAAGGGCAGCTTGCTCATCTTAAACTGATTCCTAAGGTAGTACCCAAAGAATATGGCTGTTCCGGCTACAATCAGGGCTAACCCAGCAATGGTGTACAGGGTGTTCGATGCCATAAGTGCCGTTGGCATGGTAGTGGTAATTATAAGTATCAAGGCAATAAGCTTTATGCGATTAATTTTATCCTGAAACGATTGGAACTTCCGCAGCCTATCGGTTATGGAGCTCATCGCTTCGGGCTTTTGGGGTGTCGATACTGTGTTAGCACCTTTTGAAACCCAAAGAGCTTGCAGCTCGGCAAAATCGTTGCTATTGTTCATCTTTCAAAAGGTTTTTAAGTTGATTTTTAATTCGGCTCACCTTAACGCCAACGTAGTTTGCGGTAATTCCCACAATCTCAGCAATCTCTTCGTAGGGTAACCCCTCCAGCACAAGCGATATTATTAGCCTGTCCTGTTTCTCTAGCTGCGATATGGCCTTAGCGAGGCTGTTAAGCCTATCGCTGTTGGGGTCGGTGGAGTCGTAAATGGGCTCTTCGCCAAGCTGCTCCTTAAACAGATTGCTCTTGGCGCTCTGGTAGTTCTTAAACTTTCGGTTGTAAAAAATGGCCGAGTTAACCGCAACCCGGTACACCCAGGTTCCAATCTGCGACTCGCCCCTAAACGAGTCAAGGCTGTTCCAAACGTTTGTCATAACCTCTTGAAACAGGTCGTCAACATCGTTCTTCTGGTAGATATACCCGTAGCAAATGCGGTATATCTTATCCCTATAGTCCTTGTAAATACTTGCAAATAGCTCCTCTTTCTTTGTCATCAACTACAGTTTAGCACTGTTAATATGCATGAACGCTCATACTTTTAGGTCGATAGCTAGCCATATCAATCTAAAAGCACCATTTTAGTTGCAGCAAGTTTACGAATATTACAGCTTGATATGTTTTTTTGTTGATGATTGATTTTGCGCTGAGGTTTTATCCCAATATCTGCCCAAGAATAATCTTTACCGATGTTATTATGTACTCTATGCCAATGGCAATAACAATAAAACCAATGATTCGCGATACCGAGTTTAGCCCCGATGCGCCCATCTTTGACGATATAAAGTGCGAGCTGCGCAGTATGAGGTAGGTTAGTGCGCCCACAACGGGGATGGTAGCAAAAATTGCCAGGGTTTGCAGCCAGCCCGTGTGCGTTTCGTTAAGCGAGATGAGTAGCGATATGGAGCCCGGTCCAGCAAGCATTGGTATTGCCAGCGGGGTAAGCGATGAGTCCTCCTTTTGCAGCGCCTCTTGGTGTATGGTTTTATCCATTCCTTTGTGCTTGGCGAATGTGCCTGTAAGTAGCGCAAAACCAGAACTGGTAATAATTAGCCCGCCAGCAATTCGCAGTGACTCAATGGTGATTCCAAAAAACTGAATAATAAACTTACCCCCAAAGTAGGCTGTGGAAAGTATAATTATCATGTAGATGCTGGCCTTTAGCGCAGTTGTGTTGCGTTCCTGCTTGGTGTTGTCCTCTGTTATACCAATAAAAACGGGCATTGTACCCAACGGGTTAACAACAGAGAAAAGTGCTGCAAGGGTGGTAAGAAAAAGTGTAATCATGCATCAATATATTTTTGATGCAAATATCACCCCATCGCCTCCTTTGCCAAGCTACGCCATTGTTGCGTTATTGTTAATGTTGCGTGTGGGCGCGAATATTACTCCCTTTTCTCCTTTTTTAGCATCGATATGGTTAATCCACCAATAATAATGGCTATTGCAGCCATAACAACCCATAGCCAAACCTTACTAATTGGGAGGGTTGGCTCCTTTTCTGTACTTGTTGTAGCAATGCTTTGCTCGTTACCTAGGCTAATCTCTGCTAGCGATTCCGGAATTCTATTGGTAAAAAGGGTTATATCGTAGTTTGGCTTGTAGGCATGGCTATTGCCATAGGCCAAAAAGTAGCTAGCCTTTTCAGTGAATCGGGCAATGAGCTCGTGGGTGTAACCGTAAGCCTCAATTGCTCCAATGTTTAATGGGGTATTATCAGCATTCTGCACTGTGATGCGTAGTTTCTGAGCAGTGGTGCTACTAAAGTGAAACTCGTTACTCTCAAATGATGTTAGGGTGCCCGATTCAAGCATACTATAGCTGTATCGCCAGCCCTGCTCCGTTTTAATGCTATCGGTTATGCGCTCAATGGTTATGGGGCGGTAGTAATCAAAATCGCTACTAACGTTAACCTTAATAATGCTAACCGGAACGGGCTGCTTTAGGGTTACATACACCACCGACTCCCTTGTGCTTTTGTTATTCTCTATGGGCAATTGGGTTAGCTCGTACCTACTCCTTACGCCCGTTGAGGTGCTCCTTAAACTAGCTGTAGCCGATTGTAGCGTTGGTTTGCTACTGCTTTTAACCAAAATCCTTAGGTAGCGGTAGTTGGTTTCGGGGAAGCTAAGGTTGGAGTATGTATAGCTGGTGTGGCTGTTTGCTATTGATACAATCCGCTGGTTGGCGCATACTGTAAACCACTCCTGCTGGTTGTGGCTACCCTCAAGGGTTGCTAGCCAGTCAAAGTTATCCTCGTTAAAGCTTAGCTTAATCTGGTTAACCTGTTGGCTGTGCTTGTTATCCAGGGTAAAGTAGTAGCCGCTACTATTGTACGATGCGTTAATGATGCCCAGATTAGCATCGGTAACGGTAACCTTTTCTGCGTTAATCCTGAGGATGTAAGGAGCCTCAATGGTATCGTTGGCTGGGGTTATGCCGTAAATCCTAATATCGGTTAGGCGCGAGTTTGCCTTGCCAAAAATATCATTTGGCAGCGTTACCTTATGCCAGTCGCTCGATATTCCATTAATATCCCGTTTATATAGATATCTGTTGGTTTGCCCAAGTAATGAGGTTGCCGTGCTCAGAAGCAGTATTCCAAGGCAGAGCTTAGTTTTCAGAATCATCAGCAATAATATTCTTGTACTTATTATAAAGGAACGAAATCACCAGTAGCAGCACTCCCAGCGAAACAAAAACAATAGTCTTTGCAATTGTATCTAAGTGCGAGATATCGTAAACAAATAGCTTAACCAGCGTAATGGCAAATAGCACAATGGCGCCAATGCGCAGGTGCTTCCGCTTTTTCCAAATCCCTAAAACAACTATGGCCAAAGCACAAATACCCCACAGGATGCTTAAACCCAGTTTATACGATTGGTTCGATTTGGCAATATCTAACCAGTTAAGCAGCTCGCTGCTGGCAATCCAAACAAGGGCGGTTAGTATAAATAGCTCGGCAGCCACTCTTGCTTTTACCCCTAGGTCTCCTTTTAGCAGGTTAACCTGTGCTAACCATAGGGTTACACCTGCAAATGCAAGCGAAATGTATCGTATCCAGATATTAAAAACGCTATGACTGTAGTATTCCGATAGGGTTTGCTCTATGTAGCTCTCTCGTAGCTCGCTAAGGGCAAATAGTCCTTGGGTTAGGAATAGCATTATGGCAATAAGGCTAATGGCAGTGCAAACCTTTCCAAACTCAGGGCTCTTTATCTTTACTTGATTGGTAAGGGTTAGTAGGGCGGCAAACAGTAGCGTGAAATTGGCTGTCCACACCCATTTTAGGTTGGAGTAGTCCTCGTTCCAGTAGTAGTTGGGGTATTCCTCTCCACTTGGCGTTATAACCAGCGCCGAGTGGCTGTACAGGTTATTCCAGTATGTGGAAATCTCTATTCTTGTTGATATGTACAGCGCTATTAGCATAATGGCAGGAGCAAGTATTAGGCTAAGGCGTTCTACTCCCTTGCTGTTACTGGTTGCGGCTGCTTTAGTTCTGCTTAGGTAGGTAATAAATCCAAATGCCCCGGTAAATAGCAGTGCCGATAGGTAGTTAATGTTTACAAATGGGGTTATTGCGTGCTCTCCAGCCTCAGTAAATACTACGCTGCTCGTATTTAGCCAGTCGTGCGCAATGCTGCCAAAAGCAAGTATCATAAGCGGATACGATAGCTTTTCGTATATATCAATGCTTCTGGTTCTACCTATCCAGAAAAGTAGCGCTGCTTCGCCTGCCCAGAGTAGGGTTACCCAGTTTCCGCTTAGCTGTACAGGTATGGCAATTGTTATAAACACCAGCACTAACCCCGATACTAGGTAGAATAGGTTTCTATCGGCCAGTTTCTGTCTGTAGATGGTAAGGCTAACCGCAAAGTGAATAATTGCGCTGATTAGGGTGAAAAGCCCAAGCAGGTGTTGCCCCGTTTCGTGGTTGTTTAGTATGGCGTACCCAAATCCGTAGAATAGGAATGAGTTAGCTAGAATTAGCCCAACATCATGAATCAAAACCTTTTCGCTGTTCCTAATTTTGTAAGTAACAAATATTAGGTAAAAGGTTATAAAGAAGATTGACAGGAAGGTTAGCGCAAGCGCAAAGTTGCTATCCCCATTGTACTTTGCCGCAAACCACGATGCGTATATTAACCAGGTTAGCCCAAACGATGAGTAGTAGAGCTCTTTCCAGTATCGCTTAAAGGTGATAGCAAGAATCCCTATATTAATAATAGCTACGTAGGAGAATAGAATGGCAACTCTTCCCGAACCATCGCTTAGTAGAAATGGTACTGCATAAGCGCCAACAAGACCAATGTGGGCTATTATCTGCTTATTGTATGTTAGCGCAGCGCCCACTGTGAAAATGGTGAACAGTACCATTAACCCAAAGGCAATGCTCTGTGGTACTAGCGAATAGAAGTTGTATGCCGTAAAAGTTATAAAGTAGAGTATGGCAATTGCACCGCTTACAAGTACTGCGCTGTAGTTCTCGTACTTTTGCTTTAGCTTGATACCTATCCCTAGCATCACCAAACCAGCAAGGTAGCCCATAATAATGCGGAGTACAGGGCTAATCAAATCGTGCTCAATGGAGTATTTGGCTCCAATTGCAACTCCAATTACGGTAATGGCAATGCCAATTTTGTTGATAAGATTCTCTCCAATAAACTTTTCAAGGTTTCTCCTAGGCTTGCTAAGGGGCGGGGTTGGCTCCTCATTCAATTGTCTAAACGGCGCAACTACAGGTGTATCCTCGTTTATCTTGTTTAGGGTGGAGCTCGTTGTTAGGGGTAAGTTGTCCTGTTGTTGCTCTTTTTCTGTTGCTTGTAGTGCTCCCTGTTCCTTTTTTAGTGCTTGTATATCAGTTTTTAAGGCGGTAATGTCCTCTGTAAAGCGTTTGTGTCTTAGCAGCAGCTCTTCAAGCTTGCCCTCTAAGTAATCTAATCTGCTATTCCCTTTTCCCATTTTTTTAGGGTTTGATTATTTTTTATTGCAAGCAGAATGAGCTATGCCTCTTCTACTATAGCAAACCTAGCGTCCTCTTCCATTAGGTTGTAAACGGCTTGGGGGCTAAGCTGCCACCAGTAATCAAAATCAAAAAGCCATGCTATATACTCGCTACAGTACATTCTCTTTCCTGCATTTTTCTTCCCTCTGCCATGCCATTTCCCTGTTAATATATAAATGGGTTGCCATACAATAAGGCTAAGGAAATCATAAGGCGTTGAGCCAATTTTGCTAACGGCTTTAATCCTTATCTCTGTAGTAAACTCCTTGGGTCTGTGTACTCTGTAGCTATACGTGTACTTACGGTTCCATTCATCAATGGGTCGTAGGTTAATGCCGTCCTTTTGAGCGTCAATAATAAACAGTTCATCCCATACCTCAATGGCCAATGCTGTGTGGTTAACCCTTCCCTTGGTGAACGTTCTAATAATTCTGCTTAGCAGCCTGTCGGCGGTGCAGTGCAGCACATCGCCGCTTTGTAAAAGTTCCTTGCTAAGTGTTTTCATGCAAGTATTAATTGTTAAAATGCGTTTGTGTGTCCTGTCGTTACTCAGGGATGCAATTTAAATAAAGTTCTTTGAATTGGAGTAACAAAACTGTAACCGAGATGAGAGGG
>JAFGDZ010000042.1 GCA_016931855.1 Bacteroidales bacterium
ATTGGCATTAAAGGGAAACGCAAGATTATCGGGTGGAATAACGACTATGTTTTTAAGGTTTTAAAAAATTAGATGCGTTTGCCCTGGCTGCCGCACGAACCGAGCGTACTGTGCGAGCTCGGCGAAGCCAATCCCCTCGTGTGGCTTTGCGACAGCAAAACATTATCTAGCCCCAATAGCGCTTATGGCTACTTTGCAAACTAACCAAAACCTTTGCTTGGTTACCACGCGTGAGGATAGGCGCAGTAGCGTAGCCGACCACCAAAAGCGTAAATACCGGGCTTTGGAGCCTCAACCCCCGAAATTTCAGCGCATTACCAACCACACCCACCACTAAAACATCAATCACCTAAACAAACTTTCTATTTCAAATGTTGGTTAGTACCTTTGCGCAGTTTTCCTTGTGAATTCTGCAAGGGAATAGTGTAAATACAACAATATGCCAATTTCAAGGAAAGATATTGAGATTATGGCTCCTGCAGGGAATTTTGAAGCCCTAATGGCTGCCATACAGGGTGGAGCAAACTCGGTGTACTTTGGTGTGGGACACCTAAACATGCGCGCCAAATCAACGGTTAACTTTACGGTTAACGATTTGGCCGAAATTGTTAGGGTTTGCAAGGAGCATGGCGTAAAATCGTACCTAACGGTGAATACCGTACTGTACGATCACGACCTAGAACCCATGCACCGCACCATTGATGAAGCGGCAAAAGCGGGTATCTCCGCAGTTATTGCCTCCGACCAAGCGGCCATTTTCTACGCTCGCGAAAAGGGCGTGGAGGTTCACCTTTCCACTCAGCTAAACATTAGTAATACCCAATCGCTTAAGTTCTACTCGCAGTGGGCCGATGTTGCCGTACTTGCCCGCGAGCTAACGCTAGATCAGGTTTCGGTTATTTACAACAACATTGAGCAGCAAAACATTGTTGGTCCCGCTGGCGAAAAGATTAAGCTGGAGATGTTTGCTCACGGTGCGCTGTGCATGGCCGTATCGGGTAAGTGCTACATGAGTTTGCACGAGGCCAACTCATCGGCAAACCGTGGCGCATGCCTACAAATATGCCGCAGAAGCTACACCGTAACCGATAACGAAACTGGTGATCAACTTGAGATAGATAATGAGTACATAATGTCGCCCAAAGACTTATGCACCATTGGTTTTCTAAACAAGATGATTGATGCAGGGGTTCGCGTGCTCAAACTTGAGGGACGAGCCCGCAGCCCGGAGTACGTTAAAACGGTTACCCAGTGCTACAGCGAAGCGGTACAGGCTATTGAGGATGGCACCTATGGTGAGGAGAAGATTAACGGATGGATGGAACGCCTATCAACCGTGTTCAACCGCGGTTTCTGGAATGGCTACTACCTTGGTCAGCGCCTAGGCGAGTGGAGCCACCACTACGGTAGCGTTGCCACCGAGCGTAAGGTCTATTGCGGAAAAATAACCAACTACTTTACCAAGATTGGTGTTGCCGAAATTCTTGTTGAAGCAACCGAGCTACACAAGGGCGACAAGCTGCTAATAACAGGCCCAACCACGGGCGTGGTAGAGTACACAGTTGATGATGTGCGTGTAGATGACCAATCGGTTGACACTGTAAACAAGGGCATTCGCTGCTCCATAGCCTCAGAAACATTGCTTCGCAGGAGCGATAAGGTGTATCGCATTATTAAGGCTAAAGCAGAGTAAAAGTGATATCGGTTTACTAAAAATATTATAAAAGCCAACCTCTTACAGGATTTAAAACCCTGTAAGAGGTATTTTTATATCACCTAATTAAAAGTTATAGTAGAATCCATACTCACCGAATCAACCGCAACCCGTTTTAGGTAGTTTAAGGCTTCGCCTGTAAGGAAAACATTGGTGTTTACAGAGTCTAGCTCCTGCTGATTAATTAAACCGCGAGTAAATAGGGTATTTGAAACAAAATGGAAAAAATCGCTGGCAACGTCGTTTCGCAAAACACCCAGGGAATCGAAACGGAACCTATAGCTCAACGGGCTTGGCACAATGCTAGCAAGGTAAAGCGACTGATTTAGCGATAGGTCTTTGGGCTCCACATCAAAGTAAAACTGGGATGCCTCCCTAACGCCATAAACATTGGGTCCCCACTCAATAATATTAAAGTACACCTGGAGCATACGCTCCTTACTTACCAACTGGTTATTCTCAATTAGCCAAACAATAAGAGCCTCCTCGGCTTTGCGCATTAAGTTCTTTTTTTGGTTTAGGTAAATATTCTTAACCAACTGTTGGCTAATGGTACTACCTCCACGTGCAAATCGTTTCTGCTTTATGTTTTTTGCTAGCGCATACCTAAACCCTTCGGCATCGAAACCCTTGTGCGACCAGTAACCACCATCCTCCGATGCAACAACTGCGCTTACCAAGTACGATGATATGCTGCTAATGGGAACAAAACTGGGACTATGCAGCTGTCTAACCAAGCTCCCATTTACATACACACTATGCGTAAACGTATCGCTTAGTGCGGTAAAGTCCGTTGCGCCCTGATGTACCAATCGGAAATTGCGGGGTTCCAAACTACTAAAGAACTTAAGGCTATCGGGGTTTAGAAAATCGATATCGGTTTGCAACATGTAGCGCAGCTCCCCACTCACACCTATTCCCTCCAGTGTTGTGAATAGTCCTTGGGGCAACGAGCCAAAAAGATCGGCAGCCTTAACAAATCCTGTATTTGCAGCAACCTTAAGCTTTACGCTACTTCGTGTATCAACATTAACATAAAAAGGAACGGTAAGGCTATTCATCCTTATAAAGCTGGTGGAATCTATGGTTATCTTTTGTGATGACAAGGCGATATCAAAATGGGCATCGCCACTTTGGAGCATTACCTGCCTATCGGAAACCAACGCGTGGTAAAATAACAGGTTACTAACGTTAGCCCCAACAGAAACCATTATGCTATCGGATTGCAACAAGGTGCCATCCAGGGAAATGTTTAAAGATGAAAAGCTGGCCTGTGCTCCCAGCAGCCTGTTAATAAAGGGTATCTCAACAATCTCGCCATTGGCGCCATAAAAACCAAATCTAATTGTCCTGTTATGCTTGCTCGTTTGGCCAGTGGCAACAACAACGCCCTTCATGCTATTCTCGGAGTAGCTAATTGTTGAGCTAAACTTGCCATCAAGGCTAGATATGCTTGGAGCTTGCAAGTAGAATTGGGTTGCTGAGTCGGCATACTGAAACGAGAAGTTTGTGATATTAATATCGGAAGTAGATATTCCAATAACCAATCGTAATAGCCTATTTATATTGCGTGTATCGAATCTAATATCATGTTGAGTAGTATCAACGGAAAAGGTCTCAGCGCTCAATGCAGCAGCTTCCGATGGAGCCAAACTCAACCCCCTTAACATAACATTTAACGAATCGGCATTCACCTGTAGCGGGTTAACCTTTCCTCTAATAAGCTCCTTAAAGGCCAATAGAACTTTTGCTTTAGAAAGAGAGACAAGCGTATTGCGGTGGGCGTCATAAACAAAAAAATCGGCTATACGAATAGTTCTTAATCCATTCCATGTAATGGTGCGGTACTGCACATCAATACCATATCGCGCCTCAACGGCAGCAATTTTTGCATTAACCACACCTCGTAGAATGTAGTTTCGGCAGGAAAAAAGGATTAGCAGAACAAACAAAACAATGGATGTTACCCCAACAATTCGGTTCCGCCTAAATATCTGTAACATAGTAATTTTTTAAAGGGACAAAATTAGAGCAAAATGTTTGTACAGCAGCAGCTATATAGCCCTTTGTTTGGTGATTGATGTCAGTGTTACAACCGCTAAAAGTTGGAAATTTGGCAAATGGTTAATCTACGTTACACAACACGTTCTTTCCTAGAGTAAAAAAACTTTACCATATTTGCGTGAAATCAAATTCAGAGTATCATGACGTTCAGCCAACTTTGCAACAAAATTTTCTGGGACTGCACCCTGCACTACCATACTATGGATAACGTTGATGCAACCCCAACCATTCCGTTTACTCCAGGAACCATTGAGCACTCACTGTTCACCAAGAACTGGATTGATGCTGTACAATGGCACCTAGAAGATATTATTAGGGATCCGCAAATTGATCCTGTTAAAGCGCTAGAGATAAAAAGACGTATCGATAGTTCAAATCAGGATCGTACCGATCTTGTTGAGATGATCGACAGCTACTTCCTAGAGAAGTACAGCAGCGTAAAACCTGCCGCCGACGCAACCATTAATACAGAGAGCCCCGCGTGGGCTGTGGACCGCCTTTCCATCCTTGCCCTTAAGATTTACCACATGGAGCAAGAGGTAAAGCGCACCGATGCAACTCCAGAGCACATTGCCAAATGCGACGTTAAGTACAAAACGCTTCTTGAGCAAAGGGTTGACCTCTCTTCGGCAATCGATCAGCTGCTTAGCGATGTAGAAAAGGGACATAAGTACATGAAGGTGTACAAGCAAATGAAGATGTACAACGATCCATCGCTAAACCCAGTTCTATACTCTGGTAAATAATTGGTAAAGTGATATATATAACTTTTAAAAAGGTTACCGAACAATTGCCGGTAGCCTTTTTAAAAATAAAAACCACCGTAAGCTATAAACTCACAAACTCCAGGTTACATGCCAAATAAAAAGCGAATTCTTGTTACGCGATTCAGCGCTCTGGGTGATGTTGCCATGACCATCCCTGTTCTTTGGTCCATTGTAAAGCAGAACCCCGATTATGAAATTGTTTTTGTATCGCAGGGATTCGCCGCACCAATGGTTTCGGGCATTACAGGAATAACCTTTGTTAAGGCCGATTTAAAGGGCAAGCACAAAGGCTTTTGGGGTATGTATAAACTTGCCAAGGAGCTTAAGCAAACTGGCGAGTTCTGTTGCTATGCCGATTTACACAATGTGCTTAGAACCAAAACACTTAGACTGCTTCTTTCTGCTTCTATTCCTCAAATTGCAGTAATTGACAAGGGGCGTAAGGAAAAAAGAGCGCTTACCCGCAAAAACAATAAAGTTTTTGCACAGCTTGGCCACAGCGTGGTTAGGTATGCCAATGTGTTTAAAGCCCTAGGTTTAAACAACACCATCTCGTTTGGAGGTTTAATGTCAAAACCCTGTAAGCTACAAGGCGCAGAGGAGACACTCCTGGGCAATAAGGATTGCACTTGGATTGGCATAGCCCCATTTGCAAAGCACAAGGGCAAAATATATCCACTTAACAAAATGGAGGAGGTTATTAAGCTCCTATCAGCAAGGGAAAACACAAAGCTGTTCCTTTTTGGCGGAGGGCCACAGGAAACGGAAACACTACAATCGTGGGAATCAAAGTTCTCCAACACAATATCGCTTGCTGGTAAGCTAAAGCTCGACGGGGAGCTAAGGGTAATGTCGAACCTAGATGTTATGCTCTCCATGGACTCGGCCAACATGCACCTTGCCTCGTTAGTACAAACACCAGTAGTTAGCATTTGGGGCGCTACGCATCCTTTTGCTGGGTTTTACGGTTGGGAGCAATCGCAGGAGCTAGCCGTACAAGTAGATCTAAGCTGCAGACCATGTTCCGTTTTTGGCGACAAGCCATGTTTTAGAAAAGATTACGCATGCATGAACAATATTACCCCCCAAATGGTTGTGGAGAGGATTGAGAATGCAATTCAAACATTATAAAAGTGATGAAAGTTAAGCTACTCCGGTACAAGTGCATAGGCTGCAGGTTTTGCGTCTCAGCGGCACCCGAACTATGGCAAATATCGCGTGCCGATGGTAAAGTTGAACCCACCGATTCGCCATGTGAACCAGATCAAAATATCTGTACTGTTGATATAGATGAGGTTTACACATCTCATGTAAATGAATCTGTTGAGGTTTGTCCAGTAAGTGCAATTAGAGATTAGCTGCACCCTTGCACTCTTTTCGCGTTAAGGTTAGTATCAACAACTATAATTTACATCCTATGTGGAGCAAATCAAAAGAAAAACCATTTAGCAAGCAATGGTTCAAGTCCTATGGACTTATAACACTCGGCTCATTTATACTTGCCGCAGGCTTTGTACTTTTTGTCGATCCACATCGCATTGCGCCTGGAGGTGTTTACGGTATTGGCATTATTGTGCATTACCTTACCAAAGGTGTTTTTGCCGCATTCCCCGATGGGTTACCCATTGGCGCTGTAGGGCTAGTGCTTAACATACCGCTAACAATAATCGGAATAAAGGTGTTGGGCCCACGCTTCGGGGTAAAAACCATTGTAGGGTTTGTGCTAACCTCTGTTTTTATTGATGCTCAGCACTACGTTTTTGGCTACGAACCATTGGTAAACAATCCTCTTTTGTCGTCCATTTACGGAGGTGTACTAATTGGTTTTGGGTTGGGACTGATATTTAAAACCCGTGCAACAAGCGGCGGTTCCGATATCATTGCCATGATTATTGCCAAATATACCAGGCTGCCACTAGGGCAGCTAATGATTTACGTTGACTCGGCCATTGTACTTATAGCCCTTGTTGCCTTTGGCGACTGGGAAATTCCGCTTTACTCATGGATTGTTATTTACATCACGGGTAAGGTTATAGACATGACCATATCGGGCGCCAACTTCGATAAAGCTTTACTTATTATCTCCGATAAGTACGAGGAGATTAGGCACAAGCTAATGTTCGACCTTGAACGGGGTGGTACCCTTATTAACGGAGTGGGAATGTGGGAAGGACAAGAGCGCAAAATAATTTACACCACCCTTAGCCGTAGGGAAGTACACATGATTAAGGATTTTATTATAGAGATTGATCCCAACGCTTTTGTAACGGTTATAGATGCCAACGAAATTCTGGGGTACGGCTTTAAACCGCTAGAAAAAGTGGATTAACGTTTTACCCATAAAAACAAAAGGCCCTCTTCAAGAGGGCTTTTGTTTTTATAACTGTAGGCGTTAGCTCCATTAAAATGTACTAAACCCATTCGGGATTAGGTAAAGAATACATATTTTTACACCATAACGAGTAAAAGATGAAGAAGGGTTTAGTCTTAAAATCAACTGGTAGCTGGTACACCGTGGAAGACGAGGATGGGAATACGTACAGCTGCAAAATTAGGGGGAAGCTCCGCCTTAAGGGAACAAAAACAACCAATCCGGTAACGGTTGGCGACTGGGTTGATTTTACCCTAGAAAGTGATGAGGAGGCAGGCTCTATTGAACGCGTACACGATCGCCAGAACTATATTATTCGCCGCTCCATTAACCTATCGCGCGAAGCGCATATTATTGCCGCCAACATAGATCAAGCCGTGCTGGTTATCACCATAGATTTCCCAACAACCCAGCTAGAGTTTATAGACAGATACCTTGCCACCGCCGAAGCATACAGAATACCTGCCACGTTGGTTTTTAACAAGGTTGACCTTTTTCAGGATGAGCTAAAAGATAAGCTAAGTTACATTGTTAACCTATACAGAAACATTAATTACAACTGCGTAGAAGTCTCTGCAAAAACAGGTTATAATATTGATGTTTTAAAAGAGCTGCTTGTTGGTAAAGTAAGCCTTATTTCGGGAAACTCGGGCGTAGGTAAATCAACCCTTGTAAACCTAATAGAACCAGGGCTTAACCTTAAAACAGGAGAAATATCGGGTTACCACCTTAAGGGTAAGCACACTACAACATTTAGCGAGATGTTTAAGCTTAAACAGGGTGGTTACATAATTGACACTCCTGGTATAAAAGGCTTTGGCGTTGTGGACATGGAACAGAATGAAATCTCGCACTTCTTCCCCGATATCTTTAAATATGCTAAGGACTGCAAGTTTTACAATTGCACACACATACACGAGCCTGGTTGTGCCGTACTTAAAGCCGTGGACGAGAATCTTATATATCCCTCAAGGTATTTAAGTTACATGAGCCTATTTAACGATGAGGATGAAAAGTATAGAACCTAAAACCGTTAAGCAATGAGATCGCACGAGATTGATTACAAAATTATGGGTGAGTCCATTCAACTTGTTGAAGTCGAACTCAATCCACAGGAAACAGTAATTGCCGAAGCTGGCGCAATGGTTTACATGGAGGATGGTATTGCATTTGAAACTCGCTTAGGCGACGGGTCGCAGCCTAACCAGAATCTTTTGGGTAAGCTATTCTCGGCAGGAGCCAGAGCACTAACGGGCGAATCAATCTTCATGACCCATTTCACCAACAGAGGGTTTGGTAAAAAGCACGTGGCCTTTGCAGCCCCATATCCTGGCACAATCATCCCCATCGATTTGCAAAAATCGGGCAACAGGCTTATTGTTCAAAAGGACGGTTTCCTTTGCGCTGCAATGGGAACCCAAGTAAGCATGCAGTTTAACCGCAAACTTGGTGCTGGTTTAGTTGGTGGCGAGGGTTTCATACTCCAACGGTTAGAGGGCGATGGGATGGCTTTTGTTCACGCTGGAGGCACTGTTATTGAGAAACAGCTAAATAACGAGGTTCTCCGAGTTGATACAGGATGCATTGTTGCGTTTGAATCGCAAATTGATTTTGATGTTGAAACTTCGGGAAGCCTAAAAAGCATGGTGTTTGGCGGCGAAGGTCTTTTTCTTGCCACACTTAGAGGAACAGGAAGGGTGTGGTTACAGTCTATGCCTATTAGTAAGCTCATTAGAGCCATATCGCCATACGGAAATAACACAGGCAAAGAATCTCGCTCTATTTTAGGTGGGTTGCTGGAAGGATAGTACATTAACACTTCCTTGCAAAGCCGCAATGTATTTGATGCTTACGCAAACATACTAGGAACTTGGCTTTCTCGCGAAGGCCCAAAGCCGCAAAGAAACAACCCCTAACAGGGTTTAAAACCCTGTCAGGGGTTTTGTTATTTATTGCTGCTATAATTCGCCAAATGATTATATGGCGCTTCATGTGTAGGAGAATTATATTAGGTTTCTGATAGTTGATGAATCGCCACAGCGTGCTGTGGCGCTACTACATCTCAATACCATAGCCTTCCTTTCAATACATCAACCTTCTTCTCACTACCTCAACCTTCCTTTCACTACCTCAACCTTCCTCCCACTACCTCTCTTTCAATAATCATAAAATACTAACTTTGCTGCCAAATGAAATAACGCATGCCAGCAAAGAACAAAGCAATTGACATTGAGACTTTTCTTAGCAAAAGCCAGCACACCCCAATAATTGATGTACGATCGCCTTCGGAGTTTAAGCGTGGGCATATCCCTGGTGCAATTAACATTCCCATATTTAACGATGATGAAAGAGCCGCCGTTGGAACCACGTACGTTCAGAAAGGGCGCGATTTAGCCGTTGAGCAAGGCCTGGGGTACGTAGGGCCCAATCTTGTTCGGTTCGTTAAAATGGCAAAGGAAAAAGCCCCAAACAACGAACTTCTGGTTCACTGCTGGAGGGGCGGAATGCGTAGCGCTAGTATGGCTTGGCTATTTAACACTGCCGATATATCAACATACACTTTAGTTGGTGGTTACAAATCATATAGGAATTACGTACTTAAGAGTTTTGATGCTGATTTTAAATTTGTGATTCTAGGTGGCATGACAGGTAGCGGAAAAACAGCCATACTTAAAGAGATTGAGAATCAAGGCCAACAGGTAATAGACTTGGAGGGAATTGCAAACCACAAAGGATCTGCTTTTGGTGCGTTGGGGCAGCAGCCACAACCCACAACAGAGCACTTCGAAAACATTTTATACACCCAGCTAAGCAAGCTTGATACCTCAAAGCACATTTGGCTCGAAGATGAGAGCAAGGCAATTGGTGGCGTGTTTATTCCCGACGCTTTTTTTGCTCAAATGCGCCAAAGCCTTGTTATGGCAATTGAGCGCCCTAAGGAGGTACGCGTTAGACGCCTAGTAGAGGAGTACGCCTTTTTTAATCCAGAGGAGCTATCTGCCGCCGTAAATAGAATATCTAAACGCTTAGGAGGCGACAACACAAAAGAATGCCTTGAGAGTATAGAATCAGGAAACATTGCCCGTGCTATAGAGATAAGCCTTAGCTACTATGATAAAACATATACTTATGGACTTAGCAACCGCACACAAAAACCTTATCAGATTGAGCTAGGAGACGATAATCCATCGCACGATGCTGCGACTATAATTGGCAAGGCTTGGGATATATTGGAGGGAAAGGAAAAAAGTTAACGGTTTAAAGATTAGAATTCAAAGAGAGGATAATAACGTTAGACAGCTATGCGCTGCAGATAAATGACGATAAAAGAGAAGAAGCCACCAAATTGGTGGCTTCTTCTCTATATGAACAAAATCATTTAAACCATTGACGGATTTATACACATAACAGGAATCCGTGCATTATTAGCAATAACGTACTGCTCTTGTGCACCAAACATATAGTCGGTAAAGTCGAGGTTACGAGTGGTCATTATCAGTATTAAATCGGCCTCTATATCAACAGCTAGTTTAATAATCTCGTCGGGGAAGCTGTTTGTTTTGCCTGCGCTATGTATCTCGTATGAGATATTATAGCTCTCAAGATGTTTTTTGGCAAAAGCAAGGTTGTAGTTTACCTTCTTCTGTACGCCAGAGTCAAACGCCGCAGGTAAAATGATATGGATTTTTGAACCGTACTGAATAGAAACCTTAATAGCCCACTGAAGTTTCTCCTTCTCATCAAACCTAAAATCCAAAGGCATTACAACGTTTTCAAAAACTTTGCTCTCCTTAAAAGGCTGATCCTGTACAACTATAAAAGGAATATTTGAACCAGCAATAACCTTTAGAGCCCAGCTACCAGTAAGCTTTTGCACGCCACGAATACCATGGGTTCCCATAATAACCAGGTTTGCCTCAACCTCCGAAGCATAATCGGAGATGGTATTAAAGATGCTACCCTCAAGTGCAAGCATTTTAACCTCAACACCGTACTGCTCTTTAATTCTAAGCTGATCGGCTTTTAGCTTATCGGCAATTTCCTTGTCGGTAGCCTTATTCTTTGAGAACATGCCACCAGACTCAATTACATGAACTAGCTCAATAATACAGGCAGAACCTAAAGACCCAATTTTTATGGCGTACTTCAAAGCATTCTCGGCAACAGGAGAAAAATCCCAAGGTATTATTAGACGTTGACAATTTGTTTCCATCGCTATTCAATTTAGGGTAACATATATTCTGCTATAAATTTAGCACAGATTATTAATCCTAGCCCAATATTTTATTAAAAAAAGTATTAACGCACAATAAAATACTAGTTTTTACGTGTCATCAACCTCTCGGTAAGTTCTTCCAGAATTACCTTTTGGGCTGGAGCCACACTTATTTTACCGAGATGAGATAGCGCCTTTTTATGGTAGCTCTCAATAAGCTCCTCAACATAATCCTTAACTTTTAGGCTATTGTACAAGGCAACTACAGCGTCCACTTTCATTGCTGGATCCATATTCGGCAGTTTATAATAGCTGTTAAGCAGCTCTAAGTCGCTCCCCTTGGCGTGGCTCAGGGCCATAACAGTAAGAATGGTTTTCTTGTTTGCAACAATGTCGCCGCCAATTTTTTTCCCAAATACGTGCACATCGCCATAAGTATCGAGCAAATCGTCTTGTAGCTGGAATGCAATCCCCATATTACGGCCAAACTCGCCAATATTCAAAACATCAGAGTTGCTAGCGCCTCCAATTATAGCCCCCATTTTAAGCGCACCTTCAAGCAGAACAGAGGTTTTAAGTTCAATCATTCTAATGTACTCCTCCTGTGCAACAAAACTTTTGGATTCAAAATCCATGTCCATTTGTTGCCCTTCGCAAATGCCCATAGCAAATGTGTTGAACACGTTTAAAACACTGGGCAAAATGGTAGGCTTAACTTTTTGTAATAGCTGGTACGCGTAAATACTCATTGCATCGCCAGAAAGGATGGCTACATTATTATCCCACTTAACATGCACCGTTTGCTTGTTGCGGCGCATGTAGGCGTTATCCATAATATCGTCGTGAATAAGCGTAAAGTTGTGAAAAACCTCTACAGCAAGTGCCGGATAAATAGCATCATCAATGGTATTGCTAAAAACATTACAGGCAGCAAGGGTTAAAACGGGTCTTATTCTCTTCCCTCCTGTTGAGAGGATATACTTAATTGGCTCGTAGAGCCGCTCGGGTTGCTGCGGCAAGTTGGTCTGGTTTATCGATTTCTCAACAATATCAGATAGTTCTTGAATACTATACATAACAGTACTATTAGGTTGTTTTCGGTTGCAGGGGAAATGGCCTTAATGCTATAGCCTCCTAGTTTATTCTACAGAATTTGCTGAAACTGCTGCCAGATCCTGCTCATCGGTACTATTCTCCAGATCAACGTCATCATCGTCAAAACCGCCAGTAAACTCAAGAGCTGGTTCATACACGGGCTCTTGGGGCGATTTCCTATCGGCCGATAGCAAAATTGAAGGCAGAATAAACAAGTTGCTAAAAAGCGCAAAGAGTAAAGTTAATGAAACTAAGATACCTAATGAAACGGTTCCGCCAAAACGAGATGCGGCAAAAATGCCAAAGCCAAAGAAAAGTACAATAGATGTGTAAATTAGGCTTATTCCCGTTTCGCGAATAGCATAAATAACAGAGGCCTTAATATTACCACTATTACGAACAAGCTCCTGCCTATACTTTGCCAAGAAGTGAATTGAATTATCAATTGAAATACCAAAGGCTATACTAAACACAATCACAGTACTAGGTTTAAGGCTAATATCCAAAAAGCCCATGGCAGCAGCAGTAAGTAAAAGGGGTAACAAATTTGGCAGAATGGAGAACATAACCATTTTAAACTTACGGAACATCCAGGCCATAAATAGCGCTATTAAAAATATGGCGAGCAAAAGGCTGGAGAAAAGGCTATGTACAAGGTACTGATTGCCCTTTGTTGCCACAACGCTAGAGCCAAGCACCTTAACTTGTGATGCCATATCGCCATACACATCGTTAACAATGGTATTAACCTTGTTGAGCATTTGGGACATCTTAATGGTCCCGATATCGGCCACGTTGTACATAATACGAGCGTAGCGGCTGGTTGAATCTACAAAGCGGTTAAGAATACTACCACTACCCTGATTGCCCTTGGGCAGGTACGAAAGCACAAAGGCCCTATCTATTGATGTTGGAAGCGAGTAGTAAGCGGGGTTACCGTTATAGTATGCCTGGCGCGCAAACTTTGCGGCCTCAACAATTGACAATGGGTGAGATAGCTCAGGAAAAGAATCCAGCCTACTTTGCAGCCTATTAATTCTAGCAAGTTCTCCTGCACCAAGCGCGCCCTTTGGTCTCTGAGTATCAATAAGAATATCGAAGGGCATTACCCCTGCAAAGTTCTTTTCAAAGTACTTTAAATCAACAAAAACGGTGTTCTTATGAGGGATATCGTCAACCATATAGCCATTACTCCTAACCAACGATAAGCCAACAAAACCAACCGCAACAAACAGAACTGTTAACGCGTACACAAAGCGCCTCTTATACAGAGTGGTTTGCACAACCCTACAAATTGCAGAGCGAAAGCCCGCATTATCTAAATGTTTAAGGTTTTTTGTATTGGGGGATGCCAGAAAGCTGAAAACCGCGGGTATTAGAATTAATGAAAGACAAAACACTATCATTATGTCAATTGAGGCAACGATACCAAACTCAACAAGAATTTTTGTATTAGTAACTATAAATGTTCCAAAACCAGCTGCTGTAGTTAAATTAGTTAGTAAAGTAGCACTTCCAATTTTCTGTATTACACGCTGTAGCGCCTTAATTTTATTCCCATGGTAGCTATACTCATGATGATACTTATTAAGCAGATGTATTGAGTTTGGAACTCCAATAACTATAACCAGGGTTGGAATAACTGCGGTTAGCAAGGTTATTTCGAAACCAAGAATTCCCATTGTGCCAATAGCCCAAATAACGGATATGGCTACAACCAGTAAGCTAAACAGGACAATTTTAAAGGAGCGGAAGAGTAAAAACAGGATTAGGGCTGTAACTAAAACCGCTAGGAATATGAACATGAACATCTCGACCTTAACCATCTCGCCAATTGTAACGCGAATGTAGGGCAAGCCAGAATAGTGCAAATCATTGCCCGACTGCTCCTCATAAGCACTACACGTAGAAACGATTTTCTCCATAAAAGGAATCCGCTCCTTTGTTGTAATAATACTCCCATCGAGAACAGCAACCATAAGGTATGTTTGGGTAGTATTGTTAAACAGGAGCCCATTGTAGAACTTAAGCTCCAAGGTTCGTGCGGCAAGCGAATCTATTTGCTGCTGGGCAGCAAGCGTATCAGGAAAAACCTTAGCAAACTCAAACTGCTTTGCTGCGGCATTCTTTCTCAAGTCAAAAATATCTGTAACAGAAAAAACCTGCTCAACACCCGATATCGAAAGAAGATTGCGCTTTAAAGTAGCCCAATGCTCCAAGTGCTGCTTAGAGAAGAAAGAGGAATCGGTAACACCAATTACCATAATATTCTCCCCCTTACCAAACTGGTTGGCAAAGCGCTTTTGCTCCAGAAGCAAAGAATCGCTTTGAGGCAAAAGAGGAGCCGGAGAGTAAGAGAACTTAACGGTACTTGCAAAATAACCCATTACAAGAGTTAAAAGGCCTATTACAACAAGGAGCCCAACTCTATTTCGCAAAATAAAACGCGCAATTAACTGAAACATCTAAAGAGTTTTATTGAGAAGAAAGATGATAAACTTTGGGAAAATCAACAGCCGCCAAATTTAAAGAATTCTTAGTCGATTACAAATTTTGCACAGGACACAAGCCTTTTTATTACTGATTTTAAGAGCCTTGTATATATCTCTTCAAAAACTAGCCGTTTTTTGATAGCGTATTTTAGTTTAACCCATTGAATTCTTTATTTTTGCACGAACTTCGGAAATTAGCAACTTTACATAGATGAATTACGGAATACTGGACTTTTTGACAATGGTAGGTTCTCTAGGTCTTTTCCTTTTTGGAATGAAGATGCTTAGTGAATCGCTCCAGAAGGTTGCCGGCGATAAGATGAGGAATATCTTAGCGGCAATGACATCTAACCGCCTAAAAGGCATTCTAACGGGAATGCTAGTTACAATGGTAGTGCAATCATCCTCGGCAACAACGGTAATGGTTGTTAGCTTTGTTAATGCCGGATTGCTAAACCTTGTACAGTCAATAGGGGTAATAATGGGAGCCAACATTGGAACAACATTTACCGCTTGGCTTATCTCTCTGCTTGGATTCAAATTTCAAATAAGTGCGCTGGCATTGCCGCTTATTGGCCTTAGCTTCCCCTTGCTCTTTTCCAAGAACAACAAGCGACAATCGTGGGGAGAACTTATTATTGGCTTCTCGTTGCTATTTATGGGTCTCGACTTTCTTAAGAGCTCGGTGCCCAACATTGGCGAAAACCCAGAGATCCTCTCTTTCCTATCAAACTACACCAACCTAGGAATGGGCTCTGTTGCCATTTTTATTGCCATTGGAACTATACTTACCGTTGTTATTCAATCGTCTAGTGCAACCATGGCGCTAACCCTAGTTATGTGTAACCAGGGTTGGATTAGCTATGAGCTTGCAGCAGCCATGGTTCTGGGCGAAAACATAGGTACTACAATAACTGCAAACATTGCCGCAGCTGTGGCCAACGTCTCGGCGAAACGGGCAGCAAGGGCGCACCTTATTTTCAACCTTTTCGGCGTGTTCTGGATGTTTCTCATCTTTAAATGGTTTATTGGAACAATATCCGATCATCTAATTAATATGGGTGCAGTAAATCCGTTTGAGAATCCAGAGGGAGTTCCCATTGCGCTTAGCGTATTCCATAGCTCATTTAACCTAATCAATACCTTTGTGCTGGTTTGGTTTACCCCTCTTATTGTAAAGCTGGTTACAAAGCTAATTCCTATTAAGGATGCAGAGGAAGAGGAGTTTAGGCTTAAGCATATTGGCATTGGTATTATGTCAACCGCAGAGCTTTCCCTGTTGCAAACCAAGAAGGAGATTATTATATACTCAAAGCGAACCACAAAGATGTTCGGTTTTGTTAGGGAACTGTTTAAGGAAACTAACGATAAAAATTTCCAACAGATTTTTGAACGAATTGCCAAATATGAGGATATAAGCGATAGGGTTGAAGTTGAGATTGCCACCTACCTGAACAAAGTATCTGGACACGACCTTAGCGAGGAGAGCTCCAAGCGATTACAGGCTATGTTTAAGATTATTAGCGATATTGAATCGATATCTGACTGCAACTACAACCTAGCTCGTACGCTTAGGCGCAAAAAAGAGGCAAACATTTGGTTTAACCAAGAGGTACGCGATAACCTAAACAAGATGTTCGACCTTGTAGAGGAGTCGCTCCAAATAATGAACGCTAACCTAGAAGTAGGCTATACTGGCATAAACCTTGGCCCCGCATACGAAATTGAGGAGCGTATTAACCAGTATAGGAATGGCTTAAAGGAAGAGCACATTAAAAACGTTGAAGGCAACAAGTACAAGTACCAAGCTGGCGTTATTTACAACGATTTGTTCTCTGAGGCAGAAAAGTTAGCCGATTACGCTATTAACGTTTCCGAAGATGTTGCTGAGATTAACAACCTGCTTGTTAAGCCAACTTCGCAGGGCAAATAACTTAGTATGTAAGCATTAAAAAAGAGAGCGGTAGCAAAATTTGCTACCGCTCTCTTTCTTTAGAGAGTAGGACATTACCCTACTCAACAATATACTTTACAGAGTTACGCTTTTGTTTCCTTATCGGTTGACGCAAAAGGCTTACTCTCCACTTTAGTGGGCTCTCCGGCCATATCGCAATAACCAGTAAAACGAGAACCTGGCTCAATGGCAAGCTTAGAGGTAACAATATCGCCATTAATTCTTGCAGTAGATTTTAGCGCAAGCAGCTCACCAACAATAACCTTTCCATCGATAGTACCAGAAATATCGGAGTTTTTACAAGCCACCTCGCCTTTAATTCTACCCGTTTCGCCAACAACAACCTTACCTTTTGCTTGGATGTTTCCAACAAGAGTTCCATCTATTCTTAAATCGCCATTACAGGTTATGTCACCATTTATTTCTGTGCCAAAACCTATAAGGTTAATGTTATTAGAAACCTGTTCTGCTTCGTTATACTTTGCCATTGTATTATTATTTAAGTAATTAACCCATTTGATAAAATGTACAAGCCAACAAATATAAAAAAATAGCGTTTGCTTTAAAATTTATTGGCCTTATGCTTTGACAAATTTTTATTGTTTAGGATCAGTTTCGTTACTTTTCAGAGAGCTATCATCTGCCCAGTAAGGGTTATCCCCATCGTCATCGTCCTCATCCTCCTCATCGGCAAAGCTATTAACCCAAAAGTTATGCCTGGTAATAGGCCCTTGATTGCGAAAGCAGATAGCGGTAACAAGCCCCCAGAATCCTCCAAAAAAATGGGATTCCCACGATACTCCTGTAGAAAAAGGGAATATTCCCCAAACTAACCCACCGTAAAGAAAAACCACAATTAACGACAAGGCTGCCAGATGTATATTACCCCTAATTACCCCGCTAAAAAAGAGAAAAGAGGCTACTCCGTAAATAATTCCACTTGCGCCAACGTGGTAGCTCTCGCGGCCAAAAATCCAAACCAGAACTCCTGTGAGCAACCACACCAGAATTAGAATTTTATAGGCTAACGCTCTATAGAAGTAATTTATTGCTGTACCTAGAATAAGTATTGGGAGCGTATTGGCAAATAGGTGCTTAAAACCTGAATGGAGAAGCGGAGCCAAAACAATACCCATTAGGCCTGTAGCCCTACGCGGATAAACACCTCCCCTATAAAACTCCAACTCGGCAACGCTATCCACCAAAGCAATAAGCCAAAGAAAAAGCACTAGTAGCAATGGAATTGCTAAACTTAACTTAAACTTTTTCTTTTCAAAACTATCCATACTAATCCCTTCTACAACCATTTATAAACTCCGACTTTATCTCTCGCTCATCATTAATAGTCTCAAAGAATTCCTCAAGGTAAAGCACCGTTCGCTTTTTTTGATAAGGGGTTAACAGCGTACTTGCTTTGTATAGATAAGTAATTGAATCTTGCAGCTGCCTAAACGTTTCTAAGTTTGGCTCCAACTGCTCCCTTGTTCTACAGTAGCCACGAAACAGGCGCTGCTTTACAGACTTAATTGGCAAATGTGCGGGCGGCTTAGCATAGGGAACGTTCAAAAGGCCGCTAAAATCAAAATCGTAAGGAACAGGAACTGCTGCTCTACCAGGACTAACAAGTAGTAACTCAATGTTGTGCAGGTTTGGTACCGACCAATCCGTGTTCCCTATGAGATACTGAAAAAGAACCAGCTGGTTCATTATTGCATAATCAACGGTTTCCTGATGCAATCCTTTTGTGTCAACAACCGTTGCCCCAAGCCTTTGGGCCAAATGATCGAGATGCTCAAGAAAGAAGGCGTACTTAGAAAAAGGTTGCGTCTTTCCATTAAGATCGATGTAGTTAATTTTAACCAGCCTAACGTTAAAACTAAAGTTGGTAAAAAGGTTGTACAGCTTATAAATTAGGTATTCCTCTATTAAAAACTGCTCAAACTTCTCATTGTTTGTTCGGCAATGCGTTACAAGTTTCAGCTTATCCTGCCCTTCGAAAACGGTGCCAACAACCTGCTTCTTCTTAAAGTTGATGCGTAATGGAGGGAAAGTACAATTATCGCGCTGCTTACGAAAGTGCCCCCTAGTTTTTACTTTAACATCAAGTGCAATTGATAGCCCACTACTATCTGTGTAAGTTAGAATTGCAGGATGGTAGGTTGCCCTAACATTATCAATATCGCGTATAACTGTTTTCAAATCGAAAACCAATGACAGCTCCATAATACTATCACTCGCAAAAAGTGGCTTTAGCGCTCCATTCTGGCCGTAGGCTGCAATTACTCCAAAAACGAGAGCAAAGAATAGCACAATCCGTTTCAGCATGTCTATAGTTTTTCGCAGTTACCGTATATGTTACATTTATAGTAGCCATTGGCTTTAATAAGAAGTCCCATTGGCTTTATTCCAGGCTTTGCAAAGGGAACATTAATTGGAAAAACTTTGCCATTATACTGTGGGAGAATATCCTTTACCTCGGTATGGCCAACTACCATAGCGCTTGCTGAGCAGTAACCAAGAACAGCGTTGAGTTCCGTTTGGGTCATTCGAGCAACAAGGTGGCTCTCGGCCATTAACCCGCGGTACCAAAATGGGCCGTACTCTTCGGAAATAAAACGAAGCCTATCCAGTTCAGCAGGATCTATAATTGGTACACCCATTAACGCATTATAAACAATGCTATTTAATAGTCCAATCGACATATTTTGTTGAATCATCCTAGTGGAATATCCGCCATGAACAAACAAGTTCCCGTTTAGCACAACGGCAGTGTTTCGGGAACGAATCCATGCACCCAGAGCTGTGCTAGTTGAAAAAGGCGAATCGTAGTCCAAGTAAAGGCTGCTATAAAGATACTTATAACGTGGTTCAACAAACCTGAAATCCTTTGTTAGAATCATTAGCTCGTGATTCCCCAAAATAAGATGCACATAGCCCCCGTGCTTGCTTGCCTGCAAGTACAACTTGTAAACGAGCCAAAGGGTTTGGGTAACCTCGGTTCCCCTATCAAATAAATCGCCAATAAAAACAACATGGCCATTTCCCCATATCCAGTTATTGCTTGAGTCCATAATTCCATTAGCACGTAGTAGCTTAACCAGACTTGTGTACTCACCATGAACATCGCCAATGGCAAATATTTTGGGGACATCGGTAAAGCTATGAGGCTCTGGCCTTAAATACTTTTTATTAACCGCAAGGTACGAGAGCGTATCGTTGTAAAAGCCGCTAAACCGTAGGGTGTCATTCTTTGTACGAAAGGTTTGCTTTACACTAAAGGATTTTTTTTGGAATGAATCGCGAATAAAGTAAACCGCTTGTGCCCGCTTGTTAAATCCCCAGAAAACATGTGGCCCATCGGAGAAATGAAGATTGCTCTTATTTACGTAAGCTACCATATAGCCCTTTAGAAATTCTGCAACTTCTACTTTATTAAACCTAATAGAATAATCTAATGGAGACTGATTTGTGAAATTTTCGAAAAAAGGATTCGCGTTATACTTGCTCAGCACCCTAGCAACCTCTAGGTGTCCATAACGTGCTGCCATAATAAGTGGAGTATTACGGTGCTTATTGTACTTATCTACCTTGGCACGATTAAGAAGCAAATAGTTTGCAATACGATCCCTGTTATAAGTTGCACAAATCATTAATGGAGTTAAATCATTATTTATTAAATCTATATCGGCTGCTTTATTAACAATATATTCAACTGCACTAATATTATCTATTATAACGCTATACGACAAAAGGGTGTGCTCCCCGTTGTGGAACGTTGCGTCGGGGCCATAAAGAGCAATAATAGTATCGATATAGCTATAGTCCGATAAACTAAGAGCCGTTACTATAACAGAATCGGGGTACAACTTACTATCAACAACTTGTGAACTAGCCATTTGTACTACCAGCAATAATGGCAGAAACACAGAGAAAAAGAATATGTGTCGTAAGTGGATCATGGCTAAACCTTAGTAACGCTTCTGTTTGTAATAATTCAGAATATCATCGGCCTTAACACAGTAAAAACCCTCCTTTGCGGAGATACACAATCGGTTAGAAAACAGGAACATATGAACAACCTGATTTACGGGAAAGTAGCTGTCGTTTCCTACATCGAACCATTCACCCGAAGCAAAAACGGACAATCCGCCACCATTCCGAATATCGAGAGGGCCAGAAAACCATATGTTACCATTAGAGTCTTCAACAATCTTATCGAGACAAGGTTTAGCCAAGCTCTTAGGATGCGTATAGGAGACCCACTCCTTTCCGTTGAACATTGATACTCCGCCTTTTTGCTGGCTAAAGCAGCTGGTAACCCACAATCGGCTTTTGGAATCGGAATACATGCTTGATGCAGAGTTGTCAACCAAGCCATCGCTGCCCGAGAAGGTTTGCCACAGCTCTCCATTAAAAACGCTTACCCCTTCGCCGGCAAGGCTACTCCCAGCCCACAGGTAGCCTATTCTATCCTGATAAAGAATATCGGCATTGGTTATAACCTGTCCCGAGGGCTGCAGCAGCCTATTACTATCAAACGCCACAATTCCTGTGGATGTGGCAACCCAAATTAATCCTCTAAAATCTTTTATAGATGCATTTACAAAGGAGCTAGGCAACCCGTCGCCCGTTCCGATGTATCGCCAGCCATCAACAGAAGAGTTAACAAGCAACCCCTTTGATGTTGAAACCCAAATATCGTTATCGCCTGTTACGGTAATATGATTTACTGCTAACGATGCGCTTTTTATGGGTAACGGTAGAATCTCTAGGCTATCGGTTGCTGTTTTAACTATGCACGGAAAGCCATCGGAAGTAACCAGGTTCCCTGCCAGCAAAACGCTTCCCTCCTGCTCTCTAACCGCTACGGAAACAGACCCGGAAATACCAAGGCTGCTAAGGGGCACCTCTGTTAGCTCATAGCTACTGTTGATGTAAGCTACAGAACCTCTGGTTAACCCATCGCCCAATCCCAGCCACATGCGTCCCTCTGTATCGGGGGCATTACAAAAAACCAGTAAACCTTTGGGGAGCTCAACTTTATGTATAGGACTCAAAATCTGACTATGGACTCCAGAATGGCAAAGTACAAAAGCGAATAGCAAAGCAAAATATCTCATAAGAATTAGAATTTAGCATAAAGCCTGTAAATCAGCAAAAAGGAGTCCAAAACAGTTATACTTTTAACCCAAGAAACAAAACATCGTCAATCTGTTCGTTCTCGCGCTTCCACGAGAAGAACTCGCTTTTAAACTCGCTGTACTGCTGGTTTGCGGGCAAATGGTTAAACCGTGCAAAATTTTGAACCAACCGAGATCGCATATACTTCTTCTTGTCAAGGCCACCAAATTGATCGGTAAAACCGTCGGTAGAAATATAAATCCAATCATCGGGAGACAGTGTTAACCGCTGCGTTTTAAACTCCCCGTTAAATATTCTTTTGCCTGCACCAATAGAAGTATAATCGGGCTTTAGAGTGGTAACCACTCCCCCTTGCACAACAAAAACGGGAATAAGCGCACCAGAGTAAGTAAACTCCCGTGTAGCACGATTGAAGGAGCACAGGGCAATATCCATGCTATCCTTTAGAACAAGTTCGTCGTTCTCCTTTTTGCGAAGCTTTACCCTGAGCTCCTCATTAATAAAGTGCAACAGCTCATCGGTTTTAGCCAGTCCAAATTGGTTAATGCCTTGGTTTAGCAAATCCATACCAATAATACTCATAAAAGCACCAGGAACACCATGCCCAGTACAATCGGCAACAGCAAAGTAGCAGGTGTCATCCTTAGACGCAAACCAGTAAAAATCGCCGCTAACAATATCCTTTGGACTTGCAAAAATGAAGCTCTCGGCAAAAAAATTGTTGTACAGCGACAGCGGGCTCAGAAGCGCTTGCTGAATACGCTCGGCATACTTAATGCTATCGGTAATCTTCCCTATATAATCCTCAATAATGAGATACGCGTCTTCTAGGTGCTTATTCTTTTGCTCGATGTTGTGATTCTGCTGCTCAATTTTCTCTTTTTGGGTTTCAATCTCCTCCTTTTGCTCCCTAAGAGCAAAGTTAGCCTTCTCTATCTCAGCCTTTTGCTGAGCAAGAATTCTATTGGCCCTTTTCTTGTTGTTGAAAGCAAAAATGGCCATTGATAAAAGGAGGAACGAGAGAGTTAGGCCACCCAAAAGATAGTTGCGCATTTTGTTCTGGGTGTCAATCTCCTTTTGGTCAAGCTCCTGACGCTGTCGCAAAATTTGAATCTCCTTTTCCTTTTTCTCGCTTTCAAAAAGGATTCGCATGGATGCAATATGCCTATCGTTCTTCTCGTTAATAATACTATCCTTGTAAACAACAGCCTTTTTAAAGTAGTCGAAGGCTTTTGCGATGCTGCGCCTTTTAAGCTCCAGGTTACTTAGCTCCTCGTATGCCACCTGAAAATGGTACAGGCTATTAATCTCGGAGGCAACGTGAATAGCTCTACCTAGTGTAAGCTCCGCCTCATCGTACATACCCAAGGCCACTTGCGACTTGCCCAAGTTGGTATAGCTGTCGGCAATAAATTTTCTGTCGCCCAACCGTTTATCAATTGCTAGAGCCTGATTAAATAGCGAGTATGCCAATTTTGGTTGGTTGTAGTACAGATGAATTTTACCTAAAGCATTTAGGCTAATTGCAATACCTTTATCGCTGTTAATTTGCCGATTATAGTCCAGCGATTTTTGGTAGTAAACCTGAGCCTTCTCCATATTGCCAGAAAACTCATAAACCTCGCCAATGTTATTGTTATTTATGGCTAGTCCCAGCACATTCTTTTGCGCCGCTGAGAGCTCAAGCGCACGCTCAAAATACTGTATAGCGTCCTTGTACTGGCCATTAAGCGAATATATATTCCCTAAGCTATTAAGGGCAACCGATGTGCTAAAGGTATCCTTTATCTCCTCGGATAACGTTAGAGCCGCCAAATGGTACTCCGTAGCTCTTGCGTGGTTGTCCAGCCTACGGTAAACAACACCAATATTATTGTTTACCTTTGCTTGGTATAGCTTGCTATCAAAAGTGTTAGCAAGATCCAGTGCTTGAAAATGAAGCTCCAGCGCTCGGGAGTACGATGAGCGATTACGATAGAAAACGCCAAACATATCAAGGCACTCTATCGTTAAAGAAGTATCGTGAAGAGAGTTGGCTAGGGAAAGTGCCTCATTATAATACTTTTCGGCAAGGCTATTGTCCCTAATCTCGCTAGAGTAAACCTTTGCAATAGACTGGAAAAGCAGAACTTTTTCCGTCCCGCTTTTTGCAGCTTGCAACTTAATAAACAGGCTATCTACATTCTCCTGCCCATAAAGGGTAAAAAAAGTAGTAAGTAGGAAAAAACCAATGCATCCAATAGCTCTTTTTAACATCTTTGCAATGTATGTAATTTGGTAAAAATACAAAAAATGAATTTACATCTACTTTACTTTTGCCATATTCAAACTCATGTTAAGCGCCATGATCAGAAACACTGTTAAAGTATTTATCTACACCGTATCGGTTATAGTAGTAGTAACAGGTATTGCCTTTATTACAGGCATTGTTTTTAACGATGCCATTGTTAAGCGCTTTACCAGCTACTTTAATTCTACCCAAAACTTCAAGGTTAAAAGTAGTAACGTGAAGTTTTCGCTGCTATCGCGATTTCCCAAAGCATCAATCCAATTCTCTGATGTTACGCTTTACCTAGAAGAAAGCGCGTTAACCGATACGCTAATACAGTGTAACCAGCTGTTTTTTGAGCTTGATGTTTGGAAGCTCCTAGATGGCGATATAGAGGTACAAAGCCTAGTTGCACACAAAGGTGTTGTAAATGTAGATTTGGCCAAGATTAGAAACGCAGCCGAGATTAAAACCAACGACCCGTCCAATCAGAATATCTCCCTAAACAAAATTATTCTGGAGCAGGTAGAGGTTAACTGGATAGATACCAAATCGGGCAACAACGTTAGCGCACTTGCTAAAAAGCTATCGCTTACTGTTACTATGGTTAACCAAAACATATCGGTTAATGCCTTAGGAAACGTAATGCTTAGGTACATATCTACCCCAAGCTGGAAATACGATAAGCGAATTGATGCCAAAATTGAGACCAAGCTGCTAATTACCAACAACGACCTTACCCTGGAGCAAACCCTTTTACAGGTATCAAACCAATCCATACTAGTATCGGGTAAGGTTAACCTTTACGCCAATAACGCCTACACAATAAACATTGCAACACACAAGCTGGCGCTAAATTCGCTATCGGATTATTTCGATTTCAACAACACGCTTAAAAGCATACAGAAGGGTAACCTTACCCTTAAGGCAAGTTTAAGCGGCGACATAACCCACATATCATCGCCAGCGCTAAGTGCAAGCTTTATAGCTTCAGATATTCGCCTTAATCACGCTAACCTCAGTGCCATTTCCATTTTAACAGCAAAAGGAGCAATAAACAAACGGCAAAATACCAAATGGGACAGAATAGTGCTAAAGCTGGACCATATCAACATTAGTACAGGTAAATCTAAGGCCATTGGAACGGTTACCATATCAAACCTAAAAAAACCTAGTGTTACCGTTGATAGCGATTTCCACTTAGACCTTAGCACCCTTTTTAGCGACAATGAAATTGTTGGCGAGGTAAACGGTACTATTAAATCATCATTCCAGTTACACAGTTTAGATAGCATTATTGCCAAGGATTTATACATTACGCAAATTGATACCCGCATTGGTTTTAAGGGAATTACCTACAAAAATTACAATGATATTGATAAGGCTACAGGAGATGTAGAGTGGAAAAACAACCAGCTGGCAATAGCAATAAACCACGGAACATTTAAAAACACGCCATTTAGCGCAAATATAAGGGTAACAGATGCGCTAAGCTTTTTTGGGGGGAAGCTCCAAAAGCCTATTGAGTTTTCCCTAAGCGCAAACAAGTTTATTTTTAATGATTTATTTAAGTCGGATAATCCATCGGGCTCTAATACAGATAATAGATCAGTAGATATATGGAAGTACATACCCTCACTAAAAGGCGATTTAGATGTTAGGGAAATTGAGTTTGCCACGTGGAACGCCACAAGCATAGCAGGCAGCTATGAGCTAGACTCGACAGATCTGGTGGTAAGCAACGCAACCCTTAGCGCCTTTAACGGAAAAATTAAGGGCAACGTATCGCTGCACAATGTAACTAGCAATAACCGGCGTCTTGTTTCAAACGTACTGGTAAAAAGTGTTGACGTTAACCAGTTCTTTAAAGCGTTTAACAGCTTTGACCAAACGGCTATTACCGACAAGAATGTTTATGGCGACCTATCGGGCGAAATAGAGCTAAAGGTGAGCTGGGAACAGAATAAGATTGATTACTCAAGCATTGAAAGCATGGCTAAAATAAGCCTACATAACGGCAGGCTGGCCAACATGTCGCAGTTTAAAGAGCTCTCTAAATTTTTAAAGTACAAGGATATTGAAACCGTTAGCTTTAGCAAGCTGGAGAACGAGGTGCTAATCCTTAATAATCAGGTTCTAATCCCATCAATGCTAATTAAATCCAATGCCTTAGACTTAACGCTTAGCGGGAATCACCGCTTTGACGGAAGGTATAGCTACAAGCTAAAATTTGAACTGGGGAACCTGCTATCAAACAAATGGAAAAACAGTAAGGACTATGAATACGAAGAAGATACCGATGGTAGCCTAAACGTATTTATTAAACTAAACGGATCGCCAGCAGGAGTATCGGTTAGCTACGACTCAAAAAGTGCTCGCGAGAATTTCCGCCAAAACCTAAGCAAGGAGGGACAAACCCTAAAAACAATTTTTAAGGAGGAGTTTGGGTTGGGTAAGCAAAAAAGCGGTGACAGCCTGCAAAACGCACGGTATAAAAAAAATAAACCCACCGATACAATTGCAAAGCCAAAGCCCCGTTTCAAGATAGAATGGGACGAGCTGGACGATACAACGCACACCAAATAGGCTATACCTGCTAACAGCGTTAACCCGTTTATTACTGTAACTAATAGTTAAAGCATTGGAAATTTATACTCAAAAAACGAAGTGGAAGCTACTCCTTTTTCTAGTTGCCGTGGTTATTGGCATTGCTTCACTTTTTGTTACCAACGAATTGGTTAACGACCTCTCCGTTGAAGAGCGAAAGAAGATAGAGCTTTGGGCCGAAGGAATTAGACAGCTCTCCGACCTAGAGCGGAACGACCTTGACTACTCCTTTATCCTTAAGGTAATGGAGGATAACACAACAGTGCCCGTTATACAAACCGACGAGAACAACACCGTTTTGTACACGCTGAATATTCCCAGCAAAAAAGTTGACACCCCCGAGAAGCAAGAGAAGATGCTTGCTAAAATGAAAAAATCCAAGGAGCCAATTGACGTAACCTTCCTTGATGGGAACAAGAACTACGTTTACTATCAGGATAGTACAACCCTACTAAGGCTTACATACTATCCATACATCCAGCTATCGGTAATAATGCTCTTTATAGGCATTGCCTACTTTGCTTTTAGCCAATCGCGAAAAGCGGAACAGGACAGGGTGTGGGCCGGAATGGCTAAGGAAACCGCACATCAGCTGGGCACACCAACATCGTCACTGCTTGCTTGTGTTGATATTTTGAAAGAGGGTAATGCCAGACCCGATATTACCCTTGAAATAGAGAAAGATGTACTCCGACTGGAAAAAATTGCAACCCGTTTCTCGAAAATTGGATCGGAACCTAAGCTCATTCCACAAAATGTAATTTCGGTATTAAACAGCTCCATAGAATACCTACAAACCAGAATATCAACCAAAATAGCAATTACCATTGGCTACGATAAAAGCGATAGTATAATTGCTAAGCTTAACGCAACTCTATTTGAATGGGTTATAGAGAATGTTGTTAAAAATGCAGCCGACGCCATTCAGGGAAGCGGAGAGATTCATTTTAAAATTACCGATAACGTTCAAGTTGTGTATATAGATATTACCGACACAGGCAGAGGTATCCCAAAATCGAAACAGAAAACCATTTTCCAGCCAGGCTACACCACCAAGCAACGCGGATGGGGATTAGGGCTAACCCTCTCTAAAAGAATTATTGAGGATTACCACGGAGGAAAAATATTTGTAAACTACTCCGAAGTTAATAAGGGCTCATCGTTTAGAGTTGTTATACCCAAAAGGTAGTACAAAAGGCTAAAAGTACTTTGGGGGATTAGGACAATCACTCTCAACCATGTTGCTGATTCTGAAAAGATAGAGGCCAAAATTGGTTCGCGCTAAAAATAGCTAAACAAATTATTAGCCAACATACGCATTACCATAGTTTGCAGAAAACGTGATCATTACAATGAGGTTAGAGCTATAATCTAACCACATACCCAAACTAAAATCCCCTGAGTGGCGCAGTACCAGTCAGGGGATTTTGTTATGGCGCTATAGATAATTACTAAATCGTTAGCCTATGGTTTAAGTATGCCATTTAGCTTTGCCCTATTGGAAACAATGCTAATGGTTTCCTGAAGTACAGGATCCGATTTTAGCCTTACCATTAGCTTTCCGCGCTGATAGTAGTAACGAGAGACTATCTCCTCCTCGATAAGATTGATAATTTCAACCCTATTCTTCTCAATCTCATTCTTGCTTTTATCTGCAAGGGACTGCTCCATTTTAACAATCTCGGCATTTATGTACTCTAGCGTATTATCGTCCTTAGCAATTTTCCGAAGCTCCTCAATGGCCAAATAGGTGTCGTTTCTGTACTCATAATGGCGCTCATTTAAAAAGGCCAAAAACTGCTTGTAATTAGCCTCGGAGAAGGTGTAGCTATCGGGTTGGGCAATTGCCTCATTTTTTGACCTAAAATCGGTAGCAAAATCGAAAATATGGTTGTTCACGTAGAGGTCAATGGCAATACGGCTAAACACGGAGTCGGGAAGAGCAATATCAGGGGTTATTCCACCACCATCCCTAACCAAACGCCCGCCGCGCGTTTTGAAGTCTGCTATAAGCGAATCGGGAATGTGAGCAACGCTACCATCCTCGTTACGCTTAGCGTAGTTAACTGCCTGAATGCATCGGCCGCTGGGAATGTAGTACTTTGATGTGGTTATTTTTAGCTGCGCGTTGTATCCTAGGTTACGGGTTGTTTGCACAAGACCTTTACCAAAGGTTCTCTCCCCTATCACAACCGCCCGATCTAGATCCTGCAATGCACCCGCAACAATTTCCGATGCCGACGCCGATCCTCTGTTAACCATCACCGCAATGGGAATATTTACATCTAATGGTTGCGACTGGGTTTTGTAGGTTGCATCTAAATCCTTAACCTTTCCACGTGTAAACACAACAACCTCATTTTTGGGAACAAACAGATTAACAATTTTTACGGCTTCAATAAGCAAACCGCCAGGATTCCCTCTTAGGTCTATTATTAGCCCCGTTGCCCCCTGCTGCTTTAAGTTTTTAAATGCCTTTTCAAACTCGCTGGAGCAATCTACCGTAAAGCTATTAAGCCTAATATAGCCCACTCCGCTCTGAAGTATTCCGGCAAAGGGTACACTGGGAACATGTATGCGCTCGCGCTTAAAGGAAACGCTAAGCGTATCGGGGGAACCTATTCTTAAAAAACGGATGGTAATGCTAGTCCCTGCTGTGCCCTGTAGCATAGAGCTAACCTTATCAACCCTTAATCCCTTAACCTGCTTGCCATCAACTGACACAATTTTATCGCCAGCGCGTAAACCAGCCTTAAACGATGGCGTTCCCTCATATACCTCGGCAATTAGTGGGTACTCTACTGATGCGCGAATAACAGAGCCAATACCAGCGTAATCGCCGGTGGTCATAAAGTTAAAATCTTCTTTATTCTCCTCGGGAATAAACTCCGTGTAGGGATCCAGATCGGAGAGCATGGCGTTAATGCCGGTGTTAACCATCTTCTCGGGGTTGGCATCATCAACATAAAAAAGCTGAACCTCGCGAAATAGATTAAAAAATATCTCGAGCTGCTTGGCAACGCCAGCTGTTTTATTGGAAAAGCTGTAGCCTACAAATGCTAGCGAAGCTAATAGCAGAATCGCAATAAAAGCTTTGGGAAATCTTTTTAGGGCATTCATCATTTTAAAATCGGTTAAGTAAGCAAATATAGCTATAGCCACGAATAAATATAAGGGTTATGGAACGATATCGATTTTAAACACCAGAACCCACAGCGCCAACAGGTGCTGTTAAGGAACAGGGTCGTAGCCGTGGCCGCCCCACGGATGGCAACGAGATATGCGCTTTACTGATAGCCAGAGTCCCTTAAAAAACCCATGTTTCCTAAGCGCCTCAAGCGAGTAGTGTGAACAGGTTGGTGTGTAGCGGCAGCTGCTAGGGAAGTAGGGCGATATGGCGTACTGGTAAATTTTAACTAGTATGATGGGCAGTAGCGCTAATATTTTGGATACGAACTTTACAACGCTTCTCATTATATCGTTTTTTAGCAAAATGCGACTGAAGAGATTCTATGCTTATTAGTGGGCTTTACAATGAATTACTGCTTATTGGGTGCTGTAGCAGCACCCAATCGTTTTAAAAGAGTAACCATAGAGTCGGCAATGCGCTTATACGATTCCTCCTCCTTTGCCACGTAAATAAGCACAAGATTATAGCTCATTTCTGTTTCACGTGAAACGTCATCGAGTGCATGTTTGTTCAAACGATACGCCTCACGCATGCGGCGCTTAAGGGTATTCCGCTTATTGGCCCGTTTAAAGTTGCGCTTGGGCACGGAGAAAAGGGCTTGGTTTACTGATGAATCGGTGTTGGGGGTGTACAGTAGCTTAATGGGGTAACAAAACAAACTATTCCCTGCAGCAAATGTTGAGTCAATTGCTTTTAGTGAAACCAGTTTCTGGGATTTAGGGAAAGTGTATCGCATAAAAAATAAAAGGGGATTGCTCCCCTTTGTTACTTATTGTTTTTCTTTAAGAATTCGTCGAGCGCTTGGGTCATGCTAGTACACGTTGGAGTGGGCGCATTAACATCAAGCCTAATTCCTGCATCCTTAGCAGCCTTGGCGGTAGTTGGCCCAAAGGTACCAATCTTCATTTCGCCCTGCTCAAAGTCCTTGAAGTTATCGAACAAAGATTTTACGCCGGTAGGACTATAGAACACAACCATATCGTACTGATCCTTAAGGTCAACATCGGACAAATTGCTGCTAACCGTTTTGTACATAATAACCTTTGTGTACTTAATCTTGGCCTTATCAAGCGTTTTAGGAATTTCGGGTTTATGAGGATCGGAAAGTGGAACTAAGAACTTCTCTTCCTTATGCTTAAGGATAACCTCCATTAAATCCTGAAAGGTGTTTGTACCAAAAAAGATTTTGCGCTTACGGTAAACAATGTACTTCTGAAGATATAAAGCAATTGTCTCAGTAATGCAGAAGTATTTCATTGCTTCAGGAACCGTAACACGGGTTTCCTCACAAATACGGAAATAGTTATCGATTGCCGTTTTACTGGTGAAAATTACAGCGGTATGTGCCAAAATATCAACACGCTGCTGCCTAAATTCCTTTGTTGTTACTCCTTCGACATGGATAAATGGTCGAAACTCAATTTTTACGTTATGCTTCTGCGCAAGCTCTAAGTAAGGAGATTTTTCGCTTTGCGGTTCCGGCTGGGAAACCAGTATTCGTCTGATTTTCAATGCCTTAAAAGTTTAATTCAACACCCTCTATTGTTTCCCGAATAGTTCCTTCCAAAGTATAAGCACGGGAGGAATTTCGAGGGCACAAAGGTACAAAAGGAAATAGAATAACGAAAATCCTTTTTTAAGGAACACGTAGGCAAACCTAAACAAACGCAATAGTAGCAATAATGCTACTGTTACAGCGTAGGTATAAAAAAGGATGCGAGCCACGGCTGGTTCACTGTAAGCAATAAAAAATGCGAGCGGAACCGATATTACCGCAAGCCCACGGGGATATAAAACGCCATGGTGGTATATTTCTAAAAAGAACGAGCGGCTATCGGTAACAAAGGCAAGTGTGCGGTGAGCAAAAAATCTTATTAAACGAAAAAGGAGCAGAATTCCTAAAATTGCACCAAAAAGCAAAAAGCTGTAGCTATCAGCAAAAACATCAACAGAAATGCTCTTTAGGTATAGGTAAACAATAACTGATGTTGAGCCAAAGAAAAGAACGTCGAGAATTGATGAAACGCGTAAGAAAGGAATGTTTCTATCCCTAAATAGCTTTTCGCCAGCATAACCGTAAATTATTCCTTCAAATATTTCGGCAACGTACTTCCAGTACTTAATGCGCACCAAAGCAAATATCACAAGAAAAGCAATGGCAACGCCAAAAATCCAATTTGGCAAAACGGATTGGGTAAACGCTTTTACCGATAGCTCCGTTGATCCAACTTCGCCTGATTCCACGGTTTCTACTAAAACGCCCTCCGACTTTTGAGAAACTCCCTGCGCCGATTCCGCGCTACAAATAAAAATGCTATCGGATAGCACGCGGGGAATGTAGCTATCAGGGAAAAAAAATGAAGCTGAAGCCTTTGCCTCTAGCGAAAGATGCACAGGGGGCAGTGAATCGTACACTACTGGCTCTGGTTTCTTTTCAACAACCCGTTGAACGGAACGAATAGCAATACTCTTTTTAACCGAATCAACTTGCCTGCGTTTAACCTCGGCCGCATGAAAAAGAGAATCCATGCTAGATAGTGTAACCGTACTTACTGGTTTCACGGTATCCTGAAAGGCCTGAGCTGGTTGGCTGGTAACTAGTGGCTTTATAAACGCTGCATTCATGGTAAAAGAGTAAAACAGTTATGAAAGGTTACAATTTGTGTTGCCCAGCAAATTTAATACGATAAAGCTGTGATACGACAAAAAATGGAACATGTTTAGAACTTATCGTCGCTATTGCTCTTTGCTGATGCCCTAAAGTGGTTAAAAATTCGCTCGGCGCGCGACTTCCCAACCAGCGGTGTTAGCTCATCAACGGTGGCCGATTTTATTCTGCTCATAGACTTAAAATGCTTAAACACTACCTCAAGTGTTTTATCGCCTACCCCAGCAATACTGGTTAGCTCAGATACTAAGCTAGACTTGCTCCTACGCTTGCGGTGATGGGTAATACCAAACCTATGAGCTTCATTCCTTATGTGCTGTATTACTTTAAGTGACTCAGAGTTTTTATCTAAGTATAAGGGTACTGTGTCGCCAGGGAAAAATATTTCCTCTAACCGTTTGGCAATACCAACAATTTGAACCTTATGCTGAATACCAAGTTCCACTAGGCTTAAATATGCAGCAGAAAGCTGACCTTTGCCACCATCAATTACAATTAGCTGAGGTAGCGATTCCCCCTGGTCCACCAACCGGCTGTACCTACGGTAAACTACCTCCTGCATTGTGGCAAAGTCGTTAGCACCTTCAACTGTTTTAACGATAAAGTGCCTATAGTCGCGCTTTGATGGCACACCATTTTTAAATACCACACACGATGACACAGGATTTGTGCCTTGCAGGTTAGAGTTATCGAAACACTCTATGTGCACAGGAAGTTCGGCCGTTGCAAAATCTTTCTGAATGCGCGTAAGAATCCTATTGGTTCGCTCGGCTGGATTCTTCTTCTCCTCCTTCAGCAGCTTTTCCTGGGCAAAGGAGTAGCAGTTGCGCAGGCTTAAATCGAGTAGTTTCTTTCTGTCGCCACGTTCGGGAACGCTATACTTAACACCCTCAATAGTAAAATCTGGCATATGCGAAACCAGTATCTCGTGAGCATTACTTTGAACCCTGTTTCTAATTTCAACAATGGCTGTACCCAGAACCTCATCCTCGGGTTCATCGAGACCCTTTTTTACCTCTATAGTATAACTTTGTAACAACGATCCATTAATAATTTTCAGGTAGTTAACAAAGCATAGTTTACCAATTTCTTTAATGCTAAAAACATCCACATTTTTAATAGATGCGTTAACTATTAACGTTTTGGATTGGTAACGATTCAGAATATCGAGCTTCTCTTTGTAAAACTGAGCCACCTCAAATTTAAACTGATTTGATGCATCCTCCATTTTATCTTTAAGAAAATCGGAAACAACCGATAGGTTTCCCTTTAAAATAGCAATAACGCCTTTAATATTATCATCGTACTCGGCTTGCAACTGCAATCCCTCACAGGGAGCCAAACAGTTTCCAATTTGGTATTCCAAACAGGCCTTATACTTTCCGGCTGCAATAATTGTTGGATCAAGGTTAAGGCTGCACGTTCTAATTGGGTAAAGCTGCCTAATTAGCTCCAACAGCGTGCGAACAACAGTAACAGAAGTAAAGGGGCCAAAATAGCTACTCCCATCATTTGTATATCTGCGGGTTGAGAATACTCGAGGAAAATACTCATGCTTTACGCAAATCCACGGGTAAGTTTTATCGTCCTTAAGCAATACATTGTAGCGTGGCTGTATGGTTTTAATTAGATTATTCTCCAGCAAAAGTGCATCCGACTCCGTTTCCACAACGATATGGTGCATGTCGGAAATTTTTGAAACCAGAACGCGCAGCTTTGCACTATCGTAGTTTACCTTATTAAAGTACGACGATACACGTTTGCGCAAATCCTTTGCCTTGCCTACATAAATAATTTCTCCAGCGCTATTAAAAAACTGATATACGCCAGGTTTATGGGGCAATAACTCAACCTTCTCTTTTACTAAAGCACTAATAGCAGCCATTACTCAACAAAAATATTGGTTACTGAGAATGTATCAACATCAAATAAACCCAGATGATTAATTTTTAACGAAGGTATAACAGAAAGAGCCATAAAGGAAAGGGTCATAAATGGTGCATGAAGTGTTGAACCCATGCTGTGCACTGCGCTATTAACTGCCTTATACTCGGCAGCAATATCTTCGGCAAACTTATTGGACATTAACCCAAATAGCGGAAGCGTTGCCCCAACCAAATCCCCCTTACTGCAAGCGCAAATACCACCCCTGTTTTCCACAATAAACTGTAAGCACGCACGAATATCGCTGTCATTAGTTCCTGCTACAATAACATGATGGCTATCATGTGCCACACTTAAACCAAAGGCTCCATGCTGAATACCTAGCCCCTTAATAAAACCAACAGAAGGTGGTTCCTCGCTATACCTATTAAGGAGTACAATTTTTACAATGTCGGTCGATGTATCGGCCTCAATAAAAGTACCGCTACCCCACGGCTTAAACTGTAGCGACTCTGTGATAAGTTCTCCGGGAATTACACCAATAACGCGAACCATTTTGGGTTCACGTTTTACTTTTAAATCGAAATCCCATGTAGTTCTAAAGTTATACAAGGGCACTTTGGGTTTGCTAGCGCTAAATAAAACACTACCCTCACTGTACACTTTTTCGCCTTTAATATAAACAGCACTAACAGTAAAGTTAGCCAAATTATCTACTACAATAAAATCGGCCGAATCGTTCTGCTGAAGCAAGCCAACAGGTAAATTATAATGCTTAACAGGATTTACGCAGGCAATACGCAGGATATCAAAAACCGAATACCCCTCCTTTACTGCACGCTTTACGGATTTATTAATGTGTCCTAAAAGCAAATCATCGGGATGGCAATCATCGGTACAAAACATTACCATATCTGGATTCTCACTAACCAAAGGAATTAGCGCCTCAAAATTCTTTGCAGCACTACCCTCCCGTATTAATATTTTTGCTCCCTGCGCTATCTTTTTACGAGCCTCGCCAATTTCAAAACACTCATGATCGGTTGAGATACCTGCTGCAAAGTAGTCCACCATTTGCTGTCCCACCAAACCTGGGGCATGACCATCAACCGGTTTTCCCTGTTTTAATGCCGATTCAATTTTACTCAACACATCGGGATCGCCATTAACTACGCCAGGGAAGTTCATCATTTCTCCTAAAAAGAACATATCGTTGCGCTGTATCAACGCATCCACAATATCGGCATTCAGCGCAGCATGGCATACATCCATTGGCGACGCAGGCACACACGACGGAACCCCAAAAAAGAAGTGAAAGGGTACCCGCTTTGCGCTCTCTACCATATAATCAATACCGGCAACCGCAGCAACGTTTGCAATTTCATGCGGATCGGCAACAACAGCAATAGTTCCATGCTTTACCGCAGCCCTAGCAAAAGCCTCGGGAGAAAGCATTGAACTCTCTACGTGAACATGAGAATCAACAAAACCAGGCAACAAAAAAGGGCCATCAACAGAAGAGTCCTCCACTATTGAATCAACCTTACCGTTAACAACAAACACCTCTCCTGGAATTAACTTTTCGTGAACCAAATCAACTACAACACCCCGTACAGAAAAAAATTCAGCGCTCATAAACTTAAAGTTTTAATTCAACTTAAAGTAACTGTTCCACGTGGAACGAATATACTTTATAAAACAATAGGTTCCACGTGGAACCTACCTGCCAAAGTAAACTAAAAGAACATTAATATCGCTTGGCGATACGCCCGGAATTTGCCGGGCTTGCCCAATTGTTTGTGGTTTAATTCTACTTAACTTTTGCCGAGCCTCTGTACTAAGGGACTCTAGTGCCGAGTAATTGAAATCTGGGTTAATGCGAATATGATCCAGTCGATTTAACTTATCGGCAATAACCTTTTCCCTCTCAATATAGCCCCCGTACTTAATTCGGATTTCTGCTATTTGTAGTAAATCCTGTTTTAAAGGATAATTATCGGGAATTAAACTGTAAATCTCAGGGTAAACTTGTATTAGCTGTTTAATAGAAATTTCTGGCCGCAAAAGAACGTCTATCATCTTCCTTTTTTGCGATAGCGGTGCACTACCTAAACTGGCTAAAAAAGGATTTATAACAGCGGGGTCAATGCTTGTTTTGCGAATATACTGCTCTATAGAGTCAACAATTTGATACTTCTGAACAAATTTTTGGTAGCGCTCCTGAGAAATTAAACCCAAAGTGTATCCCATTTTGGTTAATCGCTCATCGGCATTATCCTGCCGTAGAAGGATTCTAAACTCGGCTCTACTAGTAAACATTCTGTAGGGCTCATCAACGCCCTTGGTAACTAAATCGTCAATTAGTACCCCTATGTACGCTTGATCCCTGTTTAGAACAAAAGGCGCACTACTATTAACAGCTAAATGGGCGTTAATTCCGGCAATAAATCCCTGTGCAGCGGCTTCCTCGTACCCAGTAGTTCCATTAATTTGCCCTGCAAAAAACAACCCTTTAACAAGTTTTGTTTCCAATGAATGAAATAGCTGCGTAGGCTGGAAATAATCGTACTCAATTGCATAACCCGGACGAAGGATTTTAACGCTCTCAAAACCAGAAATCATTTGCAAAGAATCCATTTGCACATTCCAAGGTAACGATGAGCTAAAGCCGTTCAGATACATCTCATAAGTTTTTTCGCCCTCGGGCTCAAGAAAGAGCTGATGGCTATCCTTTGTTGAGAAGGTACGAATTTTATCCTCTATACTTGGACAGTACCTTGGCCCTACACCCTGAATAATTCCAGTAAAAAGGGGGCTATCAGAAAAACCAATCCTAAGGGAATCGTGTACAGCTTGCGATGTATGCACAGTATAGCAACTACGCTTACTAAGCGGATTATCTAACTCCGTAGTAAAAGAAAAAAAGGATGTATCCTCATCGCCAGGCTGCTCTACCAGTTTAGAGTAATCAACGGTTCTACCATCAATACGTACGGGCGTACCAGTTTTCATTCTACCCACCTCGAACCCAGCATTACGCAAGGTAGCCGATATACCATAGGAAGCGGCCTCGCCTATTCTACCCCCTGCAAAGTTGGTTTTACCTATATGAATTTTCCCATCAAGGAAAGTACCATTAGTAAGAATAACGGTTTTGGCATAAAAATCTACACCAATTTGGGTTTTTACTCCTTTTATGGCATGCTCTTCAATAATAAGGTCAACCACGCTATCCTGCCATAAGAACAAATTAGGAATTGACTCAAGGTAATCTCGCCACTCTGCAGAGAAAAGCATGCGGTCGCATTGCGCTCTAGGACTCCACATAGCAGGTCCCTTTGAGCGGTTAAGCATTCTAAACTGAATGGAAGTTTTATCGGTAACAATAGCAGAATAACCGCCAAGCGCATCAATCTCACGAAGAATTTGCCCCTTTCCAATGCCACCCATTGCAGGATTACAGCTCATTTGGGCAAATTTTGATAAATCCATGCTCACAAGCAAAACCTTAGAGCCCAAATTAGCAGCAGCAGCAGCAGCTTCGCATCCGGCATGGCCACCCCCAACAACAATAACATCAAACGATTGGTCCATACTTCTCCTCAAACATCATTAATGCGGAATCCTCCATCTGGTGCATGTTGGCGCGCTCAGCATCGGAATAATCATTAAAGCCAATCAAATGGAGAATTCCATGTGATATAACTCGCATAACCTCATTAGAAAAATTAACTTCAAACTGCAAAGCATTTGACTTTACAGTATCGATACTAATAAAAATATCACCACCAACCATAGGAAAATCTTCGTATGGAAAGGTAATAATATCAGTAAAGTAATCGTGATTTAGGTACTGTCGATTAATCTGTAGTAAATAGTCATCGTTACAAAAAACAATGGTAATACTTTTAGGTTTGCCGCTATGCTTAGCAACTATATCCTTTACCCACGTTTTAACTTTAGTAACTTGCTTTAACTTAAAATCGACATCTTCATAAAAAATGTTTACTGCCACTTCTATTTATAGGTTAAAAATTAGCTCAATCTGTGAACCATTTCCGTAAAAAACAATGCTGTCTGCTAAATGTTTCATTAAAAAAACACCGCGCCCAGAAATGTTCTCAATGTTCTCTGGTGTGGTTGGATCTGGTACATTATCGTAATCAAACCCTACCCCCTCATCCTTCACAAAGATATGCAATTTTGAACCCTGAAGTAAAATAGAAATTATAACCTCTTTCTCAGCAATAAATTTATTGCCATGAACAATAGAATTATTTACGGCTTCAACGGTAGCAACTAAAACTTTACCATAAATATCGGAATTCAAGTTACACTTCTCCGATACTTCATCAATTAGCCTCTCAACCTTACAAAGGTTCTCAAGATTACTACTAATAATAATTTCCTTTTTCATTGTGTGGCAATAAACTAAACTTCTTATACTGACTATGAGTAATTTTTGTTACGTCAAATTTGTACGTAAATTACTTAATAATAATCCACTGGGCGGGATTCTGTAACTTACTTTCCTCCCAAAGTTCAAAATGCAAAACCGAGTTATCTTTTTTACCAAATCCAATTGTACCAATTTCCTGATAGGTTTTAACAGTATCGCCAACCTTAACATCAACGTGACTTAGGTTTGAATATACGGTTAGGTAATTCCCGTGACGAATAATAACGGCGTATGCCGAACCGGGAACAGTAAATACTTTTTTAACCTCTCCTTCGAAAACTGAATATACGGTACTCTTCTCATTAACGGTAATATCAACACCATTATTTTTTACCTTAACGCCCTTTAAAACCGGATGCCAATGCTCACCAAACTCTCCCGAAAGAACTCCACTCTTAACTGGAGAAGGAAGCTTTCCCCTATTATCGGAAAACTTTTTGGCCAGTGCAAGGGATATTGTTTTGTCTTTTGCTTTCATGGAAGCAGCCTTTCGAGCCTCCTCGGCAATAAGCTCCTTAATCTCCGAAGCCAATTTCTGCTTAATCCTATTCTGACGCTGTAGCTCTTCGCGCAGCTCTTTTTCCTTTGATTGCAAATTAGAAACAAATCGCTTTAAATTACCCTCCTCCCGTGAGAGAATTACAAATTCATCTTCGCGTTCTTTTCTTGTTTGCTCAATCTCCTTAATCCTATTCTGAATTTCGTTGAGCTCACTCCCAATCAAATTTTGGTAATGAACAATCTCATCTGCTTTATGCTTACGATAGGCAAGTAGCTGCTGATAAAAACGCATCCTTTTATAGGCCTGATTAAAATCCTCGCTCGATAAGATAAACATAATTAATTGCTCGTAGCTCCGATTTTTCCAAGCGTACTGTATCAGTCTAGCGTATTCCTTTTTAATGGATTCCATATCGGCGTTAAGCCCTTGAATAATAAGATGTTTCTCGTCAATAGATTTTTCCAAAAGAGAGATCTCATACACCAATTGCTCCAAACGTTGCTTACGAAGATCCATTCTCCGCTTTAAAAGAGAAATTTGATTTGTTGATAGCTCCTTCTCCTTTTGAGTTGATTCAATTAGAAGGGTAATATTTTTAATCTGCTCCTCGGTATCGCCTTTCTTCTTGTTTAGCTCCTGCAAAGATTGGGCAGAAGCACCACCAAAAAAAAGGAGGGCAAAAAGGAGCAAATATGTAAATCGAAACTTAGCCATCAACTTAAATAGGATTAACAGATTTTTGGTTAACCTTTTTTTGTAATCTCACATTCTCAGGATTTGCCTTCAACGCTTTTTCCCAGTAAATAATTGCCGTATCAACAGCTCCTGTCATAAAAAGTACATCGCCATAGTGCTCAAGAATATCAGGATCGGAACCACCACCTTTTGATATTGCCTCCATTAAGTAGCGCTTGCTGTTTGAATAGTCGCCCAACAGGTAGAGTATCCATCCATAAGTATCCAAATAGCTAGCATTATCGGGCTGTAAAAGAACTGCGCGCTCCGACATAACTTTAGCCCTACCCAAATCACCACCATGAATTGATAGGTAGTAACTGTAATTATTAAGAACGTTATGGTTCTCGGGATTGTACCTTAAGGCCACTTTATACTGCTTATAGGCCTGCTTTAACGTTCCACGTGAAAAGTAGCTATCGCCAAGTAACCCCAGGTAAAGGCTTGTGAAAATAGAATCTCGCTTAGTATCCAGAGACTTAGTGCCACGCTCAAAGGCATCTATTGCCAGCTGATGATTCCCCTTAAACTGATATGCAACGCCAGATAGAAAGTAAACCCTTGCCTGTTCGGTACCTTTAAGAGCATCGGGCTGATAGCTTATAATAGAATCGGGCATTCCAAAGCTCAAGTGCAGCTCCAAAAACTGTAACCATTGAAGGGAATCGAGGGCATTAATTGCTTTGCGAGCGCGCAAAGTCTCAAGTAGCTGTGGTGCGGCACCAATTATAGTATAAAATCGGTATCGCAAATCGGTTATAACTAATTTTTCAACACCGCTAACCTCCATTAAATCAATAAGAGAGGCTATATCCTGCCGATTATCAGTAGTAAACTTCCCATTATAAAAAAACTGATTTAAAAGGAACTGCAAATCGTTGCTCGATACTCTACTCTGGATATAATACGTTTTAAGCCAATTAAAACCAACTCTAGCCTCACCATTAGTACTAAGAGCATTAAGCACCCTAACAATGGATTGCAAGGAATAGCTACTAGCCTCAATATAACTAGATAACCTACTAATTGCCAATGAGTCGTTACCAGATTGAAAATGGTAGTTCCCAGCAAAAAAATGATGCTCAGGAATAGAAGAGTGCAAGGGTAGCTCCTCGGTTACAATGGAACGTGCAAGGGAATCGCGACCCAAACGAATTAGCGCATCAATTTTAAGCTGAAATACATCGAAGTTCTTTCCAAACAACCGCTCTATTTTACTGCAATTCTGAAGTGTACTATCGTACATCTCGCGTTGCTGGTAAATTAACGAATTAAGAAAAAGCAATTCGTAGGTAGCAGGATTAATACTTAAAAGGGACTTACTAATGAACAGAGCAGAGTCTAGCTCCCCAGTGTTATACAAAAGGGATATATAGTCCTTAGTAATATCGATATTAACAGGGCATTCGTTGTAGGCCTTACGCAAACTAGCAACGGCCAAATCGTAATTATTAACAGCCAAACCAACCTTATACAACTCGTGGTTTAACTCACATGAATTGTAATACTTTTGCGCCTCGGTATAGTACTTAAGCGCCAGGGTATTATCGCCAAAAAGGCGGCTCTTTAACCCTTCGTAGAAAAGGTATTTGGAATAAATAGTATCGCTAAAGCGCACACGCCCCTCAGGTGCAACACGTTTAGTACAAGAACCCAAAGCTGCACCAACAACTACTACAACAACCAGAAAATTCCAGAAGTACTTATTTTGTCCCCGTATGGCCAAATCCACCTCCTCCCCTATGGGTTTCAGATAAAACATCAACCTGAGTAAAAGTTACAGTTTCATGCTGAGCAATTACCATTTGACATATTCGTTCACCTGGCTCAATTACAACATCATCGGCGCTTAAGTTAATAAGAATAACACCAATCTCTCCTCTATAATCGGCATCAATAGTACCAGGTGAATTCAAAACGGTTATCCCTTTCATTAAAGCCAAACCACTTCTAGGGCGAATTTGTGCCTCAAATCCAATTGGTAACTCAACATACAACCCTGTTGGTACCAACACACGGTGCAACGGTTTTAAAGTAATTGGCTTATCAAGGTAAGCGCGAATATCAGCCCCTGCACTATGGTTTGTAGCATACTCAGGAGATGGATTATCGGATTTATTGATGATTTTTACTTCCATGAACTAATGATAAAAGCTGATTGAACAATTTTTCGTTATAAATAACGAATATAAGGAAAAGAATTATTCCAATGAGACCAAAAACTGTTTGTAGAACAAAAGACGTAACAGGGATAAAGAATATGACTAAAAATATGGCTATTGCAACAAAAAAATACAACCCAATTGTTCTAAGCTCATAAGGAATTCCGTAATACTTGTAAGCGCCGTATAGGCATGCTAAGGTCATTACAAAATAACAAACTAGCCTAGCCAAAGCAGCCCCATAAGCGCCAATAATTGGAATTAAGGCAAAGTTTATTGCAATGGTTATAACAGCACCTGTAAAGGTGTAAATAATACCATAATGCGTTTTGTTGGTTAACTTATACCAAACACTTATGTTAAAATAAACGCCATAAAGTAAATTGGCCATAAGAAGTATTGGCACAATAGATAGCCCAACTCTAAACTGCGCACCCACTAAAAACTTAAATAGGTGCAAATTTAGGGAAACACCAAGGAATATAAGCAAACAGAATATAACAAAGTACTTAAGTAACTTAGCATACATCTGCTTTGAGTCGGCCTGCTTGCTATATGAGAAGAAAAATGGCTCGGCAGCAAAGCGGTACATTTGAATAAACAGAACCATAAGCACAGCAAGCTTAACATTTGAACCGTAAATACCCAGTTCGTATAAAGCATCAACATTACTAGGAAGCAAATACTTTAGGAAAATTCTATCGAAACTCTCGTTTGTAGTACCACCTAACCCAGCAATTAGCAAAGGCAAAGAGTATGCAAGTAATCGTTTTATAAGCTTACCATCAAAGTCAAACTTAGGAACTCCCATAAAAACGAGAAGTCCAATAAATGTAACGCCACTACCAATTAAGTTGGCCAAAAAAACGTAGCCAACATAGTAACGTTCGCTAAACAGAACGTACTGCCATTGCGGAAAATACTTAGGGATAATATAAAGAAAAACGACATTAAAAAAGAGGTTAATAGCAACACTGCCAATTTTAAAAAGGCTAAACACAATTGGCCTATCCATTAACCTGAGCTTAGCAAACGGAAGTGCCGATGCCGAATCGAAGAAAATAACAAGAACCAAAAAGTAGATGTAATAACTATGATAATCGGCACCCAAGGTAACAATAATAGGCTTGGTAAAAAGGAAGAGAAGTAATACAAAGATTAACCCTGTAAACAAAAGGAAGTAAAAGGAGTTTGAGTAAACTTTGGACTTACTCTCACCTGCGTTGGTAGCAAAGCGGAAATAACCTGTTTCTAATCCAAAAGTTAGCAGAATAAGTAAAAAAGCCAAGTAGGCATACAACTCTGTATGCACACCATAGGTACTTGGATTAAAAAAACGAGTATAAATAGGAAACAGTAAATAGTTCAAAAATCGCGGAACTACACTACTCAAACCATAAAGAACAGTTTGCCCGGCCAACTTCTTAAGCACACCCATAACCTAAAATTCTATTCCCCTTCGGTTAAAAATTAAATAGCCAAAATTAAAGGTTATATAGTAGTTAGAGCTCTCTTTGTCATAATAATTCAGAAAAATACTAACAGGCCCAAAAGGAGTTTGATGAACAAAACCCAAATTGAATGAAAACTTTGGATCAAACTTAAAATCAGTAACAAGCAAAGACTTATCGGGAGCCTCCAAAAGTTGGTTCTCTGCCTGAAAAGCGTAAACACCACTCTGAATAAAAGTGCGACGCCCCAATATTAGCGTAGGCTCTAACCCGATAGCAGCATAACTATTAGCTCTATAACTGGGCAAAAACACAGTCTCACTATGAACCGAAGGTGAAAAATGGGGTGCCACAACCAACGATGCTTTATAGTTACGGAAAGCATCAATATCGGTGTAAACAGCATCAAACAACAATCCCATCCAAAAGTACTTACCAACAATACGATGGAAACTTCTATTGTACACACGCATACTCAGAAAGGAATGGTAGTGGGTAGCATCATCAAGAATAAGAGATGTGGTTCCAGGGGCGTGAATCTCGCGGCTATAAGTGTATCCAAAACGGATAAACTGCTGACGACCCTTTGATGGGTACTGCTTAAAATTTAGGGAATTCTTTTCAATACTTAAATGTGTATGAAAGTATGAAAGTCTTGTATTATCGGGTCTATCGGCCTTCTTAAAATTATCAACCTGATAGTAATCATACCAAGTATTCCCAACCGTAAAATTGGTACGCAACCTGGAGTTATTTGCAATAGGAAAACCCAAATCGAGCTTAGTATGCCCATCTGTTTTAATCAGGTAGGAAGGAACCACATCAATAAAAAAGGGATCGTTGCTGGTATTGTAATAGTCGTAACGCGATACACTACCCTGCAACGTAACATACATAGGTATTTGAGTGGGATAATCCTGCCGGAAAGCAACATTAAAACCAGTAAATAACCTACCAAAATTGGTTTTAAACTGAAGCGTACTTGCAGCACGTCTAAAATATCGGTACGAAAAACCAATAAAACCCTGATTATGTGATGTTGAAGAAATATTACCGCCAATTTGCAAATTATACTTGGGCCGCAAATCAACATTCAAATTCAAGTTGTACAACTTGTTCTCAGGGTTATACTTGGCTGTAGGGTAAATCCTTTCAATGTGCTCATCGGCAATAAGCCTAAAGTACTCCTGCTTAAAGCGCTCCATTGAGATAACCGAGGAACGCTTTCGGATATTGCGAGAAATATAGGCCTTTTGGGTGTTCTTAACGCCACTAATATCAATACTGGAAAAGCGTAAAGGAGGAACACTACTACGAAACTTTTGGCGCCTAGCAGCTAGCATAACAGTATCGGAGCAAATGGTAATACTGCTCTTAATCTCGCTAATTTTACGCAGCGTATTGTGATAACCCTCAGCAATAATGGCCTCTACCTTATCAAAATCAAGTGTACCAACATCAAAGAACTTTGAATTTACAATAATACCTAGGGTATCGGGCATATCGTAATTTGTGGGAAACACAATCATGCTTTCAATTTGCCCAATCAAATCATCATCATCGGGAGGTAAACTATTGCCGCTAACATTGCTGCCAATAATAAAATCGGGCTTAAAATCATCGTACAACACCTTCCAAGGGAAATTATCGTAAATACCCCCATCAAAAAGCAAATTACCATTAACTTTAATTGGTTTAAAATATAGTGGAAAGGTCATTGAAGTTCTAATGGCAGTGCCAATATCGCCACTACGAAAGGTTACAGCTTTTTTATTAAAAATATCGGAAGCAACGCATCTAAAAGGAACAACTAGCTTATCAAAGTCATAGTTACATGCTGCCGAGCTACCGCTAAAAAGTTCAACAAAAACTACATCCATTTGGTGAGTAGGAATAAGATTGGTTGGTAGCTTTGGGCTAGGAATTGAATCCTTTATACGAATAGGGATGGTAAACAAAGAGGCATCATCATCAAGTTTTTTGTAGTAAAAAGTGTACTCATCGGGTATAATGCCGTTTGACCACTGATAAAACTCCTGAGACTGAAATATCTCAATCATCTCATCGGTTGTATAGCCCATAGCATATAAACCGCCAATAATTGCACCCATTGATGTACCTGCAATATAATCAATAGGAATATTGTTCTCTTCAAGCGCTTTAATTACGCCAATATGTGCCAATCCTTTGGCACCTCCACCGCTAAGAACCAATCCAACCTTTTGCGAATAAGAATTGGCAAAAACGCACACCATCAATATGGTTAAAAGATTCCGCAACATATTACTTTTTATTACAAACTTAATACCTTTACCACCTGAATAAATAATAGCAACTAAGTTAGGTAAAACGTGTACTATGAAAAAAATATTTGGGCTATTATCATTTGTAACAGCGGCTGTTTTAACACTATCTAGCTGTTCAACACAAAATGATGGGGCAATTGTAAAAATTAGCACAACCAAAGGCGATATTGTTGTGCGCTTGTACAACCAAACCCCACAGCACACCCATAACTTTCTTAAACTTGCCAACCAAAACTATTTTGATGGTACCATTTTTCATAGGGTAATTAAGGAATTTATGATTCAGGGTGGAGATCCTGATTCTAAAAACCCTGTTGCCCAAAAAATGTATGGAAATGGTGGCCCAGAATATACCATAGCAGCAGAATTTATTGACACAATTTACCATAAAAAGGGTGTGATTGCAATGGCTAGGGAATCTGATGATGTTAATCCAGACAAAAAATCATCGGGTTCACAGTTTTACATTGTAGTTGGAAAAGTATTTACCAACGAGGAGCTAGATTTACTGGAAAACAGGAAAAATGCTAATACCTTTAGCCAATTGCAAGGGGAGCTTATTACAAACGAAACCGAAAGATTACTAGATTTAGGAGCTAATGTTGACTACTCCAAAATTAGCTTAAGCGTTCAGGATTCCCTGAAAAAGCGATGGGAAACATACCCAAAGTTTAAATTTAGCGCTAAACAGCGCAATATTTACACAACAATTGGCGGAACACCACATTTAGATGGTAGCTACACCGTTTTTGGTGAGGTACTTGAAGGACTTGAAATAGTTGAAGAAATTTCGAAGGTTGAAACCGATTCATTCGACAGACCAGTTAAGGATATTATAATGAAAGTTAAAATTGTGAACAAAGGGAACTATGATTTACAATAAAATAGCAAGCATTAAGGAGCAAATTGCTACAATTAAAGCAGAGAGCTTAAAAGATGTTGAAGACCTACGAATTAAGTTTCTAGGTAAAAAAGGTTTAGTTACCGAACTATTCAACGACTTTAGGGAAGTGCCAAATGAGATGAAACGCGAAGTTGGTGCACTTGTTAATGACCTTAAAAACCAAGTTCAAGAGTTTATTAACGCAGAAAAGGAGCGCCTAGGTAACGTAAAAGTTGCGGCTAATAAACCCGACCTAACGCTACAAAGCGAACCCATTGAAATAGGTTCACGCCACCCAATCTCCTTAATAAAAAACGAGCTGTACTCCATATTCCAAGCAATTGGATACAAAGTGGTTGAAGGGCCAGAGATTGAGGATGATTGGCACGTTTTCTCATCGCTAAACTTTCCGCCCGAACACCCAGCAAGGGATATGCAGGATACTTTTTTTATTGAGAAGAATCCCGATATTTTGCTACGCACCCACACATCATCGGTGCAGGTAAGGGCTATGGAAACATCAAAACCTCCTATTAGGGTAATTTGTCCAGGTAGGGTTTTTAGGAATGAAGCTATATCGGCACGTGCTCACTGCATTTTCCATCAGGTGGAGGGCTTGTATATTGATAAAAACGTATCGTTTGCCGATTTAAAGCAAACCTTACTTTACCTTGCCAGAGAGCTATTTGGTGCAGATACTAAAATTAGGCTTCGCCCATCGTTCTTCCCTTTTACTGAGCCATCGGCCGAGGTTGATGTTAGCTGTAAGCTATGCGGCGGTAAAGGTTGCGGGGTTTGTAAATACACAGGCTGGCTAGAAGTACTAGGCTGCGGTATGGTTGATCCTAACGTGCTTAGGTATAACAATATAGATCCCGAAGTTTACTCTGGGTTTGCTTTTGGTGTTGGAGTTGAACGTCTTGCAATGCTAAAATACCAAGTAAAAGACTTACGTTTATATTTTGAAAACGATGTTAGGTTCCTTGAACAGTTCCACGGAGTAATTTAACTGTAAACGTTTTAACTGAAATAACAATCTATCAGTTTACATAAGCTGATAGATTGTTATTAAACAAAAGAGCAAACCTAATCCAGTTCTAATCACTTTCAAAGTCAACGCACCATGGATGAGCTAAATCCAACATGTTTAGGGTGTAAATCAACCTCAAATAACCTTTTTAGATCGCTAAATGAGGCTGAGACAGACTATTTAGAAAAGTCGAAGAGCTGCAATAAGTACAAAAGAGGCGAGATACTTTACCGCGAGGGTACCCGCATTACAGGTTGCTACTGCGTAATGTCTGGTATTCTAAAAATTTACAAAACTGGCGGTATTGGTAAAGAGCAAATTATAGCCTTTGCAAAATCAGGCGATATAACAGGATACCGCTCTGTAATTAGCAATGAGCAGGCCTGTACAACCGCCGAAATAATTGAGGAAGCGGTAATATGTTACATCCCAGCCCAAGTTATTTTCGATTTGGTTAAACGCAATTCCGATTTTTCGCTATCGCTAATGCAGCTATCGTGTAAAGAGCTAAATCAGGCCAATAGCTACATAAAGGATATTGCACAAAAAACAGTAAGAGAAAGATTAGCCGAGGTTTTACTTATGCTTGATAAAACCTTTGGTACCGAACCTGATGGAACGCTAAAGGTTACACTTACACGAGAAGAGCTTGCAAATATTGTAGGCACAGCAACAGAATCGGTAATTAGGTTACTGTCCGACTTTAAATCGGAAAAGCTCATTGGGCTAACAGGCAAGAAAATTCAGCTGCTCAACAAAGCCCTTCTTAACAAAATATCAAACTTTAACTAAAAAAGACTTCCCTGCTTGGAAGGTCTTTCAATTCTAAGGTGCTCATAAGCCAAATGGGTAACCTCACGTCCGCGTGGAGTTCGCTTAATAAATCCCTCCTTTATTAGGAAAGGCTCATAAACCTCTTCAATGGTACCCGCATCCTCACCAACCGCAGTAGCAATTGTATTTATACCAACAGGGCCTCCATTAAATTTATAGATTATAGTATTCAAAATTCGATTATCCATCTCATCAAGACCCCTCGAGTCTATCTGAAGGTTATCGAGCGAATATTTGGCTATTTTAAGGTCTATATAGCCTTCTCCCTTAACCTGGGCAAAGTCTCTAACCCGCCTTAGCAAAGCATTTGCAATACGGGGTGTTCCCCTACTCCTTCTAGCAATTTCGTAGGATGCATCCTCATCTATCTCAATATCAAGTATTGATGCAGATCGTTTAAGAATGGATTGAATAACGTTGGTATCGTAGTACTCAAGCAAGCACTTTATACCAAATCGTGCCCGCAGCGGACTTGTAAGTAATCCGCTACGAGTAGTTGCTCCAACAAGAGTAAAGGGGTTAAGCTCTATTTGAATACTCCTGGCGCTTGGCCCCTTATCAATCATTATATCAATTACATAATCTTCCATTGCAGAGTACAAGTACTCCTCTACAATAGGGCTTAAGCGGTGAATCTCATCAATAAAAAGAATATCGCCCTTACTAAGATTTGTTAGCAAACCAGCTAAGTCGCCAGGCTTTTCCAAAACAGGTCCCGATGTAGTTTTAAGAGCCACACCCAGCTCATTGGATATAATATTAGCCAGCGTTGTTTTTCCTAACCCTGGAGGGCCATGTAGAAGAACATGATCTAACGAATCGCCGCGCATTTTAGCCGCAGCAATAAAAACCTTAAGGTTATCAACAATTCTGCCCTGACCAGAGAACTCAGTAAACTCCGCAGGCCTAATTTTAAGCTCAATATCCTTTTCCGACTCGTTCATTTTACCGTTACGAAGAACGTTATCGCTCATTTTTAACTATTTGGAAAGGTCTAACATTCGCTGAATAGGTTTTACCGCTTTTGCAATGATATCGGCATCAACATTAACCTCAGGCCACTCGTAAAGCAGGGTATTATAAATCTTCTTAAGCGTAATTAAGCGCATAAATGAGCACTCATTGCATCCACAAGTACTATCCTTGGGTGGAGCAGGAATAAAGGTCTTATTAGGGCTCTCCTTTTGCATTTGGTGAAGAATACCAAATTCTGTTGCCACAATAAATTTTTGACTCTCATTTGTGGTTGTAAACTTAAGCAATGCTGCAGTTGAACCAACAAAATCGGATATCAACAAAACAGGCTTTTTGCACTCGGGATGCGCAATAACCAAAGCATCGGGATTTTCCTTCTTGAGTGCCAATATACCCTCAAGCGAAAACTCTTCGTGCACATGGCAAGCACCATCCCAAATAAGCATATTACTACGCCCGCTAACCCTTTGTAAGTAGTTACCTAAATTCCTATCGGGAGCAAAAATAATTGGCTTATCGGCCGGAATGCTATTAATAACATCAACAGCATTGGTAGATGTGCAAGTAATATCGCTTAATGCCTTAATTGCTGCCGATGTGTTAACGTAGGTAACAACAACATGATCGGGATGAGCTTCCACAAATTCCTTAAACGCATCGGGCGGACAGGAATTGGCAAGGCTGCAACCAGCATTCAAATCGGGAATGAGCACCTTTTTATGGGGGCTAAGAATTTTTGCCGATTCGGCCATAAAATGAACACCTGCAAAAACAATTATGTCGGCATCGTTCTTTTGTGCAACTTGCGAAAGAGCCAAACTATCGCCCAAAAAATCGGCAATATCCTGAACCTCATTTTCTTGGTAGTAGTGAGCCAAAATAATAGCATTCTTTTCTTTCTTAAGCCGTGCTATCTCTTTAACCAAATCAATATCGCTCGCCACAGGAAGGTCTATAAAACCTTTATCAACAAATCTATTATTAATATCATTCATTTTTTTAAAATTTAAAAAACCTTATGATAATGTTAGGCTGTTAGCTTGGTTCAAAAAAAAAACTGGGTTGGGTTGCAAAATTGGATATTAAAATGATGATAACAAATTTTTAACAGCCACTAAATTATATTAGCGCTGAAATACAACTGTTTTCTAATGTTATTAACAACTTGTTAGCTTCAATTGTTTTGATAAAAAGTGAGATTTCAACAGCTGTTAGTAGAGTTAAATACCTGTTAAAATCTCATCACTACTTTTTGCTGAATGCTATTTGATATATGGCAATTATTTATAATTGGGTATAGGGCCTAATAATGCAAAAAAAGTTTAGAGATTTTCACCACCTAAAAGCTAACAATTAGCTAACGGGTTATTAGCTAATATATGCAGTAGATTTTTTTTGATGATTTACATTTATAGTGCAATTTTATAATATAATGATAATGAGTATTTAGACAGTAATTTTGCCTGTTGATAACTGCTTTTGGTTGCCGTTGTATGGTGTAAAAAGGGTACCGTTGTGTTATGTGCTGTTTTAGCCAAGTAAAGCATAGTACTTTATTTGTTGGTTATTAAATTAGTGTGGCTAATTTTGTGGTACATACTTTATATATATGCGCTTAGTACAGTATAGGGTTGCATGCTTACTGGCTATATCGTTAATTGGTGTAGCCCGGCCAAAGGCTCAAACGCTTGATTCGTTGCTTGCCAACGGTGGTAAAAAGATTGGTGATAATAGCTATGTGGCAATACCTATCCTATTTTATGGAGAGGAAACCCGCTGGGGCTTTGGAGCATCGGCAGGATACTACAGAATAAAAGAGGGTGTTAATAAAGCATCGAATATCCAGGGAACGGCTATTTACACCCAGCGTAAGCAGTTCCAGTTTGGGCTGTACCCCAAGCTATATACGCAGAATAGAAATTTTTACTACTCGGGCCATATTAAGTATAGCTACTACCCCGATACGTTTTGGGGCATAGGCAACACCACAAGCGATACCCTTGAGGAGAACTTTACCCCGCGAATGTTTTCGGTTCTTTTTCAGCGGCAAAGGGTGATGTTTGGAACTATAATGGCAGGAATACAGTACCAGTTTGCTTACTCCGATATTGCTAAGTTTGATAGCGAAGGCAATCTTGAAAATAGCGGCTTATATGGCACCAAGGCATTTAGAACTTCCGGACTGGGCTTTTTGCTAACCTGGGATAACCGCGATAATAACTTTTACCCTCTTAATGGCGAGTTCTATAAGCTGTCGTTACTGGTTAACAGCAAAATTTTTGGGAGTAGCCTTAACTATAGCCGCTTAACACTTGATTTGCGAAATTTTTACCCTCTAGTAGGCGAGCATACCTTGGCTTTACAGGTTTACACCGATTTTACTTGGGGCGATACGCCTTTTCAGCAGCTACCATCGTTGGGCGGGAATGAGATACTGCGGGGCTACTACCAGGGACGCTATAGGGATATGCTAATGCTAACAGGGCAGCTGGAGTACCGTTTTCCAATTTATAAGCGGCTAAAGGGTGCTATGTTTGGCGCCATGGGGCAGGTATCTGACGATTTATCGAACCTTACGTTTCATGGTTTTAGGTACTCCGCTGGTGGTGGATTGCGCTTTAAGGTTAGCCCAGCAAAAGTGCATCTCCGATTTGATGTTGGTATAACCGAAAAGGGAAAGGCAGCGCTGTACTTCACGGCATCGGAGGCTTTTTAGTATATTTTCTCGTAAAGAGTTTAGAATTTGATTTCTTATTATTTTTTGCTGCCATAAATCGCCACAGCGTGCTGTGGCGCTACGTTACCACTTCTTAATTCTTCCTCTTCCTCACATTCCTCCACTTCCTTCCCTATAATAAAAAAAGGCGGTAAAAACCGCCTTCTGTATTGTGTGTTATGGTGGGACTAGCCACGCATGGTTTCTTCAACCTCATCAACGGTAATGGGAACGCGCTTAGAGCCAAGTATGCGAGAGCCATTATTGGTGATTAGAATATCATCCTCAAGGCGAATGCCTCCAAAGGTTTTGTAATCCTCAAGCTTATCAAAGTTAATGAACGAGGTGTTAATCTTTTCGCTTTTCCACTTCTCAATAAGCGCAGGAATAAAGTAGATACCGGGTTCAACGGTAAGCACAAATCCCTTTTGTAAGCGGCGACCTAAGCGAAGGTTGGCTGTTCCAAACTGGTTAGAACGAGATATCTCGTCGTCGTAACCAACATGGTTCTCACCCAGATCCTCCATATCGTGAACATCCATACCCATCATATGACCCAAACCGTGGGGCATAAATAGCGCGTGAGCTCCGTTAGCAACAGCTTCGTCAACATCGCCCTTCATAATACCAAGCCCTTTAAGACCTTCGGCAATAGCTCTTGCAGCGGCTAAATGGAGACTAAGGTTGGTTACATCGGGTTTGGCTAGGCCAATAGCAGTGTTGTTTGCGTTAAGAACGATATTGTATATCTCGCGCTGTTTTTGTGTGAATACGCCTCCAACTGGCGATGTTCTGGTAAAGTCCGAGGCGTAGTGAGTAACGGTTTCGGCACCAGCGTCGGTAAGCATTAGCCTACCCTCCTTAAGCATTTGGGAGTGGTCGTGGTTATGCAGCGTTTCGCCATTTTGCGAAAGGATGATAGGGAACGAAGGCATATGGCCGTACGATAGCGCTATACCCTCAATTGCACCCGCAATTTGAAGCTCGGTAGCACCAACCTTGGCCATTTTCATGGCGGTTGTGTGCATTAGGTAGCCAATATCGCAAGCCTTATCTATCTCAACAATTTCAACGTCTTCCTTAACCGAACGTAGAGCAACAACGGCCTTGATTAGCTCAACCGAGGCGTACTTTTTAACCATTTGGGTGCTAATTCCCAAAAGCTGCTCAAGCATCACAACATTCTCGGCACGATATGGGGGTAGGAAGTGGATTTTTCGGCCATTTTTAATGGCGCGCTGTAGCGTAGAGGCAAGTTCTTTCATAGGGTGTGTGCAAAGCACGCCAACCTGAGCCGCTTGTTCGCTAACGGTGGGTTGTGGACCCATCCAGATAATATCGTCAATATCTACGTCGTTGCCGTAAATACAATCCTTACCATCCTCAATATCAATAACTCCAGCCATATTGGGCTGATCGATACCAAAGAAGTACAAGAAGTTACTATCCTGCCTAAACCTGTAGGTGTTGTTTGGATAGTTCATGGGAGATTCTGTGTTTCCTGGGATCAGGATTAAACCAGAGCGAATTTTCTTTCTTAGCTTAAGCCTGCGCTCAGTATAGACTGTTTTATCGAACATGATCTCTCTTTTTTAGAGTTTATACAGGAGCCCAATTTACTAGCTATTTGCCATAGTTCAAAGAGTAATTGGGAAAACAGCTGGGAGCCATCGGATGTTGTTGGGAGTAGTTGAAAGATTAGGAATATGAAGACTGTGAGGAAGATGAGGAAGGACGGAAGCACAGAGGTATAGAGGAAAGACGGAGTACACGGAGTTTTTTGAGGAGAGGTTAAAAATTTAAAGTAAAAAGCTGAACTTCAAATCCCTATCTAACGTCTAACATCTATTCTTACAAAGATTTCTCCCTCTAGGACAGTGTATTAACTCATGAACGCAGAATTCCAAACACTAAACACTTATACTTTAATTGCGCTGGCAAAAGCCATATCCATGGGAGTAGTTATTTTGATGTTTTCTCTATTCCCTTCAACAAGATTTATGGTAATGCCATTGTGCTCGGCTACAGAGGCATCATCGGTAAAGAGAGGACTAAATGGGGTTTGGTAACAGCGCTTAATTAGCTCCGTACTAAATACTTGTGGGGTTTGTACCAGCCAAACATGGTCGCGATTAATGCTTTGGCTCTGGTTGTTATCTGTTTGTAACCTAACCGATTCAACAGGTTTTATTACAGGAATTGCATTTCCCTTTTGGGCTGCTGCAGTAAAGCAGCGGGAAATGGTTTCTAGGGAAACAAGGGGTCTAACGCCATCGTGTATGGCCACTAAGCCGCTGCCGCTAATGGAATCCAGTCCATTTTTTACAGAGAAGAAACGGGCGTCGCCACCTGCTACCGTGGTGTGTTTTATTTTAAAACAATGCTCTTCGCATAGCGATTCCCAATTTGAGAACTGATTTTTGGGAAGCACTAAAACAATGGATATTTGCTGATTGTAAGCGTAAAACTGCTCAATGGTATGCATCAGAATTGGCTTACCGTTAAGCAGAAGGAACTGCTTGGGAGTACTTGCGCCCATTCGGGTTCCGGAACCCCCAGCAACAATAATTACGCTTTCCATGCTATGGGCCTACTTTAGTTCAGTAACAAAGCAATCGGGGTAAATGCTAGTGGCTTTAGCCTTAAACTTATCGGCATCGGCTCTGGAGCTAAAGCTCCCAACCAATAGGCGGTAAACCTTATCGTTGCCAATGGTAACCACTTGTACGCGCACCTCCTTTTTAAGCGACTCCTTAAGGTCGTTTGCAATGCGAAGTAGGTTTACCAGCTCCTTATAGCTCCCTATTTGTAGCGCAAATCCGTTGGGTTCCTGTCGATCTATGGAGATGGAGTATAGTTCTGTTGGGCTAACCTCGGGCTGCTGCAGCTCTTGCGGAAGTACTGGTTTTTTTGTTTCTGGTTGTGGTGCTGGTTTAGGCTCCTCTTGCTTTGGTTTTGGGGTATCCACTGGTTTTTCTGTGGGTGGTGTTTCTTTGGGTTGCTCAACTTTAGAATCAACAGTAACAGGAATTTTTGTAGTAGGATTTCCGTACTCGTCCAGAACCTCAATGCGCACATCGGCAAGGCCTTTGCCAACAAAGTCCAGCTTTTCGGCAGCTGAGCGGCTAAGGTCAATAATCCTATCGGGAGCAAAGGGACCCCTATCGTTTACTCTAACAACAACGTATTTACCATTATCAACATTTGTAACCTTTACAAGGGTACCAAAGGGAAGGTTAAGGTGGGCACAGGTTGCTTTCTGGTGGCTGTACTTTTCGCCCGAAGCGGTTGTGCGGCCGTCAAATTTATCGGCATAAAACGATGCTTTGCCTTCCTGTTTAAAACCACTCTGACCAAAGGAAAGTGTTGATATGCTTATGGTTAAAAATATATATAGCAGAAATTTTTTCATGAGTTTAGTAATTTTGAGGGTTTTAAAATTGCTTAGCTATCTGTTTCTACCTCATTGGTTACAACGGGTATTACCTCCTTGGGCTTTTTATTTTTACGTTTTAGCTTATCAACAGGAAAAAGGTACGATACGTTTACGCTTTGCACAAAGGCACGCGAGTGGTTAGGCATCCCCTCCCAGCTGCTTTTAAAAAGATCGGCTAGTCCATAGTTAACGCGGTACTCGGCTTGTATAACCCCAAAGCTAAACTCGTACGCTAAGCCAGCCCCACCGGCTAAGCCAAAATCGAAACGTTTATCGTACAAAGAGTTAAACTTATAATTGGTCATTACAAATTCGCCCGTAGTGTTGTAACCCTCTTGTGCACTTAAAAGAAATGCGCCGTAACAGCCAGCGTTAGCAAAAATATCGAGCTGTTTAATGGGGAGCTGTAGCTGGAAAAAGACGGGCACCTCAAGGTAGGTGTTTACCCGTTTGTAGTTTTCCCAATCACGGTACGGAGTGCGATATCCGCGCTGAATTATATTAATTTCGCCCTGAAAACCAACGTACTTATTCTGGTATGTTTTTAGGACAAAGCCAAGGTCTATGCCTCCACCAAAAAGGGTTTTTTGGTATTGTGTTGGGCTAAAAAATATTGTTGACATGCTATAACCGCCTCTAAGCCCTATGTAGGTTTGGCTTTTTACTATGAAAGGAGAGGCTAAAAGGGCTGCTAAAAGCAGTAGCAGAAGCGGTTTTTTTGGTAGTAACATAAGTAATGCGTTTAGAACTCTTTTTTTGTGAGCTTATCTTCAACCGATTGAATTTTGCTCTCGATGCGGTTGCTCTTATTTTTCTGAATATCAATATTAACGGTTAGGTAAACCCTATCGCAATCTGACTCAAGTAGCGCATAGGATTCCTCAATAACAGCTAGTGCTTGGGGCAACGTATCGGTTTCAACAATGGTTCCCATGGAGCTAAGCTGGCTTTTGTAGCCTTTAGAGCGAATAAGGGCCGTAATTTTGCTAACATAGGGGCTCACGCTACTACCCTTATCGGTAGGGAACATGGCAAAGTTCATTAAAACAGACATCGCTTGGCTATTTAAAGGTTACGCTAATTTCGTTTTCCCAGTTGGCTCTAATGTTAATTTCGCCTTTGGTTTTGGGGTCGGTAAAGAACACAACTCGCTCTGGTTGAATACCTTTAATGTACCATCCTGTATCCCAAAGTCCATTGCTGTTGGTATCCTCAATAACTTTTATCCTATATTTTCCTGGGCTTAGGTAGGTAAAGGTTATTTTTTCGTTGGCTACGCCCTTTTGCTCGGCTACAAGCTTCTTACTGGAGTCGTAAAGCTGCGCAATAACAGGCTTGTTGGTTCCAGTAACTGTTAAAAAGATAATGCCGTAATTCTCGGGGTTAGCACCCTTAAATCCAAAGGAAATGGTGTCGTTTTCCAGCCCATCAAGGCCAATAAATGCTCCAGGAAGCATCTCTATGCTGTACCTTTTATCGGTTTCCCAATTATGGTTAAGGTGGTAAAGCCTTGGATTTAGCGAATCCATTAGAAGGGTGTAGTTCTCGATGTTGGTGCTATCGCTAATATCCTTTAGGGTAATAAAATCCTTATTGATATTGGCAAGCGGTATGTTGAAATCGATGTCGAAAGGTTTTTCAATAATTGCATCGCCATTCTTTTTAACGCTAGTTGTAATTTTAAGCGTTTCCTTCTTTATAACCTCTTCTTCATCAGAACCTAAGCCAAATAGGCCTTTTTTGCCCTCGTTTGCGCTTTTTGATTTTGGGGTGAACCTAAGCTTAAGGGTATCGGTTTGTCCTCTTAGCACACCTAGGCTATCGGTTTTTAGGTAGGATAGTTGCACAGAAATGGTATCAAATTTAGATATGGCAGCGTCGGTTATCCAATAGTCTATGGTATCCTTTCCTGCCGTAACATACTCTTTAATAAACCAGCTATTATTGTGCTTTATGTACAGTGGTTTTAGAATAATGTTCCCCTCCACTGTTTTGTTAAACGATAGGCGGAACTTGTGCGTTGATTCCCTTTTATAGTCGGCTAACACCTGTTTTTGGCTCTTCTCGTTAAAGGCGTTAAGGGTTATGGAGAAGGTCATTTTTGTTTTCACGGTATCGTTAAGCGTAACAGGGGTTAGGCTACTCGATTTTACTATAGAATCGGAGAAGGCAATGGTTTCCGATTCCTGATCGAACAGGTAGTTTGAGTTATCATCCTTAAGGGCAAAAATTTTGTAATCCTTTGCTGCTATGTTATAAAAGGTAAACTCCCCATTCTTGTTGGTTCGGGCAATTTGCGATGGCCTTGATTTAAACGGGATAGAGTCGGAGTGGTTAGCGTACAAATGAACCATTATACCCTCAATTGGCTCAAGCGAAAGCGCGTTAATAACGGTTCCGGCAAAAGCCATTGTATCCAGCTTACTTCCTGTTGAGAATGGGTAAACAAATCGTTTAAGGGGGTTACCCTCATTATTATCAACAATGGAGTTACCAAAATACACGGAGTATGTGGTGTTCTCAAGCAGGGTATCCTTTAGCGTAATTTCAACCGACTTGCCCTTAATCCTTGTTTCTGGATTGTTTTTAAGCGGAGGAGAAACCAAAAATTCCTTTTGCTGATCCTTTAGCTTAACATACTCGTTAAAGGTGAGCACAATTTTTTCTGCTTTAAAATTGGTGGAGTATATAGCAGGGTTGCTTTTAAGCATAACGGGAGCAAGCGTGTCCTTAGGTCCACCTGTTGGCGAAACTACTTTTGCGCATTGGGAAAGAGACATAATTACAGCCGATGCTGCAAGCAGTACAAGTACAGTTCTTTTCAAGTTCATATAGGTTAAAATCTTGACAAAGGTAACAATCTTTCAACGCTTTACGGACACAAAAATTGTTAATAGCAAAGCGTAAACGTAATGCATACCCGTTAAACACCTCAAAATCTTGATGCTTTTTGCTCTATAATTTTAAACGGCGTTTAAATGGTACATTGCACATTATTGTGCGTGCTAATAGAACTTGTAAATGTATAAGCTTTGCTTGTAAAGTTTGACGATGTGGGCAAAGAGAAAGAAAAATTTTTCGCAAACAGATAATTGCCATTACCTTTGAGTTAAAATTTACGGTTATGGAGCAGCGTGCACTTCCCATTGGACTTTTTAACGGAACGGTTGCAACCACAAACGGGCTTTACCGTATTTCGGATATTAGCTTTGATAGCGCCAGTGAGCTTGTGCGCCAGCATGGCTTTGTTTCGGCAGTTGGGCACGATGCTGCTGCAGAGCTCATGTCCAGCAGGCTTGGTGTGCCTGTTCCCATGAACAGGATTCAGTTTAAGCAGCAAGTGGGCCAGCTGGCCATTGCGCTAAAGCTTAACCAGCGACCCAACGAGGGGGCTATACTAACCTGCGAGCAAATGGAAAGCATTGGCTATACTTTTAAACTTGTTGAACGAATAGAGTGAGGAGATTATGCTTATTGATGTTTTGTACCTAGTTATAGGTTTAGTGGCTTTGGTTTTTGGTGCAACTTGGCTGGTTGATGGTGCCTCGAGTCTGGCCAAAAAGGCAGGAATTTCTACCCTAACCATTGGGTTAACTGTTGTGGCGTTTGGTACCTCAATGCCCGAGATGGTGGTTAACCTTCTAGCATCGGCATCGGGAAGTACGGAGCTGGCCATTGGTAATGTGGTAGGTAGCAACACCCTTAACATCTTCCTAATTGTGGGTATCGCCGCAATTATTAAACCTATTAATGTGCAGCGCAAATCGGTACTGGTTGAGATTCCCTTTAGCCTTTTGGCTGCGGTGGTGCTTTTCTTTATGGCCAACGATTTGCTTATTGATGGTGCTTCGCAGTCTGTAATATCCCGTTCCGATGGGTTGGTGCTCTTTTCGTTCTTTGCTATCTTCTTGTACTATAACTTTCTAACGGCAAAGAGTGGTGGTGCACCAGAGGAGGATATCACCATAAAGCACATTAAGCCCTGGCTAGCAGTAGCTATGGTTTTTGTGGGAATATTCTTACTATTTATTGGTGGAAAATTTATTGTTGATGGCGGCTCGTCGCTTGCACGTACGCTTGGTGTTAGCGAGTCGCTAATTGGCTTAACGGTTGTGGCTATAGGCACATCGCTACCAGAACTGGCAACATCGGCAATGGCGGCCTATAGGGGGAACTCCGATATTGCCATTGGTAACGTTGTGGGCTCTAATATCTTCAACATCTTTCTAATACTGGGAACATCATCGTTAGTAAGGCCTTTGCCATTCTACAGTAACTCCAATGTTGATATTCTGGTTACCTGTTTGGCTAGTATCCTGCTATTCTCGTTTGTGCTTATTGGCCCAGGTAGGCGTATTGATAGGCGCGAGGGTGTGCTTTTTGTTTCTCTTTACCTTATTTATACCACATACCTTGTTGTTTACGTTGGCTAAATATCAACAAGTTGTATTTTAATGAATTAATTGTATTTTAACATGGACAGTCAACACGAAAAGTTTTATAATAGCCTCTCCTACTACTGGGTTAAAAACTTGGTGGGATCGGGTGCTACTTTTTCTATAAACATGGTTCTTACCATTACCTTTGGAATAGCCTACTCGTTTAAGCTACTTCCATCGGTTTACATACTACTTGTGCTGGGTGTTGTTACCCCTTTGCTATTCACCTTTTTGGTTTACAGCCTTATGCGCGAGAGCAACGGAACCATACTTGGCCAAGCTATGCCAAAGGTTTTTGCATCGCGCAACAGCAACTGGCTTTTTATGGTGCTAGATCTTGGTATTGTGCTGCTGCTTGCGGCGCTTATCTACTTCAATATTCTTAACTACTGGCTTTTCCGCTTTTTGCAAACCCTATTTTTCCCGTTAATGATGCTCTTCTTCTTAAGGCTGTTATACATCAATAGCGAGATTAACAGAATTGGTGGTAAGATTGAAGAGAAGCTAAAGAACGACGAAACCGAGCAAAACCAGTAAGCTGCTAGTTTATTATCAACATAAAGTAATTGAACTTGTTAGACTAACCAATACGCCCATGAAAAAGATTGTTAAGAGATTACTGCTGGTACTAGCCATTTTGCTGGTACTTGTTATTGCTGCGGCAATAATTATCCCCATAGTGTTTAAGCCACAGCTTATGGAGCTGGCTAAAACAGAGATTAATAAGAGCGTAAAAGCTAAGGTAGAGTTTACCGATTTTCAGGTATCGCTATTCAAGGGCTTCCCCGACCTTTACATTGGCCTTAAGGGCTTAAAGGTTACTGGTGTTGATGCCTTTGAGGGTGAAACCCTTGTTGCTTTTGATGAGTTCAGCGTTAAGGTTGACCTCATGAGCGTTTTGGGGATGAAGAACATCCAGATTAAATCTATCCTACTGGATAACCCTGTAATGAACGCCCGCATTAACGAGCTGGGACAGGCCAACTGGGATATCGCTTACCCATCGGAGGAGGTTGAGGAAGAGGAGGTTGATACCACTGCTACCGACCTATCCATGCGCGTTGCGCTTAAAAAGTTCCAGATTATTAACGCTCAGCTTGCCTATACCGACGACTCCTCTAAAATGGGCGCTACCATTAAGGGGCTTAACTTTTTCCTTGCTGGCGATATGGGGCTCGATTATACTGAGCTGGAGGTAAAAACGGGAATCGATGCGCTATCCTTTACCATGGATGGTATGCGCTATGTAAAGGATGCCAAGCTTGGCTTCAACGCTAAGGTTGGTGCCGATTTGGCCAACGGCGTTTACACCCTTAACAATAACGAGTTTACCCTTAACGATATTCTCCTAGCTTTTAGCGGTGTAATTAAAATGCCAAAGGATGATATTGATATCGATTTAACCTTTGCCACTGGCAAAACCGACTTTAAGTCGTTACTATCAATGGTTCCAGCCATTTACATGACCGATTTTAAGGAGCTGCAAACAGCAGGTAAGCTTAAGCTTGATGGTTACGTTAAGGGGGTAGTATCGGAAACCACGCTGCCCAACGTTGGGCTCGACTTGGTGGTTGAGAACGCCATGTTCCGCTACCCTGCCCTACCCAAATCGGTTGACAATATCAACATCGATACAAAGGTGCTGTTTGATGGAACCAATCAGGATAACACCACTGTTGATGTAAACCGCTTTGCGCTTAACCTTGGTGGAAACCCCTTTGCTGCAGAGGTTCATGTTAAAACCCCAATGAGCGACATGGAGGTTAACGGTTTTGTTAATGGCAAAATCGACTTTAACACCCTGGCCGATGTGGTGCCAATGGATAGCATCACCTTAAAGGGTATTCTTGATGCCAACCTTAAGTTTGGCGGCCGCTTATCATACATTGAGAGTGAGCAGTACGAGAAGTTCCTTGCCGATGGTAAGCTTGCCCTAGCTGGCTTTGTGTTTAACAGCCCCGATTTGCCAAAGGAGCTGCAAATATCGGAAACCCAGCTGGTTTTTAGCCCTAAGTTTGTGGAGCTATCAACCTTTAAGGCAAGCATGGGTAAAACCGATTTCAGCATGGCTGGGCGGTTAGAGAACTTTATTCCCTTTGCCCTAAGCGATGGAATTCTTAGGGGTAACCTAACCCTTGCATCTAACCTTATTGATGCCAACGAGATTATGTCTGGCGTTCCAACCGATACCACCACTGTGGTTGAGGAAGATACAACGGCAATGTCGCTAATTGAGGTGCCAAATAATATTGATTTCAACCTAAAGGTTGACCTTAAAAAGGTTTACTACGATAAGCTTGATATTGCCAACATTGCTGGTAAGGTGCGCGTTGCCGAGGGGCGTGTAATAATGGATAAGCTGGGCATGGAGCTGCTACAGGGCTCAATGGTAATGACCGGAGAGTACAGCACAGCTGATATCAAAGAGCCAAAGGCCGCCTTCAATTTAGATATCACCGATTTTGATATACCAACAACCTTCGGCTCATTCTCGTCAATTGAGAAGATGGCGCCAGCCGCTAAAAACCTCTCTGGCAAAATATCAACCAAGTTCGATTTAACCACACTTATTGATACCACCATGAGCCCCGTGCTTAGCTCCATTAACGCACAGGGACGATTCCAGTCCAAAACCATTGCCATAAACGACTCTCCTACCTTTGGTAAAATTGCCGACGCCCTTAAAAACGATAAGCTGCGCAATCCATCGCTAAAGGATGTGAACACAACGTTTAGCATAAGGGATGGCAGAATTTATATCGACCCATTCGATACTGATATTGCTGGAATCAAAACCAACTTTGGCGGCGATATGGGCATGGACCAAACCCTTAACTACGATGTTAAAATGGCTGTACCCACCGCCATGCTTGGCAAGGGTGCCGATTTAATATCGGGGCTAGCTGCGTTGGCATCGTCAAAGGGTGTTAAGGTTGAGGAGCCCAAGCAAATTAACGTTAAGCTTAAGGTTGTGGGAACCGTTACTAAGCCTGAGGTTAAGATGGATTTTGGCGATTCTAAGCAGAGCGCAAAGGAATCGACCAAAGAGGTTGTAAAAGAGCAGGCAAAGGATGAGGCCAAGAAAAAGGCTAGCGAGCAGGCTCAGAAGCTTATTGCCGATGCCGAGGTTGAGGCGGAAAAGGTGAGAGCCGAAGCGGCAGTACTTGCCGATAAAATCCGTAAGGAGGCCGAGGCTAATGCGACTAAGCTTGAGAACGAGGCTAAAAACCAGAATCCGCTGGCCAAAGCAGCGGCCAAAAAAGCAGCCGATAAGCTGCGCAAGGAGGGTGAAGCCTCTGCGCAAAAGGTTATTAAAGAGGCCGATGTAAAGGCGCAAGCCATTATTGACAAGGCAAAGGCCGAAGCTGCTAAGCTAGAGTAGCTTCTGGTAGTACACATATAAAACGGGCTGTCCTTATGTGGGGCAGCCCGTTTGTTTTATGTGAGTGTTTTATGTGAGTGTTTTGTGTCTAGTTTTTAGTGTTTAGTCTTGGGAGGTCAAGGTTCGAGATTCAAGATTCGAGGTTCGAGATTCAAGGTTTAAGATTCAAGGTTCGAGGTTCAAGATTCAAGGTTCGAGGTTCAAGATTCAAGATTCAAGATTCAAGGTTCAAGGTTCAAGATTCGAGGTTCAATATTCGATATTCAAGGTTCGAGGTTTGAGGTTCAAGAGAACTAAACACTAAACACAATACACCAAACACAATCAATTCGTCTCCCGCTCCAGCTCAGCAAGCGCATCGCTGGTATCACGCAGTAGGATGTTTATATCCTTCTCAATCTTAGGGCTGGAAGTGCCTTTCTGCTTCGACTCATGGTAAAGGTTAACCGCCACCTTTAGCTGATTTAGTAGCCTCTCGGCGCTACTCACCTTTTCTTGCCTCTCTGGCGATATCTCCTTCTCCTGTTGCGCCTTCTTTAGCTGAAAATCGAAAATGGCAATAAAGATATTTGCCTGTCGGACAACAGAATCGGCAGTTTGGAACAGCTCTGTCAGGTTGCTTGTTGGCTTATCACTTTCGGGTTTAACCTCGGTAACAGGTTTTAGGTTCTGGTTGCAAACATCGGGTTTAAGGCCGCATACCAAGTCAAAGGTTTCTTCAACTTGGACTTTTTGCCTAACCACCTTCTCGTTAAGGGTAAGTACTATGGAAAGGTCTTTGCCCGTTAGGTCAATTTTTGTGTAATCCTGTAGGTTACGAATATCCCGCTCAGCTTCTAGCAACTTGTTATTGAGGTAAGTATAGCTCTCAAGCTCATTGGTTTCGGGGTAAATAATCTGTAAGTTCTTTTTCGATAGCCTTAACTTCTCAAGCTGGCTAAAGAACCACGGTTGAAGCACCCTATTAAGGCTGTCGTTTTTGGCTCTGGCAATGGTGAGGTTATACTCGTCCATTCGGGCAGCAAAAGCTTTAATGGCTGCAAGTCCCCGCTCCTTACAAATTCCGCACGATGTGCTACGCAGTTTGTTGCGTAAAGGCTCTGCCGCATCCTTGGTTTTGGGCGAAGCTGGTGTTTTTTCCAGCGCAAGCACATCCTTCTCAAACGACAACTGGTATAGGTTATCTTCCAAACGCTGTAGGTGTGAGCGTATTAGCTGCCCTTCCATGCTTTGGCTGGTGTGCTCGGGTTTGAATACATCGGAGAATCGCAGCGCTTCAACGTAAGCCTCTATCTCGGGTTGTTTGGAGGGCTCTGGGTTCGACTCAAGGTAAACCAACGATTGAACTAAGTTCTTGAGGTTCTTTAGGTTGTGGTCGTCGTCGAGGTAAAGCGCGGCATAGCCAAGAATGGACTCGTACTCCTTTTTGAAAACCGAGTAAAACGCGCTGTTGCCCTTGTACTTAAACAGAATCTCGTCGTTAGTCTTTAGCAGCTGGCGGTAGAACTGTAGCAGGCGGAACAGGCTAACGCTAATGGCCTCGGTGTTACCCGTTTTGTAGTTTAGGCTGTAAACCTCAAGGTGGTTCTTTAGGTTGGCAAAAACGGTTAGGAAGCCAATAAAATCCTTCTCCTGTCTATAGGTATCGGCATTTATTAGGCCTGTGCGGAAATCGTTCTCAATCTTTAGCTTACGCTTCTCGATATTGGCAAAGTTCACCTCATCGCCAGTTACCTGCTCCATTTTGTAGAGCGATTTGTAGTTAGCCACCACAATAAATGGGTACTCCGATAGGTTGATAAGCTCCTTAAGCACATGCCTGTTAAGCGATGAGTGGTCTATGGTATCCAAAAGAAGGGAAATGGGCTCAGTATCAACCCAAACATCTTTGCTATTGGCTGTTTGTAAGGCATATATTTTTACTGAGTGAAGTCGGGTATCAAAGTTCTTCTGCTCAAATAGCCTGATGGTTGAGGCAAAGCGGTACTCCTTTTTGCGGGTGTTTGACTCAATAAAGTTACCAAACTCACCAATGATGCCCAGTACGGCATCGGTTGGGGTTTTTATTTTGGCGATATTCTTTAGCTGCGAGGCAACCAGTCCAAGTATCTGATCCTGATCGTTATTGGTGATAGCTTTTACTCGTATCTCGGCATCAATGTAATCGCTTGCCGAATACAGCGGCAGGTTATCGATAATGCGAATATGGTCTATGTTATCGCTAACGTATGTTCTGTACTTAGAGTCCTTATCCTTTGATATCTGGAAATTGTATAGCGGATAGGTAACATCGTTGTTCCCAAAGAACTTTACGTTTTTTAGGCTTGCGGTTATAAAAAGGTACTCTAGGTACTCCTCGGCCAGACCCTTTTTGCGAAAAAATCCGCCCTTGGGCTCCTTTTTAGCAAAGTCCAGCTCGTTAATTAGATTGCTAAACTTCTCCCCGTTGAACAGGTAGATATCGGTACTTAGGTATTGCCATTCGCCAGAGAACTGGTAGTTTGCAGTATCGGAGAAAATTAGCTTGGGTTCAATATCACGCTGGGCAAAAAGTTGAACCGCGATAAGCAGAAATAGTGCAACCAGAGTACTACGTAGTGGTAAATAGTTTGCCATATTTTGGTGTATATTTTTTGTTTTAGTGATGATAGAACACGGATTGAACCAATATTACGAATTTGCACAAATTTTCATTTTCCAATTACCACAGCGGCAATGCATATAGGGTTGCCGAATCACGTGTTTCTGTGTGTTCCTTCCTCCTCTTCCTCATTTTCCTCCCCTTCTTAATTTGTTACAAGAGACAGGTTACTAGTTACAGCTTCCCGCTCACTTCCGATTCTTCCCCTCCTTCTAACTAAAAATCCACTCTGCGCTCTCAGGTTTCTCAGTTTCTCTGTGTTTTAGGAATTCCGCTCACTTCCGAGTCTTCCTTCTTCCCTTCTCTCTTATGTCACCCCTTCGGGGTTTTATTATTGGTGGTGCTATTGGTTCTACAAATATGCCACCCCGCTGGGGTTGAAGATTCGTGCGCTACTTCCGACTAACTTCCGAGTATTCCGCATCTTCCACTTCTCTCTTATAACACCCCTTTGGGGTTTAAGATTTTCCGTGTTATTATGTCTTCGCAAACTTCCGACCACTTCCTCTCTCTTTGTGACGCGTTACAGGTTACTAATGTCTAACGTTTTTGCCTTCTACATTTCCCTCATATTCTTCCCCTCCTTCTAACTAAAAATCCCCTCTGCGGCCTCAGTCTTCTCTGTTTCTCTGTGTTTTATATACACCCGAGGCTACCGATTTCTTTCTCACCCTTCCTCCTCTTCCTCACATACCTCCTCTTCTTCCTCTTCCTAGCTCACCCTTCGTGGAGGGGTAACCTCTTTAGTTGGGTCGAACATATACCTTAGGGTAACATGAGTCTTACGCACTTTGCCACCAATTTGTTCTGCCACCCGGCGCATTCCTGGATTAAAATCGCCAATCCAGTTAAGCTCAATATCCTTATACTGAAAATCATCCCTAAGCGCCTTTTTTGCCAGCTCGTTAACCATTGCGCCCTCAAGACCCTTGCCCTGATGCCTTGCTACAATACCAAAAATGATACCAACGGCTTTGGTGCAAATCTTCTTAACTCGTAACAGGTAAAGGAATCGGAGCTTATTAAACAGATTAAACTTGCCGTTTAGGTGCTTAACCACCTGATTTATATCGGGAAGCATAATAAGGAAGCCAACCGGTTCATCCTCGTAGTAAGCAAAGTACATTAAGTCCTCGTCAAGAATAGGCTTAACGGTTTTAAGGAGCGCCATGGCGTGCGCATCGGTAATCTTTTTAACGCCAGTATAACGCCCCCAGGCGTTATTGTAAATGGTTTTAAAGTCGATGGCAAATTGCTTAACCCTTTTTCGCTCAATGCTTTTAATTGTATAGGCAGGATTTTTTGCTATGCGCTCCGCCTTTTCCCAAATAACAGGGTCAACATCCTGCGCATTAACAGGTCTGTAGTAGGTGTACTGGTAAAAATAGGGTTTAAAGCCGTAGGCATCAAACAGCTCCTTGTAGTAGCTTTTGTGGTAATCCATGCAGTAGTTGGGAGGGAAATCGCCATCAATAAGCAGCCCCCACCAGCGATCCCTATCGCCGAAGTTTACTGGGCCGTCCATTGCCTCCATTGCCCTATCCTGTAGCCATTGCTTACACGCATCAAAGAGCAGGAACGCAGCATCCTTATCGTTTATACACTCAAAAAAACCCATTCCACCAGTAGGTTGCTCGTAGCTTTTAGCCGTTTCCCTATCAATAAATGCAGCAACACGTCCAATGGGCTGTTGGTTGTGATTGAACAGAACCCACCTAATAGCTTCTCCCTTGCGGAAGAGCTTATTAGTCTTAGGGTTAAAAACATCTTCGATATCGTTATTGAGCGGACGAATCCAGTTTGGCTCGTTTTTGTACAGCTTAACTGGAAGCTCAAGAAAGTCATTATGTGACTTTTTACAGGAAACCTCAATGAGTTTATACGCCATAATAAGTCGAATTTGAAAGAGGTTGCAAGGTAGCCAATTTGTGGCAAAGAAGAGGAGGAAGTTAGTTGGAATTATAGCAAGAAGGAAGAGGATGGAGGTGACGAAGAGGAGGTATTAAGATGTAGGTTGCCGTAGCGCCACGGCATGCCGTGGCGTGTTTGGGATTATCAGAATACCAACAACAATTACCCCACATGTAGCGCCACGGCACGCTGTGGCGATTTAAGGAATTATCCGATTGCACCATAATCCCCCTCGCATGTAGCGCCACAAAATCTTGTGGTGATTTAAGGCAGTGAGGATTAGGCAACAAAACCTGACAGGGTTCCAAACCCTGTCAGGGATTGTCCCCTTTAGCGCCTTCGCGAATAACAACCAGCCACGAAGTGGCGTAATATCAGAATACCACCACCAATACCC